>SAQE01000001.1 GCA_004020545.1 Mesorhizobium sp. | reverse complement strand
AAGCCTATCCAAAGCCCTTCGCCAAAGAGTCATAATCCCTGTGCAGAGCCACTAGGCCGAGCATCCACTCGCAGAAAGTGGCCCGATTGACATTGTTCGAAAGAATTGGGACATTTGCTTTAACTCCAAATGGTGTCCGCCATGCGCAATCCGATCATCGCCGCCGTCGCCTTTGACGGCATCAGCCCGTTCCATCTTTCCGTGCCTTGCCTGGTGTTCGGCGCCGACCGCACGAAGCTTGGCCTGCCACGCTTCGACTTCCGCGTCTGCGCGGCCGAGGAAGGGCCGATCCAGACCGATGCCGGTTTGAGCATTTCGGTCCCGCACGATCTTTCGGCTCTTGACGAGGCCGATATCGTCATCATCCCAAGCTGGAAGGATCTGGAGGCTCCTCTGGCTGCGCCGCTCAAGGGTGCGCTCGAACGGGCGCACGAACGCGGCGCGCTGATCGTCGGCCTGTGCCTCGGCACCTTCGCCATCGCCGCCGCCGGACTTCTTGCCGGACGAAAGGCGACGACGCATTGGGCCTACACCGATCAACTCAAGGCGCTTCACCCCGACATCGCCGTCGATGCGGACGTGCTCTATGTCGATGAAGGCGACATCGTCACCTCCGCTGGCGTCGCCGCCGGACTGGACTGCTGCCTGCATATTGTGCGGGCCCGCTACGGTGCCGAGGCAGCACTTCGGCTCGCCCGCCACGTCGTGCTCTCGCCGCACCGGCAGGGCGGACAGGCCCAGTTCATCGAACGCCCGCTCGCGCCAACGCCGACCGCCGACCGGTTCGCGAAGGCCCTCGATGAAGTGCTGGCAACGCTCGGCGAGGCCCACAGCCTCGACAGCGTCGCCGATGCGGCCGGCCTCACCCGCCGCACCTTCACGCGCCGCTTCCAGAAGACGACCGGCACCAGTTTCGGCGACTGGCTGGCCGACCAGCGCGTGGCGCTGGCGCAGCGGCTGCTGGAACAGACGGATAAATCGATGGACATGGTGGCCTTCGAGGCCGGCTTCGGCAGCGCCACCTCGCTGCGCCAGCATTTCGCGGCGCGGCTCAAGACCTCGCCGATGCAGTATCGGCGCGAATTTTCCCGGCACGCGCCGTCGGACCGGGCGGCATACTCGACAGTGCTCTAGAAAGACGGCCTTGGCCCTCAACGCTTCCCGGTCACCCGCGCCGGATTGCCGACAACGGTCGCATTGGCCGGCACGTCGCGTGTCACCACCGCGCCGGCGCCGACGATGGCACCCTCGCCGATGCCGACGCCGGCAAGGATCACCGCGCTGCCGCCGATCCAGACATTGTCGCTGATCGTCACTGGCTTTGCGATCTCCAGCCCGGCGCGCCGGCCGGCGGCTTCCCGGTGATGCTCGGCGCAGTAGATCTGCACGTTGGGGCCAAGCAGCGTTCCCTTGCCGATGCGCACCGTCGCGGTATCGAGGATGGTGCAGCCGGCATTGAGGAAGACCCCGTCGCCGAGGAACAGGTTGAAGCCATAGGCGCAGTGGAACGGCGCCTCGATTCGCGCCCCCTCGCCCGCACCGCCGAGCAGTGCCCGCAAGGCCGGGCCGATGTCGCCGCGCTGTCGGGGCGGCAGGCTGTTGTGCTCGAACACCGCATCGCGGGCGGCAACGCGTAGCGTTTCCAGCTCGGGGTCGATACAGGTGTACCATTCGCCCGCCGCCATCCTCATGCGCTCGCTTGTCGTCATCGCCGCTCCTCCGACGCCGCCTTTGGCCAAGGCACGATCCATCCCAAGCACAATCCATCTCCAGGGAAAAGCCGTGGCCAAACGCCCGGCCTATGCTAGCCTGCCTTGTCGGGACCGTGCGAGGGTTCTGAATTTGAGGGGGTCGATCATGCTTTACATCCTTGCATTGCTGATTGGCGTCGTTGCCGGCCTGCGCGCCATGACGGCGCCGGCCGCCGTCGCCTGGGGTTCATATCTCGGCTGGCTCCCGGTTGCCGGCACTTGGGCAAGCTTCATGGGGCATTGGGCGGCTGTTGGCATCTTCACCATCCTGGCGATCGTCGAACTCGTCACCGACCAATTGCCGTCGACGCCAAGCCGCAAGGTGCCGCAGCAATTCGGCGCCCGCATCATCGCTGGCGCCTTTTCCGGCGCGGTCATCGGCGCGACCGGCGGCGCCACCATCGGCGGTCTGATCGCCGGCGCCATCGGCGCGGCGATCGGCACGCTGGGCGGCGCCGAAGCGCGTGGCCGGCTGGCCGCCAGCTTCGGCAAGGATCCGCCTGCCGCCTTCATCGAGGATGCCGTGGCGATCATCGGCGGCCTGCTGATCGTGGCGGCCGTCGCATGACGGCGAAGAACTTCGACGCCATCGTCATCGGCGCCGGCCAGGCCGGCACACCGCTCGCCGGCCGGCTGAACGCGGCCGGCATGAGCGTGGCGCTGATCGAGCGCAAGCTCGTCGGCGGCACCTGCGTCAATACAGGCTGCATCCCGACCAAGACGATGGTGGCAAGCGCCTATGCCGCGCATCTCGCCCGCCGCGCCGCCGACTACGGCGTGACGCTCGGCGGTCCCGTCGGCGTCGACTACAAGGCGATCAAGGCGCGCAAGGATAAGGTGTCGGGCGCCTCCCGTGCCGGGCTGGAAGACTGGATTGCTAGCATGGACAAATGCACGCTCTATCGCGGCCATGCGCGCTTCGAATCCGCCAACACGGTGCACGTCGGCAACGATGTGCTAACGGCGCCAAAAATCTTCCTCAACACCGGCGGCCGCGCTGCCGTGCCGGACCTGCCCGGCGTCAATGACATCGAGTATCTGACCAACTCTTCGATGATGGACCTCGATGTGCTGCCCAGCCATCTCATCGTTGTCGGCGGAAGCTACATCTCGCTCGAATTCGCGCAGATGTTCCGCCGCTTCGGCTCAGAGGTCACGGTGATCGAGAAGGCGCCGCGGCTGGCCGGCCGCGAGGACGAGGACGTCTCGGCCGCGATCCAGTCGATCCTCGAAAACGAAGACATCACCGTCCATGTCGGCGCCGATGACATCGCCTTCGCCAGGAAAGGCAACGACATCGCCGTGACCTTCTCCGCGGGCAAGCCGCCGGCCGTCGGCTCGCATGTGCTGCTGGCGCTCGGGCGCGTCCCCAACACCGACGATCTCGGCCTCGACAAGGCCGGCGTCGAGGTCGACCAGCGCGGCTACATCGTCGTCGACGACCAGTTGCGCACCAGCGTGCCCGGCATCTGGGCGATGGGCGACTGCAATGGCAAGGGCGCCTTCACGCACACCTCCTACAACGACTACGAGATCGTCGCCGCAAATCTGCTCGACAACGATCCACGCAGGGTGAGCGACCGCATCGAGGCCTATGCGCTCTATATCGATCCGCCGCTCGGCCGCTGCGGCATGACGGAGGCCGCGGTGAAGAAATCCGGCCGCCGCGCGCTTGTCGGCCAGCGACCGATGACCCGTGTCGGCCGCGCCGTCGAGAAAGGCGAGACGCAAGGCTTCATGAAGATCCTGGCCGATGCCGACACCGGCGAGATTCTCGGCTGCTCGGTGCTCGGACCGGGCGGCGACGAGGCAATCCACTCAGTGCTCGACCTCATGTATGCCAAGGCGCCGATCTCGACACTGGCGCGCGCCATGCATATCCACCCCAATGTCTCGGAGCTTCTGCCGACCATCGCCCAGGAGCTGAAACTGCTCATCTGAGCCCCGGATCGGCCGCCCTCCCGTCCGGCGCTGCCTGGCCGCAAAATGGTCCGACTTGCGCCCACAGGTCGGCCCGGCTGGACCACTCGACAGCGCAGGCGCAACAATGCATCTCTGGCCTCTCATCGGAGGCACCTATGCAGAAAACGATCGAGCGCATTGCCGGCGACAGCGAAGGCACCATTTACGAATTTCCGGTCTTTCGCTTCGATGGCACGGACGAGACGGCACCCTCGGCCTATCTGCAGGCCGCGCTGCATGCCGGCGAACTGCCGGGCGTCGTCGCCATCGACGCTCTGATGCCGATGCTTGCCAAGGCGGAAGCGGAAGGCCGCATCAGGGGCGCCATCACCGTCGCGCCCTGGGCCAACCCGATCGGCCGCGCCCAGTATCATTTCGGCGAGCATCAAGGCCGCTTCCATCTCGGCACCCGCACCAATTTCAACCGCGCCTTCCCGCTGCTCGCCGCGCCAGACCTCAAGCTCCTGCCGGACACCAGCCTCGGCGGCGCCGACCAGCGGCTGAAGTCACGGCTCCTTGAGCTCTCGCTCGGTCGCGACATCGTCCTCGATCTCCACTGCGACGACGAAGGTCTAGCGTACCTCTATATCCACACCAGCCTGTGGCCGGCGATGGCCGACTGCGCGGCCGCCATGGGTGCCGATGCCGTTGTGCTGTGGAGCGAAGACAGCACCGGCACCTTCGAGGGCGCCTCGATCATGCCCTATCAGAACGTGCCGGCAAATGTGTCGCGCTTCGACCGCCGCGCCGTCACCACGGTCGAATATCGCGGTATGCTTGATGTCGACGGCGCTTTGGCCGCTTCCGACGCCAAGGGCCTCTATCGCCTGCTGGCGACGCGCGGCGTCCTCCAGGATCCTTCCGTTCCGAAGGCCGGCAATTTCACCGGCGCTGTCGTGCCACTGGAAAACATCGACATGATGCCCTCGCCCAAGGCCGGCGCTATCCTATACGACGTCGAGCCTGGCGATCGCGTCAAGAAGGGCGACAGGCTTGCCACGATCGTCCATGCGCCTGGCGAAGTGGGCGGCCGCACCGAAGTCTTCGCGCCGCAATCGGGCTTCATCCTGACCCGCCGTTCGCGCCGCATCATCCGCGCCGGCGAGGATCTTTTGAAGCTCGCCGGCGACAGGAAGAGCGGCGACGCGCGCTCCGGCACGCTGGAGGATTGATGCATGTCGCCCATCGGACAAAAGGCCGTCAGGCTTTCACCATCCGCGTGAAATCCAGTTGCGCGGGTCGCCATTCGCCGCTATGGGAGTCGCCATGAACATGCGTTCGAACAAGACCGTTTGGTGGTGGGCTCGCTGACAGCGGCCGGTTCGAACGCGCGTGCGTGAAAGAGAGGGTGGCCGCAGCGGAATGTCCGGGCGGCCATTTGTTTTTTAAAGCCATTCCCGGGTCCGTTGCCCAAAACGCTGATGGAGACGGCAATGACGACTAAAGTTCTGGACAACGGGGCGGAGCGCTTCGTCACCGAGGGCGGGGTGACGATCACCCGCGAGCGCCATGACCAGCCCTATGAAGGCGCGATCGACGCCTATGTCGAGGGCCTGAATTCCCGCCGCGGCGCGGTGTTTTCCTCCAATTACGAATATCCGGGCCGCTATACACGCTGGGATACCGCCATCATCGACCCGCCGCTGGTGATCTCGGCGCGCGGCCGCGCCATGCGCATCGAAGCGCTGAACGCCCGTGGCGAAGCGCTGCTGCCGGTGATCGGCAAGGCGCTTGGCCAGATCAGCGAGGTGACGATCGTCGAGACCTCGAAAAAGCTCATCCGCCTCGATGTCGCCAAACCCGGCCGCGTCTTCACCGAGGAAGAGCGCAGCCGCGTTCCGTCCGTCTTCACGGTGCTGCGCGCCATCACCGCGCTGTTCAAGACCGCCGAGGACGCCAATCTCGGCCTTTACGGCGCCTTCGGCTACGATCTCGCCTTCCAGTTCGACCCGGTCGACTACAAGCTCGAGCGCAGGCAGAGCCAACGCGACCTCGTGCTGTTCCTGCCCGACGAGATCCTGGTCGTCGACCATTATTCGACCAAGGCCTGGACCGACCGCTACGACTATTCCGGCGAAGGGTTTTCGACCGAAGGCTTGACCCGCGATGCTCATGTCGAGCCCTTCAAGACCGCCGACCGTATCCCGCCGCGCGGCGACCATGAACCGGGCGAATATGCGAACCTGGTGCGCCGGGCCATGGAGAGCTTCAAGCGCGGCGACCTTTTCGAGGTCGTGCCCGGACAGATGTTCTACGAGCGCTGCGAGACCCAGCCCTCCGACATCTCCCGCAAGCTGAAGTCGATCAACCCGTCGCCCTATTCCTTCTTCATCAATCTCGGCGAAAACGAATATCTGATCGGCGCCTCGCCGGAGATGTTCGTGCGCGTCAACGGCCGCCGTGTCGAGACCTGCCCGATCTCCGGCACCATCAAGCGCGGCGACGACGCCATTTCCGACAGTGAGCAGATCCTCAAGCTGCTCAATTCGAAGAAGGACGAATCCGAGCTCACCATGTGCTCGGACGTCGACCGCAACGACAAGTCGCGCGTCTGCGAGCCTGGCTCGGTGCGCGTCATCGGCCGCCGGCAGATCGAGATGTATTCGCGCCTGATCCACACCGTCGACCATATCGAGGGGCGCCTGCGCGAAGGCATGGACGCCTTCGACGCCTTCCTGTCGCACGCCTGGGCGGTCACCGTCACCGGCGCGCCTAAACTCTGGGCCATGCGCTTCATCGAGCAGAACGAGAAGAGCCCGCGCGCCTGGTATGGCGGGGCGATCGGCATGGTCAACTTCAACGGCGACATGAACACCGGGCTGACGCTGCGCACCATCCGCATCAAGGACGGCATCGCCGAAGTGCGCGCCGGCGCCACGCTGCTCTTCGACAGCGTTCCCGAGGAAGAAGAAGCCGAAACCGAATTGAAGGCATCCGCCATGCTCTCCGCCATCCGCGACGCCAAGACCGGCAACGCAACCGGCGCCGAACGCACCACCGCGCGCGTCGGCGACGGGGTGAACATCCTGTTGGTCGACCACGAGGATAGCTTCGTCCACACCCTGGCCAACTACTTCCGCCAGACCGGAGCCAATGTCTCGACCGTGCGCACGCCGGTGCCGGAAGAGGTCTTCGAGCGGCTGAAGCCCGATCTCGTCGTGCTGTCGCCCGGCCCCGGCACGCCGAAGGATTTCGACTGCGCCGCGACCATCAAGAGGGCTCGCGCCCGCGACCTGCCGGTCTTCGGCGTCTGCCTCGGTCTGCAGGCGCTGGCGGAGGCCTATGGCGGCGAGTTGAGGCAATTGCATATCCCGATGCACGGCAAGCCGTCGCGCATCCGCGTCTCGAAGCCCGGCATCATCTTCTCGGGCCTGCCGAAGGAAGTGACGGTTGGCCGCTATCACTCGATCTTCGCCGATCCGGTGCGCCTGCCCGATGATTTCGTGGTCACGGCCGAGACGGAGGACGGCATCATCATGGCCTTCGAGCACCGCAAGGAACCGATCGCCGCCGTGCAGTTCCATCCGGAATCGATCATGACGCTCGGTCACAATGCCGGCATGCGCATCATCGAGAACATCGTCGCGCATCTGCCACGCAAGGCCAAGGAAAAGGCCGCGTAGGAACGATGACGGAAGCACGGGACATGACGGCGGCCGCGGCGAAAGCCGCGACCAGACAGAAGGTCGCAAGGCTGGCCTTCTGGTCGATCGTCGTCGCCGGCGTCGTGCTCGCCCTCAAGGTCGTCGCCTGGTACATCACCGGCTCGGTCGCGCTCTATTCGGACGCGGCGGAATCGATCGTCAACGTCATCGCTTCGGCCGCCGCTTTCTGGGCGATCCAGGTCAGCTACAAGCCCGCAGACCAGGACCATCCCTTCGGCCACCACAAGGCCGAGTATTTCTCGGCCGTCCTCGAAGGGGTGCTGATTGTCGTTGCAGCCCTCCTGATCCTCAGCGAGGTCTGGCGATCCTGGCAGCATCCGGCCCCGCTCGAACAGCCCTGGACAGGCCTTGCCGTCAACGGCGTGGCGACCATTTTCAACGCGATCTGGGCCTGGACCCTGATCAGCTCCGGCCGGAACGCGAAGTCGCCGGCCCTGGTCGCCGACGGCCAGCACATCATGACCGACGTGGTGACGTCCGTCGGCGTGTTCGGCGGTCTTGTCGGCGCAGTCCTGACCGGCTGGCAGATCCTCGATCCGGCGCTTGCCGTCATCGTCGCGCTCAACATCCTGTGGCAGGGCTGGCATGTCATCGGCTCGTCGATGAACGGGCTGATGGACCGCGCCGTCGACAGCCATGAGCACATGCAGATCCGCGACGTCATCTCGGCCAATTCGAAGGGCGCGATCGAGGTCCATGACCTGAAGACGCGCATAGCCGGGCGCGCCACCTTCATCGAATTCCACCTGGTCGTCGACGCCGATATGACGGTCGGCGCCAGCCACGTGATCTGCGATCGCATCGAGGACGCGCTGAAGGCCGAAATCCCCTCGGTGCGCGTCACCATCCATGTCGAGCCGGACGACGAGGCGAAGCTGCCGAAGGGCACGACGGCGGTGCCTTTCGCCTGAAGTTCACCAAGTCTCGAGCGCCAGATCCTTGATTCGCTCGAACTCGCGCACGTTTCGCGTCATCAATGTCAGGCCGCGGGCACGTGCCTGGCCTCCGATAAGTACATCAAAGGGACCAATTGGAGTTCCCGATCTCGCTAGCATCGCCCGAACCTCACCAGCATACCGTGCGTCTTCCCGATCGAATTCGAGCAGCGGGAACAGAAGCGCGTCCAGGCGCGTGAGATTCTCGGTCGTTCGCTGGCTCCTGTAGGCTCCGTAATAGAACTCATGCGCGACGACAGCTGAAAGCGCAGAATGTTGCGGCTTGTTTCGCTTGAGCACGGTCAACAAATTTTCATCGCCCGTCATGACGGCGATGACTGCATTGGTGTCGAGCAGATAGATCACTTGAAGACGTCGTCGAGAGCGGGCCGTTTCTGCTCCTCCAGCCTTTCCTGCGCCGCGTCGACAAAATCGTCGTCAAGTGTCCCAATCACCTGATCGAGCCAAGCCCAATCCTGCGGAAGAGGTTCAAGAACCACAGTCTGACCGTGACGGCGGATCGAAACCTCATTGGTTTCAAAGCGAAACTCCTTCGGCAAGCGTACGGCCTGCGAGCGGCCCGACCAGAATATTTTTGCTTTGTTCATCGCGATTAGATCCAACAAGGCAATCCGTCCAGAAATACCTTACGGCGTGCAGGCCGACTGCGGCATCGGATTGAGCCTATAGACCTTGTCGTCGGATTTCGTCTTGCCACCCGCGGCCTTCGAGCAGAGGTCGACGATGGCGAGCGCGCTGTTGGGGTTGGCCAGCATCATCGTGCCGCCGGCGCCGCGCTTCAGGAAAATCTCCTTCTGCGAGATGTCGCAGCCAAAATCGCTCATCTTCGAGCTGGCCGAGCATCGCCACTGGTCGGCCTCGCCCTGGCAGGTATAGGTCTGGGTAACCTTGGCCTCCTTTTGCCTGGTCGTCACCGACAACGCGATATCGGCGCCGTCGGGCCAGTTGGCGGTATCGCCGCCGGCGGCGAAGGAAGCGAGCTCGATCGGACCGCGGAAGACGCGGATCGACTGCGTGACCTGATCTGGATGCGACTTCAGATGCGCGTCGTCATAGTCGCGGCCGTAGCAGAAGGGTTGGTCCGGCTTCAGCCGCTCGCGCAGCGGCGCCCCGAGGGCCGGGTCGATCGGATCGATGCGCGCGAACTCCGCCTTGCAGGTGTCCGCCGGCATTGGGTCGAGACGGAAATTGTCGTCTTCGCTGCCCAGCGACTGCTCGTTGTACTTCGCCTTGCCGAGATCCTCCTCCGCGCCCGCGTCGAGATACACATCGGGCTGTAGGTCGGAGAGGATCAGCCGCCCTTTGTCGTCGACCTTGAGCGAGGCGAGCGTGCGGTCGCATTCCATGCCGCAACGGATGCCGCTCGCCTTGTCGCTCGGGTCCTCCTTGTTGCACCACCCAGCCGCCCATTCCGGCTTCTTGGCGCCGCGCACTGTGGTGGTGAGAAAGCCGTTATAGGCAGTGTCGGACATCGTGCTCGGCTCCTCGTTCGGCCGGCTGACCGGATCGTGGCCGTAATAGAAAAAGATGCGCGCCACCTTCTGGTGCGGATGCGCCTTGAGATGGGCGGCATCATAGACGCGGCCGAAGCAGGCGTCGGCGCCGTTGGGGCTCAATTCGGTGAGTTTGGGAGCATCATCGGCAAGCGCGGCGCCCGAAATGAACAATGCCGCGCCGAGCGCCGAGCCCCTAATCATCCTTGACGTCATGCCGCCCTCCTCGCACCGACAGGATTGTGATTTATGCTAGTCTAGGAGCAGTTCCAGGAAAAGTGTGTGGCGGTTTTCCGCCCGAAATTGCGTAAGAACAATCGGCAGTGCGCCCGGGCCACGCAAAATTGCGAGAGCTGGCGAATCGAGGAGGATACGATGCTGCGCCGTGACATTTTCCGCGCCGGCCTGGCCGGAGCGGCCGGCCTTTTCGGCCTGCGCCAGGCAAGTGCCGCCTCGAACGAGGAAAGGCTGAAAGTCGCCTATCATCTCAGCGATGCCGACAAGGTCAATTTCGTCCTCGGCAACATCAAGAACCACTATGAGGGCACCGGCGGCAACGTCGACATCGTCCTGGTCGTGCACGGCCCGGCGCTTGCCGCCTTCAAGGCGAAGAGCGCTTCCGGCGCGACTTCCAGCCGGTTTGCTGGCCTCGTCCAGCAGGGGCTCGTTCCACAGGCCTGCGGCAACACATTGCGCGGCATGGACATTGCCGTCACCGATCTGATCGACGGCTTCCAGGTCGCCGAGAAGGGCGGGGTCGTCAAGCTCGCGGAACTGCAGCGCCAGGGCTACGTCTATCTCCGGCCCTGATTTCGCCTCTTGACTTGAATGCCCGGCCGGCAATGGCCTACGAAAGGCAGTGCTTTGCGGAGACCCGCCAACATGACGACACTTGTCATTCCCGACCTCGCCGGCAAAGTGGTGCTGGTCACCGGCGCGTCGACCGGGATCGGCGCAGCGCTTGCCCACGCCTATGCCCGGCAGAAATGCCGCGTCGCCCTGCATTACAATTCGAGCCGGGAAGCCGCCGAAAGGCTCGCCGGGTCCATCCGCGACGACGGCGGCGAGGTGTTTTTGGCCCAGGGCGATTTTTCGATCCCCGCCGACGTCGAGCGCGTCGTTGAGGAGAGCGCAAAACATTTCGGCCGACTCGACGGTCTGGTCAACAACGCCGGCGGCATGCTCGGCCGCGTCGCCTATGCCGACCAGACCGAAGCGCACTACGACGCGGTGATGGACCTCAACGCGCGATCGGTGCTGACTGCTTCGCGCAAGGCGATCCCATGGCTGAAGCGCCAGGGCGGCTTCATCATCAACACCACCTCGATCGCCGCCCGCAACGGCGCCGGCGGCGGCGCCGGCCTCTATGGTTCGGCAAAAGCCTTCGTCTCCAACGTGACGCGCGGCATGGCCAAGGAGTTGATCGGTTTCGGCATCCGCGTCAACGCCGTGGCGCCCGGCACCATCCTGACGCCGTTCCACGAGCGCTATTCGAGCGCCGAGCAGATCAAGGCCATGGTTGCGACCATCCCGCAGGGCCGCGCCGGAACGGCGCAGGATTGCGTCGGCGCCTATCTGTTCCTGTCTTCCGATCTCTTGAGCGGCTACATCATCGGCCAGGTGGTCGAGGTCAACGGTGGCCAGTTGATGCCGTGAGCCGTCGACTGCATACTCGGGCAGCACACAACCTGCAGGGAGAAGGAACGGCATGTTCGGACTGATCGGCAAGATGCGGGCGGCACGCGGCCAGCGCGACGCAGTCATGGACGTGCTGCGTGAAAGCACCGCCGCGCTGCCCGGTTGCCTGAGCTACATCATCGCCACCGATCCCGTCGATGCCGATGCGATCTGGGTCACCGAAGTGTGGACGGACCAGGCAAGCCACAAGGCTTCCCTGCAACTGCCGGAAGTCCAGGCGGCGATCGCCAAGGCGCGTCCCTTCATCGCCGGTTTCGAATTCCAGGTCGAGACCCATCCGGTCGGTGGCTTCGGCCTTCCAGCCTCCGAGAAGAACGGTTGAGGGCGAGACCGGCGAAATAGACTTTTTTGGCAGGGAAATGGGTTCGCATTTGCCCGTGCCCAGGCTAAGAGCCGGGTATGGACTCCTCCCCGGACCAGCCAACCGTCGAACGCATGGCGCGATTGCGCCGACCGCAGCAGTGGCTGGTGCTGGTGGTGTTCTCGCTGCTGTTCGCCGGTGCGCTGGAACTCGCGGCTCTGCCGGCGGCGCTGCTGATCGGCCCGATGCTTGCCGCGATCCTGGCCGGCACCAACGGCGCCACCGTGCGCGTGCCCCGCGTGCTGTTCGGCTCCGCCCAGGCCGTGGTTGGCTGCCTGGTGGCGAACTCGATCTCGGCCGACATCTTTCCGGTCTTCTACGCCGAATGGCCGCTCTTCCTCGTTGCGGTGATCGCCACCGTAGCTGCCTCCAGCCTGCTCGGCTGGCTGATCAGCCGCTGGCGCATCCTGCCCGGCACCACGGCCGTCTGGGGCTCCTCGCCGGGGGCCGCCACCGCCATGGTGCTGATGGCCGGCGCCTTTGGCGCCGATCAGCGCCTCGTCGCCTTCATGCAGTATCTGCGCGTCATCTTCGTCTCGATGACGGCGGCGCTGGTTGCCAAGATGTGGGTCGACACATCGGGCGTCGAAGCGCCGCCGATCGTGTGGTTTCCGCCGATCGACCCATTGTCCTTCGGCGCCACCATCGGTATCGCGATCGTCGGCGGCCTGCTGGGAAGGCTGCTGAGGCTGCCCTCGCCCTTCTTCCTCGGCACTTTCGTCTTCGGCGCCGTGGTTCATCTCGGCTTCGGCGTGCCGATGCAATTGCCGCCCTGGCTGCTGGCGCTCAGCTACGCGATGGTGGGCTGGTCGATCGGGCTCAACTTCACCCGGCCGATCCTGCGCCACGCCGCACGCGCCCTGCCGCAGATCATCGCCTCGATCGTGGCGCTGATCGCATTCTGTGGCGGGCTGGCCTTCGTCATCAGCCGCCTGCTCGGCATCGACCCGCTGACCGCTTATCTGGCGACCAGCCCCGGCGGCATGGACAGTGTGGCCATTATCGCCGCCGCCGCGCAGAACGTCGATATCTCCTTCGTCATGGCGCTGCAGTCGGCCCGCTTCCTGGTCGTGCTGCTCATTGGGCCAAGCGTCGCCAAGCTTGTGGCGCGAAACTTCAGGGACTGATCCGCGCTACCAAACGCATGGGGAAATGGAGGAAATGCCCATGAACCGCCGTTTGAATGCCGTCGACCTCTCTGGCCGCGTCGCCGTCGTGACGGGCGGCGCGCAAGGCATCGGCCTTGCCGTGGCCCGCCGCCTGCTGTCGTCGGGCGCAAGCGTCGCCATCTGGGACATCGACCAGGCCGCGATGACGAACGCCTTGGCCGAGCTTGAGCCGCTTGGCCGCGTCGAAGCCTACCCTTGCGACCAGTCGCAGATCGAGGCCGTCGATCGTGCCGCCATCGAAACCGAGCGGGCGCTCGGTCCTGTCGATCTTCTCGTCAACAATGCCGGCATTGCCGGGCCGGCCGCGACCGTGGTGGACTATGATCCCGCCGCATGGCGCCAGATCGTCGACATCGACCTCAACGGCGTCTTCTACTGCTGCAGGCGGCTGGTGCCCGGCATGATCGCGCGCAATTACGGCCGCATCGTCAACGTCGCTTCCGTCGCCGGCAAGGAAGGCAATCCCAACGCCGCCGCCTATTCGGCCGCCAAGGCCGGCGTGCTGGCGCTGACCAAGTCGCTCGGCAAGGAGCTCGCCAGCCATGACATCGCCGTCAACGCGCTGACCCCCTCGCCCGCCCGCACCCGTATTCTCGATCAGCTCACCGAAGCCCAGGTGATCTACATGCTGGGCAAGGTGCCGCGCGGCCGCTTCGTCGAAGTGGAGGAGGCAGCGGCCATGGTCGCCTTCATGCTCTCGGACGAGAATTCCTTCACCACAGGCGCCACTTTCGATCTTTCCGGCGGGCGCGCCACCTACTGACCGTCGTCGCAGCTTTCGCCCGGCGCAACTTATCGTCCGGCTGCAAGCCGCTCGGGGAGGAAATCGACGAAGACGCGAACCTTCGGCGAGAGGTGGCGATTGGACGGCCATAGCATGCGGAACTGGCCGCGACCGTCGACATGGTCGTCAAGCACGGTGCGCAGCTTTCCGTCATGCAGCGCCTCCCGCACCAGGAAATCGGGCATGCAGGCGATGCCCAAGCCGGCAATCGTTGCGCCCTTCAATGCTTCCATGTTGTTGCAGGTCAGCATCGAGCGAATCTGCGGTGCCGCGCTTCCGGTAATGAACGGCCAGTTGAGCAACCTGCCGCTGTTGAGAAAGCGGAAATGTATGCCGAAATGCTGCGCGAGATCCGCTGGCGTGCCGGGCGTGCCATGGCGGTCAAGGTAGGAAGCGGCCGCGCATAAGATCATGCGAAAGGGCGCAACCGGCCTCGACACCAATCGTGAATCGGGCAGCTCGCCGCTTCGGATCGCGACATCGATACCCTCTTCGATGACGTCGACGATGCGATCGTTGAAATCGATATCGAGCTCGATCTCCGGGTATCGCGCCATGAATTCCGAAAGCACCGGCAAAAGCAGATGATAGGTGACGATCGGGGTCGAAACGCGTAGCCGCCCATGTGGCGTTTCGCGCGTCCGCGACAGCATCGCCTCGGCATCGTCGATATCGTCGAGGATGCGGCGCACACGTTCGTTGAACAGCTTGCCCTCCTCGGTCAGACCTATGCGCCGTGTGCTGCGTTGCAGCAGACGCACCCCCAGCTCCTGCTCGAGTCGGGCGACGCTCTTGCCGACGGCGGATGCCGAGATTCCCAGCGCCCGGCCGGCGGCGACAAAACTGCCGAGCTCGGCGGTGCGGGCGAAAGCCAGAAGACCGTTGAGACGATCCATCACATGAATCCATTCGAGCGCTTTATTCCGGTATGACCGGAGATTTAATACTATTTTGCCGGAAATGTCGCCGCCCTATCTTGTCGTTGCGATCGGCGCCGCCAATCCCCGGCATGCCGGCAAACCTGGCCTCAGATAGGAAAACCCATGACTTTGATGACCAGAACCGGCCCGGCCGGTAGATGGCTTGTGCTGCTGTCGGTTTGTCTTGCCGCCATGACGATGCCGTTGAGTTTTACCGGTCCTGCCGTGGCGCTCTCGCGCATTGCCGCCGATCTTGGCGGCAGTCCGATCGAGCTCAATTGGGTGACGAATGCCTTCATGCTGACCTTCGGCGCCAGCCTGATGGCGGCCGGAGCACTGGCCGACAACAATGGCCGCAAGCGGATCTTCCTTGCTGGCCTCGCCACCTATGTCCTTGCCGCGCTGGGCTCCACGCTTGCGCCTGACATCGTCTGGTTCGACATTTTCAGGGCCTTGCAAGGCATAGGCGGTGCTGCCGCCTTCGCCGGTGGCGCTTCTGCGCTTGCCCAGGAATTCGACGGCCAATTGCGGCTGCGCGCCTTCAGCTTCCTCGGTACCAGCTTCGGCATCGGCCTCGCCTTCGGCCCTGTTGCCTCAGGCTTGCTCATCGACGCGTTCGGCTGGCGCGCGATCTTTTTTCTGGTGGCAGCGCTTGCGGTTGCCGCCGCGACCCTCGGCCTGCGCGCCGTCACCGAATCGCGCGACCCGGATGCAACCGGGCTAGACTGGGTGGGAGCCGGCACCTTCACCATCGCGCTTGCCGCGCTGACCTATGGTGTGCTGCAGGCGCCGCAGAACGGCTGGGCCGATCCCCTCGTCATTGCGCTTCTTGGCATGGCTGCCATCTGCTTTGTCGCTTTCGTCATTGTCGAGCGGCGCGTGCGCCGGCCGATGCTGGACCTGACGCTGCTTCGCTTCCCACGTTTCGTAGGCGTCCAGTTCCTGGCAGCCGCACCTGCCTATGCCTTTGTCGTTCTGCTCGTGCTCTTGCCGATCCGCTTCATCGGCATCGAGGGGATGAGCGAGATCAAGGCGGGGCAATTGATGATCTGCCTTTCTGGGCCGCTGCTGGTATTGCCGTTGCTTGCCGGCCAGGTGGCACGCTGGATCGCTCCAGCCACGATCTGCGGTGTTGGCCTGCTTGTCGCGGCTGCCGGCCTTGTCTGGCTCAGTCGTGTTCCCGGGGTGGACAGCGCGCTGGTGGCCCCGCTGGTCCTGATCGGCATCGGCATCGCCTTGCCTTGGGGGCTGATGGACGGGCTTGCCGTCAGCGTCGTGCCGAAGGAGCGCGCGGGCATGGCGGTCGGCATCTTCAACACCACCCGCGTCGCTTGCGAGGGCGTGGCGCTGGCGATCGTCATGGCGACCCTGTCGGGCTTCACCGCCGCGCAGCTCGGCACTCAAGGGTTGGCGTCACCCGCAAAAGCGGCCGCGGCAGGGCAGCTTCTGGCAACGGGCAATATCGGTGAAACGGCACGACATCTGCCTATGGCCGACGCCACTGTTCTCATCCAGGCCTACGAGACGGCCTTCGACCGGCTGCTCGTCGTGCTGGCGACAATCACCGTCCTCACCGCCATCGTCGTCTTCCTCGGCCTGCGTCGCGGATCGGCGCCGGAGCAAGACGTCGCGCCCCTCCCGGCCTGCCAGGAAGGCTAGACGTCGGCCAAAGCCCGGCGCCCTTCCGGCTTTCTGCCGTGGGGCGCCGGCCTGATCGCCACGGGGAAGGTGCAGCCGCAACCGTACCGGCTGACGCCACGTGACGTCACCAAGTCCGATGAGGGTATCAAAAAATACTTGACTCACATACTCATATTTGAGAGCGCGAGAGCGCAATCAAAACATGAGAATTGGAGACAAGTTTATGCGCGAGCGGCCGAAGACATGGCGTCCGAAGGGATGGCACCAGGCGATGTCATTGCTGGCGGGCACCGCCTTGCTCGGCCAGGCCTGGCCGGCGGTTGCGCAGGAGAGTGGCGACGGCACCGTTCTCGGCAAGATCGAGGTGACCGCCGAAAGCAACGATATCCTGGTGCAGGACGGCTATGTCGCCAAGAAGGACCGTATCGGCACCAAGGTGGACACGCCGATCGTCAAGATCCCGCAGGCGGTCTCGGTCGTGACGCAGAAGCAGATCGAGGACCAGAAGCCGCGCACGCTGAACGACGCGCTGGGCTATACGGCCAGCGCCAATCCCAACAGCTTCGGCTTCGACACCCGCTACGACGCCTTCTTCCTGCGTGGTTTCCCGGCCTTCTACAACGGCATGTTCCGCGACGGGCTGCGCCAGTACAACGGCCCCTCGGCCTGGTTCAAGACCGAGCCTTACGGCATCGAGGGTGTCACCATCCTGAAGGGTCCCGCGTCATCGCTTTACGGCGTCAGCGGCCCGGGCGGCATCGTCAACGTCGTCACCAAGCGGCCCAAGGACGAACCGTTCCGCGAGATCGAATTGCTGGCCGGCGAGCACAGCCGCTTCCAGGCGGCGCTGGATGCCTCCGGACCCGTCAACGACGACGGCAGCATCCTCTACCGCTTCACAAGCCTCGGCCGCCTTAGCGAGACCGACCTGCCGGCCTATCCCGACGACAAGCTCTATTTGGCGCCGGCCGTCACCTTCAAGCCCGACGAGGACACCAAGCTCACCATCCTCGGCGAATATTCGAAGTCCGTCACCGGCGGCACCGCGTCGTTCTACAACTCCGCCTATGGCGTGCTCTCGAACGTCTATGAAGGCGACTCTGCCTGGAACGACTTCACCCAGGATCAGGGCCGCATCGGTTATGAATTCGAGCACCGCTTCAACGACGTTCTGACCGTCCGCCAGAACCTCCGCTACAACGCTGTCGACAGCGACATCGAATATAGCGGCCACTATTCGGTCGGCGCCGACCAGCCGCTGCAGCGTTACTGGGGCCACTACACCGAGACGATGAAGAACTTCGTCGTCGACAACATGGCGCAGCTCGAATTCGACACCGGTTCGGTCAAGCATACAGCGGTCGGCGGCATCGACTACGCCTGGTCGGATTACGACGCCGGCAGCGGCCTCTCCTATGTCTCGGTCGAGGACATCAAGTCGGCGCCCGTTCCCTATTCCGGCGGCCAGCAGATGAACCAGCTCGGCGTCTATCTGCACGACCAGATGGAGTGGAACGATTTCACGCTGTTCACCAGCGGCCGCTATGATTGGGTCGACACCACTTCGACCGCGGCCGATTTCAGCCAGTTGAAGCAGAAGGACAGCGCCCTCTCCGGCCGGCTTGGCCTCTCATACCGGACCGAATGGGGCATCATCCCCTATGTCAATTATTCGACCTCGTTCTCCCCCAACATCGGCTTCGTCTATGACGACGTCACCAGCACTGTTGGCCGTGTCGCCCGCCCGACCATCGCGACGCAGAAGGAGATCGGCGTCAAATACGAGATACCGGACCACAACGCCACGGTCAGCGCCGCCTTGTTCGACATCGACCAGAAGGATGGCGTCGTGTTCGATGCCTCGACCGGCATCAACAAGCAGCGCCAGCTTGACCTCAACTCGCGCGGCGTCGAGTTGGAAGCTGACGCCTCGCTCGACAACGGCTTCAGCGTCATCGCCTCCTACACCTATCTGCGCGTGAAGATCGAGCGCGGCGCCGAAGGCACCGACGGCAAGGAACTGTCGGCGACCCCGAACCACATCCTGTCGCTCTGGGGCCACTATCAGTTCGAGGACGGCACGCTTGCCGGGCTCGGGCTCGGCGCCGGCGTGCGCTTTGCCGGAGCCAGCTACGGCGACGACACAAACACGTTCAAGAACGATGCGCGCGCCTTCGTCGATGCCTCGCTGTCCTACGACTTCGGTTACCGCAATCCGAAGCTCGAAGGGGTCAAGCTGCAGGTCAACGCCAAGAACCTCTTCGACAACCAGCAGACGATCTGCTCGGCCGGCTATTGCTACCGCGACGAAGGCCGCTCGCTGTTCGGCAGCCTGCGCTACCATTTCTGAGGCGGCGCCGGGTGTCGAGAAACGGGCGGCGAGGACAAATCCACATTCGTGGCCATATTCGTAGGTTGTCCTATTCCTCGCCGCTCCCGTCCCCGCCTTGCGCGCCCCAACGCCAATAGGCGGTGACCAGATGCCGGTCGCGCGGCAAGCCCCATTCCTTGCGCACGATCCTGCGGATCTCGCGGAAATCGGCAAATTCGCACCCGGCCCAGACATAGAGGTCTTCGGAAAACGCTTTGCGCTCCCGCAGCGCCGACGGTAACAAGCCAGCAGTGCCGGCCTCGCGGCCATGCCGGTACAGCCAAGTGACCGCGATATTCTCGCCCTCCGCCAACACGATCCGGTCTTGCGGGCCATCGACCTCGATCAGCGCCTCGGCATGGGTCGCTGGCGCAAGCTCCTCGAGAATCCTGCCGATGGCGGGAAGCGCCGTATCGTCGCCTACCAGAAGCAGATTCTTCGTCTCCGGCACGCCACCGCCGCCGGGACCGATCATGCCGATGACGTCGCCGGCCCGCGCGCTCTGCGCGAAAGCCGCGGCCGGCGTTTCGGTGCCCGGATGCAGCACGAAGTCGATGTCGAGCCAGCCGTCGGTGACATTGAGCGCGCGGATCGTGTAGACGCGGACCGTGAGCGCATCCTCGCCCGACGGCCACACGATCATGCCGTCGGCGCCCATCGACGGCCACACCGGCTGCCGTCCGGCGGGCGGCAGCAGCAGCCGCACATGCAGCCCGCCACGGGCGAAGCGGCCGAGATCGAGGCCTGAGAAGCGCACACGCCGCATATGCGGCGACAGCCGCGTCGAGGACTTGACAGTGATCTCGCGGAAGAAAACGGGCGTGCCGGCATCGCTGCCGTCGCCTTGCCAGCGCAGGCCGCCGGTTGACCCCAGTTGCCCGGCGATATGACCCGCGACGATCATCTTCATGTAGGACAGGCAGGTCTCGTCTTGCGCCGCGACCCGGATCAGCGCGCCGCTTTCGTCGAAAGCGGCACGCAGCGAGCCGTAATGCATGCGGAGTTCCCACCGATCCGTGGTACAGTTGTCGATCGCGCAGTCGCTGTGCTCGGCGCGCAGCTTTTCCATGACCGGCCGGATGGCATCGTTGCGGATATGGGTTTGCGCGCTCAGTTGGACCATCGCCGTGCCTTTCGGTTGAAGGTTGCGGCGATACAGGCATTAAGCCGGCGCCACCGTCCCCATGGGGCATGCCACAGCGCCAACGACCTTTCCACAAAAAGATGACAATAATAGTCATATTTTGAAAGGCGGGCCGGCGTATAGCTGGCAAGGCAGTGCTAGGTGATGATCAGGCTCGCAATCCGGTCGCCGTCCAGCGTGAAGGTCATGTCGCCTTCACCGTTGAAGCCGTCGCCGGCCACCTTGATGCGCACATGCCAGGCGCCGCCCGATTGCGCGATGCGGACGATAGCGAGGCGGGATTGCACGCCGATATTGTCCGACTGGTTCCAGCGCGCGATCTCCTCGCGGCCCCGGAAAGCACGACCCCAGTCGGTGAGCAAGGCATCCGCCACGAAGGTTTCGAGAAAGGCCTCGGTGTCGCCCGCATTGGTGGCTTCGACAAAACGTCGGATCGGGTCGGGCGTGGTCATCAATCGAGTCGCTTCATCAGGTCTTCATCCAGCCAGCGGCCGAAGAAATAGACGAGCTGCTTGTGCCACCACGGCCAGTCGTGGCTGACGTCGCCGCCCCAATAGTCGACCCAGGCCGGAATGGATTTGTCGCGCAGCACCTGCTCCAGTTCGCGCGTTTCGGCAAGCATGCGCTCTTCCCAGGCGCCCTGCCCGCAGCAGAAGATCAGCCTGAGCGCCCTCAACCGCCCGAGCAGCCTCTGGTCGACGATGCCCGGCAGGTAGTCGAGCGGCGAGTTGTAGAAGATGCTGCCCTCCAGCGCCCGGCCGAAGAAGTCGCGCGTCGAATAGACGCCCGACAGCGAAATCACGCCGCTCGCCAGTTCCGGGAAGCGGAACACGAAATTCGACGAGTGGTAGCCGCCCATCGAGCAGCCGCAGAACAGCGGCTTCAGGACTCGTCCGCCATTGGCCTTGGCGGCAACCGCCTGCAGCTCCGGCAGCGCCTCCTCGCGCACATAGCGGAAATAGGCCTCATGGCGGGCGATGCGGCTGGCCGGATCGCCATGCTTGTCGAAGAAGGATTCAGAATCGATGCCGTCGAGCGTGAACAGCTGGATGCGGCCGGTGTCGATGAACTCGGCGAGCGCGCCGACGCCGCCCGAATCCTCGAACTGGAAGAAGCGCCCCTGTGAGGTCGGGAACACCACCACCGGCCGCCCGGCATGGCCGTAGCGCTTGTATTCCATGTCGCGGCCGAGGTTGCGGGCATGAGCCTTGTGATAGGAAACGTCCATCGCCTCACGCCTTTTCCGCGTGGATATAGTCGACCGCCTGGCGCAAAGCCTTCTGGTCCTTCGAGCGCATCTGGTAGGCGTAGTTGCCCATGGCGCGGCTGAAAACCTTTTCGATGGCCTGATGGTGCACGATCTTGTCGCCATGGGCGGCTAGCACGTCCTCATGGCTATGCAAATAGTCGATATGACGCTTGCGGCTGGCATAAGCGGTGAAATACTTGCCCTTGTAAGGGCCGCCGGCGGCATCCTTGACCACCATGTCCGCCCATGCGGCATAGACGTCGATGTCGAAGGTGTAGTTGATGGCGTCGGTCATCCAGGCGCCCGGCGGGCGCATGTTGACCTCGAGTGCGATGACGCGATTGTCCTTGGTTTCGAACAACTCGATGTGGAAGAAGCGCTCGCGCACGTCGAACGCTTTCAGGATCTTGCGGCCCGCCTCCTCGACCTCCGGGCTGATCTCGGGAAAGCAGGTATAGCTCATGTGGCGGTCGCGGTTGACCGCCTCCATGATGCTCTGGTCGTAACGGTGGCTGGCCGCCAGCACCACCTCGCCGTCGCGGTTGACCAGCCCGTCGAAGGTCACCACCAGCCCCTCGATGAACTGCTCCATGACGAAGGTGACGCCCTCCGGCTTGTCCCTGAAGAACTGGTCGAGCTCCCTGGCATTGGAGATCTTGAACGTGTTCGAGGCGCCGGAACCTGAATCCGGCTTCACCACCACCGGATAGCCGACCCGGCGGATGAAGGTCATGGCGCCGGTTCGGTCCGAGCATTTGCGTTGCGGAATGGTCTCGACGCCGCTCTTGCGGAAAAAGGCGCGCATGCGGCTCTTGCGCTTCAGATTCTTCACGAAATCGAGCTTGGTGCCGAAGATGTTGAAGTCGGTGCGAATGTTGGCTTCGAGCTCCAGCCAGTGCTCGTTGAGCGACTCGAAGCGGTCGATGCGGCCCCATTTGTGGATGAAATGCCCCATCGCCCGGAACACGGCATCGTAGTTCTCCATGTCCGCGACGCGGTAATATTCCGAAAGCGCCGCTTTCAACTTGCCGCTCAGCGTCTCATAGGGCGCGTCGCCTATCCCGAGCACGGTGGCGCCGGCTTTCTTCAACCGGTCGCAGAAATCGGCGCCGTTGTCCGGAAAATGCGGCGAGAAGAACACGAAATTCATGCACGGCCTCCCCCTGAGATCAGGTCCTCCGAGGCAAATGTGGCGCATTTGCCTGGTGCGGGGAAGAGCCCACGCCGATGCATGTCGCCCAAAAGTGTGCAACGGTTTTGGGAAAACGACATGCATAGAACCCAAGGACTTAAAGCGCGTCGCTCGAATCCGTTTCGACGCGACGCGCTTTATGCCCGGCCAGACCGGCACTTGCCTCCCAACGGCGGCTCCTGTAAGAGAGCCGGCATGACCACGCGCACCCGCTCCGTCGCTTCTCCTCGCCCCGGCTTCGCCGGCGAGACCGTGCGCGCGCTTGCTTCGACCCTGCTTCTTCTCGGCCTTATCGGCGATCGCCGGGTTCGCTGAAGGAGCGCCCGGCGGTCGGAAACCGCCGCCCGAGGCGCATGCTCCTTGGCCAGAATTTGGCAAAGTCAAAATCAAGCGAACGAAACTTTGGTAAAGGCGCCGCTCGGCACCGATCCGCCTGAGGGCGACCAGACGAGCCGCCGGGAGAAACGACGATGAATAGAAGAGAAGCAATCTCAGCCGGCGGGGTCGAAACGGACAGTTCCGTGGCCGGCCATATGCCGGATGCCCACCGCAAATATCAACCCTACCCAACAGTCAATCTTGCCGATCGCACCTGGCCGTCCAAGGTCATCGAGAAGGCGCCGATCTGGTGCTCGGTCGACCTGCGCGACGGCAACCAGGCGCTGATCGACCCGATGGGCCATGAGCGCAAGGCGCGCATGTTCGCGCTGCTCATCGACATGGGATTCAAGGAGATCGAGATCGGCTTTCCGTCGGCCTCCCAGACCGACTTCGATTTCGCCCGCTGGTGCATCGAGGAAGGCGGCGTGCCGAACGACGTGTCGCTGCAGGTGCTGGTGCAGTGCCGGCCCGAGCTGATCACCCGGACCTTCGATGCGCTCAGGGACGCGCATCGCCCGATCGTGCATTTCTACAACTCGACCAGCGAGCTGCAGCGCCGTGTCGTCTTCGAGAAGGACGTCGCCGGTATCAAGCGGATCGCCACAGACGCCGCCAAGATGATCACCGACATGGCGGCCAAGGCCGGCGGCGGCTACCGTTTCGAATATTCGCCGGAGAGTTTCACCGGCACCGAGCTCGAGGTCGCGCTGGAGATCTGCAACGCCGTCACCGAGATCGTGAAGCCCACGGCCGACAACAAGCTGATCATCAATCTGCCCTCGACGGTCGAGATGTCGACGCCCAACGTCTACGCCGACCGCATCGAATGGATGTGCCGCAATCTCGACAATCGCGACAATCTGATCATCTCGTTGCACCCGCACAATGACCGCGGCACCGGCGTCGCCACCACGGAGCTCGGCCTGATGGCTGGCGCCGATCGCGTCGAAGGCACGCTGTTCGGCAATGGCGAGCGCACCGGCAATGTCGATATCGTGACGCTCGCGCTCAACATGTACACGCAAGGGGTCGATCCCGGGCTGGACTGCTCCGACATCAACCGGATGAAGGACGTCTACGAATATTCGAATCAGCTGAAGATCCCCGAGCGCCATCCCTATGTCGGCGAGCTCGTCTACACGGCCTTTTCCGGCTCGCACCAGGATGCCATCAACAAGGGCATCAAGGCGCTGCGCAAGGCCAACACGCCGCTCTGGGAAGTGCCTTACCTGCCGATCGACCCGGCCGATGTCGGCCGCACCTATGAGGCGATCATCCGCATCAACTCGCAGTCCGGCAAGGGCGGCATCGCTTATGTGCTGCAGGCCGACTACGGCCTCAACCTGCCGCGCAATTTGCAGATCGAGTTCAGCCAGGCGATCCAGGCGATCACCGATGCCGAAGGCAAGGAAGTGCCGGCAAGGCGCATCCATGAGCGCTTCCTCGAGACCTATGTCGACCAGCCGGGCGCCAGGCTGAAATTCCTCGACCACCACACCTATCCCGACACCGAGGTGAAGGGGCGGCGCGTGGTGGAGGCGGTTATCCTTGATAACGGCAAGGAAATGACCATCACCGGCACCGGCACCGGGCCGATCGACGGCTTCGTCGATGCGCTTTCGCGACATGTCGGCGTGGAGATGTCGGTGCTCGACTATTCCGAACACTCCTTGCAGCGCGGCTCGAATGCTTCGGCCATCTCCTATGTCGAGATGGAGTATCCGGGCGGCAAGCTGTTCGGCGCCGGCATAAACACCAACATCGTCGCCGCTTCGCTCGAAGCCGTGGTTTCCGCCGCCAACCGCATCCTCGGCCGCAAGCCCGGCTGACCCTCGATCTTCGCGCAGCGCGTTCGCTGGGACGCGCTGCGCTTTAAAAACACGCGCGATTTCCCTGCCATTTGTTAACCGGCAGGGAAATTTGCGGTGGCTTACGCGATCGCATAACAGATGTATTCTTGTGCGCCGGCGCGAGCGCTATATGATCACCTACTAACCTGTGCCGACTTCGAAAGGTTCGACACTTGGAGCCTGCCACGCCTGCCGCCCCCGCAGTGCGCGAGACATTGGAGCGACTGCTTGCCAGCGAAACGTTCGGACGCTCCGAACGTGCCCGCAGGCTGTTGCGCTATCTCGTCGAGCGTGAGCAGGCCGGCGAAGGCGACAGGCTGAAGGGCGTTTCCATCGCCATGGATGTCTTCGGCAAGGACGGCGATTTCGACGCGTCGACCGACGCGGTCGTCAGGGTCCAGGCGGGGCGGCTGCGTGAGCTTCTGGACCATTATTTCGCCAACGAGGGCATTGCCGAGCCGGTGCGCATCGCAATCCCACGCGGTGGCTATGTGCCTTCTTACGAGCTGAATGCAATCCGGCTGTCCGCCGATGCCGGCCAAGCTTCTGCGCTTTCGCCCGGGCATTTCGAGAATGCCGCGCCCGTCGATGCCACGCGGTTGATGCCGGTCCCGGCGACACCCGCATCCGCCCCATCGCTGAC
Source organism: Mesorhizobium sp. (assembly GCA_004020545.1). Classification (GTDB taxonomy): domain Bacteria; phylum Pseudomonadota; class Alphaproteobacteria; order Rhizobiales; family Rhizobiaceae; genus Mesorhizobium. The sequence continues at coordinate 339,551 of SAQE01000001.1, read as the reverse complement.
GCGCCAATTGCGGTTCTTCTGGGCCGCCATGGTTCTGGTCATCGCCATGCTGGGCGTGCTCGTCATCCGCCAGGGCGATGCCTTTTTCCACGGTGGCGATGCAGCCGCGCCGGTCGAAACGGCAGGTGCGACCGGCAGCGTCGCTTCGCAAAAGTTCGACAGCCTGCCTCTGATTTACATGGCCATCAAGGCCGACGGGCCGGAGGCGGCCCGTGTCGCCTCTTCGCTGCGCGCCGGCCTCGCCGGCTTCGACACCATAGACTTCATCGGACGCGACGCCGATGGGACGCGCGATAGTTCCGCCGATCCGATCAGCTTTGTTTTCGAAATTATTCCCGGACCGGCCGCCGGCGACGTCACGGTCGAATTGCAGAGCGTTGCGACCGGACGGGTTCTCCTGTCACGCAATCTGGGCCCGGTCGAAAGCGCGCCTTCGGCGGTCGAAGGCAATATCGCCAGCCTCCTGACCTCGACCGTCCCCGCTTCGGGCGCGATCTACAGCTATATCGATCAGAGCGACATCCAGACCGGCCAGATCGGATGTCTGGTGCTCGACGACCGCTACTATCTCGACCAGAGCGCCAAGACGCACGAAGCCGCGTATCGCTGCCTGGAGAAGCTGGTCGGCGAAGGCACCAAGTCATCACTCGTTTACTCGGAGCTCGCTTCCCTGCATCTGGAAGCCGTCAACAACCACTACGCCTATCCGGCCGGCGCAACGGTCGAGCAGGCCATGTCGTTTGCGCACCGCGCCATCCAGATGGGGCCGATGAGCCCGCACGCGCACCGCGCCTATGGCTACCTCAACTCGCGTCTTGGCAACACGGATGAAGCGATCCGCTGGATGCGCAAGGCTTATGAACTCAACCCCTACGATCTCGGCATGGCCGCCGCCTATGGCTACGGCCTGATCTTCGCCGGCAAATATCAGGAAGGAACGCCGATCCTGGAACATGCCGTCGAAACCTTCAGCGGCCACCCGACCTGGTGGGACTATGGCCTGTTTCTCGGAGCCTTCATGCAAGGCGATACCAGGAGGGCCGCGATTGCCAGCGAATCGCTCAGGACCACGGCGTCGAAATCGCATTACCTGGCCGCACGTCTGATCGGTGCCAAGATTTCGGGCCGCGACAAGCTGGCAAGCGAGCTGGCGGACGAACTGACGGCCGAGTTCCCGAAATTCGCAGCCAATCCGCGCGCGACCTTTGTCGACAGGAAGTATCCCGCCGATCTCACCGATCGGCTGGTTCAGTCCTTGCGGGCCGCGGGGATCGGCAACCCGAGTTGAGCGATCTCAGGCAATTCGCAGGTGCTTTGATCCCCATCTTCGTTGTGGTCGACTTCCTTCGGCAAAGCATGGTACCGAGATTCAACAAGTGTTAGGCCTGCTTCCGCCTTCGGGTGGGCGCACACAGTCCCAGTCGCGAAGATTTTACTGGCTATCGATCCACCCAGGGAGCAATCCGGCCGGAATCTGGATTTGCCGCTCGCCTTGCCTCACACCGAATAAATTTGATCAATTTGATGCCCCCGTCCCTTCATGTCGCCGAAAGCGGTGCTGGCTCGAAGACGATCGTCTTCCTGCACGGCTTCGGTAGTTGCCATTCGATCTGGCGGGACGTGATTGCGGTGTTGGCGCCCCGTGCGAGGACATTGGCCTACGATCTGCCCGGCCACGGAAATTCCCTGGAGTGCCAGATGGCAGGAGGCGCCAGGCAGGCGGCACGGGCCATCCTCACGGATCTGGCTGACCGCCGGCTGGACAAGGTCCACCTCGTTGGCCATTCCATGGGCGGCGCGATCGCAACATTGATGGCGCTGGCCGAACCCGAAAGGGTTGCCTCGCTGACCTTGCTGGCGCCCGGCGGCTTCGGTCCCGAAATCAACGGTCCGCTGCTGCGCCGCTACGCCGCCGCGGCCGACAGGACCGAGATCAGCGCTTGTCTTGCCGCCATGTCGGGGTCGGGGAGCTTGCCGCCCGGGCACGTGGTGGAGGCGCTTTTCCGCATGCGTGAAAGGCCAGGCCAGTTGCAGATCCTTGCCGATACGGCAGCCATGATGACCAAGGACGACCGGCAAGGCGTCATCCCGGGCGAACGGCTGGAAACCTTGGGCATGCCGGTGATGGTGGTTTGGGGAACGGACGATCCCGTCTTGCCCGTCGACCAGGCCGAAGGCCTGCCGGCGCATTTCCGCCTGCATCACGTGTTGAAAGCAGGCCATATGCTGGTCGAGGAAGCTCCTGACCTGATTGCAGAGGTCGTGCGCCGCAACACGCGCCGCCGCGGCAGAGGCCCGCGGCCCGCATTCGGCGCGGCAGCGAGCTGAGCCCCATCTCGCAGTGCATTTTGCCGGCGACTGTGTTAACTCGCTGTTAACCAACAGCGAGGCAGCCGCCATGATGGATGCAGGCGACAAAATCACTCCGATCGAACCGTCGCAAAAGCTGGCGGATGCCATCCGCGACGTCAAGAATGCCTTCGCCGACCGCGACGACGTGGTGGTCGACATGCGCGAGGCGCACCGCATGCGGCTCGACCTGATGGCCGCCGAGCTCGCTCCTGTCTTCGCCGGCGTGCCGGCGGACATCGATAATTTCGACTTCGCCGTCTCGTCGGGCCTGCAGCCGCGACTGTGGATCGATGCCGTGAGCCACGTCGCCATGGGGCGCGACCGCCGCACCTACCGCTTCCTCAAGGACACGCGCATCGGCCGCGTGGTGCTGGCTGAATCGACCGATATGAAGCCCATTGCCGATGCCGTCACGCGTTACGTGGCCGAGCGTGTCGTCGAGCGGCAGCGAATGATGGAAGGTGCGGTCGAGAGCGCCCTGCCTGGCCTGCATCGTGCCGATGTCCAGGAAGCAGAACCAGCCTTGCAATCCGCAACGCGCCGCAACGGCTGGACGACCTTCTTCGCCGGCCTCGGCTTGATCGCCGCCGGCGCGCTGGTGGGCCTGGCGGTATCGCTCGTGCTGTTCTGGGATCGCATCGCCCAGATGAAGATCAGCTTCTGACGCGGGCATGATCCCGAAAAGTGAAATCCGATTTTCGGAAAAGATCATGCTCAAACAAACAGACAGAGCCCCATCCCGATTTCATCGGGATGGAACAGGCTCCAGTTCACGCGCCGCCGCTATGCCGGCGCCCAATTCGATCACCTGAAGATCCGACGGCGGCAATGCCGGCCCGGTCAGGCCGCGCCGTGTCAGGCGTATGCGCCAATCACCTTTGTCGCCATCGATTTCGAACAGATTGTATTGCGCCGCCGGGTGCTTGCCGCCGGGCGCCTGACCGGCGGCGGCCACGCCGACCACCGGCACCTTGGCACCGCGCGGGCCGATGGTGAACAGCGACGGCAGGTGCGAGTGACCGTGCAGGACGAGCTCGGCGCCATGCCGGCGAACGACCTTGTGGAAGCGCGCGATGCCGAACAGCCGCTTATGCTGCGAGACCGCGCCGCGCACCGGCGGATGGTGGATCATGATGGCGCGAAACAGCCCCTGCCTGGCCGTGGCGTCGAGGATCTTGCCGAGCCGCTCCGCTTGGCCCTCCATGAAGAAGCCGTTGGCCATGAAGGGCGCCGTGGCTCGCGCCGTCGTGACGCCGATCAGAGCGACGTTGCCGCGCACGCGCAAATAGGGGAAGGAATTGCGGTCGACCGGACTGTTGACGCCGTCGCCCGTCATCCACGGCGCCCAGGACCGGCAGACCTTGTCGAAGGCACCCGGCACATAGGCATCGTGATTGCCTGGCACCACGGACACGTCGTCCGGAGGGCCAAGCGTTTCCAGCCAGTGCTTGGCCATCTCGATCTCGCCGTCGAGCGCCAGGTTGACGAGATCGCCGGTGACGGCGAGATGGTCAGGTGCGTTGGCCTTGATGTCGGCCACGATCGTGTCGATGACCGCATCATGCATATGCCGGCGGCGGTTGCGCTGCCAGTTGACGTAACCCAGCACGCGCTTGGATGCGAGGTCGCGATAGGTTACATCGGGCAGCGGCCCCAGATGGACATCGGAAATATGCGCGAGCCTGAACATAGTCCCTTCTTAAGCGAGGCAGCGCAGGCTTTCCACTCACCGTTTGCTGTTCGCTTGGCGATTGCCAGATGACCGGCTCGCCCGACCTGGAAGAGGTATTCCGCCAGACCGGCTGGCCGGGGCTGCGGGCAAGGCTGTTTCACCTCTATTTCCTGCTGCGCCGCCCGATGACGCTTGGCGTGCGCGGCCTGGTTTATGACCGAGCCTCCAACTCCGTCTTCCTCATTCGCCATACCTATGTCCCGGGCTGGCAACTGCCAGGCGGCGGCGTCGAGAGTGGCGAGACGCTCCTTGAGGCGCTGGCGCGCGAACTGGCCGAGGAGGGCAACATCGCGCTGACGGCCACGCCGGTGTTGAAATCGATGCATTTCAACCGCCGCTCCAGCCGCCGCGACCATGTCGGCCTCTATCTGATCGAAGCCTTCAGCCAGGCGGCGCCAAAGCTGCCGGACCATGAGATCGCCGAGGCTGCGTTCTTCCCGCTCGATCGTTTGCCCGAGGCTACGACGCGGGCGACGCTGCTGCGGATTGAAGAGATTTTCGGGGGAAAGCCTGCCTCGGCATATTGGTGAACCTGCTCAAGCCGCCTTCCTGAACCGGTCGCGATCGTGCGGCGCGGCATAGTCGAGCTCCGGCCCGGCCGGGATAATTCCCGTCGGATTGATCGATTTGTGGCTGCCGTAATAATGCGCCTTGATGTGCTGCAGGTTGACCGTGCCCGAGACGCCGGGGACTTGAAAGAGGTCGCGCAGATAGTTCGAAAGGTTCGGATAGTCGGCGATGCGGCGCAGATTGCATTTGAAGTGGCCGACATAGACCGGATCGAAGCGCACCAGCGTGGTGAACAGCCGCCAGTCGGCTTCGGTGATGCGCTCGCCGACCAGATAGCGCTGCTTCGAAAGGCGCTCCTCAATCGTGTCGAGCGCTGAGAACAGTTCGCCGAACGCCTCTTCATAGGCGGCCTGCGTGGTGGCGAAGCCGGCGCGGTAAACGCCGTTGTTGATCGCCGGATAGACCAGCGCGTTGATCTTGTCGATCTCTGATCGCAAGGCTGCCGGGTAGAAGTCGAGGCTGGCATCGCCCCATTCGTCGAAAGCGGAATTGAGCATCCGGATGATCTCGGAGGACTCGTTGTTGACGATAGTCCTCTCTTTCTTGTCCCACAGCACTGGCACCGTCACGCGACCGGAATAGGCCGGGTCGGCCTTGGTGTAGATCTGATGCAGGAAATCCAGGCCGTAGAGCGTATCGCCAGTGGCGCCGTCCTCGGTCTTGAAGGTCCAGCCGTTCTCGCCCATGAAATGGTGTACAACCGACACCGAGATGATGTGCTCCAGCTTCTTCAAAGCGCGAAAAATCAGCGTCCGGTGCGCCCACGGGCAGGCAAGCGAAACATAGAGGTGGTAGCGTCCGGGCTCGGCCTTGAAGCCACGATTGCTACCCTCCGCCGGCTCGCCGCCCCGCGTGATCCAGTCGCGCCACTGCGATTGTGCCCGCACGAACCGGCCACGGCTGTCGGTGCTGAGCGCACGGTCCTGCCATCTGCCTTCAACCAGCAATCCCATGCGAAATCTCCCTGCGGGTCCAACAGACATTTAGGCGCTTGGCCGAAATGTCGAAGCCCTCAGGCACTGAACAGTTCGTCAAACGACAAACCAGTTCGTCAAGCAGCAGGAAGAGAAGAAAGGTGAAAAGCGCCGATTGCAGCCGGGAAAAATTGATGCTAGCGGAGGCGCCCATGTTCGACTTTGCCTCGATCCGGTTCGACCGACGACGAAAGGACGCCCGCGCTTGATGAAGCGCTGACTGGCGAACGCTGCCGCTTGCAGCAAACCTTTCCTCGTATACCGGAACGCAAAGACCATGAGCCTTGCCGACGTGAAATACCTGCCGGAAACCCCGGCGCACGATGCTGGAATCGAAGCCATCAACGACGAGGCCTTCGGGCCCGGCCGTTTCGTGCTTGCCGCCTACAAGATCCGCGAAGCTGGCGGACATGACCGCTCGATGTCCTTTGTCGCCGTCGAGGATAGCACGGTGATCGCCTCGGTGCGCATGACGCGCGTTGCCGCCGGCGCCGGCCGCGCCATGATGCTCGGCCCGCTTGCCGTGCGCCCTGCCTTCAAGAATCTCGGCATCGGCCGCAGGCTGGTCGCCATCGCGCTCGAGGCCGCCGCGAGGGCCGGAGCGCCGGCCGTGATGCTGGTCGGCGACGAGCCTTACTACGGGCCGCTCGGCTTCAAGCGGTTTCCGCGCGGCCAGATCACCATGCCTCGCCCCGTCGATCTCGACCGGCTGCTTCACCATGAAATCAAGCCGGGCGCCGTGGCCCGCTTCGTCGGCGAGGTCTGCCATGCGGATACGGCGCGGGTCGCGGACCTCGCCTCGGCCGCGGTCCGGGCGCCGGCCAGTCCGCAGGTCTCTGTCGATCCGGTCATTCAGGTTGCGCCCCAGCAGCGTGCTTCGTAGCATGGTCCGAAATTCTGGGAGGATGCCTGCATGAACCCGAACGGCCAGATCGCGATCGTCACCGGCGGCGGGTCCGGCCTCGGCGAGGCGACGGCGCGCACCCTTGCCGCCAGGGGCGCCAAGGTTGCGATACTCGATGTCGGCGTTGACCGCGCGGCGAAGGTGGCGGCCGACATCGGCGGCATCGCCGTTCAGTGCGATGTCAGCAGCGGCGACAGCGGCACCGCCGCGATCGCCGAGGTTGCGAAGGAGCTCGGCGAGCCGCGCATTCTGGTCAATTGCGCCGGCATTGCCATCGGCGTGAAGACGGTCGGCAAGGACGGTCCGCACCCGCTCGACCAATACCGCAAGGTGATCGAGATCAACCTGATCGGCACCTTCAACATGATACGCCTTGTCGCCGACCGCGCTGCCAAGCTCGATCCTCTGCCGGGCGGCGAGCGCGGCGTCATCGTCAACACGGCGTCGGTCGCGGCCTATGATGGCCAGATCGGCCAGGCAGCTTATTCGGCCTCCAAGGGCGGCGTGGTCGCCATGACGCTGCCGGTGGCGCGCGATCTCGCCCGGTCCGGCATTCGCGTCTGCACCATTGCTCCGGGCATCTTCAAGACGCCGATGATGGCCGGCATGCCGCAGGAGGTGCAGGATTCGCTCGGCGCCTCGGTGCCCTTCCCGCCCCGCCTCGGCGAGCCTTCGGAATATGCAGCGCTTGCGCTCCACATTATCGAGAACCAGATGCTGAACGGCGAGACGATCCGCCTCGACGGCGCCATCCGCATGGCGCCGAAATAGAAGGGAATGACCACGTCGCGGACAGGCGCCTCCCCCGTCAAGGCAGGACCGCTGGCGGGTCTCAAGGTAATCGAGATGGCGGGCCTCGGCCCGGTGCCGCTCGCCGCCCTGATGCTGTCGGAAATGGGCGCCGACGTGCTGCGCATCGATCGGGCGGACGCCAAGGAGCCGCTCCTGCCCTTGCCGGAAGCATACGACCTCGATCGTTACGGCCGCTCCATCCTCGAGCTCGACCTGAAGCGTCCGGATGGCTCGGAGCTTCTGCTGCGCCTTGCGGAAAAGGCCGACATCCTCGTCGAAGGCTTCCGCCCCGGCGTCATGGAACGGCTCAGCCTCGGACCCGACGTCATGCTCGAACGCAATCCGGCGCTGATCTATGGCCGCCTGACGGGCTTCGGCCAGGATGGACCGCTCTCGCGCCGCGCCGGCCATGACATTACCTACCTCGCCTATGCCGGCCTGCTGCATGCCATCGGCAGGCAGGGAGTCCCGCCCGTGCCACCGCTCAATCTCGTCGCCGACCAGGGTGGTGGCGCCATGATGTTGATCGCCGGCGTGCTGGCCGCTCTCTTCCAGCGCTCGCGCACCGGCAAGGGCGAGGTGATCGATGCTGCGATGATCGAGGGTGCATCAATGCTGGCGGCTCCGATCCACGCCTTCATGGCGGCGGGACTCTGGAGCGACAGGCGCGGCGAGAACCTGCTCGATTCCGGCGCGCCCTTCTACGACGCCTATGAAACCGCGGACGGCCGGCATGTCGCCATAGGCTGCTTGGAGCCCCATTTTTTTGCCGAGTTCGCCAGGCTGCTGCCGCTCGACCGGCGTTTTATCCGTGGCCAATATGACAGGACGCTATGGCCCGAGATGCGCGCCGCCATCGCTGACAGGATCGGAGAGAAGACGCGCAATGAATGGGCCGACGTCTTCGCCGCGACCGACGCCTGCGTCGCGCCGGTTCTTTCGCTGACCGAGGCCAAGAGTAACTCTCACAATCGCGCAAGGCAAAGCTTCGTGAGGTCCGACCGGTTCGAGCGTCCTGCCCCTTCGCCACGTTTCTCGCAGGCCTCCCAGACCCTTGCCGCGGCGCCAACCGCTGCAGACCGTCAGCCGGCAAGCGTGCTGGCACGCTTCGGCATGGACGAAAGTGAAATCGAAGCCCTTGTCAGGTCCGGGCTGTTTGACCGATAACCGGAGAACAGAAATCAACTTATCGCGGTGAGCGCTTTGACCGAGACCAGGAAGGATGTCATCCGCGAGACCGATGCCGAGGCCGTCAGGCTGGCGAAGACGCTGATCCGCTCGGCCCGCTTCGGCGCACTGGCGGTGATCGAGCCTGGCACAGGCGCGCCGCTGGCAAGCCGGGTCGGCACGGCGACGGACATAGACGGCGCGCCGCTCATCCTCGTCTCGATGCTGGCCGCGCATACCGGCGCGCTTCTCGCCGATCCGCGCTGCTCGCTTCTGCTTGGCGAACCCGGCAAGGGGGATCCGCTCGCGCACCCGCGCATCACGCTGGCGTGCCAGGCGCTGCGGCTGGACCGTGGATCGGCCGAGCACCTTCGCGCCGAACGGCGCTACCTCAACCGCAACCCGAAGGCGAAGCTCTATGCCGGGCTCGGCGACTTCTCTATATTCCGGCTCGAGCCCGAACGCGCCAGCCTGAATGGCGGCTTCGGCAAGGCCTATCTTCTCGATCGCGCCGACCTGATCACCAGCGGCCCGGTCGTCGAGGAACTCGCGGCTGGCGAGCAGTCGGCGCTTGACCACATGAACGCCGACCATCGCGATGCGATCGCCATCTATGCCCACCATTTCGGCGGAGCCGAAGGCGATGGCTGGACTGCGACAGGTTTCGATCCGGACGGCATGGACCTGGCCTCTGCGGATGGCACCTGCAGGGTCTTCTTCCCGCAGCCTCTCGCCGCTGCCCTCGAGTTGCGGCCCGTTCTGGTCGAGATGGCAAAGGCCGGACGCGCCGCCGGCTAGACACGGCAACGAAAGTTAATCGCCTCAGGTCAAAAGCAACTCTTGAGATTTAGATAAAATGATCTACCTTTCGTTGTAGCGCTGATTCAGCGGCGCTTTCTGACCTGAACATTGTGGAATCGGCCACCATTGCCCCCATGGTGACTGGATGAGCCAGAAAACATGGGGGATCTATGATCTCGAGCAAGCTAGTCGCCAATGCCGAATCGGCTGCAGCGTTTCTGATGCTCATGGGCAATGAAAAGCGGCTGCTGATCGTAAGCTACCTGATCGACGGCGAAATGTCGGTCGGTGCCATCGCCGAAAAAGTTCAGCTGAGCCAGTCCGCTCTGTCGCAGCATCTGGCCAAGCTGAGAGCACTCGATCTCGTCGAGACGCGTCGCGATCGCCAGATGATCTACTATTCCTGCAAGTCCGACGCCGTGCGCGAGCTGCTTCGCATGCTGGAAGGCATTTTCGGCGACGGCGACCTGTCCCAGATGGCCTATAAGATGCGCCGCGCCGGGGCTTGACCCGCCCTATCCAAAGCTCCTTACCTCGCTGACAATTTTGCCGGCGATATTTGCATGAACCTCATTCCCATCGGCGATCCGCAGGATCCGCGTGTCGCTGCCTATCTCGATATCCGCGAGCGCGATCTTATCGGTCGCCACGGGCGCTTCGTCGCTGAGGGCAAGGTGGTGCTGGATCTTCTTTTGTCGGCCGGGCGCTTCGCCGCTGAGTCGGCCCTCATTCTCGAAAACAGGTTGGCCGGCCTGGAAGGCGTCCTGCTCAAGGCGCCGGCCGGCTTTCCGGTCTATGTCGCCAGCGGCGAGGTCATGGACCGTATCGCCGGCTTCCACATGCACCGCGGCATATTGGCGATCGGCGTTCGGGGCGCTCCTCAGCCGGCAGAGGCTTGGCTCGAAGTCTTGCCCGCAAGCGCGCTGGTCGTCGTTCTGGTCGGCATATCCAATCACGACAATATGGGCTCGATCTTCCGCAACGCCGCGGCCTTTGGCGCGGACGCCGTGCTTCTCGATCCAACCTGCTGCGATCCGCTCTACCGCAAAGCGATCCGCGTTTCGGTCGGGGCGGCGCTGAAGGTTGCCTTTGCGTCCTTCGGCGACACCACGAGCTTGATCGCAACGCTCGACCGGCTTGGCTTCACCCAGTTCGCGCTCTCGCCGCGCGGCGAAACCGACATTCGCGCCGCGGAAAGAACGCCTCGGCTGGCGCTCTATCTCGGCACCGAGGGCGAAGGCCTGCCCGAAGCTCTGCTCAACCGGCTGCGGACTGTACGGATCGGCATGGCGGATGGTTTCGACAGCCTGAACGTCGCTGCCGCTTCGGCCATCGCCCTGCATCACTTCTCGAAACGATAGCCGCTCAAACCTGGGAGAGCGCCGCTTGGCCGACTGCCAGGATCAGTTGGTCGAGCTGGCCTTCTGCAGAGCCCTCACGCGGTCCGCGAGGCTGATACCGCGTTCGCCGGCGCCCTGCCGCCCGTCGCGAGGAGTCGCCAAGGCTTTGGCGATGGGCGAATCCGGCCCGTCCAGCTTCATCGTCAGGTTGACGACCTCAGCCGCCAGTTCATTCATCTGCTCGCGAAGCGCCGCACCGGCGCGGCGCGCGTCGCCTGCCTGTTCGGGCCTTGCCGTTTCAAGCGCGGCGAGATCGGTCTTGAGCCGCTTGTTCTCACGCGCCAGCGCCGTCAGCCTCGACTCCAGCCGCTCCCGATCGCCCTCGAGCCTGGCGATAGCCTTGTCGATGCCTTCGACCTCGCCGGCATCGTGCGTTCCACCGTTTGCCGCAGGGGCCTGCTTTGGGCGTTCGCGCATCCGGGCAAGCTCCTTCTCGCGCCGGTCGAGCTTTTCCTCGCGGTCGGCAAGCGTCGCGAGCAGCCGTTCGACCTTCTTGTCAAGCTCGGCTGCCCGCTTCTTTTCCAACTTGAGCGCGTCTCTCGCCGCTTTGCCTTCCGTGGCGGCTTCCTGATTGCGCCTTTCCGCTTCCTTGCGCTGGCTGCGCAGCACCGCGATGTCGTTGGCGAGCTTGTCCAGTTCCGATTCGCGGGCCACGAGCTCGATCTGGCGGTTGCTGGAAGCGAAGCTGGCGTCGTCATACATCTGCTCCAGCTTTTGCAGCTCCAGCGCGCGCTTCTCCAGCGAGCGCTCCGTTTGCGCCAGCTTTTCCGACAGTTTGTGCAATTCCTCCTCGCGCTGCCGCAGCTCCGCGTTCTTGGCCTGCAGATCGGAAAGCGCCTGGTTCTTGTCCTTCGTCTCGACCGCCAGTCCCTTGAGGGCCTCGCGGCCGCGGCCGATCTCGACCAGTTGCTCGGCCGCCTTCTCCTTGAGGCTCTTGATGTTCATTTCGAGCCGACGCGTGGTCATGGCGAATTCGGCGCGAACCCGGTCCTTCTCAGCCAGGATCTCGGCAGGCGTCAGCGGCATCGAGGCTTCGAGGCGCCTGCGCGTCAAGACGACGGCCCGCCGCCAGACGGCCGGCGCGATCAGCGACACCAGGAAGACGGCGCAGAGGAAGCCGAGTGCGAAGAACAGGACCGACTGGACCAAGATGGACTATTCCGTATGCGAGGCGGCAACCCGCCAATGCCCGACTGTGCCACCTTGGCATGGCGGAAATCCAGCGCCGCGGCAAGAGCATGCCACGGCGCGATCAGGCTTATCCGAGCGGTTGTGACAATCCTGTCCGCTCAGAACGGATTCCAGGTCGCCCGTTCGGTAAGCTTCAGATAGCCGAGATTGACGCCGAGCCGGGCGCCGACGCCGGTACGGATCGGAACGATGAGCACCCTGTTGCTCTGCAGCACGTTGAAGCCGACGCCCGCTACGACATAGGCGGAACCGGCAACACCGCCAAAGCGGTTATAGAGGCTGCTGATGTCGTCCAGATTGTAGACCAGCATCATCACGCGCGACCCTTCGCCGCCGAAATCCCAGCCGAGCGACGGGCCTTGCCAGAACACCTTATGGTCGCCGGCATTCTTGGTATAGAGCGTGCCCTCGCCGTAGGTCAGGCCGCCGATCAGCGCGCCGGATCCCTCCTCGCCGAGCAAATAGCCGTTGGGCAGGCCGTAGGACGCGAAGATCTTTTCGACCACGGTGGCGAGGCCGCCCGACGTCGCGCCGAAGAACTTGTGGCCGGAATCGATGATCTCCTGGGCGGTATATTCCTGAGCCCGCGACGCGGAGGTCGAGAAGATGAGGACGCCCACGAGGGCGATCGTCATGGTGAGGACGCGGACGATAGTCCGGTCATAGAATCGGGAAAACATGCTTCCAATCTCCGTCAGGGAGCACTTTCGCCGACGCCTCGTACCCCTACGGCTCTTGGCGGCCGCTTCGAGATGACTATCACGGGCAAACTATGCCGTAATCCTTTTTCAACCATTAAGCTGGCGCAGGAAGATGGCGGTTCGAAGGCTACCGGCCCGGCACAGTCCCTTTAGCCTCGTTTTCAAGGCGTAAACGCACCATTTTCGTCGACCGCGGCCGCGGATTTGTTGATGCACGGGCGGGCGCTGTGTATTCAGAGGGCGTTGGAAAAGAGCGTGATTCGCGCGGCGGGCGCGAAAATCGGTCGCTCGGCCATGAATATGTGAACTAGCAGGGATTTATCCGATGGCCGAGCTCTTCACCCTCTCCGCCCCCGATCTGGCGGCGCTTCTGTGCAGCCGCGTATGCCATGACATCATTTCGCCGGTCGGCGCCATAAACAACGGCCTCGAACTGCTCGACGAAGGCGGCGCCGACGAAGACGCCATGAAGCTGATCCGCCAGAGCGCCAGGAACGCCTCGGCGCGCCTGCAGTTTGCCCGCATCGCTTTCGGCGCCGCCGGCTCTGCCGGTATGATGATCGACACCGGCGACGCGGAGGCCGTGGCCATTGCCTTTCTGAAGAACGAGAAGCCGGAACTGGTCTGGAACGGGGCTCGCGCGCTGCTGCCCAAGAACAAGGTCAAGCTGCTGCTCAATCTCATTCTCGTCGCCAATGCCGCCATACCGCGCGGCGGCAAACTGGTGGTCACGCTGGAGAACCCCGAGACCGAGCCGCGTTTTTCGCTGTCGGCCAGCGGCCCGATGCTGCGCGTGCCGCCAAAATTCCTCGAGCTGCATTCCGGCCACAAGCCCGAAGAGCCCATCGACGCCCACTCGGTCCAGCCTTATTACACGCTGCTTTTGGCGCGTGAGGCCAACATGACAATCTCGATTCACGCGACGGCCGAAGAGATCGTGCTGTCGGCGGCCTGAAGGCAACGGCCAAGAACAGGTCAAGTATTCATTCCACTGATATTTCCGCTCGCAATGCCAGAGAAGCAATCCCTGTCATTGCAGGTGTGTTGGTTCGGTGGCGAAAAAGCGCGCAACGCGCCTCTTTGGAAAAACTTTACCTAACGGCTTTTCAGCTTCTTTACCGGATTGCTCTAAGGTGCCCCACGGTTACCGGAGGTTGCCGGTTCGGCAGATGGCAAAGAGGACCCGGAAATGAAGCGCTGCCTGTTCGTGGACGATTCGAGCGTCATCAGGAAAGTTGCAAAGCGTATCCTTGGCGGTTCGGACATCCTGGTCATCGAAGCGGCCAACGGGCTTGATGCGATCGAGATGTGCTCCACCGACATGCCCGATGTCATCGTTATCGACGGCGGCTTGGCCGACATGCAGGCAGTGGACCTCATTCGCCGCATCCGCGCCATTGAAAGCCCCGTCAAGCCGCAGATCCTGGTTTCGCTCGTCGAAGTCGACGTCGCCTCGATCATGCGGGCCAAACGCGCCGGCGCCCAGGGCTATCTGCTGAAGCCTTTCAACCGGGCGCAGTTGCTCGAGAGCTTCCGCTCCCTGAAGATCGCAGCCTGAGCTTTTCGATATCAAAAACGAAAAACCCGGCCAAAGCCGGGTTTTCGTAGAATTGCTTGGCTCCGCTCAGGCGCTGACGCGGATGTCTTCAGGCTCGCGCAGCACATAGCCGCGACCCCAGACCGTCTCGATATAGTTCTGGCCGCCGGAGGCTGCGTCGAGCTTCTTGCGCAGCTTGCAGATGAAGACGTCGATGATCTTCAGTTCCGGCTCGTCCATGCCGCCATAGAGATGGTTGAGGAACATTTCCTTTGTCAGCGTCGTGCCCTTGCGCAGCGAGAGCAGCTCCAGCATCTGGTATTCCTTGCCCGTCAGATGCACGCGCTGGCCACCGACCTCAACCGTCTTGGCATCGAGATTGACCACCAGGTCGCCGGTCGTGATGACCGACTGGGCATGGCCCTTGGAGCGGCGCACGATGGCATGGATGCGTGCCACCAGTTCGTCCTTGTGGAAAGGCTTGGTCATGTAGTCGTCGGCGCCGAAGCCGAGGCCGCGCACCTTGTCCTCTATGCCGGCCATGCCGGAGAGGATCAGGATCGGCGTCTTGACCTTGGAGAGGCGAAGCGTGCGCAGCACTTCGTAGCCCGACATGTCGGGAAGGTTGAGATCGAGAAGGATGATGTCGTAGTCGTAGAGCTTGCCGAGATCGACCCCTTCTTCGCCGAGATCGGTCGTATAGACGTTGAAGCTCTCCGATTTCAGCATCAACTCGATGCTTTGTGCGGTTGCACTGTCGTCTTCAATCAGCAGAACACGCATTTCATTCCCCTTTTCTGCTGCCGGACCGTGTCACGACCCGTCCGGGACCGGAGCAGTGATTGCCTGAACAGAAGGTGCCACCGACTGGTTAACAAATCCTAATTTCGTGCCGAACACGATATCAGATTTTTTAACCCCTTTCTACACCCACTTGAATCTAATAACGAATCACAGACCCAAATCGCTCATGTACCACATTAATTAGTCAGCCTAAGTGACTCCAGAGACTCGCAGGCCTGGGCTTCCCGCCGCAGCCGGAATTTTTACCCGGCCTTAAGTCCTCGCCCGTATGATTAACAATGCCCGTAAACGAATGGTTACCGCCGGCAAAAATCTTTAGGGCTTTGTTTCCCATAGCGTTGGGAAAGCCGGGGGAAACGGGTGACGCTTGGGCCTTTCCAGGCTGATGGAACGATATGCAGGTGTGCGTTTCCGGGAGTACCGAGTCATGAAGTCACGTGAAAACCTCGTTCGGCTGAAGCAGTTTCAGGTGAATGAGAAACGGCGCCAGCTGTTGCAGTTGGACATGATGATCGCCGAGTTCGAGCGCATGGCCGTCGAGTTGGAGGCGCAGATCGTCGCCGAAGAGAAAAAAGCCGGCATTACCGACATCAACCATTTTGCCTATCCGACCTTCGCCAAGGCGGCGCGCCTGCGCCGCGACAACCTCAGGAACTCGCAGGGCGACCTCGCCCAGCAGCGAACCACGGCCGAATCATTACTCAGCGAAGCTGAAGCGGAGCTTTCCAAGGCGGAGATGCTGGAATCGCGCGACAGCAAGATCCGCGACGCGGAAGTGGGTGGTCGCAGCGCCATGATCGGCTGAGTGGATCGCGATTCGCCCCAACGCCGGTGCCCGCCGGCGTCGCCGTTGAAACCCGCGCCGGGACAAATCCCGCCCGCGCCCCCGCTTCAAGGCAGCACTGCCATATCGTCCTGATGGTTCGCCGATGCCCGCGCGCGCGCATCCTTGATGTCGGGCGCATGCTCTTCCGCCCAGGACCGGATTTGGCTGAGAAGTCCCGCCAGGTTCTGGCCAAGCTCCGTCAGCTCATATTCAACCCGCGGCGGGATGACCGGATAGACCTCGCGCCGGACAAGGCCGTCGCGCTCAAGCACGCGCAGCGTCTGGGTCAGCATCTTCGGCGTGATGCCTTCCATCTTGCGGGCCAGTTCGCCATTGCGCAGCCGGCCGCGCCGCAGCGCGCAAACGGTCAGATAAACCCATTTGCTGGCCAGCATCTCGAGCACGGTATGCGACGGGCAAGTGCGCCGGAACGCATCGTAGCCGAAGGGGGTGGCGTCGTCACTATCCATGAGGTGCCTATATATAGAAAAGGTACATACTAGACAACAGAATATTACTATCCAAATGATAGCGGCATATTCATTCCTAGGAGGCTTTGATGCGTGCCGTTATCCAGAACTCCGTTGGTGGACCCGACGTCCTTTTCGTCGCCGAGCAGCCAGACCCCTCGCCCAAGCCTGGCGAGGTACTCGTCAGCGTCAAGGCGGCGGGCATCAACCCTGTCGATGGCGCCGTGCGCGGCGGCTTTTACCCCCTGCTTGGCGAACCACCTTTCATTCTCGGCTGGGATATTTCCGGAACCGTCGAGGCACTGGGCGCCGGCGTGACCACCGTCAAGGTCGGCGACGACGTGTTCGGCATGCCGCGCCTTCCGAAACAGGCCGGAGCCTATGCAGAGCTCGCAACCGCGCCGGCGGACGAGATCGCCATCAAGCCTGCCGGCATCGACCATGCCCACGCCGCGGCGCTGCCGCTGGCTGGCCTTACCGCCTGGCAAGGCCTCGTCCGGCACGGCCATATTCAGTCCGGCCAGCGCGTGCTGATCCATGCCGGGGCCGGCGGTGTCGGCCATCTGGCCGTGCAGATCGCCAAGGCACGCGGCGCCTATGTCGCCTCGACCGCCAGCCCGGACAAGCTCGATTTCGTTCGCTCGCTCGGCGCCGACGAGGTCATCGACTACACCACGGACGATTTCACCGGGAAAGTCAGCAATGTCGATCTGGTGATGGATGCGTTCGGCGGCGACCACGCCGACGAATCACTGAAGGCGTTGCGCGACGGTGGCGTCTTGGTGTCGCTGCTCAATGTTCATGACGCCACCCGGGCGAAGGCCAGCGCGCGCCGCATTCGCGTCGAGCGCATCTCGGTGGTGCCCGACCGCGAGGGCCTGGTCGAACTCGCCAAGCTGGTCGACGCTGGGAAGCTGTCGGCTCATGTGGCGAAGGCTTTTCCGCTCGATCAGGCGGGCGCCGCCCATGCCTTCCTTGCGACCAGGCCGATCGGCAAGGTCGTGCTGACGGTCTGAGTGAACGCCTGCTTCAGAAAAGCAAAAGGGCGCGGAATCCGCGCCCTCGTTCGTTTCCCAGCCAGTGGCTAGTGCCGGTATTGCTGGATTCGCGTCGTGCGCAGCCCGGCAAGGCCATATTCGTCGATCGATGCTTGCCAGGAGAGAAATTCCTCGGTGGTGAGCTTGTAGCGCTGGCAGGCCTCCTCGAGACTGAGCAGTCCGCCGCGCACCGCCGCGACCACTTCCGCCTTGCGCCGGATAACCCAGCGCCGCGTGTTCGTCGGCGGCAGGTCGGCTATCGTAAGAGGGCTGCCGTCAGGCCCTATGACATACTTGACTCTAGGTCTAACCAGATCGGTCATTCGTACTCTCTACTAAAAACTCAAAGACCCAATCCCCGCCACAGTACCGCCACAGCTTTAAAAATTGCCTAAGCGAACCCTAATGACTAGGTAAGGATCGTGAACGTCACGTTAGGGTTTTGTTCGGCATTTGAGACAATCGCGGTCCGGGCCCTGATTTTGCCGGGAAAAATCGCTTCGGCAGGCAAGCTGGCGCACCCGGATCGCTTGACCTATATTCCGGCCATTGGCAGCCAGCGCCACGCAGATTGAAAGAACCATGAACAGCCTCGATCTTCCCGGACGCCCAGAAAACACCCGCGTCGTCGTCGCCATGTCGGGCGGCGTCGATTCGTCGGTCGTTGCCGGCATCCTGAAGCGAGAGGGCTATGATGTCGTCGGCGTCACCCTGCAGCTTTACGATCACGGCGCGGCCACGCACCGGGCGGGTTCCTGCTGCGCCGGCCAGGACATCGACGACGCCCGCCGCGTCTCCGAGACGCTCGGCATCCCGCATTACGTGCTCGACTACGAAGAGCGCTTCCGCAAGGCGGTCATCGATCCCTTCGCCGAGAGCTATGTCGCCGGCGAGACGCCGATACCCTGCGTGTCATGCAACCAGACGGTCAAGTTCGCCGATCTTTTGGCCACCGCGCAGGATCTCGGCGCCGATGCCTTGGCCACCGGCCACTACATCCGCTCCCGCGCCAATGGCGCCCATCGCGCGCTCTACCGTCCG
Source organism: Mesorhizobium sp. (assembly GCA_004020545.1). Taxonomy (GTDB): domain Bacteria; phylum Pseudomonadota; class Alphaproteobacteria; order Rhizobiales; family Rhizobiaceae; genus Mesorhizobium. The sequence continues at coordinate 321,252 of SAQE01000001.1, read as the reverse complement.
GTCGATGCCGACCGCGACCAGAGCTATTTCCTGTTCGCCACCACGCAGGCGCAGATCGACTATCTGCGCTTTCCGCTGGGCGGCCTCTCCAAGCCGCAGGTGCGGGCGATCGCCGAGGAGATGGGGCTGACGGTCGCCGCCAAGCAGGACAGCCAGGACATCTGCTTCGTGCCGCAGGGCAAGTATTCCGACATCATCGCCAAGCTGAAGCCGGCGGCCGCCAATCCGGGCGACATCGTCCATATCGACGGCCGTGTGCTCGGGCGCCATGAAGGCATCCTGCGCTACACGATCGGCCAGCGCCGCGGCATCGGCATCGCCTCCGGCGAGCCGCTTTATGTCGTCCATCTCGACGCCGACCGGGCGCGCGTCGTTGTCGGCCCGCGCGAGGCGCTGGAGACGCACAAGATCTATCTGCGCGCCATGAACTGGCTTGGCGACGGCCCGCTCTCGGACGTTCCAGCCGGCGGCATCGAGCTTTTCGCAAAAGTCCGCTCGACCCGGCCGCCGCGCCCGGCCGTGCTGCATCATCGCGACGGCGTGACCTCGGTCGAACTGGTCGACGGCGAATCCGGCATCGCGCCCGGGCAGGCCTGCGTGCTCTATTCCGATGACGGCAACGAGGCGCGTGTCTTCGGCGGCGGCTTCATCGAGCGCTCCGAGCGTGGCGCCGAGGCCGAGGCCATGCTGTCGAGGCTTGCGGCGCGGCCCGCGCACATTCCCGCCGAGTAAGCCCCAGCTTCCGCCAGCCGCTACAGTTCAGGATCGTCTTTGCGAGCGGCTCAGGCTGATGAACCGCTATGCGTCACCGTGCCTGCCGTCAGGATGCGCAGCACGCGGATCGCTTCCTCGCCGTCGGTGCGCGGTTCGGCGCGCGTCTCGATGCACTGCATGAAATGCGCGAGTTCGCGCGTCAGCGGCATGCCTTCGCCCACCGCCACATAGGACGGCTCGTTCGCGGTGAAGGCCCACTGGCCGCTATCCTGCCAGACCGCGTGCCGATAGACGGCAAGCTTGCGCTCCCACGGCTCGACATCGTCGAACACCGCCATCGCCTTGGTGCCGACCACGGTCAGCCGCCGCTCGCGATAGGGATTGAGGCGAGAGGCGAAGAGGTGGCTGCGCACGCCATTGGGAAAACGCATGTGCAGGTGCGCGAAGTCGCTGAGATTGTCCAAGAGCGCCGCGCCCTCGCCCCTGACCTCGATCGGCTCGGTGCCGGTGATTGCCAGGATCATCGACAGATCGTGCGGCGCGAGGTCCCAAAGCGCGTCATTCTCGGTATGGAACTTGCCGAGGCCGAGCCGGTGCGAGTGGATATAGCGGATCTCGCCGAGTTCGCCGTTGTCGATGAGCGCCTTGAGCGTCTCGAAGGCGGGATGAAAGCGCAGCACATGGCCGACCATGAAGATGCGGCCATTGTCCCTTGCCGCCTTCACCGAGCGCTCTGCGTCGGCGACCGTCAGCGCGATCGGCTTCTCCACCAGCACGTCCTTGCCGCCCTCGACGGCACGAACAGCCGTGTCGGCATGGAATTGCGGCGGCAGCGCCATGACGATGGCGTCGACATCGGCGCGCTCGAAGAGCTTGTCCGGCTCGATCGCCAGGCAGTCCTGCTCACTGGCGAAGCCTTCGGCGCGGGCGCGGTTGGCGTCGGAAACGGCGTGGAGCGCGCCGAGCGCCTTGAGGGTGCGGATGTGGTTGCTGCCCCAGTATCCGCAACCGAGGACTGCGATGCGCGGCTTCATTCGTTCAAACTCTAGAATTTCATGGCCGAGACATAGCGACGTGCCCGGTCGAACTCAACCCCGCTGCATGCGCTTCGGTGCCTGCCCGGCAAAGCTTTTCTGGGATGAGATTATACTGGTGCGTCCGGCTTGACAGGTTTGCCCTGCCAACCTTATATCCGCGCGACCTTGGCGAATGCCTCGAAATTGCCCGATCTCTGGGCGGTTATTCGAGCCTCTTCGTCACTCCTGGCGGAGTAGCTCAGTTGGTTAGAGCACGGGAATCATAATCCTGGGGTCGGGGGTTCAAGTCCCTCCTCCGCTACCATGCAACAAAATCAATAAGTCAGCTGAAAGTCACCAAGCGCCACCGCCGTTCCCCGGTCGCATTTAGGACGACATCATGTCGTCAACAGGATGCAGACAGTGGATATCCCAGATCGCATCATCAACGGCCATCGCCACACGATCGCAGTTCCAACGACGTGTATGGGCCGAAGGACTTTCCTACGCCTGCCGGCGCCCGAACTCTTCATCAAAGCGGACGGGCAAGGCCACGCCTCACGCGGCTCGGCATTTCCGCTGCGGCTAGTTAGAATCCCTCACGCGAAAGGTTCACGAGGCCCGCGTCCGACCACCCTTCAACCCCGAGGGCAGGAAGAATGTCATTGTCTGCCTTGAGGTCGCGACCATAAGCCGCCGACAATATTGAAACTCCGGACCCATGGAGTATGGCCGGTTTCCCGGTGATCTTCCCCAATAGTACGGTCGGCAGCAGCCCGAACGGAACATCCTCGAGAATGTAGCGGCTTTCGATGGTTGTCGGTCCAAAGCCACCGCGGCCCTGGCGGTCCATCTCCTGATTCATTTCCGAAACGGTTCCCATCGGAACATGGAACGATAATGAAAAATGCTCTTTGACGGTGCGAACCGCGATGCCGAAATGGGCTGCGATTGCCAACCGCTCGGCATCCAAAGCCTCGATAAGGCGGCCAACGGCCGGGGTGACACTCCCCCCCTGGCTCCATCGCTCGGCCTTTTCCATTCGTGTCAGATTAAGAAGGGCAATTCCCAGGTGGTTCTGTGGGTTGAGGTTGCTGAGCGCGATCGCCAGCATCCCATCGCGCCTGACGAAACGATCGCCGAACAAAGTCATGCAAAGTTCGTACCCTTCATCTTGGGCTTTGAAAGGCAGCGTCGCGACGTCAAGCTTCTGGCGAATGGTGGTGACATGGACTTCGGTTGGCCCGAGTTGGCGGCCGGTCACCAGCGTTGTGCCCCAAACGACGATCGGCAACGAGACCTTGCGTTCGGCCAACCGCTTGGAGAGATACAGCGCTGCGAATGAGCAATGCGAACTGATGATGACTGGAACTCCATCGATCAGATGGGGGACGGCGGCATCCATCACCATCTTGTGGCCGTAGGCCGGGAGCGCGATCACCACCACCTGCGCGTTGGCGATGGCATCCTGGCAATCCTTGGCAATGCGCACCGGAACCGTCGCCTCTATATCCCCCGTCGCTTTCAATAACTCCCCAGCAGCCAAGGCCTTGGTGCGCTGTCCCGACGGTGACCAAAGCATTGGCGAATGTCCCGAATTCGCCAGATAGGCGGCAACGCCGTAAGCGATTGCTCCGGCGCCCAGAATACTCACGCGCATAATATTCCTCCTGTTGAAGGCTTTATGGTTCGCCTTTGCTGTCGGTCAGTGGTTCCGCAAGTTGGAGCCGCATCTGCCCTCATCGGCCGCTTCCGATCAGGATTCCGGCTCTCAGCCGGCAAATGCACAAAGCCGCAGCGAACATTCGTTTCTACTTGACATATATCAAAAACGAATGAGACGGTGTCAATCATTCGGATTACGCATGTAGGGAGAGCATGGAAACCCGGGACCTTCAGACCTTCCTTGCGGTTGCTGCCAGCGGCAGCATCACCAAGGCGGCTGACATGCTCGGGCGTTCCCAGCCTGCAGTGACACGCACCATTCAGGATCTCGAGGCCGAGCTTGGCTTCGAATTGCTGCATCGGATCGGTCGACGCGTGCAGTTGTCTGAGGAGGGAGTCGCCTTCGAGGAAGAAGCGCGACGCCTGCTGATGTCCTTCACCGAACTCGCAGCGCGGGCCAAGATGATCGCCGCCGGCAGGGGCCGTATCCTGCAGATTGTCACAACCTCCGCGATTGGTACTGGCTTGATCCCGACCGCCCTGGCTGAGCTCAAGGGTGTCGAGCTACCACACGAGACGCATCTCGGACAGTTTCTTCCCTCGATCGTCGCCCAGGAAGTGCGCAGCGGCCGTGCCGAGATCGGGTTTTCAAGTCTGCCGCTCGATACGCCCGGTCTGGATGTCCTGCGGCTCTATTCGGCGCCTGATGTTGCAGCCGTGCGGGAGGACGATCCGCTGGCCGAACTCGATGTCATACCGCTTTCGGCCTTTGCCGGTCGCCGCGTCGCCACGCTGCTCAATCCGCTACGTTTTCAACTGCATGTCGCCAAGGCGCTGGCGGCCCGGGGTATCGACACTGGACCAGTGATCCGAACCAACACCGCCTATGGCGCGTTGCAGATCGTGCGCCGGACCGGTGTTGCAGCAGTCATCGATCCTCTCACCGCCTACGGCGTGGCCTTACCTGGTGTTGCCATTCGCCCGATCGACGTGACCGTTCTGTTTTATTGGGGCGTCGTGGCTGCCGCAAACCGTCCCCTTCGTCCGGTCGCGCAGGCGTTGATGGATGCGGTCGAAGCGGTGGCTGAACGGTCGATCGCGGGTTTCAAGAAACTCGATCCAGCTTTGGCCGGCCAATTGGTGACCGATCCCGCGTCGGGCACAAATAACGGAACTGGAATATGAAGCATACTCCGACCCCAGTAGGCCTTGCTGCGCTGGAAGCTCAACTTGCCCAGGATCTCGACTTTCTCGAGCTTCCTGCGAAGCCTTGGGTTCCTGAGCGTTCGCACAATGGGGAGCCGGTTCGTGACGTGGTGGTGATCGGCGCAGGCATGTGTGGACTTGCGGCCACCGCAAAGCTGGTGCTGACCGGGATCACCAATGTCGTCGCCTATGATGCAGCTCCGGCCGGGCTCGAGGGACCATGGGTGACGTTTGCCCGCATGCAAACACTGCGGTCACCGAAGACCCTCAACGGTCCGTCGCTCGGCCTGCCGCAGCTGACGTTCCGCGCCTGGTTCACGGCACAGTGGGGCGTTGAGGCCTGGCAGACGCTGGACAAGATCCCCAGGGGCCAGTGGATGGATTACCTGGTCTGGTATCGCAAAGTCCTTGCTCTGCCGGTGCGCAACGACGTGCGCATGACCGGTCTAGCGTCCGTCGATGATCTGATTGCGATCGATGTCGAAGGAGCCGAAACGGGCCGGATTCTCACCCGCCGTCTCGTTCTGGCCACGGGTCGGTCTGGACTCGGCGGTTTTGCCGTGCCCGATTTCCTCAAGGGCATCGATCGCTCCTATTGGGCCCATTCCGCCGACGACATCGATTTCGACGTGCTGAGAGGCAAGCGTGTTGCGGTGATCGGTGCCGGCGCCTCTTCCATGGACAATGCCGCAACGGCCCTCGAGGCGGGCGCCGGCTCGGTCGACATGTTGATCCGGCGCAAGGAAATGCCCCGCATCAACAAGCTGACCGGCATCGGCAGCCAGGGTGTTGTGCACGGCATCTACCACCTGCCCGACGCCTGGAAGTGGAAATTCTTCGACTACACCGCCTCGACTCAGACGCCGCCGCCGCGTTCATCGACGCTTCGGGTCTCCAGCCACTCGAATGCCCGGTTCTTTCTCGACTGCGGCATAATCGCGGTAAAGGAAGATTCGGGGGCCCTGCTGGTCGAAACCACGCAGGGGCCGCTGCGCTACGATTTCCTGATCGCGGCAACCGGCTTTTCAAACGACTTCAGCGACCGCCCGGAGTTTGCGGCGATCGCCCCATATATCCGCACCTGGTCGGATGATCGATATACGCCGGACATGGGGCCGCCGCGAGCCGGCATGTCGGAAGCTCCGGATCTCGGTCCCGCTTTCGAGTTCCGTGAACGCGTCCCCGGATCCTGCCCGATGCTGGCGCATATCCACTGCTTCAACGACGCCGCCATGCTGACCCACGGCAAGGTCTCCGGCGATATCCCGGCCGTCAGCGCCGGTGCTGACCGTCTTGTCCGAGGCATTGCCGCATCGATGTTTGCCGAGGATGTCGAAACCCATTTCGCCAATCTGATCGCGTACGACACCCCGGAACTTCTGGGCGACGAATGGGTCGATTCAACACCCTTGTTGCATAAGGAGGCCGCGCTGTGATTGACGCAATGGACAAGGCTGCCGGCCTTTCCCCAGACGATGCCCTTTTCGCCGCACGGCGATTTCGGCCCGAATTCGTGCAAGGGGCGGAAGAATGTCGCCTCTCCGTGCTACAGCCGGCCAACGATCAGGGGCTGGCGCCGAATTTGCGGGTTGCTCTGGCCCGCCGCATGGCCGCTCTGAATGCCGATCCGGTCCTCATGGCCGAATATGATGTGCTGCTAACTCAGCTTGATCCGACGGAGCAGCTTCTGGCCTTGGCCCAGGGGGAGACGGATCTGGACGAGCCCCTGGCGACCATCGCCCGTCATGTCGACGTGATCACGTTGACGCCGAAACAGGCTGAGGCCGGCCACATCGCCCTGCTCGCGCAGGCCGGATTGAACAATCCCCAGATCGTCGCGCTCTCCGAACTGATCGCCTTCGTCAACTTCCAGACGCGGGTGGCGACCGGCCTTCGACTGATGAGGTCGGCATGATCTCCTCGGTTCGCCTGAAGCCGCTGAATTGGCACCCGTACATCGCGCCGGTCGAGCTATCCGAGGCCACGCCGGAGCAACTCGAAGCGATGAAGGTCACGCCGTCCGCCAAGAAAGTTTCGGAATATGTGCGCACCCTTGTGCACGATCCCGAGAGCTATCTCGCGCGCACCATCCTGTTCAATGCGATCATGTATGTCGAAGGCGGGCTCGCCCGTCCGGACCGCGAGCTTGGGGCATTGGGCGCCTCGATGGTCAATGGCTGTAAATTCTGTGCCGTTGTTCATGCCCGGCGGCATGCGGAGCTGACCAAGAGCGACGACGTGGTTACCGCTCTCTATCTCGACAAACCCGAGGCGCTCGGGCCGCGCGATGCGGCAATCTACCGCTTTGCCCGTCGCCTTTCGGCGGCGCCCTCGGAAGCGACGGCCGACGATATCGCATCGCTTCGATCCGTCGGCATGGACGACGCCGAAATCATCGACCTGATCCACGCCATATCGATCTTCGGCTGGGCAAACCGGCTGATGCACGTTCTCGGCCATGCGGAGAGCGCGTGATGAAATTGCATACGGTCAAGCCACTCCGTCCCACACTCTGAAGGGCACAAACCAGAAATGCTCGAGCTCAAAGATATAAAGCTGTCTTACGGCAGCACGCAGGTCCTGAACGGCGTCAATCTCTCGGTGAAGCGGGGCGACGTCGTGTCGATCATCGGCCCCAGCGGCACCGGCAAGACCACGCTCTTGAAATGCATCAACTACCTGGCCAAGCCGAGCTCAGGAACCATTGCGTTCGATAACGTTCGCATGGATTACCAGCGGGCCGACAAGGCTGCGGTCCAGGCGATCCGGCTCCGGACGGCGATGGTCTTTCAGCAGTTCAACGTCTTCAAGAACATGACGGTCCTCCAGAACGTCATGGATCCGCTGGTCGTCGTGCAGCGCAAGTCCACGGACGAGGCGCGCGAAATCGCGTTGCGAGAGCTTGAACGGGTCGGCCTCTCCTCCAAGCGGGACAGCTATCCTTCCCAGCTTTCGGGCGGCCAGCTCCAGCGCACTGGCATCGCACGAGCACTGGCGGTTCGTCCGGATGTTATCCTCTTCGACGAACCCACGTCATCGCTGGATCCTGAACTCGTCGGTGAGGTTCTGAAGGTGATCAAGGATGTCACGTCGTCAGGGATCACTTCGCTGCTTGTGACCCACGAGATGCAATTCGCAAAGAACATCTCGAACCGGATCGTCTTCATGGATCGTGGCGTGGTTGCCGCCGACGGCAGTCCAGCTGAGGTCTTCGATGCGCCTTCTAGCCCACGACTTGCTCAATTCCTGCAATCAGAACTCTCTTTTCAATAGCTCAACAAGAAGGGAACCCAAGAAATGTCTACAATCACATCCAGTTTTTCCCGTCGTTACGCTCTAGCTCTCGCCGGCGGCATCGCAATTGCCCTTGCAACCGCGGGGATCAGCTATGGTCAGACCGTTCGGACCGTCAAGATCGCGACGTCGGCCGAATCCAAGCCGCTGGCGTGGGGCGCAATCGGCGTCGAGCCGCAGGGTTATGAACCCGATCTCCTGAGGGCGATCAATGCAAAGCTGCCGCAATACAAGTTCGAAATGGAAGGTGTCTCCGACATCGCCCAGGAAACCGGCCTCGCCACGGGCAAGTACGACATCGCGGTCGGCGGCTACTACAAGTCCCCCGAGCGCGCCAAGCAGTTCTTGATTCCGGAAAATCCCATGGGCGCAAGCCTGATGAAGATCTACAGCAAGAAAGACAGCGGCATCAAGGAAATGAAAGACCTGGTCGGCAAGAGGATCGTTCCGACCACGGCCGGCGGTGGAACCTACAAGTTCATCATGAACTGGCAGAAAGAAAACCCGCAATACAAGCTCGACGTCACGGCATCGAGTGCCGGTATTCCCTATCCGAACCGCCTGGATGAAGTTCAGAACGGCAAGTTCGATGCTCTCGTCCTGCCGTCGAATCTGGGTGAGCAAACCGTCATCGAGGAAAAGAAACTCGATATCGCGGCGTCCGAACCAGTCTTCAGCAACAACACCTACATGCTGATCCACAGATCAGACGAGAACAAGGTTCTGGCCGACGATGTGAACAAGGTTCTCAAGGAATTGAAAGACGACGGCACGATCGAAAAGCTCTCGCAGAAGTGGTTCGGCGAGGGCATCGTCCAGTACATGAAATAGCGCGGCCGTCGACAGCCATATTTGTTAGTCAGCGGCAAGGCTGAATTGCAAGAAGGAGCGTGTCAAAGTGGATGTTTCTGCTATGATCCCCGAGTTGCTCTCGGCGTTGCCGCTGACGCTCGCCATCACGTTTACGGCCCTCATCGCCGGGTTCTGCCTGGCTCTCATCGCGACAACGCTGCGGGTTCGCAGGGTGCCAGTTATCAGTCACCTGGTGGACCTCTACGTCTCCTATGCCCGCAGCGTTCCCGTCGTGTTGCAATTGTTCGTCGCGTTCTACGGGCTTCCATTGCTGGTAGCTCTATTCGGCTCAGAAGATTTTTTCTCGCCGACGATCGCCGCCATGGTGGGATTGAGCTTTTACCACGGCGGCTATCTCTCTGAAGTCATGCGGCCCGCATACCTGGCCGTCGATCGCGGTCAGCATGATGCGGCCGATAGCCTTGGATATACGTTCCGACAGAAAATTACTCGCGTGGTCGGCCCGCAAGCGGTGCACTTCGCACTGCCGGGCTACGGAAACTCCATTATCTACCTGATCCATAACGTTGCGCTGGTCATGTACATCGGGGCGGCCGACGTCATGGCGACTGCGCATTTGATCATGGAGCGCGACTATAACCAGTACCAGTTCGAAACCTACCTCGTCCTGGCGGTCATCTATTCGCTGATGTGCCTGGTCGCGTGGCTCATCGTGCGCTTCTTCGAGCTTCGCTCACCGATGCAGGCGCCAGAGGCGACGACAACAACTCCGATCAAGAACGAGCTCATCGCGAGCGTCTGACGTAAGGGTATTCAACCATGTTTGATACCGATATTTTGCTCCCGGACACGCAGGAAATTCTGGGCGCCGTACCCGTGACGCTTGGAATGGCGTTCTTAATTTTCGGCCTGTCGACGATAGTCGGCAGCATATTCGCGCTCATCGAATACAGACGAGTGCCGGTGCTGCGAGAGCTCATCATGGCTTACAAGATCGTCTTCAAGGGCGTTCCGATGGTCATCGTGATTTTCCTTGCCTATTTCGGTCTGCCCCCCGCATTCCAGTTCCTATTCTCGCTGCTCGGGATCAACTTCAACGCCCATGAAACCCCCAATTGGGTCATCCTTGTCGTTGCGATCACCGGCTGTGTCGCCGCGTTCCAGTCGGAGATTATCAAGGGAGCCCTGAACGCCTTCGACACCGGTCAGTCGGACGCCGCCCATTCGCTAGGCTATACGGGCGGCCAACTGTTCCGACGGATCCTATTTCCCCAGGTGGCCCTTACGGCAATTCCCGATCTAACGACCTCGATGATGGTCATCATGAAGGCGCTTTCCCTCGGGTTCGCCATTGAAGTTGTCGATATCTTCGCGCAATCCCAACTGACCGCCGCGCTGAACTACTACTACCTCGAAGCCTTCGTAATCGCCGTCGTGATCTACATGGTGATTGCCTATATCGTCACACAGATTGCCGACAGGCTGGAGCGGGCGCTCAGAGTGCGGACCTGAGCCGAAACGTCGTCGAAAGAGCACGCGAATTCGCCGCCAGAGTCGGCGAGCTCGGTAGCCGCCGGGCTCTTCCAACCGGGGCCGGCGGTATCGGACCTCCGCCACCAAAACTCTCTCCGCGATCTCAAATAGATTGCTGGCTCAACGTTAATCAGGCCGCTCAGCTCGGAATTGCCGCCAGATCGATCTCGGTGATGTGCCAGCGGCCGAGATTTGCGGTGTAGAGCTTGTCGCCCTTGAAGGCGATGTTGGTGGGATGCGCCAGCGTGGTCGCCGCCGGGTCCTCGATCAGCACTTCGAGACCTCTGTCCTTTCGCCAGCGATAGATCCGGCTTGGCTCGTAGCATGAGATGAGCAGCGAGCCGTCAGGGGCGAAGGCGACACCATCGGGAACATTGTGCACGTCTTCGACGACGACCTGCCGGGCCCCTGCACTGCCGTCGCCGAGGATCGGCACATGACTGACGCAAGGCGCGTTGCTTTCCACGACATAAAGGCCGTTGCCGTCCGGCGCCATCGCCATGCCGTTGGCGAACGACATGACCTCCCGGCACCACAGGCCGCCCTCGCCCGTCTTGAGATCGTAGCGGAAGATGCCCGAGCGATTGTCCTCGCCGACGCTGTCCGAAACGAAGAGCCAGCCGCTCGCCTCGTCGACGACCGGATAGTTGGGCACACGGATGCCCGCTGAAGCGAAGCGCTCCATGCGACCCGTCGCGGCGTCCCAGCGAAAGATCGCGGCATGCTTCAGATCGCAGGCAAAGCAGTTGCCAGCACTGTCGAAGGCAATGCCGAGCAGAAAGCCATCCGTGCCGCCCATGCGCTCGACCGAGCTGCCATCGGCGGAAAGCCTCAGGAGATCGCCGGTTTCGGTGCCGCACCAGATCGATCCGTCGCGGTGTACAGCCACCCCCTCCGGATGCGCGACGCGTGGGTTGGTGAAGATGCCGTCGAAGAAGACGCGCGCGGCGGACATATCGAGCAACGGTTTGGCCATGAAACGCCCCTCAGTTCGCGACAGGCGATCGCTGCGCGGCGATTAAGCGCTCGACCATGGCGCGGTCGGCGGCGAGGATTTCGGCGATGAGCGCGCCACGCTCCTTCGCGCTGACGAATTCGAGACGCCGCAAACCGAGCGGATCGACGCGGCTTCTCAAGGCAGCGAGCGTATCGTCGGACGGCACCGGCATCTCTCTGCAACCGGCATCGAATGTCACGGCAAAGCCGGTGGCATCGCGGATCTGCTGGCGGGTAACGCCCGGCATGGTTTCGATGACGGTCAATTCCCTCGACGCCCGATCGAGCCGGAAGACGCAGAGATCGGTGAAGACCAGCGCCTTGCCGGTGTGATAGCCCATCGGCTCCCGCTCATCCGGCGTCAGCAGCCCGCGGGCCGAACTCGCGATCTCGACCTCGTCCACCAGCGACTGGACCGAGTGACGGGGAACGTAGAGCAGGTAGTCGCGGTGCATGTTGGCGACGTCGGCCATGCCGCCCTGCCCGGGCAGCCGCAGCAGGCCACCGCTCGGTTTGCTGAGCGCAATCGTGTTGACGCGTCCGCGCCGGTCGACTTGAGCAGCGCCGACGATCTCATGCGTCACCGCGCCGGCCTGGTAATAGGTCGAATAGGTATCGTCGCCGCCGGCATGCGCCACCGACGTCTCGCAATCCAGGCTTTCGATCAGCGAGAGCACCATCGGGCTCGGCGCGATGTCGAGATGGCCGCAACTCATCGTCGCGATGATCATGTCCGGCGCGTGCGTCGCCTTGGCCAGCCGGTAGGCGACGTTGGCGAGCGGCGATACCGCGCCTGCGCTGGCAAAGCTCTCATTGTCGAGCTCGGCGGCGATCCGCGTGGCGATGATCTCGTCGACGGATGCTTGTCTGTCGCCATGCGCGAGCGCCGGCATTGCGAGCACCGTCCCGGCGCTGACTTTCGCCGCCTCTTGAAGCCGCTCCGGCAGGCCGCCCGAAGGCAGGCGGAGCTTGCCCGACAAGGGAGCCTCCCTGGCCGCGAATGCCTCCGACAATGGCTCGTAGTCCGTTACGTAGAACGGCAGGCACGAGGCCGGATAAGCGCCGCCCGGTGCCAGGGCTATGGCCGAAACCTGATTGCGGGTGAGAATGCTCTGGCGGCCGTCATGCCGAAGCGCCCCGACCGGTACGATCTCCTCGACCGTGACCAGCACTTGCCGAGCCGCGCCCGCCATGGCGAAGTCCAGCGCCCGCGGCCCGATGATCTCAACATTGCCGCTTTCGTCGGCGCGCTGGGCGTGGACGACGAAAGTATCGAGCCTGAGCGGCGGGACAAATCCGGTCTCGGTCCCGGCAACCGGATCGGGCCTCGCGATCGCACCCGGCACGCGCGCCAGCATGTCGGACCCTTGAGGAAGCTGGAATGGCATCGACGGCAGGTTCTGCTGTGTCGCCCGCAATGCCTGGATCATGCACAGCGCCGTCCAGTCGCGGACGGGGATTGCACCGCTCTCGGCGACCGCGCGGAATTTCGGCGGCAACCCGAAAATGTCGAGGCTGGAAAAGCAGAGGTCGATTTCCGCCACCGCCTCCACTTCCAGCAGCAGCTCGAGCGGCAACCCGCCGGCCCAGGAGACGTAGCGCAGGTCCTTGATGCCGGACCCGGCGATCGCGCGCAGCAATGCGACCGGCAGCCGAGCGAAATGATGGCCGCCGACGCCGAAAGCGTCACCATGGCGGACCATCGCCGCCAGCCCCTCGATATCGGTGAATTGAGGCCGGTTCGGCTTGACCAGGGAGACTGACCTGCGATCTGTCACAGCGCGGATGCCTCGATGCGGTAGCGGGTCACGAACGGTTTTTCGGGCGAGAATTCCAGCGCCGTCGCGATGCCGGATTGCGCGATCGGATTGTCGGCCAGCGCGGTCGCCGGGCCGAGCCCGAAGGGCGAGCAGATCGGCTCGATGCCGATGGCGACATGACGCCCGTTCCAGGGCGCCGCCCTGCGTCCGCGATTGGAGCACCAGAGCAGAAGGCTTGGGAAATGCTCCTTTTGCCAGGATAGCTGCACCCGGTAGCCGTCCTCATGATTGGCGAGCGCCGCCATGCCGTCGACGCCCTCGATCTGCAGCAATTCTTCAGCGGCGGCGGCCAGAGGCAAACGGGAGGCGTCGATCGTACCCCCGGTGCGCGCCGGCACCGATGCCAGTTCGAAGAACGTTTTGTTCCTGGCAAACACAGCCGCGCCGGGCTCGACATCGTGCGGATAGGTGCGGCCTTCATCGAAGCCGCCGAGCTCCAGCGTAGCGGCGCCCGTCTCGAAGGGCAGCCGGAACACCGGATGCAGGCCGATCGGCAGGCGGCAGGCGCGGCGGACGACGACCCTGAACTCAATGTCGATGGCCGGCGCCGATGGATCGGGCCTCACCGTCCGCTCGACGCGCTCGACCGGGCTTGCCTCAGGATAGGCAAGCGCCAGCGACAGCGATCCGCTCTCGCTGTCGCGCCAAGTCCACTCATGGTTGGAGTTGTGGCCATGGATTTCTTCGTCCGGCGCCGGCGGCCCCATGACGCGCGCCCAGTCATCGGGCCATTCCTCGGCTGGCATCGAATAGCCGAAAGGCACGCAGGGCCATTCGCCGCGCAGCTTGCGCAGGATGCCCGGCAGCGCTTCCGCCTCCGGCTCGTTCGACCAGGGCGCGACGTGCATCGGCGAGACCTGACGCCCGTCGGCCAGCAGGAAGGTGACCGGCGCCAGCATCGCGCCGAGCCGCTGCACGGTCAGCGCGCCATGCGCCCAGCCCAGGCCGCGATAGTCGTCGCCCTTCATGGGCTTGCCTTCTTCACTGCACTCCTCTCGGCGAACTCCCTGACGCGCCGCTGGCCGATCTCGCTCCGATAGAGGCCGCCCAGAATGTCGCGCTCCATGGCGAGGCCGTCGGCCAGATCGCCCGACACCGCATGCGCCGTCAGGGCTTTCAGGCTTTCGATCGCGGCGGCGGGCTCGGCGGCGATCATCCCGGCCAATTCCCGAGCGCGCGGCATAAGCCTGTCGACATCGACGATCTCGTTGACCAGGCCGGCACTCACGAATTCGGAGGCCGGCACGATCGCTCCTGTCATCAGCAGGAGGTTGGCGCGGTTGCGGCCGAGCTTGGCGACGCTGCGTTGCGTGCCGCCACCGCCGGGGACCAGCCCGAGCTTGATCTCCGGCAGGCCGAGTTTGGCGAACTGGTTGGCGATAACGATGTCGCAGCAGAGCACCAGCTCCATGCCGCCGCCCAACGCGAAGCCATTGACCGCCGCGATCACCGGTTTCCGGTTGTTCTCGATCGCCGCGTACATGCGCGCGCCGGCAGCCTGGAACGTGTCGAACTCGGCAGCCGTCTGCGCGGCGTACTCCTTGATGTCGGCGCCGGCCATGAAGCCGCGCCCCTCGCCGGTCACCACGATCGCACCGACGTTTGCGTCGGCGGACAGCGCCTCGAAGACTGTGGTGATCTCGCCCTGCATCAGCCGGTTCATGGCGTTGAGCTGGTCGGCGCGCCGGAAGGTGACGATCGCGACGCGGCCCGAGATTTCGATCGTGAGTGTCTGGTAGGCGCCCATCGTCAGGCCGCGTCCACGGTCATGTCGCCGGACGCTTCCAACGCTGCGATCTCGTCCCTGGAGAGGCCGAACTCGGCCAGGATCTCGCGCCCGTGCTGGCCGACCAGAGGAGCCGGCCGTTCGATGGTCGCGGGCGTCTCGCTCATCTTGACCGCGGGCGCCACAACCCGCACCGTGCCGCCGCGCGGATGGTCGTAGCTGGTGATCATGCCCATATGCGTGACCTGCGGATCTTCCGCCGCACTGCGGATGTCCTTCACCTCGGCGCACCAGATGTCGGCTGCCAGAAGCCGCGCCAACAGGTCTTGCGTGGCGAATTTCTTCGTCTCGGCATTGACCTTCTCGAACACCTCATCGCGCTTGCCGAACAGCGTCTTGAGGTTGTCGTAGACGGCGAGCTGCGGCGCTTCCAGCACCTCGTAAAGCGTCTTGAACGGGCTCATGGCGATCGACACATAGCCACCGTCCTTCGTCTCGTAGATGCCGAACGGTGCCTGCATGCCGGGATGGCCGATGCCGGAATTCGGCCGCACGAAATCCTCGCCGAGGTTGAGCACGGCGACATATTCCTGATTGAGATGCGCCAGGAGGCCGGCCAGCAGATTGACCTCGATCTTCTGGCCCTTGCCGGTCTTCTCGCGATAATAGAGCGCCGACAATATGCCGTAGACCATGTTCATGGCGCCGATCTGATCGGCAAGGCCGGCGCCGGCGGGAACCGGAGCCTGGTCGCCGCGGCCGGTGTTGGCGATCAGCCCGGCAAGCCCTTGGATCAGCATGTCCTGGCCGGGGCGCTCGACGTAAGGGCCTTCCTCGCCGTAGCCCGAACCCGAACAGTAGATGATGCTTGGATTGACGGCCTTGAAATCCTCGTAGCCATAACCGAGCTTGGCCAGCACGCCGGGGCGGAAATTCTGCACCACCACGTCGGCGCTCTTCGCCATCTCCATGATGATGGCATGCACTTTGCGGCTCTTCAGGTTGAGCGCGATCGAGCGCTTGTTGCGGTTCCAGGCGAGGAAGTTCGGGCTCTCGGAGCCGCCCACCCATTTGGCGAAAAAGGTCATGCCGCGGAACATGTCGCCGGCGCCGGCCCGCTCGATCTTGATGACATCGGCGCCCATGTCGCCGAGCAGCTGCGTGGCGAACGGCCCCTGCAGCAGATGGCTGAAGTCGAGGATGCGGACGCCTTCGAGGGCCTTATTCATTTCATGTCTCGTTTCGTGTTTCAGAGCAGTTCGGGGACGTAGCGGGGTGCTGCGGTCAGCCCGCCATCGACGCGCAGGTCGGTGCCGGTGGTGAAGCCGGCCGCGTCCGAGGCCAGATAGACGGCGGCCTCGGCCACCTCGGAAGGCTCGCCGATGCGGCCGAGCGGGTGCATCTTGACCCAAGCCTTGGCGAGGTTGCCGCCGATCTCCTTGATCAGCCTGTCGTTCATCGGCGTGTTGATGGTGCCCGGCGAAATCGAATTGACGCGGATGTTCATCGGGCCGAACTCGACCGCCATCTGGCGCGTCATCGCCATCACCGCGCCCTTGGCGCCGGCGTACGCAGTCCAGCCATCGAGGCCGATATGCCCTTGCGCCGAAGCCATGTTGATGATCGAGCCCGACTTCTGCGCGATCATGTGCGGCAGCGCGTATTTGCAGCCGCGGAACACGCTGGTCAGGTTGACCGCGATCAGCCGGTGCCATTGCTCGTCGGTCATCTCGTGCACCGGCATGCCGCCGATGGCGATGGCGGCGTTGTTGACCAGGACGTCGAGGTGCCCGGTCTTCTTGACGGCGGCATCGATGAGGCCGGCGATATCGGCTTCCTGCGAAACGTCGCAATGGACGTAGTCGGCAAGGTGGCCGGCGGCGCGCAGTGCGGCCGCGAACTCCTCACCCGCGCTGTCGGCGATGTCGCCGAGGAAGACATGCGCTCCTTCCCGCGCCATCGCCTCGGCAATCGCATGGCCGATGCCGTCGGCGGCACCGGTGATGACGGCGGTTTTTCCTTCAAGACGAGCCATGTCAGCCTCCATTCGCGCGCCGGCGCTTCGCCTCGTCGAAGGCGACCGCGGCGATGATGATCATGCCGGTGATGACCAGTTGCCATTCGGTCGGCAGCCCAAGCCCGCGCAGGCCGTTGGATAGGAACTGCAGGATCAGCACGCCGAGCGCCATGCCGGTCAGGCTGCCGATGCCGCCGGCGAGGCTCACCCCGCCGAGCACTGTCGCGGCGACAACCTGGAACTCGAAATTGAGCCCGGCGGTGTGCTGCGCCGAGCCGACACGCGCCGCCAGGATGATGCCGGCAACCGTCGCCAGCAGCGAGCTGATGATGAAGCAGATGAACTTGACGCGCCGCACGTCGTAACCCGCCAGACGCGCCACTTCCTGATTGCCGCCGACGGCATAGATCTGTCGCCCGAACGGCCGGTGCTGCATCATGTAGCCGAAGGCGGCAAGCAGCACGATGGCGATGACAGCCGAATAGGGGATGATATTGAACAGGCGCCCGTCCGACAGCGCGATGAAGCTGTCGAGGCTGGCGTCGTCGGGGATCGCGCGCTGGCCGGTGTAGAGATAGACGCCGCCGCGCATGATGAACATCGTGCCGAGCGTCACGATCAGCGAGTTGATGCCGGCATAGGCGGTGAGATAGCCGTTGACGACACCGATGATCAGGCCGAACAGCAGCGCGCCGCCGACGCCGAGCAGCAGCGAATTGGTGTCGTTCATGATGATGATCAATGGCAGGGCAATGGTCGCCAGCAGCGATCCGATCGAGATGTCGACCTCGCCGGAAATGAAGACGATGGCGCAGCCGATGCCGGCGGTGAGCGCGAGCGATGCCTGCCCGAGCACATTGGTCATGTTGCGCACTGAGAGGAAGTTCTCGACCGTGGCGGAAAAGAACATCAGCACCAGAACGAGGCAGACCAGCAGCGCCAGTTCCTGCCGGGCAAAGAGCCGCGCCAGCATGGACGGCTCAGCTTTTGCGGAAGCCGTGCTTACAAGGCTCATCGCTTGCTCCCTTCGAAAGAATGGGGCGGATCGCAAGGAGTGCTGCAGCGCCGCGCCATGGTTCTATCCGATCGCCGCATTGAGGATCTTCTCCTGCGTAGCGTCCTCGCGCGACATGATCGCGGTCAGGCTGCCCTCGCACATCACCGCGATGCGGTCGGCGAGACCGAGCAGTTCCGGCATCTCCGACGTCATCATGACGACCGCCAGGCCTTCGCCGGCAAGCCGGTCGATCAGCGCGAAGATTTCCGATTTGGCGCCGACATCGATGCCACGTGTCGGTTCGTCGACGACGATGACTTTCAGGCCCCGCATCAGCCAGCGCGAGATCAGCACCTTCTGCTGGTTGCCGCCCGACAGGTTCTTCACCTGCTGGAACAGGCTGGGCGTCTTGATGCGGAAGCGGTCGACATAGTTCTGCACCGCTTTGTGCTCCTTCGCCTTGTCGACGAAGCCCAGGCGGGCGAACGCGCCGAGCGAGGCAAGGCTGGCATTCTGGTAGACGGGCAGTTCGCCCATCAGGCCTTCGCTCTTGCGATCCTCGGTGAGCAGGCCGATGCCGAGCTTGACGCCGGTGCGCGTGTCATGCGGCGCCAGGCGGTGGCCGTCGACCGTGATCGTGCCGGAAGTGATCGGATCGTAGCCGACGATCGCCTTGGCAAGCTCGGTCCGGCCGGCGCCCATCAATCCGAAGAAGCCGAGCACCTCGCCGGCGCGTGCCTCGAAGGAAACGTCGTTCAGCTTCTTCGCCGTGCTGAGATTTTCTACCGATAGTGCCACCTTGCTGCCCGGCACGCCGCGCTTGCGGGGGAACAGATTGTCGATGCGCCGGCCGATCATGTCCTGGATCAGCGTGTCGTTGGAGTGCTCGCCGATCGGTCTGGTCGAGATGTGGCGGCCGTCGCGCAGCACGGTCACCGTGTCGGCGATCTCGAATACCTCGTCGAGCTTGTGGCTGACATAGACCACCGCGATGCCGAGCGCGGCGAGCCGGCGGATGACGGTGAACAGCAGCGAGACTTCGTTCGGCGTCAGCGAGGATGTCGGTTCGTCCATCACCACGACGCGCGCCTCGTGGGCGAGCGCGCGGGCGATCTCGACCATCTGCTGCTGGCTGACCGGCAGCGATCCCGTCCGCGCCGCCGGATCGACATTGAAGCCGATGCGGTTGAACAGTGCTGCTGAATCGGTACGGATCTTCTTCCAGTCGATCGAGCCGGCTTTGCCGGTCGGATAGCCTTCGAGGAAGATGTTTTCGGCGACGGTGAACTCGGAGATCAATGCGATCTCCTGGAACACGACCTTGATGCCTTCCTTGAGGCTGTCGCGCGGTGACCGGATGTCGACCTCGCGCCCGCGCATGCGCATCGTGCCGGCATCCTTGCCGTAGACGCCGGCCATGATCTTGATCAGCGTCGACTTGCCGGCGCCGTTCTCGCCCATCAGGGCGTGGATCTTGCCGGGCTCCAGGGTGAAGTCGACATTGTCCAGCGCCACGACGCCCGGGAAGCGCTTGCCGATGCCGCGCAATTCCAGCGCCGGCACATCTGAGTCGATGGCCGCGCCTTCGCCGGGGTGCAGGAAATCAACGGACATTGGCTTTGTTCCGGATGATGTCGAGATAAGTCGCCAGGATGATGACGATGCCCGGCACCACCATCTGCAGATCCTGGTTCCAGCCGAGAATGATGATGCCGTTGTCGATCACCTTCAGCACCAGCACTCCGAGCAAGGTGCCGAATAGCGACCCACGGCCGCCGAGCAGGCTGGTGCCGCCGAGGATGACGGCGGCGATGACCGTCAGTTCGAAGCCGCGGCCGGCGGTCGGCTGGCCGGCATTCATCAGCGACGACAGGATCATGCCTGCGACACCGACGCAAAGGCCGGTGACGACGAAGGCGAACAGCTTGAGCCGTTCCGAGCGCAGGCCGGACAGCCGCACTGCCCTTTCATTGGCCCCGACCGCGTAGAGGTAGCGGCCGAGCGTGGTGAAGCGCAGCGTCACATAGGCAACCACGAAGATTAGCGCCGCCAGGATGACGGGAACCGGCACCGCGCCGACATAGCCGGCGCCGAGATCGGTGAAGCTCGCCAGTTGATTGTGGTTCTGCACCGCCTCGCGCGTGAACAGATAGACGCCGCCCTGCAGCATCATCATCGTGCCGATGGTGGCGATCAGCGAGTTCACCCTGAGCCTGGTGACGACCAGCCCGTTGAAAAGGCCGACGCCGCCGGCAAAGGCAAGCGCCGCCAGCATGCCGAGCGGAAGGCTGTGGGTGGAATTGAGCACGGCCATGCCGATGCAGCCGACGAAGGCAAGCGACGCGCCGACCGACAGGTCGACTTCCGCCGTGATGATGAGCATGGTCATGCCTGAGGCGACAATCAGCACCAGCGCGCATTGGCGCAGGATGGCGATGATGTTGGCTTCCGAATAGAACTGCGGCGCCGCGATCGAGATGGTGATGCACAGCACCGCCAGGATGAAGCCCAGCACGAGCTGGCTGCCACCCAGAAACCGGCCGCCGACAAAGCGCTTCTGCGCGGGGGCGTGTGTAAGCTCGCTCATCTTGGTCTATTCCCGTCGTCGGGGTCAGGCGCCGGTGCCGGGTCTTCGCCGCCGACAGCGCCTGGCTGGCGGCCCTTCCCGCATCGCGGAAAGGGCCATGTCGATCAGCCTACTTCTTCAGGTCGGCCGAGGTCTTCATGCACTTTGCCGGCGGCTGGAGCGCATTGACGGCGTCCCATTTGATGGTGCGGGTGGTGCCATCATAGTCGTAGTACTTCTTCCAGTCGTCGCCGGCCATCGGCGCGGTCGGGCTGACGATGTGCTCCGGCACCTGCTCGCTGTTGAAAAGCTTGACCGCCGCGTCGATGGTCGTGAAGCCCTCCTTCTCCGGGAACATCGCGGCCTCGATGCGGTAGGAGGGCTCGTTCTGCATCGCGTTGATGAAGGCAAGCCCTTCGCCGCCGGTGCCGACCGTCAGCAGGCCGTCCTGCGATTTGCCGGCCGCTTTCCAGGCCTGCAGGCCGCCCAGCGACGACGAATCGTTGATGCCGTAGATGATGTTGACGTCGGAATTCTTGGCGAGCGCGGCCGACGAGACTTCGAGCGCACGGTCCGGATTGCCGCCGCCGTCGAGGTCGTGAACCATCACCGCGTCGGGGACAATGGTTTTCAACCCGTCCATGAAACCTTGCGAGCGCAGCACGGTTGCCGACAGCAGCGGCAGCCCGACATTCATCACCTTGGCGATGCCGCCAAGCTTTTCCTTGGCATACTTGCCGGCTTCCACGCCGGAGAAATAGCCGGTGTCATAGTCGCAGATGGCAACCATGGTGGTCATGCCCTTGACGGGATTGCCTTCAAGCACCACCGGGATGTTGGCGGCTTTGGCTTGGCGCAGCAGCGGGACCACGCCTTCTTCATTCACCGGGGTGATGATCAGCACGTCAACGCCCTTGGCGATAAAGTCCTCGGCGGCCGCGACCTGCTTGGCTATGTCGAGATTGGCGTCCTGTACCTCGACCTCGATCCCAAGTTCCTTGCCGTGGGCCTTCATGCCCTTGATGACATTCTGATACCACTCATGGGTGGCGTAATTGGTGACGTAGCCGATGTGCTTGGGCATGTTCTCGGCGCGCGCTGCCGCCGCGCCCATGGCCAGCATGGCCGCGGATGCGAGCAGGATTGATTTGGACCAGTGCATTTTTCTCTCCCAGGTTTTTCGCTTTTGTCAGTCGCTGAACGGGTAGTCCCGCCGTTCCGGGTCGGCACGTAAGGAGGTGTCGGCGTCGCCCCAGCCGAGTGCCGCCGATATCTTTTCAGCGGCGGCCCGGGTGCGTTCGAAGACCGTTTCGCGGTCGAAGCGCGCCGCCTTCTGCGGCAGCAGCGGCACCGTGAGCGCGGCGATGACGGCGCCGGTGTGATCGCGCACCGGCATGGAGATGTTGGTGCAGGCCTCGACGGCCAAGGAGGCGCGCATCTCGTAGCCAAGCCTCGCCACCTCGTTCAGCCGCGCCTCGATTTCCTCCCGCGTCCCCTGGCCTTCGCCGGCGGCCACGATGCGCTCGACGATGCGATCGCGCTCGGCCCGGCTTGAATGGGCAAGCAGCACCGCGCCGGAACTGGTTTCGAGGATTGGGAAATGCGATCCCAGCGCAACCGAGTAGCGCATCGGCAGCGGCGAATCGATCTGCAGCACCACCAGCGCGTTCTGTCCCTCGCGCACCACCAGGTGACAGCTTTGATCGGCATTGGCGGTCAGTTCGCGCATCACCGGCAGCGCGCATTCGACCAGCCGGTTCACCGGCGGATGCATATGCGCCAGTTCGAATAGTTTCAGCGACAGCCGGAAGCGGTCCGATTGCGTGCGGAAGATGTAGCCCCGCTTCTCCAGGAGGAGCAGGATGCGGTAGATCTCGTGGATGGAGCGACCGAGGCCGGTCGCGATCTCGGTCTGGGTGAGCGCTTCGGCGCTGGAGGCCATGAACTCCAGGACGTCGAGCGCCTTCTCCACCGCCGGCACGCGATATCCGCTACGGCCGCCTTCGCTTTCGTCGAGCGTCTCGGCAATGCCTGCAGCCATCACGCGACGCTCCGTTCCGGTTGCCTGGTTTCGCGGTAGAGGCGGTTCACGTGCTCGGCCAGTTCGGCGGCCGCGATGTCGCCGGCGATAGCAGCGGCCGCACGCGGCGCGCATTCGCGGAAGAAGGCGATGAAGCCCGGATGCGTCGGACGCAGATAGGACGAACCGATCGTGCGCAGCGTCGATGAGAAGAAATCGCTGGAGAAACGATTGACCTCGGCATCCTTCCAGGCGGCCAGCGATCCCGGCTGTCCGCCCGATCTCACATAGTCGCCGCGCTGATATTCGGGCGAACACAGGAACAGCGCGTAGTCGATCGCCTCCCGCTTGTGTTTCGACTGGGCGCTGACGCCGATGCCGGCGCCGCCGAGCAAGGCGCCCGCCGATCGCGCGGTCGGCACATCGGCAAAGCGCAGATACGGCCTGTCGGGTTTCGAGGCGTAGTTCACATAGCCGAAGGCGAAAGGCACATAGACCACGTCGTCATGCGCGACCATGTGGTCGTAGCAGCGGATCGGATTCCATTTGGACGAGCTTGGATGCGACAGCACTGCAAGCTCGCGCAATTGTGCGACGGCCCTCGCTACCATCTCCGTGGCGATGAATTGCTCGCCGTCTTCCTGCGGATGGCAGAGCGTCAGAAGCAGGCACATGGCGTCCGTCGGCACGAATGGCAGGCCGAGCCACCTCCCGTCCCTGCGCGCGAGCCTGCCAAGCTCGACGACCTCTTCATGCGTGCGGGGTACCGGACCGTAGCGCTCCAGAAGGTCCGGACGATACGAGGCGACGTGGCATGCGGCATCGATCGGCAATGCCCATTGCCGTCCGTTCTTCTCGTAAGACCGCCAGGACGGACCGACCGAATCCCGCTCGAAGAAGCGGATTTGCTCCGCCGACAGATAGCCGTCGAAGGGCACCATCAGCCCGTCCTGCGCGACGTCGCCGATGAAGGGGTGGTCGAACACGACCAGATCGTAGGCGCCGAGCACCGGGCCTAGCGCGCCTTCGCCGAATTCATAGAGGCTGCGGCGATCCCATTCGATTTCCAGGCCGGGATTGGCGGCGCAATACGGTCCGACACTGGCGTCGAGCGGACCCCAGCAACGTCGATGATCCCACGCAAGACCGCGCAGTTTGGTCATATCCGGCAATTTCCTCCCTGGGACCGGGCATGTGCCCGGCCCGCAAACCAGTAGCAGGTATTTTTACCTGAGCAAATTGTTTTTACATACGCAAACTCCCCGGCCGCGACCTCAAGCCAACCCAAACCGCTCGACGGCCCGCATGATGCCCCGCAGTTCGGCGAGGCCCTTCAGCCGGCCGATCAGCGAGTAGCCGGGATTGATCCTGGTCTTGCCGATGTCGTCGGCGAGCAGATGTCCGTGATCCGGCCGCATCGGAATGCGCCAGTCGGCACGGCCTTCCTTCCGGCGGCGCGCCTCCTCTTGCATCAGCGCGAGGATGACATGCGCCATGTCGGTGCCGCCTTCGAGATGCTCGGCCTCGTGGAACGAGCCGTCATCCTCGATGGTGACGTTGCGCAGATGGACGAAATGAATGCGACCGGCGAATTCCTTGACCATGGCGACGATGTCGTTGTCGGCGCGCGTGCCGTAGGAGCCGGTGCAGAACGTCAGCCCATTTGCCGGGCTGTCGACGGCGTCGAGGATGAAGCGCGCATCCTCGGCGGTCGAAACGATGCGCGGCAGGCCGTAGAGCGAGAAGGGCGGGTCGTCGGGATGGATGCACATGCGCACCCCTTCCTGTTCGGCCACCGGAATGATCTCGCGCAGGAACCAGGCGAGGTTGTCGCGCAATTCCTTCGGCCCGATCGAATCGTATTCGGCCAGTGCCTCGCGAAAGCTGTCGCGGTTGTAGCTGCGCTCGGTGGCGGGCAGGCCGGCGATGAGGTTGCGCTCGATCCTGTCAATCTTCTCATCGCCGAGTTCCTTCAGCCGCGATTGCGCCTCGGCGATGCGGGCGGACGTGTAGCCGGCCTCGGCATTGCTGCGCTTCAGCACGAACAGGTCGTAAGCCGCGAAATCGATCGCGTCGAAGCGCAACGCATAACCGGTGGTCGGAAGGCGATAGGCCAGATCCGTGCGGGTCCAGTCGACCACCGGCATGAAATTGTAGCAAATCGTCGCGATGCCGGCCTTGGCAAGCGCGCGGATCGTGTCCTTGTAGAAGCCGACATAGCGGGACCGTTCCGGCGAGCCGATCTTGATCGAGTTGTGGACGGGAATGCTCTCGACGACCGACCAGGTCAGCCCCGCCGCCTCGATGATCCGCTTGCGCTCCAGGATGTTTTCCAGCGGCCAGGCGCGTCCATCATAGATGTCGTGCAGGGCCGAGACGACGCCGGTCGCACCCGCCTGTTTGACATGATCGAGTGTCACCGGGTCGTCGGGGCCATACCAGCGCCAGCACTGTTCCATCGTCGCTTTCCTTCTTCGAGAGAGCGACAACTTATTGTTGGACCACAATGAGAGTCAAATTAAAAATCCGGCACCCGCTAGGGCAGGCTCCCCGCAAAACTCCTACGAAATTCGACAAAGCGGGCCGAAACAGATTGTTTTCCCCAAATCTTACGATATTCTGGTCCAACAATTAGGAGGATCGATGTCGGAAAACTCTCAGGCCGTGCGGGCCAATGCCGTCGCCCGCCGCGCCGGCGGCAGGTCCGCGGTCGACACCGCGGCCGGGCGGATCCTCGACCTCATCCGCGCGCGGCAGCTCAATGTCGGCGACGTGCTGCCGACCGAGCGCGAGCTCAGCGAGATCACCGGCGCCAGCCGCAACACCGTGCGCGAGGCGTTGCGCACCATTCGGACCTATGGGCTGATCGAGCCAAAGCCACGCGTCGGCGCCGTCCTGGCCGACGGCCAGAGCATCGCCATCCAGAATTTCTTCGCCGCGCACATGGATGTCTCGCGCTCGTCCTTCGCCGACATCCAGGGCTTCAGACGCATCATCGAAGTCGGCATCGGCGACCACATCGTGCTCAATGCTACGAACGAGCAGATCGAGGCGCTTGACGAGATCAATGCACGGATCGTCGAGAGCCGCTCGATCGAGGAAGCCGCCGAGAACGATTTCAATTTCCACATGGCGCTGGTCGCGTTGGCGGACAATCGCATGCTGACGGACATCTACTCCTTCCTTTCCCCGGTGATCCTGCGGATCATGACTATCGGCAAGGAAATGCGTCCGGTGCTGGCCGACACCCGCGCCGCGCATGGAGAGATCATTGCCGCCCTGCGCGCGCGTGACAGGCTGGCCTACGCCTATCTGATGAGCCGCCACCTCGATTTCGCCCTGCGATTCCTGCCGGAAGAACCGGCTTCCGACAGTGACTGAAGGAGTTCCCGCAATGAAGGATTTCAACGGCAAGGTGGCCCTGGTGACGGGGACGACCGGAATTGGCCTCGCAACCGCCAGACGCCTCGCAGCAGGGGGTGCCGCGATCGTCGCCTGCGGCATCGACCGCGCGGCGAATGCCGCGATGAGGGCCGAACTGGAAAGCTGCGAAGCCGGCGCGCTGGTCATCGACACTGACGTCTCCGTTTCCGACCAGGTCCGCGACGCCGTCGCGGCCGGCGTCCAGCGCTTCGGCGGCCTCGATGTCATCGTCAATTCGGCGGCGGTCCATCCATACGGAACCGCGACGACGACCGACTGGGAAACCTGGAACCGGGCGATGACGGTCAATGTCGGCTCGATCTACCTGACGGCGCATTTCGGCATCCCCGAAATGATCAAGCGGGGCGGCGGCGCCATCGTCAATGTCGCCTCCGTGCAAGGTTTCGCCTGCCAGCAGAATGTCGCCGCTTATGCCACGACCAAGGGCGCCATCCACACGCTGACGCGTTCGCTGGCGCTCGACTACGCTGCGGCCGGTGTCCGGGTCAATTCGGTCAGCCCGGGCTCGATCCGCACGCCGATCCTGGAGAAGGCCGCGCGCGGCGAAAACGGCAGCGATGCCGATGTCGAGGAGGCCTACAGGCGCTTCGGTGCGGCGCATCCGCTTGGCCGCATCGGCGAACCGGAGGAAGTGGCGGAGCTCATCGCCTTTCTGTGCTCGTCGAAAGCCGGCTTCTGCACTGGCGCGGACTACAAAATAGACGGCGGCCTGACCGCCGGCATCGGCGTGAAGTAGGACCATGAAGATCGGCCTTGGCCTCTACCGGGAGTCGCTGACGCCCGACAATTTCCGCTTTGCCCGTCAGACAGGCGCCACGCATATCGTTGCCCACCTCACCAACTATTTTCGCGGGCGCGATCCTTCCCTCTCGGCCGGCAGCGAGAAGGAGGGCTGGGGCGACTGCTCCACCGACGAACCCTGGAACTACGAGGATTTTTCTGGCCTGGTGAAGAGCGTGCGCGACAACGGGCTGGAAGTCGCCGCGATCGAGAATTTTTCGCCCCGCTTCTGGTCTGATGTGTTGCTCGACGGCCCCGATAGGGGAAAGCAGATTGAAGGGTTGAAGCGACTGGTCCGCGATGCCGGACGCGCCGGCATTCCCTGCATCGGCTACAACTTCTCCATCGCCGGTGTCTGGGGCTGGTCGCGCGGCCCCTTCGCGCGCGGGGAAGCGATGTCGGTCGGGCTCGACCTTGCGGCCATCGATCCCGATCTGCCCCTGCCCGACGGCGTCGTCTGGAACATGCGCTACCGCCCCGGCCGGCCGGACGCCAGCCCGGTGACGGTGAGCAGCGATGAGCTCTGGCAGCGGCTCGGCGCCTTCCTGCGGGAGGTCGTTCCGGTGGCCGAGGAATCGGGCGTCGTGCTCGCAGCACACCCCGACGATCCGCCGGCCGAGGCGCTTCGCGGCACGGCACGGCTCGTCAACCGGCCGGAGAAATACGACCGGCTGATGGACATTGTCGATTCGCCGTCCAACGGGCTTGAGCTCTGCCTCGGCTCGCTGCAGGAGATGCCGGGCAGCGACGGGATTTACGGGCATGTCCGGCGCTTCGCCCGACGCAAGCGGATCGGCTACATCCACTTCCGCAACGTGCGCGGCAAGGTGCCGAACTATCACGAGACCTTCGTCGACGACGGCGACATCGACATGGCCGAAATCGTCCGCGTCCTGCGCGATGAAAACTA
This sequence comes from Mesorhizobium sp., assembly GCA_004020545.1. GTDB lineage: Bacteria > Pseudomonadota > Alphaproteobacteria > Rhizobiales > Rhizobiaceae > Mesorhizobium. The sequence goes on along the minus strand of SAQE01000001.1, from coordinate 293,735 downwards.
TGACGGCGTCATCATCCCCGACCATACGCCGGAAATGTCCTGCGACGCGCCCTGGCATGCGGGAAAGGCCTTTGCGCTCGGCTATATGCGCGCGCTGGTGCAGAATGCCGCGGCGCTGGGGCCTTCCCGCACCGCTCAATCCGGCAACATCGGGATAGAAGTCTGATGACGAGATCGACGCGCCTCTATGCCGACGACGCCGAAATGTACCGCCTGTTCGAAACGGAGCTCTTCGTCGCGGTGGTCGGAGACGTGATGGACACGCTCGGGCTGCGGCATCAATTCCTGCCGCCCGTGTTCAAGCCTGTCGATGAGAAGACGCGATTGCTTGGCCGGGCCATGCCGGTGCTCGAAGCCGACATTTTTCCGTCCGACGAGGCGACACGGAACCCGTTGATGACCAGGCCATTCGGGTTGATGTTCGAAGCGCTCGACGATCTGAAGCCCGGCGAGATCTACGTCGCCAGCGGCGGCTCGCCCCGCTACGCGCTGTGGGGCGAGCTCATGTCGACGCGCGCGAAAATCCTCGGCGCGCGCGGCGCGCTGGTCGACGGCTTCGCCCGCGATACGGACGGCATCAAGGCGCTGGGCTTTCCCTGCTTTTGCACCGGCTACTACGCGCGGGATCAAGGCGTGCGCGGTAAGGTCATAGGCTATCGCTGCGCGCTCGAGATCGGCGGCGTGCGGATTGAGCCTGGAACGCTCCTCTTCGGCGACAAGGAAGGCGTCCTTGTCATCCCGCGGCAGGCCGAGCAAGAGGTGGTGCGGCTGGCCCTTGAAAAAGTCCGCGGAGAGAAGCTTGTCGCCAAGGCGATCCGCGAGGGAATGAGCGCGGTGGATGCCTACAAAACCTTCGGCATCATGTGACAGGCCGGGGACACGCCGCTGCCGCGCAGCAGCAATCCTCCCGCAGATGCAGTTGACGAGGATCGGTAGGACCGCCCACCTCCGCGCCCACCCCAACGATCATCCGCTGGCCAAAACAGTCGCCCCATTGGCCGCGATCGGCGACAACCGTGTCATGACTCGCGCCCGGCAAATTCAACTTCAAATCGACGAAAAGCAAGCTGCAGTTGCCGCTGAGAATTCAATTAATATAAAATTATATTCAAAATTTATGCATTAACTAACTATTAACATATCACTTAACTTTTTGATTTTTTTACTTATGGTGTCAATGAAGGGGGTAGTTTGAATATCGGAGAATGGGGCGACTTCTCCTATGCGAAAAGTTTTAGAAAGTTCAAAAAGAGATTTTGAACAAGAGGGCGTTACGACCAGCGGATCGAATCCGCTGCATTCCAGCCAACATGTGACGCCTGCGAGCCATGAGACCTCTCATTTTCCTCGGTTGCCGCCTCAGACTTCGACGGGGCACACGAGCGTGAGCGCCGTGGCGAAGCTGGAGGCAGCGCCATCCCAGCAGGACGTGCTTGCATTGCCGACCGTGCAGCTTGGCGGGCTGCCCGTCACCGTGATCGACCGGCAGGGCGCCGCCCGCCTGATGATCGCGGCGGCGCGCCAACACCGCCACGGCAGCCGTCCGTATTATTTCACCTCCGCCAACGGCGAGGTCATCGCCCAGGCGCGCGCTAAGTCCGAGATAGCCGCCCTGTTCCGCGAAGCCGACCAGATCTTCGCCGACGGCCAGCCGCTTGTTCTCGCCTCGCGCCTTTTGTGCAGCACGCCGCTGCCGGAACGGGTGGCCACCACCGATCTGTTCCATGACGTGGCAAAGCTCGCCGAGAACGATGCGGCAACCTTCTATCTGCTGGGATCGACGGAGGCGGAGAACGGCAATGCCGTAGCCGCCATCAGAGCCAGTTACCCGCGCCTGCGCATCGTCGGCCATAGCCACGGCTATCTCACCGGCGAAGCGCTCGAGAAGAAGCTCGATGAAATCGACGCGCTTGCTCCGGACATTTTGTGGCTGGGCCTCGGCGTTCCGCGCGAGCAGATCTTTGTGCGCGACTTCGGGTCGCGCCTCTCGAATGTCGGGGTCATCAAGACGTCCGGCGGCCTTTTCGACCATCTTGGCGGCAAGATCCGGCGCGCGCCGCTCTGGGTCCAGAAGGCCGGCTTCGAATGGCTCTGGCGCATGCTGATGGAGCCGCGCCGGCTCTTCTGGCGCTATTTCACCACCAATCCCCGCGCTCTCTATGCCCTGTTGAGGTATTCGCAATGACCGCTGAAAACTCGCTCCGTCCGCTGCCGGCGGGAACCGATACGGAGATCGCCATCGTCGGCGGCGGGCTCTCAGGCACGCTTGCCGCGACCCTACTTGGGCGGTCGGGCTACCATGTCACGCTGATCGACCGCTATCCCGTTTTTCCACGCGAGTTCCGCGTCGAGAAGATCGCCGGCGACCAGATCGACAAATTGCGCCGAATCGGTCTGCTGGACAGCCTTTCGGCGGCGGCCGCGGCATTCGACGAGATCGTCAATATGCGCAAGGGACGGGTGCTCGACCGCACGCGCGCCCGCCATTACGGCATTTTCTACGACGACCTCGTCGCCGCGATGCGCGCCGAACTGCCTAAGACCGTACGCTTCGTCGCCGGCCGGGTGAGCGGAGTTGAGGCTGGCCCCGAGCGGCAGCGCGTGTCGATCATCGGGCAGGAAGATGTGACGGCGCGCCTCCTCGTGCTCGCCACGGGCATGGGTGACATCCTGCGGCGCGATGTGGGTATCGAGCGCCGGTTCATCCACCAGCGCCAATCGTTGACCTTCGGCTTCAATGTCCGTCCGGCGGGCGCAAGCGCCTTCAGGCACCCTGCGCTGACCTATTACGGTGAACGCGTCTCGGATGGGATCGACTACCTGAACTTTTTCCCGGCCGGGGACGTTACCCGCGCCAATCTCTTTGTTTTCCGGGAGCACACCGACCCGTGGGTCAAGGCGCTGCGCGACCGTCCCCGGGAAACGCTCATCGAAACGCTTCCCGGACTGATCAACACCTTCGGCGATTTCGAAGTCATCGACCGTGTCTCGAGCTGGCTCACCGACATCACCGTTGCCGAGAATTGCAAACGCGACGGCGTGGTCCTGATAGGCGATGCCTACCAGACATCCTGTCCGGCCGCCGGAACGGGCGTTAGCCGGCTGCTCACCGATGTGGAACGGTTGTGCATGGTGCATGTGCCGCAATGGATGGCCACGCCCGGCATGGCGGCGGCAAAGATCGCCGCTTTCTACGACGATCCGGCGAAGCTGGCGATGGACGAACACGCGCTCCAACTGGCGAATTTCCGCCGCAGTCTGACCATCGACACCGACCTGCGCTGGCGCGCGCGCCGGCAAGTCCACTTCAGCCGTCGCCGCATCCTGCATGAGATCGACAAGGTGAGCCCGAGCTTTGCCGCGAGGCTGCGCGGCCTCAAGCGGCCGAGCGTAGAAGCCGTCGGTTGATCGCACCGCCACCGTCCAGGGCCGGCGCTCGACAATCGCGTCCGTCAACGCGCGACGGACGTTCGGATGCGTGACGCCTCGAGGCTTTCGGATGCGTGACGCCTCGAGGCTGTTGCGGCTACGATCTTTCAGATCTCAGGAAGATTCAGTAGCCTCATCGGAGGCCGGCGGCACCATGATGGGAGAAGGCTTGGCCTTCTTGACATGCGCGGCCTCCAGGATACGCCGCGCCAGCACCTTGGCTGCCGGCAATTTCTCCACCGTCATATGCGCCGCGTAGCCGAGCGGGCTCCCTGCCCGGTAGATCTGCCACATCGGTGAGGGCCGTCCGCCGAAGATGCGCTTGTAGGGTTCGTCGCCGATGGTGAAATCGAGGTGATGGTCGCCGCGCTCGATACAGTCGCGGGCGATCTGCTCGAACATCAGGCTGCCGATCGACTGCTTCCTGTAGCCGGTCTCGTCGAAGCCGCCGAGAATGACCAGGAGCGAGCCACGGTGCTCGAGCCCGAGCGCGCCGGCGATCGGCCGGCCGTTCATCCAGAATGCATAGGTGCGGGCGAAGCCGCCGCATCCCTCATTGGCCACGGCCAGGTAAAAATCGAAATAGGAGGGCAGTTGCAAAAGATCGGCGGGACCGTTGCTGCCGTCGAAGCGTTTGCCGCGATAGAGCCTGAGCGCATCGAATGTCGTGCGGATGGCGGCCGTGCCATCCACGCATTCGAAGCGCGCCTCCCCCATCCGGTTGAGCTGCCGCGACTTCTTGTCGAGCTCCTTGCGATAGGACTGGTCCAGCCGATGCTCGCGCCAGCCGGCGAATGTCGGCTCCAGCTTGCTGGAATAGGCGCTCATGCCCATGCTGTCGCGCTTGTCGATGCCAAGCAAGCGTTCCATCGCCAATGAGCGATCCGCCAGCTTGCCGATGCGCAAGAGATCGTATGGCCGCAGGTGCTTGCGGATTGCTGCGACTACGCGGCTGTCGGCGAGGATGCGTGAGAAGGTCTCCTCGTCAGCGACCGGCGATACATAGTCGGAAACCCGCATATCCGCGAATTCCACCACCTTCAGCAGCGTGTACCGGCGCCTCACCAGCGGCAGGACCATCGCAAGCTTCCCGCTTGCACGCACGCGTACGACGATGATCAGCGGCGTGGCGGCGCCTTGCCGCACGATCCTCTCATACAGTTGCGCGAGCCATATGGGATGCTGAAAAGCGGTCGCCGCCGAACTGGCGAAGAGCTCGGCGTATTCCGTCGAACGGAAATCGAACGCATCCTCGGCAGTGACTTCAAACATGTGATCCGAACCGGCTGGACAGCGGCCTATCGACGACGTCTTGCGTTTCAGGTCAAGATCGGTCGCCGGGATTGTTGGAATCTTGGTATATGCGTAAAATGCTAATGTTGCGTTGCAAAAGCGGCCGGGTGCATGGCCCTCGGCCGGTTCGGGATCGCAAGTCAAGAATTTTCGCCGTGGGCGTCAAAGTCGAAGTTGGACTTTGCGTGTAACCCAGATGTAAGCATTTTTAGGCTAGTCTTTCGTTCCTCATTATCGGAACTACGAAAACCCGATTAGAAAATAGACGCGGACGGCAAGACATGCTGGCGATCGAGGTCATCGTTCCGCAATCGGCGCCGCGCCATTGGCAGCAGGTCGCCATAGAGCGGCTGGAAGCGGACGGCCACGATGTCGCAGTCCTGCAACAGCCCGGGCCGGCAAGCTGGCCAGCCTCGGCAAAGGCCGCCTTCCAGTTCGAGCAACGTCTTTTCCGCCGACGCGGCCCTCTTCTCGGCTCCGCGGTGCAAGCAATCCAGGCTCGACCCGGCAGGCGCCCCGCCGCGCTGAGGCTCGACCTTGCCGGCGACGCGGCCCCATCGGACGTTCCGACCATCGGCCTTCGCTTCGATGGATCCAGCGCCGATCTCTCGGCGGCGATCGCGGTCGCGGCCGGCAGGCTGCCGGTGATCGAGGCCGTTCTCGACAAAAAGACGGTGGTGGGCCAGGCGCGGCCGATGGTCGACAAGCGCGAATCCACCGCACTCGGCACCGACGACGTGTTCGCCCGGGCCGTCACTCTGGTTCGGTCGGTCGCTCGCGCGTTCGCCGCGGACCGGCTGCCACGCCAGGCAATTGCTGAAACCCATGCTCGTGGCGAGCAAGGCCGGTTCGCGTCCGCATATCTGGGTGTGGCGCTACCACGCCTCAGCCGGGAGGCGCTTCGGCGCGCACGCTTCCGCCATGCGCATTGGCGTGTCGGCTATCGCTTCACCGATGCACCTGGCGTCGCCGATACGGGCAAGCTCGGCACCGGCTGGTCGGTGCTGCCCGACCAAGGCGATCATTTCTATGCCGACCCTTTCCCCTTTTGGTGGCGGGATCAGCCCTTCGTCTTCGTGGAGGATTATCCGCACGCGACCGGCAAGGCGGTGATCTCCGTTGTTCCCTTCGATGCGAACGGCGTCCCTGGTGCGCCGCGGGTCGTGCTGGAGGAGGCGCACCACCTTTCCTACCCGCAGGTGTTCGAGCGCGACGGCGCGATCTGGATGCTGCCGGAAGCGAGCGCCAGCGGCAAGCTCACGCTCTATCGCGCCTCGGGTTTCCCGGACGGTTGGACAGCCGAGACCGTGCTGGTCGAAGGCGAGATTTCCGACGCCACCTTGTTCGAGCATGAAGGCATGCTCTGGCTGTTCGCCACGGATCGGGATGGCCACGGAAGCACTTCCGACACGCTGGTGGTTTTCTCCGCTCCCGCGCTCGCCGGCCCATGGCGGCCACATCCGGCGAACCCGATCCTGATCGACCATCGCATGGCTCGCCCAGGCGGAGCCTTCGTCCGCGACCGCGAGGGCAGCGTCCTCCTTCCGGTCCAGGACGGAACCCTGGGCTATGGCGGCGGGCTTGGCCTGTGCGAGCTGCTGCAACTCGACGAGCGGACGGTGCGGCTCTCGCCCCCCCGATCGATCGATGCTGCCGGCGATTGGCCCTATCCGAGGATCCACACGCTCAATCGGGCCGGCCGCCTGGAGGTGATCGACGGGATTGCGGCTGTGCGGAAGTAGTCAGGGACTGTTTCGAAAATCGGTCCTGCGAGTCTTATGAAGGTGTTTTCGAGAACCGGAGCGGAGCGTACCTTGAGGCTCTCAGCCAAGAAGCAGCGCCTCGTAGCCTGCGCACATCCTGGCCGGCGAATATTTGTCCCGTAGCCGCCGCCCCGCCGCCGAAAGCCTGGCCTTGGATTCCGGGCGCGCGAACAGGTCGGCAAGCCCGCTGGCCATGCCGGCGGCGTTGGCCTCGACGAACAGCGCGGCAGGTGAGCCGTCCTCCGCCGTCAGCACCTCGCGCATGACGTCGAGGTTGCTGGCCACGATCGGCAGGCCTGAAATGGCCGCCTCGACGCAGGCAAGGCCAAAGGTCTCCGTCATCGACGGAAAGGCGTAGGCGTCGCCGGCCGCGAGGAATTCGAAGATGCGCGCCGGCGGAACCTCGCCGACGAGATGCAAGCGGTTCGCCACGCCGTGGCTTTCGGCAAAGGCAATGAGCGCCTCGCGCTCCGGCCCGGCGCCGGCGAGCGCGACGTGTACCTCAGGCAGTTGGTCGAGCGCCCCGACAAGGGCGATCTGGTTCTTCGTCCGTGTCAGCCGGCCCGATGAGACGGCCAGCCACACGCCCTGCGGCAGGCCGAAGGCGGCACGTGCGGCCGCCTTGTCGAATTCCCCGCCCGGCACGGGAACGCCGTGATCGATGCGGTGGAGACGCTGCCGATAGGATTGTGGATAGCGATCGAACTGCGCCTCCGTCCAGCCGGAATTGACGACATTGGCCTGGTAGAGGCCGACCATGCCCATCAGCTTGTCGATCTGCGACAGAAGACCCATCACGCCCTTGCTGTGCGGGGCGCCGCTCTGATTTGCGACGACGTGCCTGACGCCGGCCAGCCGGGCACCGACCGTGCCGAAGATATTGCCGTAGTGCTGATAGGTGATGACGGCGTCGGGGCGTGCCGCGCGCAGATATCGCGCCAGGCCGATGGTTGCCCGTATCTGTCCCGGCAATCCGCGCGGGCGCTGCTTGAGGACGAAATCCGCGTTGGGATCGCTGTCGTAGGCTTCGGTCTTCCGGTACATGAAAACGGTGCGCACCTCATGCCCGCGCGCCCGCAATCCTTCGCCCACCATGTCGGAGATGCGTTGCGCGCCCGCGGCCTCGGCCTGGGTCTGCACCTGGACGATCTTCACGTGCGCCCCCTTAGGAGGGCATGCGGCAACAGTCCGACCCCGTTCAGGGACAGACCAAGGATCGACGGGTTGATGCCGATTCTGCGCCGGGCGATCAACACCCCAAAGGACGTCCAGGCGATGACGGTCCCGGCAATGGCCAGCGCCGCACCCACGGATCCGAGGTAGTAGGTTGCCACCGCTGTCACGCAAAGCCCGACGATGTTTACGACGACGAGCACCTTGAACAGCGCATGCTGGAGGCCGGTCAACTGCAGCAGGATTTCGATGGGGCCGCAGGCGGTGCCGAACGTCGCTCCTACGCCAAAGATGACGAGTGTCGCCCTCATGGTCGGCGTCGCATAGGCCGGATTGAAGATGGACAGGATGAGGTTGCCGAATATCCAGAAGGATGCCAGCACGCACAGCGCAATGGCCAAGCCGCCAAGGGCGGCAAGGCTGGTGATGCGCTGAACGTGAGCCCTGTCGCCGCTGTAGAAGGCGGCCGATATCTGCGGTGCCAGCGCCTGGTTGATGCCGTTGAGCGCAAGGGTGACGAAACGCGTGGTCCGATCCGCTACGAAGATTGCGCCGGCAGCCTCCGGCCCCAGGATCATCGCCACCAGCAGCGTGCTGACCTGGCCGAGCGCGGGCGGCAGCGAGGTGACGCCCCACAGGCCGAGCGTCACGGTCTTGAATTCCTGCTTTTGCCCTTCCGTGAGACCGCCGCGATCGGCCCGCATCGTGTCGCGCACCAGGATGAATGTTTGCGGGACGACCGAGAGGATGAGCAGCAGCGCCGTCAGGTAGGTCGCTGCAATCGCGTCCATCTTCACATGCATCAAATGCAAAACGAGAACGGCGCCGATCGTCGCCGCGCGCCAGATGATGTCCCGCGGCAACAGGCCGGATATGAGCGCGTTCTTGGCGCGGAAAGCGCCGGAGGTAAACTCCGACCAGCCGAGCGAGAAGGACAGCACCGCGGCCGCCACGCACAATGGGAGCCATTCCGGCGTTCCCTTGCCGATGAAGGGCAGGAATCCCACCACGACTATAAACAGGCTGGTGGCAACCAGCCCGGCCAGCGCAACGAGAATGGCGCGGGCCATCAGCCCATGAGCCGAGGCGAGATCGCCCAGTCCGGCATATTGGGGCCAGAACCTGAGCACGGTGCTTTGCTGGCCCACCGAAGCGAAGAAAGAGACCAGGCTCGCGCCGGCGTAGGTCGCGCTGTAAAGGCCGAACTCCCGTTCGTCCGTCACCATCGCCACGGCCACGAACATGAGGAAGGACAGGCCCGCGCTGGCCAGCTTGATGATGCCGGCCACGGCGCCGCTCTTGGCAAGGGCTGTGATCGACATGCGCATGTCGGTCGCCGGGCTGGCCGCTGCCCCCTGGGCGGCCTCACGGTTCCCTGTATTGTCCTTCAACGTCGCCTCCTGAGACGATCGGCGATGGGCCTACACCGCACCTGCGACGACGCTCAAAACCCAATCCTGCATAAGCAAAATGCCGCAATCGCGCCAGCGCGAACGCTTCGCATGGTTACCGGCGGCGCCCACACCGAACGCATCGTCACGCCGCCACCCTTAACGGATGGCTAACGATAATCCTTAATAATGTGGAGACGAGTGAGGTCGTGAGGTCGCGGCTCTGCGCGAGGAAAATGATGAAGCCAGCCAGGATCGACGAGCGCACTCTTCCGCCGCTGTTCGACATAGGTGCCGTGTGGGCCATCCTTTGGGCGCGGCGCTTGATGGTGCTTGCCATCGCCGGCGCGGCATTGCTGCTGGCGCTTTCCTATCTTGCGGTGACGAAACCGAGTTATACGGCGACTGCCTCGATACTGATCGACCCTCGCGATACCCGCGCGACCAATTTCAACAACGTGCTTCCGGGGATCGGGTCCGACAGCGCCGCCATCGCCAGCCAGGTCTTCGTCATTCAATCGCCTGACCTGTTAGGCGCGGTTTTCAAAAATCAGAAGCTCGGCAGCGACCCGGAGTTCGCCGGCGTCGGCCCGATGTTGCGTCTGCTGTCGTTGTTTGGAGCCGCCGCGACGTCGGCGCAGGATACCGCCTTCAAGCGCTTCCAGAGCAAGGTTTCAGTGGAGCGCGAGGGGCTTACCTACGTCATCAATGTCAGCTTCACATCGCCGTCGCCGGAAAAGGCCGCGCGGATCGCCAACGCCATCGTCGATCAGTACCGGGCCGGCCTCGTGGGAGAACGCGAGACCGCCAACAGCGACGTGAACACCCTGCTGACGGACAGGATCTCGGGCCTGCAGAAGGATGTCAGCGACGCCGAGCGGGCGGTCGAGGACTTCAAGACGAAACACAACATCGTCAATTCGACGGATGGCGGCACGCTGCAGTCGCAGCTCGATCAGCTCACGGCGCAGATGATAGCCGCCCAGGGCGACGCCGATCAGGCCAAGGACCGATACAACCAGGCGCTGGCGGCTGGCAATTCGCCGGCCGGGCTCGCCAAGCTTGCGGACATTCTTACCTCGACCTCCGCCATCAAATTGCGCGACGACTACAACCAGCGCGCCACCGAGCTTGCCAGCCTGCAAACCATGTACGGGCCGCGTCACCCGACCATCGGACGGCTTCAGTCCGAACTGGAGCGGTTGAAGCGGCTGATGGCCGCCGAGGCCGACCGGATAAGGCAGCAGTTGAAGGCCAATTACGATCTTGCCGTGCAGAATGTCGGGAAGCTGCAGGACAAGCTCGAAGCCCTGCGTCAGCAGTCCACGAACTCGAACATCGCGCAGGTGCAGTTGCGGCAACTGGAATCCAAGGCGCAGGCCGCGCGCGCCGTGCTCGACGACTACCTCAAGCGCGCCCAGGAAACCTCCCAGATGCAGGGCGTGCAGACCTCCGAGGCGCGCAAGATCGGCGTCGCCTCGCCGCCTGTACAGCCGACATGGCCGAAGCCGGTCCTGCTTCTCTTGGTGAGCGCCGTTCTGGGGCTTCTCGCCGGATGCGGCCTCGCCTTGGGGCTTGGTCCGATCCCGCAGCCGGAAGAGGCTCCGCAGGCGCCGAAGCATGTCGCGCCGGAGCCGGGCCCGGGCCGCAACAACAGCGCGCCTGCCAGCCCCCCGCCATTGCCGATGCCGGCCAATTTCGGCGAGTACCGTCTGCCTGGCGTTGCCGGCGGGACCGCTTATTCCAACATCAAGGCGATCAGAAAGCAGCTTTTCCAGACCGGAAACGAAACGCTTTCGCTCGACGTCCTGAAGATCATGCGGCAGATGATCCTGCACCTCAACGACCATGGCAAACCCTTTGTCATCCTCGTATCTTCGATCCGCAGCAGCTTCGAGGCGAGGATCGCTGGCGCGATGCTGGGCATCGGCATGCAACGGGCCGATCAGAATGTGCTGATGGTGGAGATTGGCGATCATCTGTCCAGCTCGACGACGGAAGGAGCCGGATTGTTCATCGACGGCGCGACCGGTCTGCAGACGGTCGTGTGCGGCTCCGTGGCGGGGAAAGGCCCTGGCGTTGCGGATCGCAACACGTTCCGCGGCATTCTGGCCGAGGCCGGGAGCGCATTCGATTTCATGCTCGTGATCGCACCTTCGTTCAACGAAAACGGCTGGAATCCGGAACTCTTCGCGAAAGCCGATCTTGCCCTTCTTGCGCTCGGCCCGTCCGAGCAGGCTTCGGACGCCGCCAAGCTGCTTGCGCAGCAATTCGGCGCCGGCCAGATCGGCCGCAGCGCCACTCTCGTCGTCGCGCCGGACGGCGTCCGGCCGGCCGGGGCGGTCGACAGTCCGCGAGCGGCAGGCGAATGGCGCCGCAGCTCCGCCGCCCGGGGATAAGCCGTGGAGGCGGTGGATCGATGACATCGCCGCTCAAGGTGTCACGGCGACATGCGCTGGCCCTTGCCGCCGGAGCCGTTCTCGCCACGTCCCCTCTGCCACGGTCAGCCGCGCTGGCGACCACCGATGTCCGCGCCCCGTCGCGCGGCTTCAACCTTCCCGGATGGCTCGACCGTGACGGTGGACTTGCCCCCTCCGCGGCCACGCTTGAAAAGCTGCGCCAATCAGGGTTCGAAACGATCCGGCTGCCGGTAAACGGCGATCTCGTCTCCAGCGGCGGCCCGGCAACACTTCGCCGCATCCAGAACGGGATCAGGGACCTTGTCGGGCTCGGCTTTTCCGTTCTCCTCGACATGCATCCCTCGGGCGAACTGGTGGCGGCTTTCCGGAGCGATCCCGACGCCGCGGGCGGACGCGTGCTTCAGGCTTGGGCGGCGCTGCGTGTCGTCGTCGCTGATCTGCCGGCGGAATCGGTCTATCCGGAGCTGCTCAACGAGCCGCCCATGGAACGGAGCGCATGGCTGGCGCTGCGCGAGCGGATCGCCGCGACGCTGCGAGCAAGCTGTCCGCTGCACACACTGGTCTGGGGACCGGCACAGTTTCAGGGCATCTGGGAAATCGCCGACACGCCGCCGCTCGCCGACGACAATCAGATTGCCGCCGTTCACTATTACGCGCCAATGGCATTCACCCATCAGTGCGAAAACTGGGATGCGTCGCCGCTGGCGCGCATCGCAAACCTGCCTTTTCCCGCGGCCAAGGAAATGGCGCCGGTGAGCCGGCTGCTCTCCAAACTGCGCGCGGCAGGCGACGAGGAGGCCGCCAACCTCGTCGAGGACGAGCTGTCGGCGCCTTGGACGGAAGCGCGGATCGCCCGGGATTTTGCCGACCTGGCGCGCTGGTCGGCGACCCATGAATGCCCGGTCATGCTGAACGAATTCGGCGTGCTCAACTTTTGCGTGGATGCCGAAAGCCGCGCGGCGTGGGTACGCGCCGTGCGCAAGGCGGCCGAAGCGGACCATGTGGCATGGACCTATTGGGAGCTCGATCAGGGTTTCGGCTTCATCAGGAGCAGGCAGAGCGTCGAGGGCTTCGACGGCGCGATGATCGCCGCGCTCCTTGGAAGTTAAGCGGGAAACGGACGTGGACGAAGGACGACACAAACGCTTGCCGCGGCAAGCAATGACCGAAGCGGGCCAGCGATGAGCACGACGCAGGCCTATTCGCCTGTCGGACTGCCGGGCCGCGACACGCCCGAAGCCCTGCTGCATGTCGGCACCGCCTTGCTTATCGTTGCGCTCGCCGTCTCCTCCTTCGCCGTCTGGACCCCGTTCGGGGTTGCCGCAACCTTCGTGTTGACGCTGATCCTTGCAAACGCAATGCCTTCGGGCGTCCCCGTGCTGATCATCTGCGCCTTCCTCTACCAGAACCTCGTGGTCGCCTGGTTCACCCCTTACATTCCCGACAACGACACATTCGATGCGCTGCGCGGCACCAACTTCATCATCCTGATGACGGCGTTCGGCATTTTCCTTGCCGCCTCGTTTCAGCACCGCGTCCGCGCGCTGACCGAATTGCACCCGTGGCTGCTGCTGAGCATGGTGCTTTGCGGAACGGTCTGCTTCTATTTCGCCCTCGGCGTCGTGCACGGCGGCCCCAAGGACGCGGTCGTCTATTTCCGCAACACGATCACGCCGCTCGCCTGCTTTCACATCGCGGTCCTCGCCGCCAGCCTTTATCCCGTCGATCTGCGCAAGAGCATGCTCTGGCTCGGCGCCGGCGCGATCATCTATGGCTACGCCGAACTGATCTTCACCATGGATTTCCTCGGCCTCTTCCATGGTGACCTTTACGTCGAGCGCAGCATATCGCGGCAGGTCGAGACAGGTGTGTGGGAGCAGGCGCTGAAGGAAACGGGTTTCGTTTATCGCGGGATCGAGGACGTGATGACCACGACCTTCTTCAACACGCCGCTGTTCAACGACATCCTGCCGAGCGTCTTCCGCATCGGCGGCCCGAACTTCCATCCGATCAGCTATGCTTACGCCTTGAGCACCATTTCGGCCTGGCTCCTCTTCAGAGGACGGTGGTTGCTGCCTGTCGCGGCCTTGCCGCTTCTGCTCGTCATCGGCTCCAAGGGAGCTACCTTCGTGCTCTTCGTAGCGATTGCTGCGCGGCTGATCTACAAGCCCTCACGCGCCGGTCTGACGCTTACGGCCGTCATAGGTTTGGCCGTGGTCTGGACAACCGCGGCGATCGGCTACGGTGCAACGCATGGCGACTATCACGTCCTCGGCCTGATCGCCGGCATGCGCGACTTCCTGGCCGACCCGCTAGGGCAAGGGCTGGGGCTCGGCGGCAACCTGTCGAGCACGAGCATCAATCTCAACTGGCAAAGCGCTCAGGCCGAGGGTGCGGCCTCCGTGCCGGTCGAGAGCGCGGTTGGCGTTATGCTCTACCAGATGGGCGTGGGCAGCCTGGTTTTCTTCGGCTTCCTGGCGGCGCTGCTGGTGGCGCTGCGTCGGCAGCTCATCGAAACCGGCGACCCGGATTTCCTGTTCGGTTTTGTCGGCATTGCCACCATATCGGCCAACGCCGTGCTGCAGGAGGAGGCGTTCTACTCCCCTCTCGCCCTCGCCTTCTGCCTGCTGCTCGTCGGTATCTCGCTGGGGACACGCTGGCGCAAGGCCGCGGCGGCGAGGGTTGGTTTGCCCGACTGATTCAGCCGATTCGCGATTCCTTCACGAGCCGAACAGCACCATCTCGGTGAATGTCAGGTCTCCCGGCGAGGGCGATTTCGGGCCCTTGAAATATTTCAGCCCCTTTTTGGGAAAATACCTGCCGAACAGTCCGGCAATCGGCCCCATGGCATCGACGAGGCAGAGCAGCCTTCCGCGCGCCAGGAGAAAGCGCCCCACGGCCCCGGCGCACCGGGCCAGATCCACGTGGGAGCGGCAATAGACGACCTGGCAACACGGAATGAAGCCATGCAAAATCCGGCGCGGCTTCAGCACAATGGGCAGCGCCACACCGTCGCAAACGCAGATCAGCGACAGGCAGCCCAGCGCCGCATGCTCCAGGAGTATGTATCTTTCATTGTCGGTGAGCTCAGCCATTTCAGCGAGGTCCGAACGGACTTCCAGCACGCGGTCTTGGCGCGGCATTGCATTCAGGGCGGGAAGGAAGGCGACCTGTCCGCCGGAAAACAGGCGAAAGCCGAACGCCTTGTTGAGTTTCAATGTCCCGGGTGACGGGGAAATGTTGGTGTAGACAACGTCCTTGCGCGCAATGACCGTCGCGATCATCCGGCTGGCATAGGGCCGGAACTCCGCGTCCACCGACCAGCTCGAGAGATTGCAGCGGATTTCGTCGCCCTCCGGACTCCTGTGCCTGGCATAGAGCGTAAGCACGGCGCCGACGATCTGGCCCGACTTCTCGAGGACAAAACCATATCGCGGGAAATCGGCGACCGCTGGCCGCCGCGACAGGCGGGTCAGCGCCTCGATCCAATAGCCGCGGCTGCGTTCCGGAAAGCCCCTGCGCAGGCAATCCGCCACGCCTTCCCAGTCCCCCTCATCGAAGGGTCGGCAGCCAACACCGGGAGGGAATGCACCAAGAACCGCCATAATCGTCTCAAGAAAAATGTCACTCGATGTGATCGAGGTCCATATTATCCTGACGATCGATTACTAACGAATTACACCGCCTTCGGTGCCAATTTTATTGGCCGTATCTCACGACACCGCGAAGTGCTTCTTCGCCACAACCGATCCTCCAAATTCTACAACCCGTGAAGGTTGACGTAGCTGGCTCCGCCGTGTCGGGCCGCAGGCGGCCAACAGGGAATGGCCGGGGGCAACATTGTGCCCCGCGCACATGTTTCACTCCCGGTTCGACCGTGTGGCCAAAATTTCTGTTCGACCCCGCTTGTACCGAAATCTCATATGTGAATATAGTCTTCACAAGAGAAGATTGATGGGAGGATCGATCGTGCCCCCGGCTCCGGCCTGCCCGGACGGCGCGGCCTATTCTCCGGCAGCGGACGAACAGGATAATGACCAGCTTCCCGCCCACCGTCGGCGTCGCTTCGACCCGCCCTTCCGACATGCCGGCCGATCACGCCGAACTGCCGGTGTGGAACGCCGAAAACTGGTTCTATGAGGATTGGCCGGTCGGCCAGAAAATCCGCTCGCTCAGGCGCACCATGGCCGAAGGCGACAGCCATCTCTTCAACACCCTGGTGCTCGACATCCACCCTTACGTGCAGGACCAGATGTTCGCCGAGCGCGAAGGCATTTTCGGCAGGCGCCTGGTGGCCGGCGCGTTCGTCTTCTCCGCCGGGCTCGGCCTCGTCGCGACCAATTGCGTCAACGCCTTTTCCTACGGCTACGACAAGCTGCGCTTCATCAAGCCGGTCTTCATCGGCGACACCATCTATTCGATCCGCACCAATATGGAGAAAAAGCCCCGCTACAAGGACATGGGGCTGATCCGCGCCAGCTACGAAGTCTTCAAGGGCGAAGGCGAGCTGGTGCTCTACTGCGAGCACCTTCAGACGGTGAGATACAAGAACCCGGCCTCCTTCGCCGGCAAGACGGAGAAGTGATGATGGCCGCCGACCTGCCGCTGTCCGGCCTTGTCGTCGTCGACATGAGCCAGTTCCTGTCGGGACCTTACTGCTCGCTGAGACTGCTCGACCTCGGCGCGCGCGTCATCAAGATCGAGCGGCCCGATGGCGGCGACCTGTCCCGCAGGCTCTATCTCAGCGACACCGAGATCGGCGGCGATTCCACCATCTTCCACGCCATCAACCGCGCCAAGGAGAGCTTTGCCCTCGACCTGAAGAACGAAGCGGACCTTGCCACGCTCCGCGGCCTGCTCGGCAAAGCGGATGTGCTGATCCAGAATTTCCGGCCAGGCGTCATCGAGCGGCTCGGCCTCGACTATGAGCATGTGCGCACGCTCAATCCGCGGCTGGTCTATGCCTCGATCAGCGGCTATGGCGAGGAAGGCCCTTGGGTGAAACGTCCCGGCCAGGATCTGCTCGCCCAGGCGCGCTCCGGCGTGATGTGGCTGAACGGCGACGAGGATCAGGGTCCGGTGCCGTTCGGTCTGGCGATCGCCGACATGCTGGCAGGTGCCGCCTGCGCGCAGGGCATCCTCGCAGCACTTGTCCGGCGCGGCATCACCGGCCAAGGCGGCCATGTCGAGACCAGCCTGTTCGAGGCGCTGATCGACTTCCAGTTCGAGGTTCTGACGACACATCTCAACGACGGACGGCGGCTGCCGCGCCGTTCGTCCTTCCGCAGCGCCCATGCCTATCTGGCGGCGCCCTACGGCGTCTACCCGGCGAAAGACGGTTTCCTGGCGATCGCCATGACACCGATCCCGAAACTGGCCGACCTGCTCGAGATCGAGGCGCTGGTGCCTTACCGCGACCAGCCGTCGACCTGGTTCACCGCGCGCGACGAGATCAAGGCAATCATCGCCCAGCGCATCGCGCAGAAGCCGGTCGACGAATGGCTGGCGATCCTCGAGCCGGCCGACATCTGGTGCGCGAAGGTGCTGAACTGGCAGGAGATGCTGGAGAGCGAGGGCTTCAAGGCGCTCGACCTGCTGCAGACCGTGACGCGCGAGGACGGCGTTGCGATTCACACCACCCGGTCGCCGCTCAGGGTCGACGGCGTGCGCGCCAGGGTCGAGCGGGCGGCGCCCCGCGTCGGCGAGCACAGCGCCAAGATCCGCACGGAGTTCGGCCTTTGACGTCACTCAAGGGCATGACCTGGAACCATCCGCGCGGCTACGATCCGATGGTCGCCTGTTCCAGGCTGTGGAAGGAAAAGACCGGCGTTTCGATCGAATGGGAGAAGCGCTCACTGCAGGATTTCGAATCCTTCCCGGTCGAAGAGCTCGCCCGCGCGTACGACCTGATTGTCATCGATCATCCGCATGTCGGCCAGATCACCGCCGAGAAATGCCTGGCGCCGCTCGACGTGCCGGGCCGCGAGGCGGAACGCGAAGCGCTGGCAAAGGCAAGCGTCGGCCGATCCTATCCAAGCTATACCTGGCAAGGGCGGCAATGGGCCTTTCCGATCGACGCTGCCAGCCAGGTGCAGGCCTGGCGGCCCGATCTGATCGAGGCCGCGCCGACGATCTGGACCGAAGTGCTGGAGCTCGCCCAGCAAGGCCGCGTGCTCCTGCCGCTCAGGCCGCCGCACTCGCTGATGTGCTTCTTCACTTTAGCCGCCGATCTCGGCCGGCCGTGCGCCGTCGAAGGCCCAGGCGATCTGGTCGATCCCGAGGTCGGTGAAACCGTCATCGAAATGCTGCGCGAGATGGCGGCGCTCGTCGACCCCGAATGCCTGACGATGGACCCGATCGCGGTGTTCGAAAAGATGGCCGAGGCCGGTTCGCGCATCGCCTGCGCGCCGCTGATCTATGGCTACGTGCCCTACGCGGCTGCCGGGTTCCGCCCGAACCGGCTTTTCTTCAGCGACATGCCGACTGTAGGCGGCAACGGCCCGGTCGGTTCCGCCCTCGGCGGCACCGGCATCGCCGTTTCGGCCTTCTCCACCGCTGCCGAGGAAGCGATCGACTTCGCCTACTGGATCGCCAGCGGCGACGTGCAGCGCGGTCCCTACGCCGCCAACGGCGGCCAGCCGGGCCATGCCGCCGCCTGGGAGGACGAAGCCGTCAACGCTGAGACCGGCGACTTCTATCGCGCCACGCGGGCGACGCTGGAGGGCGCCTGGGTGCGCCCGCGCCATGACGGCTACATGGCGTTCCAGCAGGCCGCGTCCGATCGTCTCAACGAGGTCCTTGCTGGCAGACAGGACCCGCGCCGGGTCGTCGCCGACATCAACCGCCTGTTCCGGGAGAGTTTCGCGCCGGCCGCCGCCGGCTGATGTCGCCCAGCCGCGCAGCGGTGTCGAGCTGGCTTACAGCCGCCAGAGCTTCTTCGCGTTGCCGGACAACAGCTTCGTGCGCTCGGCCCCGCTCGCGCCGGCAATGAGCGCATGCGTCGCCGCGACCCAGCCAAGCAGCCCGCCGCCCAAAGTGCAGACCGGCCAGTCGCTGCCCCACACGACACGATCCCAACCAAAACTTCCGATCGTGTGCTCGACATAGGGCCGCAGCGTCTCCACAGTCCAGGTCCCCGGATCGGCATAGGCGACGACGCCCGAGATCTTGCCGACGACATTGGGGCGCCGCGCGATCTCGGCGATGTGCTCGCGCCAGGGATGCTCGGCCTTGCCCTTGATGTCGGGCACGCCGCAATGATCGAGGACGAACTGCACGTCCGGCGCCAGATCGACGAGCGCGATCGCTTGGCTCATCTGCCTCGGCAGGACGCAGAGATCGAAGGTCAGCCCGCTGCCGGCGATGCGCCGGATGTTCTCGCGGAACAGGGCGCCCTCGGAAACATCGTCGGGCACGACATGCAGCACCCGGCGAAAACCCTTGACGAATGGATCGGCGTTCACCTTGTCCAGCCAGGCGGCGAAGCCGGGCTCTTCCGGCCGGCAGGAGACGATCGCGCCCCGCACCAGGCTGCCAGGCCTCTTCGACAATCCTTCGACATGGGCCGTCTCCGCCGCGATATCGGCCGGGTCGACATCGACCTCCATATGCAGCGCCAGCTCTATGCCGGCGCGGCGCGCCTCGGTGGCATATTCAGCTTCGGAAAAATCGCGATCGAGCGCCGGCACCCCGGACAGCCACGGATAGCGCAGCGCCGCCTTGTCGATGAGATGCAGGTGCGTGTCGACGATCATGGCTTCCTCCCTTGTCGCGCTTATGCGTGTCGCCCAAAACTGTGCAGCGGTTTTGGAAAACGACAGGCATCAAAACATGGTTTCGATCATCTCACGGGAGAATTCATCATTCAAATAAGAATTACACCTTTGGCTTCACATCCGATCCGGCGAGCTGCGATAGCCGGGCGGCGGCGGCCTGGAGCAGCGTGATGGTCTTGGTGATGTCGGGCGCGGCCGGCGCATTGACCAGCGTGATATAGGGTATGGTGAGCGCGGCGATGCCTCGTCCGTCGGGACCAAGCACCGGCGCCGACAGATTGTAGACGCCGGCCGTCTGCAGCGAGGCCATCATCTCGTAGCCGCGGTCGCGCACCTGGTCGAGACGGGCGAAGAAGTCGGGCGACAACTTCATCTCCTCGTTGCTGCGCAAATGCTCGGCGATCATCATCTCGCGTTCTTCCGGCGAGCGGAACGCCAGCAGCACATGTCCCGACCCGGTGTCGAACAGGCTGATATGCGAGCCGACGCGGATCGAGATACCCCAGTATCGCGGCGCTTCCTGCTGGGCGATGACCACGGCGCTGCCGCGGTCGAACACGACGAGCTGGTTTGCCTGCCATGAGGTCTCTGCCAGTTCGCGCATGATCGAGGTTGCGTAGGAGACCAGCCTGCGCACCGGCGCATGCAACTGGCCGAGCCCGAAGAGCTTCAGCGTCAGCGAATAGCGGTCGCCGTCGGGGCGTGTGACATAGCCGCGTTTCACCAGCCGGTCGAGCATCCGGTAAAACTCGTTCGGGCTGCGGTCCAGCCGCTTGGCGATCTCGGCCTGCGTCAGGCCGCCGTCGACGCTGGCGAGCAGCTCCAGGATGTCCAGCCCTTTGTCCAGCGCCGGCGCGCGATAGCGGTCTTCCTCGTCGTCCTGCACCGAATGCCCCTCTGGTGAATTTACATCTTCATATACGCAAGAGCGTCATCATTGGAAAGAAGTTTTCGGCTTGACGACTTATGAATATTTTGTTTGCATATGAATGAAGCTGCTGAGCTTCAGGTCACGACGGCTGTCGGCCGTCCAGGGAGGATATTCATGAACAGACTGCTTTCCGGCGTCGCTGCCGGCGCATTGCTCATGGCAGCGGGCGGCGCATTCGCGGCCGACCTGCCGGGCAAGTTTCCCGGCGTCACCATCGACGCCAAGCTGATTGGCGGCCAGCAATACGAAAAGCTCTATGAGCGCATCGGCGAGTGGGAGAAGGCGACCGGCGCCAAGGTCAACGTCATCTCGAAGAAGAACCACTTCGATCTCGACAAGGAGATCAAGTCGGACATCGCCTCCAACTCGATCACCTGGTGCGTCGGCTCCAACCACACCTCGTTCGCGCCGCAATATCCGGGCATCTACACCGACCTCGCCAAGCTCTTGCCGAAGGAGGAGATCGATGCCTTCGTTCCAGCCAACATTGCCGCCGGCACGCTCGACGGCAAGCTGGTGATGCTGCCGCGCGCGCAGTTCGACGTCTCCGCGCTCTACTACCAGAAGAGCCTCTATCAGGACGAAGCCAAGAAGAAGGCCTACAAGGAGAAGTATGGCGAGGAGCTCGCCCCGCCGGACACGTTCGACGAGATGGCCCAGCAGGCGGAATTCTTCGCCAGCCCGCCCGACTTCTACGGCACGCAATATGCCGGCAAGGAAGAGGCGATCAACGGCCGCTTCTTCGAGATGCTGATCGCCGACGGCGGCGAATATCTCGACAAGGACGGCAAGCCCGCCTTCAATTCGGAGGCCGGCGTCAAGGCGCTCGACTGGTTCGTCAACCTCTACAAGGCCAAGGCCGTGCCGGCCGGCACGACCAACTATCTGTGGGATGACCTCGGCCAGGGCTTCGCCTCCGGCACCGTGGCGATCAACCTCGACTGGCCCGGCTGGGCCGGCTTCTTCAACGACCCGAAGTCGTCCAAGGTCGCCGGCAATGTCGGCGTCAAGGTCCAGCCCAAGGGCTCGTCCGGCAAGCGCTCCGGCTGGTCCGGCGCGCACGGCTTCTCGGTGACCGAGAACTGCGCCGACAAGGAAGCCGCCGCCTCGCTGGTCTGGTGGCTGACCAACGAGGACAGCCAGAAGCTGGAAGCCGCGGCCGGCCCGCTGCCCACCCGCACCAAAGTGTGGGAATGGGACCTCGAGCAGGCGAAGTCCGATCCTTACAAGACCGAAGTGCTGCAGGCCTTCCAGGAGGCCGCCAAGAACGCCTTCCCGGTGCCGCAGACGCCGGAATGGATCGAGATTTCCAACGCGGTCTATCCGGAGCTGCAGGCCGCGATCCTCGGCGACAAGACCTCCAAGCAGGCGCTTGACGACGCGGCGGCCAAGGCGACGCAGATCCTCGAGGACGCCGGCAAGCTCTAAGGACTATCCTCCCTGCGGCGCCGGTCCTCATGGCTGGCGCCGCTTTGACCGAAGCGGCCGCCCTGCGATTGGATCGCCGGCCGCGCAATCATCTTTGGGACATTGCATGACGGCCAAGCGGCTTTCCGCGCCAATTCTTCTTCTGCTGCCGGCCGTGCTCGTGCTGGCCGCGGTGGTGGTCGTGCCGCTCAGCCTGTCTTTCTATTCCAGCTTCACGCCGTTCCGGCTGACGCGGCCGGAGACCTTCTTCACCTTCATCGGCCTGCGCAACTATCGCAACATCCTGTTCGACGCGAATTTCTGGTGGGCTTTCGGCCGCACTGTGCTTCTGCTCACCATTGCGCTCAATCTCGAGATGCTGCTTGGGCTCGGCCTTGCGCTGCTGGTCGAGAAGGCCAGCCGCGGCCAGCGGCTGCTGCGCACCATCATGATGTTCCCGATGATGTTCTCGCCGATCCTGGTCGGCTTCCAGTTCAAGTTCATGTTCAACGACAATATCGGACTGGTGAACAACGCATTGCAGTCGCTCGGCCTGACGCAGGACGCCATCCCCTGGCTGATCGAAGGCCATCTCGCCTTCATCGCCATCTCCATCGCCGAGATCTGGTCGTCGACCTCGATCTTCGCGATCCTGATCCTCGCCGGTCTGCTCGCCATGCCGAAGGAGCCGGTCGAGGCTGCCCGCGTCGACGGCTGCACGCCGTGGCAGACCTTCCGCTATGTGACCTGGCCCTTCATCATGCCCTTCGCCTACATCGCCATGACCATCCGCTCGCTCGACGTCGCGCGCGCTTACGACATCGTCAAGATCATGACGGATGGCGGCCCGGCCGGCCGCACGGAACTGTTGTGGACGCTGGTCGCGCGCACCGCATACAGCGATGCCCGCATGGGTGTCGCCAACGCGATGGCCTATTTTTCGATCCTGCTGTCGATCGTCTTCACCGTTTATTTCTTCAGGAAGCTCGCCGCGGCGCGCACTCAGATAGGCGCGGAATGGTGATGATGGACGCCAACGCATCCGCCCGTCTGAAGCGCCGCGCGGCGACTGTAGCCCACCGCGTCGGCCTGTTCCTCGCCATGCTTTTCATCTGCCTGCCCGGCATCTGGATCGTGCTGTCTTCGCTCCGGCCGACGGTCGAGATCCTCGCCAAGCCGCCGGTCTGGATCCCGCAACAGGTCTCGCTCGACGCCTACATCGCCATGTTCAGCGGTGTCGGCAAGGGCGGCATTCCCGTACTCGATTACTTCCGCATTCGCTGATCATCTCGGTGACGTCGACCGTGATTGCCATCGCCATCGGTATGGCCGGCGGCTACGCTTTCGCGCGCTACCGCTTCCGCGGCAAGTCGGCGATGTTCCTCGGCCTGATGCTGACCCGTACGGTGCCCGGCATCGCGCTCTCGCTGCCGCTGTTTTTCGTCTATGCGCGGCTCGACATCATCGACACGCATTTCGGCCTGATCCTGGCCTATGTCGCGCTCAACGTGCCGTTCACCATCTGGCTGATCGACGGCTTCTTCCGCCAGGTGCCGAAGGACCTGGCCGAGGCCGCGCAGATCGATGGCTGCACGCGCTGGCAGGCGTTCTGGCAGGTCGAGTTTCCACTCGCCGGACCGGGCATCGCGTCGGCCGGCATCTTCGCCTTCCTCACCTCCTGGAACGAGTTCGCGCTTGCCTCGCAGCTGACGCGCTCGATCAATTCGAAGACGCTGCCCGTCGGGCTGCTCGACTACACGGCGGAATTCACCATCGACTGGCGCGGCATGTGCGCGCTGGCCGTGGTGATGATCATCCCGGCGCTTATCCTCACTTTCATCGTGCAAAAGCACCTCGTCGGCGGCCTGACCTCCGGCGCGGTGAAAGGTTGATCCGATGGCGATTGTCTCGCTCAAGAAACTCACCAAGCGCTACGGCAACATGGAGATCGTGCATGGCATCGACCTCGATGTCGCCGACCGCGAATTCATCGCGCTCGTCGGGCCGTCCGGCTGCGGCAAGTCGACCACGCTGCGCATGATCGCCGGGCTGGAGGACATCTCCGGCGGCACGATCGAGATCGGCGACCGCATCGTCAACGACCTGCCGCCGCGCTCGCGCAACATCTCGATGGTGTTCCAGTCCTATGCGCTCTATCCGCACATGACCGTGCGCGAAAATCTCGGCTTCTCGCTGAAGATCGCCGGCGCGCCGAAGGAGGAGATGGACCGCCGCGTCGCCGAGGCCTCGGCCATTCTCGGCCTCGACGCGCTGCTCGAGCGCCGCCCCTCCCAGCTTTCCGGCGGTCAGCGCCAGCGCGTCGCGATGGGCCGCGCCATCGTGCGCGATCCGGACGTCTTCCTGTTCGACGAGCCGCTCAGCAATCTCGACGCCAAGCTGCGCACCCAGATGCGCACCGAGATCAAGAAGCTCCATGCCAAGGTGAAGTCGACCGTCATCTACGTCACGCATGACCAGGTCGAGGCGATGACGCTCGCCGACCGTATCGTCATCATGCGCGACGGCTATATCGAGCAGGTCGGCACGCCGGACGAGGTTTTTCAGCGCCCGGCGACGCGCTTCGTGGCGGGCTTCATCGGCTCGCCGCCGATGAACCTGCAGGAGGCAACCGTCGACGACGGCAAGGTCGTCTTCGCCAGCGGCCAGAGCCTGCCGCTGCCCCGCCGGTTCAAGGCCAGAGTGAGCACCGGCGACAAGGTGGTGTTCGGGCTGCGTCCCGACGACCTCTATCCGGCCGGCCACGGCCTGCACTCGGGCGACGCCGCGGACGTCCATGAGGTCGAGCTGCCGGTGACGGTGACCGAGCCGCTTGGCAACGAAACGCTGGTGTTCGCCGACTTCGACCGCCGCGACTGGGTCTCGCGCATGCTGAACCCCAAGCCGTTGAAGGCTGGCGACCGTATCGCCATGAGCTTCGACCTGTCGCAGGCGCATCTCTTTTCCGCCGAAACCGGCAAATCCTTGAGGAGCTGACGATGGCGAAGATCGAAAAAGTCGAGCTTGCAATGGTCGATCTGGTGCCGAAGGTGAAGCGCACCGATGCCATCCAGAGTTTTGTCAGCCAGGAGACGCCGATCGTCACCATCACCGATGCCGATGGCGCGGTCGGCATGGGTTACAGCTACACGATCGGCACCGGCGGCTCGTCGGTGATGCGGCTTCTGGCCGATCATCTCGCGCCGCGCCTGATCGGGCAGGACGCCGACCAGATCGAGGCGATCTGGCACGATCTTGAATTCGCCACCCATGCCACCACCATCGGCGCCATCACGGCAATCGCGCTCGCCGCGATCGACACCGCGCTCTGGGACCTTCGGGCGAAGAAGCAGAAGCTGCCGCTCTGGAAGCTTGCCGGCGGCGCCAAGGACCGCTGTCCGCTCTACACCACCGAAGGCGGCTGGCTGCACATCGAGACGGCAGCGCTTGTCGAGGATGCGCTGGCCGCCAAGGCGAAAGGCTTCACCGGATCCAAGGTCAAGGTCGGCAAGCCGCATGGCTCGGAGGATTTTGCGCGGCTGTCGGCGGTGCGCAAGGCGGTCGGCGACGGCTACGAGATCATGACCGACTGCAACCAAGGCTTTTCCGTCGACGAAGCCATCCGGCGCGCCGAACGGCTGCGCGACCTCGATCTCGCCTGGATCGAGGAGCCGCTGCCGGCCGACGACATCGACGGCCATGTTCGGCTGTCGAATGCGACCGCGACGCCCATTGCCGTCGGCGAGTCGCTTTATTCGATCCGGCATTTCCGCGAGTATATGCAGAAGGGCGGCTGCAACATCGTCCAGGTCGATGTCGGCCGCATCGGCGGCATCACGCCCTGGCTGAAGGTGGCGCATATGGCGGAGGCCTTCGACATGCCGATCTGCCCGCATTTCCTGATGGAATTGCATGTCAGCCTGGCCTGCGCTGTGCCGAACGGCAAATATGTCGAGTACATTCCGCAGCTGGATGAGTTGACTGGCAAGAAGATGGCGATCGAGAACGGCCATGCGCTGGCGCCGAGCGAGCCGGGCCTCGGCGTCGACTGGGATTTCGATGCGCTCAAGGCCCGCAGCATCGCCGAGTTCAGCGCCACCGTTACCGAACGGAGGGATTGAGATGCAGCGAATGGGCATGGTGCTCGGCCTCAAGCCGGAGAAGGTCGAGGAATATGTGCGCCTGCACGCCGCCGTCTGGCCGGACGTGCTGAAGATGATCTCGGCCTGCAACATCAAGAACTACTCGATCTACCTCAAGCGGCCGGAGAACCTGCTGTTTTCCTATTTCGAGTATCACGGCACCGATTACGCCGCCGACATGGCCAGGATGGCCGCCGACCCGAAGACCCAGGAATGGTGGGCGGTCTGCATGCCTTGCCAGGAGCCTTTGCCGACCCGGCAGGAGGGCGAATGGTGGGCGACGATGGATGAAGTCTTCCACCATGACTGACGCCTTCGATCCCGCCTCGCTGGCGCAATCCTGGCCAGCACCGGCAAAGCCGCGCCCGATCGTCACTTTCGGCGCCGGCTCGATCGTTGGCGACGCGCATTTCCCCGCCTACCGCAAGGCCGGCTTTCCGGTTGCCGGCCTCTACGATCCTGACCAGGCCAAGGCGCAGAAGCTCGCAGAGAAATGGGGCGTGATAGCCTATCGCTCGGTGGCTGAGGCCGCGGCAGTGAAGGACGCGATCTTCGATCTGGCGACTCCGCCCGGCCGGCACGCCGATGTGCTGAAGGCCCTGCCCGATGGTGCGGTCGCATTGATCCAAAAGCCGATGGGCAACTATCTCGGCGAGGCTACCGATATCCTCGAAATCTGCCGCGCCAAGAAGCTCAAGGCGGCAGTGAACTTCCAGCTCCGCTTCGCGCCGATGATGCTGGCGCTGAAGGATGCGATCGCCAAGGGCTGGCTCGGCGAGGTCGTCGACTTCGACGCCTGGTTGGCGCTCGCCACCCCGTGGCAGCTCTGGGAATTCCTGCTCAAGGCGCCGCGCGTCGAGATCGCCATGCATTCGATCCATTATCTCGACCTGATCCGGCAGCTCCTCGGCGACCCCGAGGGCGTGCACGCCAAGACGCTCGGCCATCCCAATCACCAGGTCGCGCAAACCCGCACCAGCGCCATTCTCGACTATGGCGACACGGTGCGCTGCGCGCTCTCGATCAATCACGACCATAAGTTCGGCCGCCGGCACCAGGCCTGCGAGTTCCGCATCTGCGGCACCGAGGGTGCCGCTTACGTCAAGCTCGGCCTCAATCTCGACTATCCGCGCGGCGAGCCTGACGTTTTGGAAATCTACCCCAAGGACGGATCCGACTGGGTGAGCGTGCCGCTCGCCGGCGAATGGTTCCCCGACGCCTTTGTCGGGCGCATGGCCAATGTCCAGCGCTTCGCGTCCGGGGAAGACAACGAGCTGGTCAGCTCCGTCGAAGATGCCTGGAATACGATGGCGCTGGTGGAGGCCGCCTATAAATCGAGCGCCGCACCGGCGACGCCGCTGGCCGAAAAACCGTAAGGAGCGGCATGGAACAGGTCAACTATTTCGAAGACTATGAGATCGGCTCGTCGCGGCTCACCGGCGGCCGCACGATCACCGAGACCGATTTCGTCGTCCATGCCGGCCATACCGGCGATTTCTTTCCGCACCACATGGACGCCGAGTTCATGAAGACGACGCCCTTCGGCCAGCGCATCGCGCATGGCACGCTGGTGTTCTCGGTCGGCGTCGGCCTGACGGCAAACGTGATCAACCCGGCCGCCTTCTCCTACGGCTATGACAGGCTGCGCTTCATCAAGCCGGTGTTCATCGGCGACACGATCCGCACGCGCACGACCATCACCGCGAAGGAAGACGATCCGAAGCGGCCGGATTCCGGGCGCGTCATCGAACGCGTCGAGGTTTTGAACCAGCGGGGCGAAGTCGTGCTCGCAGCGGACCACATCTATATCGTCGAGCGGCGTCCCCGGCTCGGCTGAAAGACGGAGACAAAACAACATGGCTGATCTGACGGGCAAGGTCGTTGTCGTTACCGCAGCGGCGCAAGGCATCGGTCGGGCAAGCGCGCTGGCTTTTGCCAAGGCTGGCGCGATCGTTCACGCCACCGACATCAACGATGCGGTGTTGGCCGAACTCGGCAAGACACCTGCCATCAACACCCGCAAGCTCGATGTGCTGAGCGACGATGCCGTCAAGGCGGCATTCGCCGAGATCGGCCGCGTCGACGTGCTGTTCAACTGCGCCGGCTTCGTCCATTCCGGCTCGATCCTCGAGATGAAGGACGAGGACTTCGACTTCGCCTTCAATCTCAACGTGCGCGCCATGATCCGCACCATCCGCGCCGTGCTGCCCGGCATGCTGGAGCGCGGCGATGGCGCCATCATCAACATGGCGTCAGTCGCTGGCGCGTCGAAGGGCGTGCCGAACCGCTTCGCCTATGGCGTGACCAAGGCGGCCGTGATCGGCCTGACCAAATCGATCGCCGCCGACTACGTGGCCAAGGGTATCCGCTGCAACGCGATCTGCCCCGGCACGGTGGAGAGCCCCTCGCTCGAAAGCCGCATGCGCGCCCAGGGCGACTATGAGGCAGCCCGCGCCGCCTTCATCGCCCGCCAGCCGATGGGAAGGCTGGGCACGGCGGAAGAGATCGCCGACCTTGCCGTCTATCTCGCCGGCGCGACTTACACGACCGGACAGGCCTATAATATCGACGGCGGCTGGTCGATCTGATGAGGCAGTGAGCATGACCCGTATCACCGATCTTCGCACCTTCGACCTGCGCTTTCCGACCTCGCAAAGCCTCGACGGCTCTGACGCGATGAACCCCGATCCCGACTATTCCGCGGCCTACGTCATCCTCGACACCGACATGCCGTCGCTGAAAGGCCATGGCCTCACCTTCACCATCGGCCGCGGCAACGATATCTGCTGCGCGGCGATCGAAGCGCTGCGCCACCTGGTCGTCGGGCTCGACCTCGACTGGGTCAAGGAGGATCCCGGCCGCTTCTGGCATCACGTGACCGGCGACAGCCAGTTGCGCTGGATCGGCCCGGACAAGGGCGCCATGCATCTTGCCGTCGGCGCGGTGGTCAATGCGGTCTGGGATCTGTGGGCGAAGGAGGCCCGCAAGCCGGTCTGGCGTCTGGTCGCCGAGATGAGCCCGGAAGAGATCGTGCGCATCGTCGACTTTCGCTACCTCACCGACGCAATCACGCCGGCCGAGGCGCTGGAGAATTTGAAGAAGGCCGAGGCGGGCAAGGCCGAGCGCATCGCCGCGCTCGAGCGCGAAGGCTATGCCTGTTACACCACTTCCGCCGGCTGGCTCGGCTATCCGGACGACAAGCTGCGGCGGCTCTGCCAGGAAGCGGTCGACGAAGGCTTCAACCACATCAAGCTGAAAGTGGGCCGCGACCGTGCCGACGACATCCGCCGCCTCAGGATCGCCCGCGAGGTGATCGGCCCGGACCGCTATCTGATGATCGATGCGAACCAGGTCTGGGAGGTCGACCAGGCGATCGACTGGCTGCGCGACCTTGCCTTCGCCAAGCCCTTCTTCATCGAGGAGCCGACCAGCCCGGACGACGTCGCCGGCCATGCGAAGATCCGCAAGGCCGTGGCGCCGATCAAGGTGGCGACCGGCGAGATGTGCCAGAATAGGATCATGTTCAAGCAGTTCATCGCTGGCGGCGCCATCGATGTCGTGCAGATCGATTCCTGCCGCATGGGCGGGCTCAACGAAGTGCTGGCGGTGCTTCTGATCGCCGCCAAGTTCGGCCTGCCGGTCTGGCCGCATGCCGGCGGCGTCGGCCTGTGCGAATATGTCCAGCATCTGTCGATGATCGACTATGTCGCCGTCTCGGGCACCAAGCAGGACCGAGTGATCGAATATGTCGATCACCTGCACGAGCATTTCCTCGAGCCCTGTATCATCGAGAATGCAGCCTACATGCCACCGAAGGCACCGGGCTTCTCGATCGAGATGAAACCGGATTCCATTGCCGCCTATCGGCACCAAGGTTGATTGCGAGCCGTAACGCGGGCGATCAGACCTGCGTTACGGCATCGCTTCCTGAACCGTTCTGCGCGGCCATGATCCGCGTCAATCGACCTCGACGGCAAGCACCGAGACGCAATCGCCGGCCTTGACCAGCCCCGGGAAGTGACGCGCGGCCAGCATGCCCGACATCCTGGCTTTGATTTCCTGCGGCGCCATGCCGGTGCGGCCGGTGGAATGGATGCGCGCCACGACCTGGCCTTCCTCTACCTTCCCGCCGAGATCGACCATGGTCTCGATCAAGCCGTCCTCCTCGGCGAAGGCAAAGCAATCGCCGGACGGCATGTCGAGCCATTGAGTTCTGCCCTTCTCGACCGCACCAGCGACGATGCCGGCATGGCGCAGCACATTGACGATGCCGCGGCGCGCGATGCGCACCGTCTCGGCCCGGGATGTGCCGCCGCCGCCGAGCTCGGTGGTGACGAAGACCTTGCCCATCTCCTCGGCCGCCGTGTCATACATGCCGACCGTATCGATCTCGGTCATGCGCATCGAGAACGGTGCCGAGAAAGCCTCGACCGCCGCGAAGGCCTTTTCTTCCTGCGCCTTGTCCGGCAGCGTGTGCGCGGCGCAGAACGGCACGAAGTCGAGCGTCTTTCCGCCGGAGTGGAAGTCGAACACGATGTCCGCCCGCGGCAGCAATTCGCGCTGGAAATAGTCGGCGATCTTTTCGGTCACCGTGCCGTCCGGCCGGCCGGGGAAGCTGCGGTTCATGTTGCCCTTGTCGATCGGCGAGGTGCGCGTGCCGGCCCGGAACGCCGGATAGTTCATCGCCGGCACGATGATGACCGTGCCGGTGACGTTCTTCGGGTCGAGCGTGCGCGCAAGCTCGTAGAGCGCCAGCGGCCCCTCATATTCGTCCCCGTGATTGCCGCCGGTAAGCAGCGCAGTCGAGCCCTTGCCGTTGCGGACGACGCAGACTGGGATCATCACCGAGCCCCAAGCGGAATCGTCGCGGCTGTAAGGCAGGCGCAGGAAGCCATGCTGCACGCCGTCGCTGTCGAAATCGACGGTCGGCGTGATCGGCGATGGACGCAGAGCTGACATTGCCTCAATCCTTCACGAACAGCTTGCGCGGCACATTGGCCAGGCACTCGACACCGGTCTCGGTGATCAGGATCGACTCGGTGATCTCCAGTCCCATCGTTTCCAGCCAGAGACCGGTCATGAAGTGGAAGGTCATGCCGGGCTTGAGCTCGGTGCGGTCGCCGGGGCGCAGGCTCATGGTGCGCTCGCCCCAGTCCGGCGGATAGGAGATGCCGATCGGGTAGCCGGTGCGGTTGTCCTTGACGATGCCGTACTTCTTCAGCACCGCGAAGAAGGCATTGGCGATGTCCTCGCAGGTGTTGCCGGGCTTGGCTGCCGCAAGGCCTGCTTCCATGCCTTCCAACGTCGCCTTCTCGGCGTCGAGGAAAGCCTGCGTCGGCTTGCCTAGGAAGACGGTGCGCGACAGCGGGCAATGATAGCGGTTGTAGCAGCCGGCGATCTCGAAGAACGTGCCCTCGCCCGCCTTCATCGGCTGGTCGTCCCAGGTGAGATGCGGCGCCGAGGCATCGGCGCCCGACGGCAAGAGCGGCACGATCGCCGGATAGTCGCCGCCGATCCCGTCGACGCCGCGCGTGCCGGCATCGTAGATCTCGGCGACCAGATCGCATTTGCGCATGCCGACCTCAATCTTGTCGACGATGCGCTGGTGCATCGCCTCGACGATGCGCGCGGCGTTGCGCATGTAATCGATCTCGGTCGGGCTCTTCACGGCGCGCTGCCAGTTCACCAGCGCGGTGGCATCGACGAAACGGGCGTTGGGCAGGTGCCTCTGCAGCGCGGCGAAGGCGGCGGCGGAGAACCAGTAATTGTCCATCTCGACGCCGATGGTCAGCTTGTCCCAGCGGCGCTCCACCAGCACGCTGGCGAGGTAGTCCATCGGATGGCGCTCGGTCGACTGCACATAATGGTCGGCATAGCCGATGATGTTGTCGTGGGCGAGATAGGCGGTGCGCTTGGCGCCGTTGGCGTCCTGGCCGCGGCCATACCAGACTGGCTCGCCCGAAGGCGGCACGATAACCGCCTGATGCACATAGAAGGACCAGCCGTCATAACCCGTCAGCCAGGCCATGTTGGAGGGATCGCTGACGAGCAGCAGATCGACCCCCTTGGCCTCCATGGCTTTCCGCGTCTTGGCAAGGCGATTGGCAAATTCGCTTCGCGAGAATTTCAGGTTTGGCTGCATTTTGTTGGTCCTCGTTTGTTGGGCCCAGAGCCTGGTTCAACTTCGTTGAACCAGGCTCCTCGCCTATTTCTGATTGAGCGTGATCTTTTCGGAAGACCGGTTCCCACTTTCCGGATCACGCTCTGGCCGGTATCAGCTTTCGAAAATGGTTCCGGCATTCGCCGCCCGCGCGCGGTCGCGGGCCAAAGTGGCGATCGCGGTGTCCTGCACACCGGTGCCGGTGAGGTCGGCGACGGTGATGTCGCCGGACGAGCGTCGTCCGTGCTTTTTCCCGGCGATGATCTGGCCGAGCTCGGTGACGTCGGCGTCGGCGGCCATCACGCCCGCCTCGATCGCGTGATGGAGTTCGCCGAGACGCCGCGTCTGTTTCGCGCTGTCGGCGACGTAGAGATCGGCCATGCGCAGGATCGCCGGCGCGATCTCGTTTTTGTGCTCGGCGTCCGACCCCATGGCGGTGATGTGCTGGCCGGCGGAAACGAAACCGGCCTTGATCAGCGGCTCGGTCGAAGGCGTGGTGGTGACGATGATGTCTGCGCCGGCTGCCGCGTTCGCTGCATCAGGCTCGGCCCGCACCATGATACCCAGTTTCTCGCACAAGCGGGCGGCGGTTGCCTCGGCCTTGGCCGCATCTCGCGCCCAGATGCGCGCCTCCTTGATCGGCCTGACGAGGCGCAGCGCCTCCAGTTGCAGACCGGCCTGCAAGCCAGCGCCGAAGATCGCCGCTACGGTGGAGTCTTCGCGCGACAAATGCCTGGCCGCGACCGCGCCGGCTGCAGCCGTGCGGATGTCAGTGAGGTAGCCATTGTCGAGCAGCAGCGCTTCGACCACCCCAGTCGTTGCCGAGAGCAGCACCATCATGCCGCCGCCGCTCGGGAGGCCGAGCTTCGGATTGTCGAAGAAGCCGGAGCTTATCTTGACGGCGAAACCGTCTATGCCGGGCACATAGGCGGACTTCACGTCGACCTCGCCGCGATGCTCGGGAATGTCGAGCCGCAAGATTGGCGGCATCACCACCGGCAGCGTGGCTAAAGCCCGGAAGGCATTCTCGACGCAGGCGACGGCATCAAGATCGAGCGTAACGATTCTGCGCAGATCACTTTCGGTGAGAATTGTCATGCGGGTCATGCGGCACGCTCCGTTGCTGTGGCCGCCTCGCCGCAGACAATGCGACGATGCAGGGCCATGTCGATGTTGCGGCCGGACAGGATGAGGACGGTGGGGCCTTTCGCCGTCACCTTTCCGGAAAGCAGCGCGCCGATGCCGACGGCGCCGGCGCCCTCGACGATCTCGCGCTCCTGCTCATAGGCATGGCGGATGCCGGCGGCGATCTCGTCCTCGGCAAGCAGGACAACATCGTCGAGCAGGTCGCGGCACATGGCAAAGGTCAAGCGGTTGTCGAGGCCGATGCCGCCGCCGAGCGAGTCCGCCAGCGTCGGCAGTTCCTCGATCTGCACGGGGCGGCCGGCATCGAGGCTCGCTTTCATCGCAGCCCCCCGTGCCATCGAGACGCCGATGACTTTGGTGACCGGGCTCACACCCTTGACTGCCGCGGCAACACCCGCTGCCAATCCGCCGCCGGAAAGCGGCACCAGCACTGCCGCCGCGTCCGGAACCTGCTCCATGATCTCCAGCCCGAGCGTGCCTTGCCCGGCGATGATGTCGGGATGGTCGAAGGGCGGCAGCATGACCAGCCCTTCTTCCGCGACCAGCCTGTCGACCTCCTGCTGGGCGTCGTCCTGGCTGTTGCCGACGATGCGGATATCGGCGCCGAGGCGACGGATGGCATCGAGCTTGTTTTCGGGCACCAGCCTGGACATGCAGATCACCGCGCGCATGCCTTCGAGCCTGGCCGCATGCGCGAGCGCGCGGCCATGATTGCCGGTCGACGCCGCGACGACGCCGCGCGACCTTTCTTGCAGGCTCAGCGCGGCGATGGCGTTGGAAGCGCCGCGCAGCTTGAACGCGCCGGTGGTCTGGTGGTGCTCCAGTTTCAGATGGACTGGATGGCCCGCGCGATCCGACAGGCTTTGCGACAACACGGCAGGTGTACGCTCGACCTTGCCGGCAATGCGTTCGCGCGCAGCGCGAATATGCTGAAGCGTGATTTTCACTGGCATTCCAGTTACTGAGCCAGAGGCTTTGTCATCAGCCGGCCGAACTCGGGTCGCGGCGCGTCGTCGCCGCAGAGCCGCAGGCAGTTCCAGGCGCTGGCCTGGTTGCTGGTGACGACCGGGCGGCCGATCGCTTGTTCCATAGCTGGAACGGCAAGGGCCGCGCGCAGCGCCGTGCATGAAACGAACAGCGCGTCGGCCTGCGCATGCGTCGCCTTACGCGCTAGATCGACGAGGGAAGCCGGCTTGATCCGCGCCATCTCGCGATCGTCCTCGAAGCCAAGGCAGGTGAAGCTCTCGATATCGAAGCCGTGCGCGGCGAAATAGGCCGCCATCGGCCGGCTGGTCTCGACGGTGTAAGGCGTGAGAATGCTGATCCGCTTCACCCCCAAGGAGTTCAGGCCGCGCACGCCGGCCATGGGCGGCGTGACCACGGGAACATTCGGTTTGGCCGCCTGGATCGCGGCTTCGATCTCGGCGTCGCCGATCACCACGGAAGCCGAGGTGCAGGAGTAGCAGATGGCGTCGAGCGGCTCGTCCGGCAGGATGAGCGCCGCGCCCGCCGAAAGCTGCGGCTGCATCTTGCGCAAATTCTCCGGCGTCGTCGGATTGGCATAGGGAATGCGCGCGACATAGACGCCGATGCGCTCGCTCGCCACCATACGGCGGAAGTCGATCTCGCTGGTATGGTCGGTGGCCAAAGCGATCAGGCCGACGCGCTTTTCCAGCGGACGCGCATCGAGAACGGGCCGGGTCGATGCCAGACGGATTTCAGGCAGCGGGTTCATGACTCTCATCTCTCGATCCTGCCGTAGCGATGCTCCAGCCAGCGCAAAAGCACGACGGAGCAGAGGCTGATGACGAGGAAGAAGGCGCCGACCAGCGTCATCGGTTCGATGTAGCGGTAGTAGGTGTTGGCGACGCTCTTGGCCTGGTTCATCAGCTCCAGCACGGTGATCGCCGACAGCAGCGGCGTCTCCTTGAACATGGCGATGAAGTAGTTGGCCAAAGCCGGGATCATCGGCGGGATCGCCTGCGGCAAGATGACGTGCGTCCAGGTGTGGCGGCCGCTCAGATTGCAGGCCTTGGCCGCCTCCCACTGGCCGCGCGGCACGTTGTCGATGCCGGCGCGATAGACCTCGGCGGTATAGGTGCCGTAGTGCAGGCCGAGCCCGATGACGCCCGCCACCAGCGGCGGCAACAGGATGCCGATATCGGGCAGCACGTAGAAGATGAAATAGAGCTGAACCAGAAGCGGCGTGCCGCGGATGAATTCGGCGAACCAGCCGACGCTGCGCGACACGGCCCTGTTCGGCGAACGCCGCGCCAGCGCTATGGCAAGGCCGACGATCGCGGCCAGGATCGAGCCGAGCACCGTCGCCAGGATGGTGATCTTCACGCCCTGGATCAGGGTCGGCACGATCTCGCGAACGAAGTTCCAATCCCATTCCATCAGACGCGCACTCCGTCGAGGCCGCGCGCCATGCGGCGCTCCAGCGAGCGGATACCCCAGGAGATGACGAGCGCGAGCACGAAATAAATGACGAGCACGGAAACGAAAGGCATCAGCGTGCTGCCGGTCTGCGAGCGCACCACCTGCGCCTGGAAGGTGAGGTCGGCGAGCGAGATCAGCGACACGACCGAGGTCGCCTTGAGCAGTTCGATCGCGTTGTTGCCGAAGGTCGGCAGCATGACCAGCAGCGCCTGCGGCAGGATGACGTGGCGCATGCCTTGCCAGCGGCCGAGGTTGAGCGCCGTGCAGGCCTCATATTGCTCGCGGCCGATCGACAGGATGGCGCCGCGCACGACTTCCGCCGCGTAGGCGCCGACATTGAGACCCAGCGCCAGCACGCCGGCCTGCAAGGGCGTCAGCGACAGGCCGGCGAAGGGCAGCACGAAATAGGCCCAGAACAGTTGCACGAAGATCGAGGTGCCGCGGAAGAACTCGATGTAGGTCGTCGCCAGCGCACGCACGATGAAGAGGCGCGAAACTCGGCCCATGCCGGCGAGGAAAGCCATGACGAGCGCGAGCACCGACCCCATCAGCGTCAGCTCGATGGTGACAAGCGCTCCCTGCAATATCAGGCCGAGATAGCCGGACCACTGGGTCATCTGGTTTAGAACTTCCTGTCATTTGCGGTTGCGCGAGGCGCCGAGACAGCTCCTTCTCCCCGTTCACGGGGAGTTGAGGAGCGGTTCGCGCAGCGAACGAAAAGCCAATTGCTTGGCTTTTCGAGCGACGAAAGCCGGCAGGCAGATGAGGGGCAGCGCGAACTCATGAAGGTATGGCGCTGCCCCTCATCCGGCCCTTCGGGCCACCTTTCTCCCCGTGAACGGGGAGAAGGAAAAAAGGGAGCACCTACTTCGCCGCGCAGAGCTTCTCGCGCGTCGTCGACATCGCCGCCTTGGCGGAGAAGCCGTAGGGCTCGATGATCTTGGCGAACTCGCCGGACTTCTTCATCTTGGCGAGCTCGACGTCATAGGCATCACGCAGCGCCTCGTCGCCCTTCTTGAAGGCGGCGCCGTCACAGTAGACCGGCGCGCCCTGCACCGGCGCGATCACTTCGAGGTTCGGATCGTTGGCCTTCTTGATCAGGTCGTTGATCGACAGAACGGGGAGCGAATAGGCGTCGATGCGGCCGTCCTGCACCATCTTCAGGCCGCTCTGGCCGTCCGGCACGACGATGACGCGATCGCGCGGCACGCCGGCATTGAGAGCCAGCTTCTCCTCGGTGCCGCCGCCCGGCGCGCCGACGGTGGCGGAAGTGTCCTTGGCGATGTCCTCATAGCTCTTGAAGCCCTTCGGATTGCCCTTCTTCACCAGCATCGCCTCGGCGTCGCACAGCACCGGCTCGGAATAGGCGACCGCCGCGCAGCGCTCCGGCTTCATGAACAGGCCGGCGGTGACGACATCGAAGCGGCCGGCCTGCAGGCCGGGGATCATGGCGCCGTATTCGGAGATGGAGGCGACGATATCGTTGACGCCGAGGCGCTTGAAGATCTCGCGCGCCACGTCCGGCGCCGCACCCGAGACCTTGCCGTCTGCGGCCACCGCCGTATAGGGCGGCTCATTGGCGATGGCGACGCGGGCGAAGCCTTGCCCCTTGAGCTGCTCGAGCTTGGCGTCGTCGGCCGAACGCGCACCAGAGGCGACCAGTACCGCAGCCACTGCGAGGCCGGCGACGCCGGCCAGAATGCCAAGTTTCTTCATCGTTCCCAACTCCTTATCTCTTCTTGGTTTGCTCGGTCCGGGACAGCGTTCTCGCCGCCCGTTTCTGGTTTTCGGGACGGCTTCGCCGCCCTGGGGCATTGCGGTCAGACGCGGTGTCCGGCCGCGATGATCTTCTTCAGGAAGCCCTGCGTGCGCTCCTGCTTGGGATGGCGGAAAATCTCATCGGGCTTGCCTTCCTCGACGATCTTGCCGCGATCGAAGAACAGCACCCGGTCGGCGAAATCGTGGGCAAAGCCCATCTCGTGGGTGACTAAAAGCATCGTCATGTCGGTCTCGGCGGCGAGCTTGCGCATGACGTTGAGCACTTCCTCGACCAGTTCGGGGTCGAGTGCCGAGGTGACCTCGTCGAACAGCATGATCTTGGGCGACAGCGCCAACGCCCTGGCGATCGCGACGCGCTGCTTCTGGCCGCCGGAAAGCTGCGCCGGCATTGCCTTGGCCTTGTCGGCAAGGCCGACCATATCGAGCAGTTCCATCGCCCGCTTCTCGGCGGCGACCCGCGAGACGCCCTTGGTCAGCATCGGCGCCAGCGTGACGTTGTCCATGACGCATTTGTGCGGGAACAGATTGAAGAGCTGGAAGACCATGCCGATCTTCTGGCGCATCTTGGCCAGGTGCCGCTCGTCGGCCGGCAGCAACTGGCCGTTGCGCTCCATGTGATAGAGCTGCTCGCCGTCGATCTGAATGTGGCCGCCGTCGATCTTCTCCAGAGTCATCAGGATGCGCAGGATCGTCGTCTTGCCGGATCCGGACGGACCGATCAGCGCCAGCTTCTCGCCTGGCATGACCTGCATCGACAAGCCGTCCAGCACCTTGAAGGTACCGAAGCTCTTTGAAATGGCGTCGACCTTGATGATGGGCGCGGGCAACAGATTTCCCCGTTCTGGAGCAGCCTATGCCCTTAACGATGCGAAACACGCCAAATCATGTCAATTGGGAAAATAATATCATGACAATATTTCGGGCGCCGCACAATTTCAGGGCAATCTGCGCTCCGCTTGTGCATCAAATGGCGAGCAGGAGATGCTCCGGATCGCCGAGCAGGAGCTTGGCGACAACGCTCAAGCCCGTGCGCAGTTCCCCTTCGGTGGTCGATCCGAGCGAGATGCGCACGGCCGGATGCCAGGGCGTGTCGGCGATGCGGAAGGAAGTGCCCGGCGCGATCGCCACGCCGCGCAGGCGCGCTTGCGCGACAAAGCTCTCCTCGGCGCGGTCGCCCGGCAGCTCCAGCCAAAGATGCAGCCCGTCGCGATGGACGCGATAATCGACGCCCGAAAGCACTTCCGCCGCGATCTCCTGCCGTCGCCTGAGCGCCCCGCGCTGCCACTTGACCAGCTCCATCGCCGTGCCGTCGTTCACCCAGCGCGTCGCAATCTCCGCCACCATCGGTGTCGCCATCCAGTTCGAGACGAGGTGGCGGTTGGCCACGGCGGCGACGTAGCGGTCCGGCACGGCGAGATAGCCGATGCGCAAGCCAGGCACCGTGATCTTGGTGAAGGAGGTGACGTAGAGCGTCCGCTCGGGCGCGAAGGCGGCCACTGCCGGAGGCCTGCCTTCGACCAGAGGCCCAAGCACATCGTTCTCGATGATGGCGATATCGTGCT
Organism: Mesorhizobium sp.; assembly: GCA_004020545.1. Taxonomy (GTDB): domain Bacteria; phylum Pseudomonadota; class Alphaproteobacteria; order Rhizobiales; family Rhizobiaceae; genus Mesorhizobium. The sequence continues at coordinate 254,925 of SAQE01000001.1, read as the reverse complement.
TGCGCGCGACCGCCGCGATCTGCTCGCGGCGAGCGGCGTCCATCAAGGTGGCCGTCGGGTTGATGACCGAGGGCTGGACGAAGACGGCGCGGATGTCGGAAAGCCGGCAGGCCTCGTCGAGTGCCTCGGGGATGAGCCCATTGCCGTCGATCGGCAGGCCTTCGAGGTTGAAGCCGAGATAGCGGGCAAGCGGCACCAGCGTGTGGTGGCCGATCGCCTCGGTGGCGACGGTCGAGCCGGGCGGCGCCACGCTCATCAACGCGACCGTCATGCCGGCCGTGGCGCCATTGGTCAGGCAGATGTTCTGCGGCGACGCTTCGAGGCCGCAGAGCTTCAGCCACTCGACGGCCACCGCGCGATGGCGCGGGAACACCATGTTCGGCCGGAACGACAGCGCCGAGCTCGACGGCAGGTTCTCTGCCAACCAGCCCAGTGCCTGTTTCAGCTTCTCCAGATGCATCGGCTCGCAGACCGGCTTCAGGATGGAGAGATCGATGACCTCGCCCAACCGTTCCGGAAGGTAGGGCGGATCCGGCTCGCGGCGCTGCGTCTGGACGAAGCTGCCGCGGCCGACCTCGCCGGAGATCAGGCCGCGGCGGATCAGTTCCTCATAGGCGCGGCTGACCGTCTGCACCGAAAGTTTCAGATCGTCGGCAAGGCGGCGATGCGTTGGCAGCCGCGCGCCATTGGCGAGCCGCCCGTCATGGATGGCGCGCGCGAACTGATCGGCCAGCGAGAGGTAGGCCGGGCGGCGGATGAGCGCAGGATCTGGCTGCCATAATGTCATGACTTATTAGAGATCGAAATCAGTGCAATTGACAATCGAAATAATGCATCGTCATGGTATCTTGGACAAGAAACGGAGCCGGCATGGCGGCAGCGAAACTCGACCCGATCGACCTCAAGATCCTGGACGCCATCCAGCGCGACGGGCGCATCACCAAGCTGGCGCTGGCCGAGAAGGTCGGCCTGTCGCCGACCCCTTGCTGGATGCGGCTGCGCAAGCTGGAAAAAGCCGGCATCGTTTCCGGCTACCACGCCTCGATCGCCATGCGCGCGATAGCACCGGTGGCGACGGTGCTGATGGAGGTGACGCTTGCGAGCCACCGCCAGGCCGATTTCGACCGTTTCGAGCGGGTCGTCCGCGACATACCCGAGATCGTCGCCTGCTGGTCGGTCGGCGGCGGCGTCGATTATGTGCTGAAAGTGATGGCGCGCGACATCGACGCCTATCAACGACTCGTCGACGCCCTGCTGGAACGCGAGATCGGCATCGACCGTTACTTCACCTACATCGTCACCAAGACGGTGAAGGAGGAGACCGTTCTGCCCGTGGCCGATCTGCTGCCGGGGCAATGAAAGCCATCGTCATCCACGGGCGGAGCAAGGAGCGTAGCGACGCGGCGTAGACCCGAGGATCCATGCCGTGACGCCAATGCGTTGCAACGGTGCAGAATTCTGCGCCGCTGCGCCCTTCGATCAAGGTAACGGCATGGATCCTTGGGTCTCCGCGACGGAGCTGCGCTCCTGCTTCGCCCAAGGATGACGACGCTGAGGAGCCTCGGCCAATTTTCAAAACTGGTGGCAGGTGCCAACCGCAAGCTCAGGTTAGAGAGATTGTCTACGGCCGCCGGCCAATAGAGACAATCTCTCTGCAGGTAGCGGCCGAAACAGCCTCTCTGTCTCAACCGCGCGGCTAGTCTCTCCGCATCGCCTCGGCACCGGGAGACAATCGATGTCCGCGCATTTTGCCCGCACCAACCACCACGACGCGCTCGACCGCCTCGCTGACCGCCGCCTGTTGCGCGCGCTCGCCTATGTCGACGGCCATTGGACCGCAAGCGAAGCGGCGGAAAGTTTTGAAGTCACCGATCCGGCCACCGGCGCCACCGTGGCGTTCGTCGCCGCGCTCGATGCGAGGCAGACGACGCAAGCGATCAATGCTGCCTCGCGAGCCTTCCCGGCCTGGCGGGCGCTGTTGCCGCAGGAGCGCTCCAAAACCTTGCGAAAATGGTTCGATCTCATCGTCGCCGCCAAGGACGACCTGGCGCTGCTGATGACGCTCGAACAAGGCAAACCGCTGAAGGAATCGCTCGGCGAGATCGACTACGCCGCCTCCTTCGTCGAGTGGTATGCCGAGGAGGCAAAACGCCTCAATGCCGAGAGCGTCACCAGCCATCTGCCGAATGCTCAGATGAGCGTGCGCCGCGAGCCGCTCGGCGTCGTCGGCGTCGTCACGCCATGGAACTTTCCTTCGGCCATGCTCACCCGCAAGGCCGCGGCGGCGCTTGCCGCAGGCTGCACCGTGGTGGCGCATCCTTCCTCGGAAACCCCGCTCTCGGCACTGGCGCTGGCCGAGCTCGGCGAGCGCGCCGGACTGCCAGCCGGCGTCTTCAATGTCGTCACCGGCGATGCCCGCATGATCGTCAGCGCGATGTGCGCCGATGCCAGGGTCCGCGCCATGAGCTTCACCGGCTCGACCGAAGTCGGCAGGCTGATCGCCGCGCAGAGCGCCCCGACGATGAAACGGCTGGTCATGGAGCTCGGCGGTCACGCGCCGCTGATCGTCTTCGACGACGCCGATATCGACAAGGCGGTGACGATCGCGCTCGACGCCAAATTCGCCACCTCCGGCCAGGATTGCCTTGCCGCCAACCGCATCTATGTGCAGCGCCAGATCTACGACCGGTTCTGCGCCGCTTTCGCCCGCCGCATCGAGCGGCTGCGCACCGGCAACGGGCTTTCCGGCGATGCAGACATAGGGCCGCTGATGCACGAACGTGCCGTTAAGAAGGTCGAGGAGCAGGTGGCCGATGCCCTCGCCCGCGGCGCACGCTGCCTCGCTGGTGGCAAACGCCATGCGGCCGGGCCGCTGTTCTACCAGCCGACACTGCTTGTCGATGTGCCGCACGAGGCATTGATCATGCATGAGGAAACCTTCGGCCCGGTCGCCGCCGTGACGCCGTTCGACGACGAGGCTGAAGTCGTCGCCCGCGCCAACGCCACCGAATATGGCCTCGTCGCCTATCTCGTTACCGAGAACGGCGCCCGGCAGGCGCGCATGGGACGTGCGCTGGACTACGGCATGGTCGCGATCAATCGGGTCAAGATCACCGGCGCGCCGATCCCGTTCGGCGGCGTCAAGCAGTCCGGCATCGGCCGCGAAGGCTCCCGCCATGGCATCGAAGCCTTCACCGATCTGAAATACCTTTGCCTGGACGTCGCCTAAGCGCGCCCCGGGAGGAACCCAACAGGAGAAAAAGATGCTCGAACAGTCCAACGAACTCGCCGCCTGGGATCGCGACCACTTCTTCCACCCCTCGACGCATATGGGCACGCACGCGCGGGGTGAGTCTCCAGCCAGAATCATGGCCGGCGGCGAAGGCGTCACTGTCTGGGACGACACCGGCAGGAAGAGCATCGATGCCTTCGCCGGCCTCTATTGCGTCAATGTCGGCTACGGCCGCCAGAAGATCGCCGATGCGATTGCCGAACAGGCGAAGAACCTCGCCTACTACCATGCCTATGTCGGCCACGGCACCGAGGCCTCGATCACGCTTGCCAAGATGATCATCGACCGCGCGCCGAAAGGCATGTCGAGGGTCTATTTCGGCCTCTCCGGTTCCGACGCCAACGAGACCAACATCAAGCTGATCTGGTATTACAACAACGTCCTGGGACGGCCGGAGAAGAAGAAGATCATCTCGCGCTGGCGCGGCTATCACGGTTCGGGCGTGATGACGGGCTCGCTGACCGGGCTCGATCTGTTCCACAACGCTTTCGACCTGCCGCGCGCGCCGATCATGCACACCGAGGCGCCCTATTATTTCCGCCGTGCCGACCGCTCGATGAGCGAGGAGCAGTTCTCGCAATATTGCGCCGACAAGCTGGAGGAGATGATCCTCGCGGAGGGCCCGGACACGGTCGCCGCCTTCATCGGCGAACCGATCCTCGGCACCGGCGGCATCGTGCCGCCGCCGGCCGGCTATTGGGCAAAGATCCAGGCCGTGCTGAACAAGTACGACGTGCTGCTCGTCGCCGACGAGGTGGTGACCGGCTTCGGCCGTCTCGGCACCATGTTCGGCTCCGACCACTACGGCATCAAGCCCGACCTGATCACCATCGCCAAGGGCCTGACCTCCGCCTACGCGCCGCTCTCCGGCGTCATCGTCTCCGACAAGGTCTGGCAGGTGCTGGTCAAGGGTTCCGACAAGCTCGGCTCGCTTGGCCATGGCTGGACCTATTCGGCGCATCCGATCTGCGTTGCCGCGGGCGTCGCCAATCTCGAACTGATCGACGAGATGGATCTGGTGAGGAACGCCGGCGAGACGGGCGCTTACTTTCGCGCCGAGCTTACCAAGGCCGTCGGCGGCCACAGGCATGTCGGCGAGGTGCGTGGCGACGGCATGCTGGCGGCGGTCGAGTTCGTGAAGGACCGCGACGACCGCGTCTTCTTCGATCCGGCGCTTAAAGTGGGGCCGCAGATCGCCACGGCGCTTGCCGCGAGCGGCGTCATCGGCCGCGCCATGCCGCAGGGCGACATCCTCGGCTTCGCGCCGCCGCTCTGCCTGACGCGCGAGGAGGCCGACACGATCGTCGCCAAGACCGCCGATGCGGTGAACAGTGTGTTGGCCAGCCTCTGAAGCAATTCCAGGAAAAGTTTGAAACGGTTTTCCGTCCGGAATTGCGTGAAAGCAAAGAACAGAGCGACATGAATGCCATGACAAAAACCATTCCAGCCACCATGGCCGCCGTGCAGCTTACCGGCCATGGCGGCCTGGAAAAGCTCGTCTACCGCACCGACGTGAAGGTGCCCTCACCCGCCACCGGCGAAGTGCTGGTCAAGGTCAGCGCCTGCGGCATGAACAACACCGACGTCTGGGTGCGCCAGGGCGCCTACGGCACGGAGGAGGATGCGGCCGCCGTGTCGACCTGGCGCCGGCAAGGCAACACGCTGACCTTCCCGCGCATCCAGGGCACCGACACGGTCGGTACCATCGTTGCCGTCGGTGACGGTGTGTCCGCCGAGCGCATCGGCGAGCGGGTGATGGTCGACTTCTCCATCTACAACCGCGACGACGATTCGCTGGCCGACATCGACTATATGGGCCATGGCCGCGACGGCGGTTATGCCGAGTATCAGGCGCTGCCGGCGCAGAACGCGCATGTCGTCGACACCGACTTGACCGACGTCGAGCTCGCCACCTTCTGTTGCGCCTATCTCACCGGCGAGCAGATGCTGGAGCGCGCGGCGCTGAAGGCCGGTGAGCGGGTGTTGGTCACCGGCGCCTCCGGCGGCGTCGGCTCCGGCATCGTGCAGCTGGCACGCGCCCGCGGCGCCATTCCCTATGCCATCGTCGGCAAGGGCAAGGAACAGGCGGTGCTCGACATCGGCGCCGAGAAGGTGATCACGCGCGGCGTCGCCGACCTGCCGGCCGCGGTCAACGAGGCGACCGCTGGCCAACCCATCGACGTGGTCGCCGACCTTGTCGGCGGCGCCATCTTCAACGACCTGCTGCGCATTCTCAGACCCGAAGGCCGCTACACCACCGCAGGCGCCATCGCCGGGCCTGTCGTGCAGCTCGATCTGCGCACCATGTATCTGAAGCAGCTGCAGCTGCATGGCTCGAGCCAGGGCACGCGAGCGGATTTCCGCCGCATCGTGCGCTACATCGAGGAGAAGAAGATCAAGCCGCTGGTCGGCGGCGTCTACAAACTGTCGGACTTCCACCGCGCCCAGACCGACTTCATGGCCAAGGACTTTGTCGGCAAGCTGGTGGTGGTGCCGGACGCAGTGGCGGATACGGCCGAGGGCTGACCTTCGTGGTCAGCCCTTGCGCTCCTGCAGGATGTTGCCGCCATCGACGACGAGAACGGCGCCGTTGACATAGCTCGCCCCGTCGGAGGCCAGGAACAGGACGGCGGCGGCCACTTCTTGAGGCGTGCCGGCGCGTCCAAGCGGCGTTTGTTGCGCGGCGACGAGTTCTTCCGGCGTTGAGGCGCCGGTCGCGATCCAGCCCGGCGCAACGGCGTTCACAGTGACCCCGCTGAGGCCGACCTCGAGCGCAAGAGCGTGGGTCAGCCCGACCATACCGGCCTTGGCGGCGGAATAGGCGGCTTCTCCTTCGTTCGAGACATAGGGTCCGGTGACCGAGGCCATATTGACCACGCGCCCGTGGCCGCGCCGAACCATGCCGGCCAGAAATCCGCGCGTGCTCAAAAACGCGGTCTTCAGGCTGACATCGATGCCCCGATCCCAGTCGCTTTCGCTGAGGTCGAGAAACCGCCGCTGCAGCGCCGGCTGGGCCGCCGTCCCCATTCCGGCATTGTTGACGAGGATATCGATCTCGCCGACCTCGGAGCATAGCCGCTCGACATCCGCTGAACGTGTCAGGTCGGCCACCACCGCACGGACGTCGAGCCCGTCCGCTCGCAGCTCTTCGGCGCGCTGCTCGACACGTTGCGAGGACGCGGTAATGGCGACCGCAAGCCCGGCTTCGCCGAGAGCGCGCGCAACGGCCATGCCGATGCCGTCGGCGGCGCCCGCGCCGGTCACCAGTGCCGTGCGGGATTTGCGAAACATGGTCATGGACCCTCCAGGCGATGACGCCGGCGCCGCCGCAATTCAGTATCCGGCGCTGACGCCGAAATCGATCGGAAGCGCCGCTCCGGTAATCGGCGCCGCGCCGGGCTGGCAAAGATAGCGGATGAAGGAAGCGATCTCTTCCACGGTGATGAACCGTGCTCTTTCCCCTTGCGGGTAGTGCCCCAGAAGCTTCCGCTTGTAACCGTCCGGGTCATTTCCGCCATAGGTCCTCGCCTGATACTCGATCATCGGCGTCGCCGTGTCGCCGGGGCACACGGCGTTGACCCTGATGCCGTGCGGGGCAAGTTCCAGCGCGAGAGCCTTGGTCAGAAGCACCAGCCCGCCCTTGGAGGCGCAATAGACCGCCGCGCCGTTATTGCCGACGATGCCGGCGTCGGACGCAATGTTGATGACGACGCCTTGCTTCGCCGAAAGATGCGGAATGGCGGCCGAGATCAGGAAGAACGCGCCCTTGAGATTGACGTCCAGCACCAGGTCCCATTGCGCTTCCTGGACGTCGCTGGCCGGCCCCTCCAGCCAGACGCCAGCGGCGTTCACGAGAATGTCCAGGCCGCCTCCCCACTCACGGGCTTTGTCCACCGCTTCGCGGCAGGCGGCGACGGAGCGGATGTCGAGCGGCAAGCCGATCGCTTTCGCGCCTGTCGCGGTAATCCTAGCCACGGCGTCATTGAGTTTCGAGCCTGGAAGATCGGCGAGCGCGACCCGCTCGCCGTCAGCCGCGAAGCGAAGTCCGGTCGCGAGACCCATCCCTCCGGCGCCGCCCGCGATCAGGACCGTCCTGCCAGCCATCGATAACCTCCACGAAACGCCGCCGAGAGCACATGCCAACCATGTCCAGAAGTCATGCCGCATGCACCACGCCGGACAAACAATGATCACAGAAGATCGAAACTTGTCCGCTCTGGCGATCAACCCAGTTCCAGCGTCGTGATGCCGAAAACCTTCGTCGGTGCGTTGCCGGGCTTGCCCCCCTTGTACATGCGCGTCGTGGCGAAGCCCGCAACCATGCCGGCAGCCTGAAGCAGCGCGGTGAATCCGACCTGGGTGGCCGGCACGTCGATATGCAGCGCTTCGCCCGCCGTCGTGTCCGCCAGTTCCGCCACCAGCGCCAAGGCCATGTCCATGTCGTCCGCGAACAGCGGCCCGACCTTGAATCCCTCCCGGCATCGGCGAGCCACGCCAAAGCCGGCAATGCCGGCTGAACCCGCGGACAACAGCGCAATCCGAGGCGGCTGCAGCCATTCCCGCAGGAAGGCCTCTCGCGGCGCCGGGAAGCACTGGCGGTCGTAAGCCAGGATCCCGGCTGTGCTCGCGGGCATCACGGGCAGGATGTCGCTGCCCCCGGTCAGTCCGACCGGACGACCGCTGAAGCGGACAGTCTCATAGGCGGGTACGAACCCCTTGCGCTGGTAGTTGGCCCGTTGCTCGGCCACGCCGTCGAGGCCGATGATACGGTCGCCGAGCCGCGCCATGCCGGCCTGCCAGACTGCCTTGCCGTGGCCCTCGCCACGCCTGTCCGGCCGGCAGATGTAAAGGCCGATGAAGCCGAAACCCAAGCCGTAGGCAACGGCCGAAATGCCGGCCACCATCTCGCCGCCGACAAAGGCGCCGATGAATCCTTCCGGATCGGCCGCGCGCAACGCGGCGGCGTCGCCGATGCCTGGATTCCAGCCCTCCCCCGCCGCCCAGTCGACGAGCGTTTCCACCTCGCCGGCGGTCAGCGTCCTTATCGTTCTCGGCATCGTTTCACTCGGCGGCCTGAGGCGATGGATTTCAAGCCGCCACGATAGGATGCGGCCCGCAAGTTGCAAAGGCCGCCGCTGTCGGCCCGCATCGCGAAAGATGGAGCCGGCCTGCTCTACTTACACGAGACATCCGAAGCACGACTGCTGGCCAACAATTACCGGGGAGGAGTTTTCCAAGCCGATGCAAGGGGTTAGCAAAGAAATCGCCGAGCAGTCATTCGTTATTCCAATCGGCAACTGGACACAACCGGCGAAGGCTATAAATCTTCATTTGCAGTTGCTTGGAATCGAATGGAGTGCCGCAGGAAATGCCGCTGAGCGCCGAAGAGATCGCCAGTCATCCTGCAGCACTCCGCAGTGTGCAGGAGCAGTCGCGCGCGCTCATCCATGTCTACGAAACCAGCCCGCGCCTTGCCTCCGTCTTTGCCACCCAGCAGCGCTGGCTGCTCGGCCATGTCGGACTGGCCCTGCATTTCAGGCGCGACCCCAATGACCGCCGCACCGAGATGACACTGGCGCGTTTCATCGAGGTCGTGCGCCGCAATTCAGTCGCCAGCCGCAACACCGCCGAGGCGTTTGTCAAGGAAATGCTGCACTACAACATCGCCGAATATGTTTCGGCGAGCGGTGATGGCCGCGCTCACCCCTTGCGGGTGACCGAGGCCACCATCGAGACCTTCACCAACTGGATTTATGCCCATTTGAGAACGCTCGATCGTATCGACGGCGGAACCCGGCTGGCAACCTTCCTCGAACGACCCGGTATGCTGGCAAAGCTGCAGCCGTTGATCTGCGACGGCTTGCTGGCATCCGGTCCGGTGCGCGAACCCGAGCAGACCTTCTCGTTGTTTATCTGGCTGAACAATGGCGGCATCGTCATGGACTGGCTGATGGCGGGCATCGACCCGGACGACGCCAGTCTCGACAGGATTCCGACCAGCGTCATTTCGATCAGCGAATTCGCGCATTGGCTGAAGCTGTCGCGCACCCATCTGGCGCGCAAGCTCCACGACGCCGAAGCGCTTGGCAGCATCGGCTGGGTCGGCCAGCGCGGACATTCGGTGATGTGGGTGTCGCGGCAGTTCTTCGAGGAATACATGGCCGTCCAGGCCGCCAAGCTCGCCATTGTCGATGCGGCCTTCGAAGCCTGTTTTCCCGCCGCGGGCGAAAGCTGAGCGCCGCGGCCCCGCTCCCAGCCCGCGCCGTGCCGGCGCGCAAAAGGCGCGCCGTTCAGCCGCTTCGCCTCGACGAGGCGGTTATCCTCAGTCGATGTCGAACGACACGCCCTGGGCCAGCGGCAGCGCCTTGGAGAAGTTCACCGTGTTGGTGGCCCGGCGCATATAGGCCTTCCAGGCATCCGAGCCGCTCTCGCGGCCGCCGCCGGTTTCCTTCTCGCCGCCGAACGCGCCGCCGATCTCGGCGCCCGAGGTGCCGATATTGACGTTGGCGATGCCGCAATCCGAACCGTCGACACCGAGGAAGCGCTCGGACTCCTGCAGGTCGCGGGTGAAGATCGACGACGACAGGCCGGCGCCGACGGCATTGTGCAGCTCAAGCGCCTCGTCGAAATCGGAATATTTCATCACATAGAGGATCGGCGCAAAGGTTTCTTCCGTCACCGGCGACACTTGGCTCGGCATCTCGACCAGCGCCGGATGCACGTAGTAGGCGTCGGGGTGGCCGTTCTCGAACCGGGTGCCGCCGGTGACCTTCCCGCCATGCGCTTCCGCTTCCTTGAGCGCCTTCTGCATGTTGTCGAAGGCGGCCTTGTCGATCAGCGGACCGACCAGCGCCGAGGTCTCCAGCGGATTGCCGACGGAGACGCTCTGATAGGCCTTCTTCAGCCGCGGCAGCAGCGCGTCATAGACGCTCTCATGCACGAACAGGCGGCGCAGCGTCGTGCAGCGCTGGCCGGCGGTGCCCATGGCGCCGAAGGCAATGGCGCGCAGCGCCATGTCGAGATCGGCGGTGGGCGCCACGATGCCGGCATTGTTGCCGCCGAGCTCCAGCACCGCACGCGCAAAGCGCTTCGCCAGCCGCGGCCCGACCTCGCGGCCCATGCGGGTCGAGCCGGTGGCAGAAACCAGCGGCACCTTCGGATGGTCGACCAGCACCTCGCCGACGGCGCGGTCGCCGATCAGCACCTGCAGCAGGCCTTCCGGCGCATCGGCGCCGAAGCGCTTGACGGCACGCTTGAAGATCGCCTCGCAGGCCAGCGCGGTCAGCGGCGTCTTTTCCGACGGTTTCCACACCACCGCGTCGCCGCAGACGAAGGCGAGTGCCGCGTTCCACGACCACACCGCAACCGGGAAGTTGAAGGCCGAGATCACGCCGACGACACCGAGCGGATGCCAGGTTTCCATCATGCGATGCCCGGGACGCTCGGTGGCGATGGTCAGGCCGTAGAGCTGGCGCGAAAGGCCGACGGCGAAATCGCAGATGTCGATCATTTCCTGCACCTCGCCGAGCCCCTCGGACGGGATCTTGCCGACCTCGATCGACACCAGCCGGCCGAGTTCCGCCTTGTGCGCGCGCAATTCCTCGCCGAGCAGGCGCACCAGCTCGCCGCGCTTTGGCCCGGGCACCAGCCGCCAGGCCTGGAAGGCCTTGTGCGCGGCGTCGATGGCCTTGCCGACATCGGCCGCCGAGATCGACTTCAGCGCCGCGATCTGTTCGCCCGTCACCGGGCTGCGCACGATGAGGTCGCCGCCAAAAAGCGCATCCTTGGCAACGCCCAGTTTCTCCAGAAGTGAGGCCGTTTCCTTCGCTATCGTCATTTTTGTCCCTTTCAGATCCCGCCGTCACATGGCGGGAATGGAAGCCCTGCGCCATGCTTGGCGCGCCCTCCGGCACGTCCAGGCGCCTTGATGGCGTGGCATTACTCGTTTCAGGGACAAACCGCCACCCCGGCATGGTCCAAGCCCGGCTCGCAAAATTGGGCCAGGCGCCGGAGGGGGGATCAGCGTGCTTTGTGGACCGGCTTTTCGGCGCTTTCCTTGATCAGCCTGTCAATGTGCATGCGGATGTGAGCGGCCTCGGCGGCGGTGTTGGCTAAAGCGATCGCACGGTCGAACGCCACGCGCGCCTCCTCGTTGCGGCCAAGCTGCATCAACAGTCCGCCCCTCAGGCCGAAGAAGTGGAAATAGCCGGACAGCCTGTCTTCCAGCGGCTCGATCATGGCAAGCGCGGCTTCAGGTCCGCGCACCTTGCTCACCGCTACGGCGCGGTTGAGCGTCACCACCGGCGACGGCTGCATCTGCTCGAGCAGGCCGTAGAGCAGGTCGATCTCGGTCCAGTCGGTATCCTCGGGCGTCGCCGCACGCGCATGCAGCGCCGCGATCGCCGCCTGCACCTGGTAGGGGCCGGGCTGGCGATGGCGCAGCGCCTTGTCCACCAAGGCCAGGCCTTCGTCGATCATCTTGCGGCTCCACAGCGACCGGTCCTGATCCTCGAGCAGCACGATCTCGCCATTCTCGTCGAAGCGCGCCGGCGCGCGCGCATGCTGGAGAAGCAGCAGCGCCGTCAGCCCCATGATCTCGGGCTCGGTCTGAAAGAGCCTGAGCAGCAGCCGGGCAAGCCGGATCGCTTCCTCGCAGAGCGGAGCACGCGCGGGCGCCTCGCCGCTGTTGGTCGAGTAACCTTCGTTGAAGATGAGGTAGATCATGGCGGCAACCGCCGCTAGGCGCTCCGACCGCTCGACCGCGCCCGGCGTCTCGAACGGCACTCCGGCATCCGCGATGCGCGCCTTGGCGCGCGTGATGCGCTGCTCCATGGCGCTTTCGCCGACAAGAAAGGCGCGCGCGATCTGTTTGACGGTGAGGCCGGAGACGATGCGCAGCGCCACCGCGATCTGCTGTGTCGCCGGCAGGTCCGGATGGCAGCAGATGAACAGGAGCCGCAGGATGTCGTCGCGATAATGCGCGCCGTCCAGCCGCTCGGCCATATCGCCTTCGGCGTCCTCGAGATCGGAGATCTGGTCCTCTTCCGGCATCGGCGCCTGCTTGGAGCGCTTGCGCACCGCATCGATGCCGCTGTTGCGGCCGACGAAGATCAGCCAGGCCGCCGGATCGCGCGGCGGCCCGTTTTTCGGCCAGTTCTTCAGTGCCCTCAGGCAAGCGTCCTGGAAAGCTTCTTCCGCGGCGTCGAGATCGCGGAAATAGCGCAGCAGCGCGCCCATCGCCTGCGGACGGGCGGTGCTGATCGCGCTGCTGATCCAGGCAAGGTCGGTCATGCGGGAACCTTGATCGGATTGAAGATGGAGATCGGCCTGATCTCGTAGGAGCCGCCGCTCGGATTGACCTCTGAGAGCTCGCGGGCGAACGCGACGGCCTCGTCAAGGTCGTGGCAGTCGAGCGTGTAGAAACCGAGGAACTGCTCCTTGGTCTCGGCGAAAGGTCCGTCGAGCACCACCGCTTCGCCCTTGACCTTTCTCAAGGTCGTCGCGGCGGTGGTCGGCAGGAGACGGGCCACGGGTCCAAGCCGGCCCGCCTTGGCGTATTTGTCCTGTACGTTGATGAGCTTTGCCATCACCTCGTCGTCCTGTTCCTTGCTCCAGGAGCAGACGACGTCTTCGGAGGCGTAGCAGAGGATGGCGTAGAGCATGGTCTCGTCCTTTCCGTATCAAAGGACGCGACAGTAGGACCCTTCCCGACACAAGGTCGACAAAAAAAATTCATAAGGCGATCACGGGCTTATCCCGTGCCCTCGCGGTTTGTCAGGCTCCGCGGGCCTGCAACCATCTGAGTACCAGCGTCTCCTCTTCGTCGAGGCCCGGCACAAGACGCTTTCGCTTGTTGGCTTCCGCCATTTCGTCGAGCAGCTTGCCTTGCGACCACGCCTCGAAGACCAGCGGATGGATATAGCATTTGCGGCAGACGGCTCGCGTATTGCCCAGTCGTTCGGCGACCTTGTCGACGATGCTGTTTATCATCCGCTTTTGCTGGGGGGCACTTTCGGGCAGCTCCGTCTGCGCAAACAGCGACGCCGCATGAATGGTGCCGCCCCAGGTGCGGAAATGTTTCGAGCTGAATTCCACGCCGGACGCCTCACGGATGTAGCGGTTGATATCCTCGGAGCGCACCGGCCGGCGGTTTCCCTCCTCGTCGAGATACTGGAACAGGTTCTGGCCCGGCAGGTCCTGCGCTCCGCGCACGATTTTGGCGATGCGGCGGTCGACGAGCCTCAGCTTCCATTCCTTGCCGGACTTGCCCTTGAAGGCGAAGCGCAGCCTCGAACCCTTGATATCGACATGGCGGTCGCGCAGCGTGGTCAGCCCGAAACTCTTGTTGTCCCGGGCGTAGGCGGAATTGCCGACGCGGATCATGGTGTTGTCGAGCAGCCAGACGATCGCCGCGACCACACGCTGCTGTGGCAGGCCGTGCCGGCGCAGGTCGGCATCGATGCGGCTCCGCAGCTCAGGCAACGCCTCGGCAAAAGCGACAAGGCTGGAATATTTGACGCCGTCCCGCTCCTCGGTCCATTGCGGGTGATAGCGGTACTGCTTGCGCCCGCGCTGATCCCGGCCGGTCGCCTGGATATGGCCGTCCGGGTCAGGCGAAATCCAAACATCCGTCCAGGCAGGCGGGATGACGATCGCCTTGACGCGGGCGAGCGTTGCCGCGCCCACCGCGTTGCCGTCCGACGCGACATAGGCAAATCCGTTACCTTTTCTTAGTCGGCGAATGCCCGGATCGGCATCGCTGACATAGCTAAGCGACGCGCGCTCGGCCGAATTTTGCGCATCGTTCCCCTGCATCTTCGTACCACCCGCCAGGCGGTCGGAGGACGATTGTGCTCGTTGCAGCATAATGGCTCCACGGAACTGGTCCGTAGATAAGCCGCGCGACAGGCGGCTGGTTCCACAGTCCGGAGCGACGGCAACCCCGGCCCGTCAGCCATCAGGCGCTTTGCAACTGGCTGTGATAGATCGAGACCCGGCGCCGCGCCGCGGTTTGAGAAGCAGCCCACACGGCCCGTGGCACGCCTTCAGGCGGCGACAGGAATGACGTCGACCGCCTGCTCGCCGACCTGGCCGCCGGTGGTTTTCAAGACGCCGACGATCGGCGCCACGTCGGAATAGTCGCGGCCGTATCCGACCGTGATATGGTCATTGCTCGCCCGCATGCCGTTCGTTGGATCGAATTCCTGCCAGCCGGCGTCGCGGCCGCACCAGACCTTTACCCAGGCATGCATGGCGTCGGCGCCTTCGAGCCTCGGTTTTCCTTTCGGCGGAATGGTGCGCAGGAAGCCGCTGACATAGCCGGCGGGAATGCCCAGGCCGCGCAGGCCGGCAATCATGATATGCGAAAAGTCCTGGCACACCCCGCGTTTCAGCGCGAAAGCGTCGCTGGCCCGGGTCTGCACGGTGGTCGCCTTGCCGTCATAGGTGAAATCGCGATGGATGCGGTTGCAGAGATCGACCGCGGTGCCGACCGTGGAACCCGAGAGGCTCTCCCGCGCATAGGCGGTGATCGCCGCATTGATGCCGGCATAGTCGCTGGCGGCGAGGAAATGATGCGGCGCGGCAGGGGACAGCGAGCGCACGGCATCCAGTTCCGCCCTCAAACCGTGGATGTCGGGCGAAACGTCCAGCCCTGGTTCCGGCCGAGAGACAGAAACCCGCGCGCTCATCCTGATGTCGAGTTCCTCATGCGCTTCGCGAAAGGCGATCGAGGTGACGTTGTTGCCGAAGAAATCGGAAAAATCCGCCCTTTCTGCCGGCATCGGCTGAAAAGACAATGACGCGGCAATCACCCGCTGCACGCCGGCGATCGTCTGCGGCAAGACGCGCACCTGGTGCCGGCCGCCGCCGGCGGCGGAGGCGTATTCGTAGTGCAGATGAAGCCGGACGTCGTAAAGCATCTAACCGAAATAAGCCTTGGCGAGGCTGTTGTAGAGATCGCCGATCTGGTTGGCGAGTTCGTCGAGCACCCTGGCGGTCATGTCCGAAGGTTCCATGACGGCGATCGCCGTGTTGAGCTGCAGGATTTCTTTCGCCGCCGGCGACATATGCCCCTCGCCGCCGACGGAAGGCAGCATGCCGATCTCGGCCTTCAGCCGCTCGAGCTGGAACAGGATGGAACGCGGATTGAGCGGGTCGAGCGCCAGAAGGTCGATCACCGTGCGCCGCCCCGCCTGCACCGGATATTGCCGGCGGTGGGTCATCACGCTGTCGCCGATCTCCAGCATCATGTCGAGCGCGCCTTCCGGCGCCCCGGTCCCGGTCAGCCGGGCGAGCGTCCGGGCGATCTGGATGCCGCGCTCCAGCCGGCGGCCGATCTCCAGGAAACGCCAACCGGTGAACCTGTACATGTTCTCGTGCAGCAGGCCCGAGAAGCCCGCAAGCTTGCGCAGCATGACGGTCATCGCCCGTGTCGCGTCGTCGCCGGGCGCCACCGTTCCGGCGAATTTATGGATCGTCTTCGACAGATCCTTCAGCGCCAGCCAGCCGTCCGGCGAGAAGCGGTCGCGGATCTGGCCGGCGCTGTAGACGGCGCTGTCCAATGTGCCGATCAGACCAAGCGGGATCGCCGATTCGACCTCGATGCCGAACGGCTCGAGATAGTCCCTGATATCGGCGAGCAACGGCATCTCGGGATCGGACGTCTCCGCCAGCCTGACATGATAGGCGCGCAGCACGCGCACCGTGTCTTCCGAGCGCTCGATATAGCGGCCGAGCCAGGTCAGGTTCTCCGCCGCGCGGCTTGGCAGGCTGCCGGGCATGGTCCGGGTGAAGCTGTCATGCTCCTGCGGCAGCAGCGTCTCGCGTTCGACCGGCCTGTCGCTGACCACCCAGACATCGGCGGCCTGGCCGCCGCGCTGCATGGCGATCGCCGTCGGGTCGAGCGAGAAGCCGACGCGCGCAAAGCCTCCAGGCATGACGGTCCAGCCTTCTTGGGTTCGCGCCAGATAGACCCGCAGGCTGGCGGGCCGCGGCTCCAGCCGGCCGCCGGCAAAGACCGGCGTCGTCGAAAGCGTAACGGCTTCCTGGCCGACAAAGCCGGCACCGTCCGTCTCGATCCGCGCGATCAGTTCCGCCCGCTCCCCTGACGAAAGCGCCAGGCCCAGCCGCGTCGCGCCATCGTCCTCGAAGGCAAGCCGCGTCGACTGCGCCGGGCCAATCACCATGCGGTCGATGTTGGCAAGCACATGGTCGCGTTCGGTCTGCTGCCCGCACCACCACGTGGCGATGCTCGGCAGGGAGAGATCCTCGCTCCGCAGTTCCTGGGCGATCCTGGGCAGGAAGGAAAGCAGCGCCCGCGTTTCCATCAGGCCCGAACCCAGCGCGTTGACGGCCGAGACGGTGCCGCGGCGGATCGCCTCGACCAGGCCCGGCGTGCCGATCTGCGAGTCCGGGTTGAGCTCGAGCGGATCGGCGAAGGCCGCATCGAGCCGCCGCCACAAAACACCGATCGGCATCAGGCCCGAAACGGTGCGAACCATCAGCCGGCCGCCGGAAACGGTCAGGTCCTCGCCCTCGAGCAGCATGATGCCGAGATAGCGCGCGATATAGGCGTGCTCGTAATAGGTCTCGTTGAGCGGTCCGGGCGTCAGGATGGCGACGCGTCCGCCGGACTCTCTTGCCATGCCGTTCAGAGCGTCGCGGAAGCGGCGGAAGAAGCCGGCAAGACGGTGCACATGCATTTCGCCATAGATGTCGGACAAAGCGCGCGTGGTGGCGACGCGGTTCTCCAGCGCGAAGCCGGCGCCCGACGGCGCCTGGGTGCGGTCGCCCAGCACCCACCAGCGCCCGTCCGGGCCGCGGCCGAGCTCGAAGGCGACCATGTGCAGGAAATGACCGCTGGCCGGACGGACGCCGGCGACCGGGCGCAGATATTCGGGACTGGCCGCGATCAGCCCAGCCGGCAGGATGCCCTTCTCGATCAGCCGGTTCGGACCGTAGACGTCGGCCAGGATCGCCTCGAACAGGTCGGCACGCTGGACGAGCCCGGCGCTGATTTCGGCCCATTCCTTCTCGTCGATCAGCAGAGGGACATGCGCCAGCGGCCATTCGCGCTCGTTGGCGCCGGCCTTGTCGTAGACGCGGTAGTAGACGCCGGCGTCGCGCAGATACTGGTCGGCGCGGGCAAATCGCTGTCCGAGCGTCTCAGCCCCCAGTTCGTCGAGCGCTTCGATGAAGGAACGCCAGGCCGGGCGCGGATTGCCTGATGCGTCGACCATCTCGTCGACGACACCGTCGATCGGACGGTAGTGCTCCAGCAGGCCCTGCGCCCGCGGCCTGCCGCTCGCTCGTTTTTGATTCCCCTTTGCCATTCTTGATCAGAGTCTTGCCGGCCGCCTGAGGTCAAGGGTCATGGGGAAGTCTTCAGAGGCTTCTTCGGCTTCGAGCACGTAGCTGCCCGGCGTATGACCGCGCGGTTCGAAGCGTGCAAGCCGCCGCGCCTCGGCCTCGTTGCCGTTGACCGGGAAGGTGTCGTAGTTGCGGCCGCCGGGATGCGCGACATGATAGACGCAGCCGCCGATCGAGCGGCCCGACCAGCGGTCGTAGATATCGAAGACCAGCGGCGTGTTGACCGGCAAGGCCGGATGCAGGCCGGAGGCCGGCTGCCAGGCCTTGAAGCGCACGCCGGCCACCGAGATCTCCCTGCTGTCGGTGACCTTCATCGGCACGATGCGGCCGTTGCAGACGATGGCATGGCGCTCCGGGTTCAGTCCTTCGGTCCTCACCTGCAGCCGCTCGACGGAAGAGTCGACGAAGCGGACGGTGCCGCCGATCGCGCCCTGCTCGCCCATCACGTGCCAGGGCTCCAGCGCCTGCCTCAGTTCCAGCTTGACGCCGGCATGCCGCACCTCGCCGCAGAAGGGAAAGCGGAATTCGAGCTGCGCGGCGAACCATTCCGGGCGGAAGTCGAAGCCGTTGAGCTTCAGATCCTCCAGAACATCGAGGAAATCCGCCCAGACATAGTGCGGCAGCATGAAGCGGTCGTGCAGCGAGGTGCCCCAGCGCGCGAAGCGGCCGTCGAGCGGATTCTTCCAGGCGCGGGCGATGATGGCGCGGACCAGCAACTGCTGGGCAAGCGACATGCGCGCGTTGGGCGGCATCTCGAAGCCGCGGAACTCGACCAGCCCCAGCCGGCCGGTCGGGCCATCGGGCGAGAACAGCTTGTCGATGCAGATTTCCGAGCGATGCGTGTTGCCCGTGACATCGGTGAGCAGATTGCGGAACAGCCGGTCGACCAGCCATGGCAAGGGCGCCTCTCCCTTGTCCGGATGCGGCACCTGCGCCAGCGCGATCTCGAGCTCATAGAGCGAATCGTGCCGCGCCTCGTCGAAGCGCGGCGCCTGACTGGTCGGGCCGATGAACAGGCCGGAAAACAGATAGGACAGCGACGGATGCCGCTGCCATTGCAGCACCAGGCTCTTCAACAGGTCCGGCCGGCGCAGGAACGGGCTGTCGTTGGGCGTCGCGCCGCCGACCACGACATGGTTGCCGCCGCCGGTGCCGGTGTGGCGGCCGTCGATCATGAACTTGTCGGTCCCAAGCCGCGACTGCCTGGCTTCCTCGTAGATCGCCGTGGTCGTGGCAACGCATTCCTGCCAGTTGGCAGCCGGATGGATGTTGACCTCGATGACGCCTGGATCGGGCGCGACGCGGATGACGTTGAGGCGCGGATCGTGGGGCGGGCCGTAGCCTTCGATATGCACCGGCAGCCCAACCGCCTTCGCCGCATTCTCAGCCGCAGCCACCAGTTCGAGATAATCCTCCAGCGCCTCGACCGGCGGCATGAAAACGCAGAGCCGTCCGTCGCGCGGCTCGACGGTGAGCGCCGTGCGCACCGCGCCGCCGATCTCGGTGATCTCCTGCTCGACGCGGTCCTGCTGGCCAGTCGCTGCCGTGAAGGATACCGCCTGCTGACGACGGGCCATTTCGTCGGCGCCTTCAGGCTCAACCGGAGCGGCTTCCGGCAAGATTGCCTCGCGCGCCGGCAGCGGACCGCGCGGCACAGAAGGGTCGACCGGCACGATGTAGGGGAACTGCGCCGGCGGCACATAGGGCAGCGTGCCGAGCGGCAGACGATAGCCGACCGGAGAATCGCCCGGCACCAGGAAGAGCCGGCCGCGCCTTGTCTTCCATTTCTCCGAGCGCCAGCGCTGTCCTGCGGCCTGGCTGTTCCAACGCTGCACCGGCAGGACATAGCCAGACGGCTTGGTCAGGCCGCGCTCGAAGACGCGCGCCATGCGGCTGCGCTCTTCCGGGTCCTCCAGCTTCGAGTTGGACGGATCGACATTGTCCGGCAGCTTGCCTTCCTTGAGCAGCCATTCGGCCGGATCCTCATAGGCCTCGCTGACCATGCCCTTGTCGAGGCCGAGCTCGCCGGCGATCGCCGTGAGCAAGCTTTCCGCCTGTTCGGGTCCGACGAGAACCGTGCTCTTTTCCCGCGCGATCAGCGACGGGTCGCGCCACACCGGCTCGCCATCGGCGCGCCAGTAAAGCGAGAAGGTCCAGCGCGGCAGGCTCTCGCCCGGATACCATTTGCCCTGGCCGTAATGCAGGAAGCCGCCCGGCGCGAAGCGTTCGCGCAGCCGGCGGATGAGCTCATCCGCCTTGTCGCGCTTGGTCGGGCCGACAGCGGCCGTGTTCCATTCGGCGGACTCGAAATCGTCGATCGACACGAAGGTCGGCTCGCCACCCATGGTGAGCCGCACGTCCTGTTCCTGCAAAATGGCATCGACCTTGTTGCCCAACGCATCGAGCGCTTCCCAGCTTTCGTCGGAGAACGGCTTGGTGATGCGCGGATGCTCGGCGATGCGGTCGACGCGCATGTCGAAGTTGAAATCGACATTGGCGAAGCTCGCCATGCCGGAGATCGGCGCGGCGTTGCGGAAATGCGGCGTGGCGGCAAGCGGCACATGGCTTTCGCCGGTAAGCAGGCCTGAGGTCGGATCGAAGCCGATCCAGCCGGCACCCGGAATATAGACCTCGCACCAGGCATGCAGATCGGTGAAATCGACCGAGGTTCCGGGCGGTCCGTCGAGCGAGACGAGATCGGGCTTGAGCTGGATCAGATAGCCGGACACGAAACGCGCCGCGATGCCGAGGTTGCGCAGGGTTTGCACCAGCAGCCAGCTCGAATCCCGGCATGAACCTTTGCCCGCGGCCAGCGTCTCCTCCGGCGAGTAGACACCGGTCTCCATGCGCACGATATAGGCGATCTCGCGCTGCAGCCGCGCATTGAGGTCGACGAGGAAATTGACGGTGTTTGCCGGGCTGCGGTCGATGCTCTCCAGGAACTTCGACAAGAGCGGTCCCACCGGCTCCGGCGTCCGGTAGATGGCGAGGTCTTCCCTGATCTCTTCCGGATAGTCGAAGGGAAAGGTTTCGGCCGAGGGTTCGACGAAGAAATCGAACGGGTTGTAGACCGTCATGTCGGCGACGAGGTCGACTTCGATCTTCAGCTCGCTCACCGGCTCCGGGAAGACGAAGCGGGCGAGGAAGTTGCCGTAAGGATCCTGCTGCAGGTTGACGAAGTGGTTCTTCGGCTCGACCTTCAGCGAGTGGCTGAGCACCTTGGTGCGCGAATGCGGCGCCGGCTGCAGCCTGATCACCTGGGGGCCGAGCACCACCGGCCGATCGTATTTGTAATGGGTCAGGTGGTGGACGGCTGCCAGTATTGCCATGGTGCCCCGGAGAACGGCGTTTCAATCGCCGAACCCTGACACAAGTCCTGGGCATTCTCCAAGCAGAGATGTTGCGCTGCACCTAATTTAAGCAGCGTTGCCGGCTTAGAAAAACGCCTGAAGCCCCGTCTGCGCCCTTCCGAGGATCAGCGCGTGCACGTCATGCGTGCCTTCATAGGTGTTGACTGTCTCCAGGTTCTGCGCGTGGCGCATGACGTGGTAGCCGATCTGGATGCCGTTGCCGCCATGCATGTCGCGGGCCTGGCGGGCGATGTCGAGCGCCTTGCCGCAATTGTTGCGCTTGACGATCGAGATCATCTCCGGCGCCATCTTGCCTTCGTCCATCAGCCGACCGACGCGCAGCGAGCCCTGCAGGCCAAGCGCGATCTCGGTCTGCATGTCGGCGAGCTTCTTCTGGAAGAGCTGCGTGCCGGCGAGCGGCTTGCCGAACTGCTTGCGGTCGAGCCCGTACTGGCGCGCCCGGTGCCAGCAATCTTCGGCAGCGCCCATGGCGCCCCAGGAGATGCCGTAGCGGGCGCGGTTGAGGCAGCCGAACGGACCTTTCAGGCCCGCTACATTGGGCAGCAGCGCCCCCTCGCCCACCTCGACGCCTTCCATCACCACCTCGCCGGTGATCGAGGCCCGCAGCGACAGCTTGCCGCCGATCTTCGGCGCCGAAAGCCCTTTCATGCCCTTTTCCAGCACAAAGCCGCGGATCTGGTTGTCATGCGCGGCTGATTTCGCCCAGACGACGAAGACGTCGGCGATCGGCGCGTTGGAGATCCACATTTTGGAGCCGGAAAGCCTGTAGCCGTTCGCCGTCTTCTCGGCGCGCGTCTTCATGCCGCCCGGATCCGATCCGGCATCCGGCTCGGTGAGGCCGAAGCAGCCGATCCATTCGCCGGAGGCGAGCTTCGGCAGGTATTTCCTGCGCTGCTCTTCCGAGCCATAGGCATGGATCGGATACATGACCAGCGACGACTGCACGCTCATCATTGAACGGTAGCCGGAATCGATGCGCTCGACCTCGCGCGCCACCAGCCCGTAGGTCACGTAGTTGGCGCCGAGCCCGCCATATTCCTCCGGGATGGTGATGCCGAGCAGGCCAGCCTCGCCCATCTCGCGGAAAATCGAGGGATCGGTCTTCTCGTCGAGATAGGCTTCCTCGATGCGGGGCGCCAGCTTGTCGGCGGCAAACGCCACCGCACCGTCGCGCACCATGCGCTCGTCCTCGGAAAGCTGATCCTCGATCAGGAAAGGATCGTTCCACACGAAGGCGTTCTTCTCGGCGGCCATGGCCTCGCTCTCCCGGCAATATCTTGGATTGCCCGGCTTATCGGCCTCCCCATGCGAAAAATCAAACAAAATTGCATCGCGGATCAATGAGCGTTAGTAATGAATGATGAACGTCCAGCGCCGTCTCTTGCCGAACACCGCCGCCCTTGCCGCCTTCGAGGCGGTGGCGCGCCTCGGCTCCTTCACCGCCGCCGCGCGCGAGCTCGATCTGACCCAAGGCGCCGTCAGCCGGCAGATTAGTCTTTTGGAAGAACAGTTCGGCCGCCGGCTGTTCGAGCGTGACAGCCGCAATGTCCGGCTGTCGACGGCGGGAGAGATCTATGCCGAGGCGGTGCGTTCCGCGCTCGGCCAATTGCGCGATGCCGCCCTTGGATTGATGAGCAATCGGCATAGCGGCGCCCTCAACCTCGCCATACTGCCGACCTTCGGTACACGCTGGCTGATGCCGCTGATCCCGGATTTCGTCGCCCGCCATCCCGACATCACCATCAATTTCGCCACGCGCATCGGCCGCTTCGACTTCGGCCGCGAGCGGCTCGACGCCGCGATCCATCACGGCATGCCCGACTGGCCGGACGCGGATTGCACGCTTTTGATGCGCGAGACCGTCATGCCGGTAGTTTCACCCGAATTTCTGGCCAGCCGCGACATCGCCACGCCGGCCGATATCAGCCGCCTGCCGCTGCTGCACATGGCGACGCGCCCTGGCGCCTGGAGCGAATGGTTCGAAGAGCAGGGCCTCGAGGCGCCGACCGGCCCCGGCATGCAGTTCGAGCAGTTCGGCACCGTCGCCCAGGCCTGCATGGCAGGTCTTGGCGTCGCGCTGCTGCCGGAAATCCTGATTGCCGGCGAGTTGCAGCGCGGCCAGTTGGTCCCGGCGCCCGGCCAACCGATGCAGAGCCGCAGCGCCTATTACCTCGTCGTGCCGCACGACAAGCGCGGCCATGCCCCCGTTGCCAGCTTTCGCGATTGGCTGCTGGGCCAGGTCGAGAAGGAACCGGCTGTTCTGGCGTGGTAGCTATTTGCGCTTCATCGCCTCGGCGAGCGCAGCACCAAACGCGCCCTGTGCCGGCTTTTCCGGCTGGCGCTGTGGCGCCGACGAGCGTTGTGCCGGCTTGCCTCGGCCCTGGTCGCGCTGACCACCTCTGGGTGCACCGCCCTCGCCGCCATCCTTGCGCATCGAAAGCCCGATGCGCTTGCGCTTGATGTCGACGTCGACGACGCGAACCTTCACCACGTCGCCCGCCTTCACCACCTCATGCGCATCCTTGATGAAGCGGTCGGCCAGTTGCGAGACATGCACCAGTCCGTCCTGGTGGACGCCGATGTCGACGAAGGCGCCGAAGGCCGCGACATTGGTGACGGTGCCTTCGAGCAGCATGCCGGGCTTCAGGTCCTTGATGTCGTCGACACCCTCGGCAAAGGTCGCCGTCTTGAAGCCGGGACGCGGGTCGCGTCCAGGCTTTTCCAGCTCTGCGATGATGTCGCGCACGGTCGGCAGACCGAAGCGCTCGTCGACGAAGACGCGCGGGTCGAGCGCCTTGAGTGCCGCGCTGTCGCCCATCAGCGAGCGCACGTCGCGCCCGCAGGCGGCGACTATTCTTTTCGCCACGCCATAGGCTTCCGGGTGCACCGAGGAAGCATCAAGCGGCTCCACGCCGTTCGGGATGCGCAGGAAGCCGGCGCATTGCTCGAACGCGCGCGGCCCGAGCCGTGCTACCTTGAGCAAGTCGCGTCGTGTTCCGAAAGCACCGCCAGCGTCGCGATGCGCGACGATTGCTTCCGCGAGCGACGGCCCCAACCCTGAAACGCGTGCCAGCAGCGGCGCGGACGCCGTGTTGAGGTCGACGCCGACGGCGTTGACCGCGTCCTCCACCACCGCTTCCAGCGAGCGGCCGAGCCGGTACTGGTCGACATCGTGCTGGTACTGGCCGACGCCGATCGACTTCGGCTCGATCTTGACCAGCTCGGCGAGCGGGTCCTGCAGGCGCCGCGCGATCGACACCGCGCCACGCAGCGACACGTCCAGGCCCGGGAACTCTGCCGCTGCCGTGGCGGAAGCGGAATAGACCGAGGCGCCCGCCTCGCTGACGATCACCTTGAGCGGCTTCGGCCCGGCACCTGCCGGCAGATCCGACAACATGTCGGCGACCAGTTTCTCGGTCTCGCGGCTGCCGGTGCCGTTGCCGATCGAGATCAGTTCCACCTTGTGCAGGCGGATGAGCGCGGCGAGTTCCGCCTGGGTGCCGCGCACATCGTTTCTCGGCGGGAACGGATAGACCGTCGTTGTCGCCACCAGCTTGCCGGTGCCGTCGACCACCGCCACCTTGACGCCGGTGCGTATGCCGGGATCGAGCCCCATGGTCGGCCGCGAACCGGCGGGGGCCGCAAGCAGCAAATCCTTGAGGTTGCGGGCGAAGACGTGGATGGCCTCTTCCTCGGCCCGCTCGCGCAGGTCGCGCATCAGGTCGAGCGTCAGATGCAGCGACAGTTTTATCCGCCAGGTCCAGCCGGCGACCTCCATCAGCCAGCGATCGCCCGGCAAGCTGGCGCCGATCGCATAGGCACTGGCGATCATGCGCTCGACCGGCTTCACCGGCGATTGATCATCGGCATCAACCTCGATGTCGAGCGACAGCACTTCCTCGTTGCGGCCGCGCAGCATGGCCAAGGCGCGGTGGCTGGGCACGCCCGCCCAACGCTCGACATGGTCGAAATAGTCCGAAAATTTCGCGCCGGCTTCCTGCTTGCCGTCGACGACCTTGGCACGCAGGAAGGCGCGTTCCTTCATATAGGCGCGCAGCTTGCCGACCAGATCGGCATTCTCGGCGAACTGCTCCGACAGGATGTCGCGCGCGCCTTCGAGCGCCGCCTTCGCATCGGGCACTTCTTCGGTGACATAGGCGAGCGCGAGCTCGGCCGGCGCCGCCGAACGGTCGGCCAGGATCGCTGCGGCCAGCGGCCCGAGCCCGCGTTCCTTGGCGATCTCGGCCTTGGTCCGGCGCTTCGGCTTATAGGGCAGGTAGATGTCCTCGAGCTCGGCCTTGGTGCTTGCCGCCGCGATCTTGGCCTCCAGATCCTCGGTCAGCTTGCCCTGCTCACGGATCGAGCCGAGGATCGTCTCGCGACGCGCATCGAGCTCGCGCAGATAGGCCAGCCGCTCGGAAAGATCGCGCAACTGCGTGTCGTCGAGCCCGCCGGTGACTTCCTTGCGGTAACGCGCCACGAACGGCACCGTGGCGCCTTCGTCGAGAAGCCCGATCGCCGCCGCGGCCTGCTCCGGCCGCGAACCGATCTCGGCCGCGATGATTGCTGCGATGCGCTTGATGTCCGATGCCATGCTGGTCCCTGTCGAAAAGAGCGGCGACCATAGGCCGGGATGCCCGTCCCGCCAACCGCGCTGTTTTCAACCGACCCTGGAGGTCCACAGGAAACAGCTATGAATGCGACCAGCCGAACGGCTTAAACCATCGCGCTCAGCGCCTCGAAGAAAGCGACGATATCGAGGTCAAGCACATCGTCGACCGGCTCCGGCTGCGACGACATCTTGGCGATCACCACCTCGTCCCTAGGGTTGACGTAAATCCATTGGCCGTGGATGCCGATGCCGCAGAAGGCGCCGCTTGCCTTGCCCATCTGGTACCATTTGTTGCGATAGCGCCCTTCGGGGAAGAGGAACGCCATCGTGCCGCGCTGCCAGGTTTCATGGCTGCCGCCGGTGGCAACCGTGTCGCGCACCCAGGCCTCAGGCACGATGCGCCGGCCATTGGCCATGCCGCCCTGCCGCATCATCTCGCCGATGCGGGCAAGATCGCGCGGCGTCATCGACATGCCACCGGCGGTGCGCGCCGTTCCTTCCATGTCGACGGTAACGGACATCTCGCTCGCGGCGCCGAGCGGCAGCCACGTTTTCTCGCTGAGCAGGTCGCTGACCCGTTTGCCGGATGCCCGCTCGATAAGAATGCCCAGCATATCCGAATTGGGGGAGCGGTAGCGGTAGGTCTGGCCATGCGGCTCGGCGAGACGCTGCAGCGTCAGCAGGAACGCCGCAAGGCTTTCCGACCCGCCACCCGGATTCCACAGCGTCGCGCGGCGATAGCGGGCGAAGGCGCTTTCCGGATCGAGATAGGCTTCCTCGAAATCGAGGCTGACCGTCATGTCGAGCACGTTGCGCACGCTGGCATCGCCATAGGCCGAGCCCTTGGCTTCGGGGATGTACTCTGCCACTGGCGCCCCAGGGTCGAACACCCCCTCGCCTTCCAGAATGCCTGCGAGAATCGCCGTGACCGACTTGCTGATCGAAAAGACGATGTGGCGCGACCCGAACGCCATATGCGGCGCCGACCAATCGCCGGCCAACTTGCCACCCTTCAGGATGGTCAGCCCGTCGGTGTCGGAACGCTTGAGCAAAGCTGCGACGGTTTCGGCGCCGCCAGCGAGCGTGACCTTTTCTTCGAGCAACGCACCGAGAGGCTTCGCCTGTTCCTCGCCGCCGGGCGCTGCTGCAACATGTACGCTCGGCACCAGTTCGCCGACATTCTGGAACGACCATTGGCTGAACGGCCTGAGACGCCAATTGTCGAGCCGCACGTCCTTGCGGGCAAAGCCGTATCTGGTCTCGAACGCAGTCTTGCCGGCCACGATTGTCTCCCGGTACTTTTGTCTCTGATTTTCAGGCGAGAGCCGTAGCGATAGCGTGCACGGCTTTCAGCGTCGCCACCGAATAGGCGATGTTGGTGAAATCCGGATAGGTCGAAAGCTTCACCACGACCATCCTGTTGTCCCAGTCGATATGGATCAACTGCCCGAATACACCGCGACACATCAGCGAGCGCGAGCGCGGATCCTCGATCCAGAACTGATTATGATAGCTACCCTCCGGCAGGCTGGGATTGAAGTTCGGTCCGTGCTTGCCGGTGCGCGTTGCCTCGATCCACTCGGCCGGGATCACGCCGCCGCCATTGTCGAGGATGAGCTGGCCGAAGCGGCCATAGTCGCGCAGCGTCGCGTTGAAGCCGCCCTCGGCCAGCGCATAGCCGGCGCTGTCGACGGTGAAGCAGGCGCTCTCGTCGGCGCCGAGCTTTTGCCAGAGCTCTTCCGAGACGAGCTGCGCCAGCCGCCTGCCGCTCACGCGCTCCATGATAAAGGCGAGCACATCGGTCTCGATCGAGCGGTATTCGAAGGCCTCGCCATGCTCCCGCACCTTGTCCTTCAGCCGCAGGATCAATTCGAACATGTGCGTCGGCCACTGGAAGTCGGGATCGCTGCCCGGCGGGATCGGCTTCCAGCCGCTGGCGACGTCGACCTGGCCGATCTCGGAATAGCGATCAGTGTACTCCTCGGAGAAGCGCACGCCCGTCGTCATGTCGAGCACCTGCTGCATGATGGCGCCAGTCCAGGCGGTCACTGCCAGTTCCGGAAGATAGTCCGTCACCAGCCTTGCCGGGTCGATCAGACCGCGCCCGACCAGGATGCCGAACACCGAACCGGTGACCGATTTCGCCATCGACTGCGACAGATGCAGCGTGCGCTCGTCCATGCCGTTGAAGTATCGCTCATAGGCTATCCTGCCGTCCTTCAGCACCAGGCAGCCGTCGGTATAGGTCTCGTCGAGCAGTCCGGCGAGCGTCGTTGGGCGGCCTTCGCCATCCACCACCGCCAGATCGTCGAGGTCGACCTCGGCACGCTCCAAGCGATGGCGGTGGCCGTGGCCGCGCCAGACCTCGACAGTCGGCAGTACCTCGCGGATGTTCTGGAAGGCCCAGCGGTTCCAGGGACCCCTGTCCCAATCGAGCTTCGGAGGGATCAGCTTCGGCGGCGAACCCTGCATGATCGGCGGCCGCGGATCGGAATTGCGGTAAGAGGTCATCAAATCCTCCCTGGACAAAAGGAGGGGAGGCCGGAGCCTCCCCTCCTTCATGCTCTATGGCCGGATTATTTGCGCAGGTTGGTCCAGATCTTGTTATAGATCTCCACCACCTCTGGCGGACACGGCGGCACGAATTCCGGCGTCGCCGAACCGGCCGGCGGACTGATCTCCGGCGAGTTGGCGAACTCCGCCGGCAGGAATTTGTGGCTGCCGGCAATGCCGTTGTCGTAGCCGGCGAACTCGGAGATCAGCGCCGCATTCTCAGGCGCCATGACGAAGTCCTGGAACAGCTTGGCGTTCTCGAGGTTCTTGGCGCCCTTCAGCACCGCGACATTGTCCATCCAGCCCTCAATGCCTTCCTTCGGATAGGCATATTTGATCGCCGGGATCTTCTGGCGCGAGCGGTAGGCAGCACCATTCCACTGCTCGGTCA
The DNA here is from genome assembly GCA_004020545.1 of Mesorhizobium sp. Classification (GTDB taxonomy): domain Bacteria; phylum Pseudomonadota; class Alphaproteobacteria; order Rhizobiales; family Rhizobiaceae; genus Mesorhizobium. The sequence goes on along the minus strand of SAQE01000001.1, from coordinate 226,336 downwards.
CGACCACGTCGCCCGAGGTGATCTTGGTGATGGTGTCGTAGCTGAAGGTCTTCCACGACGGCTTGGCGGCCGTCAGTATGTCGTTGATCTTCTTCAGATTGGCCTTATCGGCGCCGCAGCGCGGCACGCCGGCATAGCGCTCGGCCGCGTGCATGACGGTGTTGACGTCGTCGAGCACGTTGATCTGCCCCTTCAGCTCGTCCGGCGGATTGAACAGGATCGCCAGCGTGTCGATATCGCCCTTGAACTTGTCCATGTTGACGGAGAACGTCGTCGTGCCGAACTGCCACGGCGCGGTGTAATGGCGGCCCTTGTCCCAATAGATGTCGACGAAGCGCGGATCGATGTTCTTGCCGTTCGGCATCGCGTTGGGCTCGGTCTTTTCGAGCAGGCCCTCTTCGATCATGATCTTCACGGTGTAGTCGGACGGCACCACGATGTCGTAGCCGGAATTGCCGGCGCGCACCTTGGACAGCATGGTTTCGTTGGAATCATAGTCGTCCAGCGTCACCTTGATGTTGTATTGCTTCTCGAACTTCTCGATCAGCTTGGGGTTGGTGTAGTCGCCCCAGTTATAGATATGCAGTTCGCCGTCGGCGAGCGCAGGCACCGCCCATAGCAGCACGGCCGCGGAAACGGCCGCCATCAGTTTTCCAGACATTTTATGTTCTCCTTGCCTTCCCATTGTTATGTTGGAGCTCTTGGGTCATTTTGCGCGCCGGCGCGCGATCAGGAACGAGACCGAGACGAACAGGATCGACACCAAAAGCAGGATTGTGGAGATGGCGTTGATCTCCGGCGTCATCGGCCGCCTGATCTGGTTCCAGATGTAGAGAGGCAGCGTCGTCTGGCCGGGACCGGCGACGAGCTGCGTGATGGTGAAATCGTCGAAGGAGACGATGAAGGCGAGTGCTGCGCCCGACATGATGCCTGGCACCAGCAGCGGCAGCGTGATGCGTTTGAAGGCGTTCCACGGCGTCGCGTAGAGGTCGGCGGCCGCATACTCCAGCGTCAGGTCCATGTCCTCCAGCCGCGCCCGGATCGGCATATAGGCGAAGGGGATGCAGAACACGGTATGGGCAAGGATCAGGTTGCCGATGCCGAAATTCAGCCCGAACGTGCCGGCGATCAGCGCGAAGAAGGAGAGCGTCGCCACCGCCGTGATGATCTCCGGCACCATCAGCGGCAGGTTGATCACCATGAAGGCCGCCGCCAGGCCGCGCCACGGCTTCACCCTGGTCATCCCAATCGCCGCCAGCGTCGCGCAGATGGTCGAGACGATCGTAGCGGTGACCGAAATGATCAGCGTGTTGCGGGCCGCGTTGTGGAACTCCGCGTTACGCAGCGCGCTGCCGTACCAGCCGAGCGTGACGCCTTCCCAATGCGTGACCAGCGAGCCGCTGTTCAGCGAGAAGATCATCAGGATGAGCACCGGGATGTAGAGCACCAGCAGGCAGATGATGGCGATCGAGCGGAAGCCCGGCTGGTCCTTGATGTCGATGGTGCGCGGTTCAGCCATGCTGCACCTTCCCCGACGTGTTGCGGACGTAGAAGTAGAGCGCCACCAGCACCGCAGCCATCAGGATCAGCGCCTGCGCGCAGCCGAGCGGCCAGTTGCGCCCGGAACCGAATTGCTGGGCAATCAGGTCACCGATCATCAGGTGGACGCCGCCGCCCAGGATCAGCGGCGTCACATAGGCGCCGAGCGCCGGGATGAAGACGAGGAGGCAGCCGGCGATGATGCCGGGTCTGGAGAGCGGGATGATCACCCGCCACAGCACCTGCCGGCGCGTCGCGTAGAGATCGTAGGCTGCCTCGATCAGCCGGAAGTCGAGCTTCTCCAGGCTGGAATAGAGCGGCAGCACCATGAACGGCAGGAAGGCGTAGAGCAGGCCGAGCTGGATGGCGAAATTGGTGTAGAGCATGGTGATCGGCTTATCGATCACGCCCAATGCCATCAGCGCGTTGTTGATCAGGCCCTCGTCGCGGATGATGAACATGATCGCCAGCGTGCGCACCAAGAGGTTCGACCAGAACGGAATGGTGATCAGAAGCACCCACCAGTTGCGCTGCGCCGGCGGCCGCGTCGCCATGAAGTAGGCGGTCGGGAAGCCGAGCAGCAGGCAGATGACTGTCGTCACCACCGCGAACAGGAACGAGCGCAAATAGATGATCAGAAAGTCCGGCGTGAACTGCAGCGTGTCGTCGAAGATGTCGCGCTGGAACAGGAAGTTAAGATAGGCGTCCGTCGAGAACTGCCACTGGACGCCGCCATAGGGTGCGGCGACTAGGAACGAATAGACGCAGATGATGAGGAGCGGCAGCACGCCGAAGATGCCGATGATGATCAGCGCCGGCAGCGACAGCAGCCGGTTGCGCCGCGCACCGGCCTTCACCGCCCGGGCCTCGAACAACGCGGCCTTGGAAGGCAGAGTTGGGGAGAGCGTGGCTGTCGTCATCAGTCTTTCAGGACGCGCGCGGCGTCCTCCTCGAACTGGATGCCGACCTTGGCGCCGGTCTCGTAGGTGACCGGGCTCGAGCGGCTGTTCTGGTGGCGCACGATGAAGTTTTCGCCACCGCCGTCGAGCTTCACGTGATAATGCGTGTCGGTGCCGAAATAGACGATGTTGGACAGCGTTCCCGCGATCGTGCCCTTGGCCGGGTCCGGCACCAGGTCGGCATGCTCGGGACGCACCACCAGCGTCACTTCGCCCGTCGGATCGAAGCCTTCCGGATAACCGGCGGCGATCGTGGCATTGCTCGCGAATTTGACCGTCGCCACACCGGGCTTCTTCGATACCACTGTGCCAGCCAGGAAATTCGTCTCGCCGATGAAGTCGGCGACGAAGCGCTCCGCCGGCCGGTCGTAGATATCGCGCGGCGTGCCGACCTGCAGGATCTTGCCGGCCGACATGACTGCGATGCGGTCGGACATGGTCAGCGCTTCTTCCTGGTCGTGGGTGACGAAGATGAAGGTGATGCCGGTCTCATGCTGCAGACGCTTCAACTCGATCTGCATTTCCTTGCGCAGCTTGTAGTCGAGCGCCGAGAGCGGCTCGTCGAGCAGCAGCACTTTCGGCTGCGGCGCCAGCGCCCTGGCGAGCGCGACGCGCTGCTGTTGGCCGCCGGAAATCTGGCTCGTGCGGCGCGCCTTAAGCTGCTCCATCTTGACCAGCTTCAGCATCTGGGCGACACGCGCCTCGATCTCCGCCTTCGGCTTGCCGAGCATCTCCAGGCCGAAACCGATATTCTCAGCCACCGTCATATGCGGGAACAGCGCGTAGCTCTGGAAGACGGTGTTGACCGGGCGCTTGAAGGGCGGCAGCGGCGCAATATCCTGGCCGTGCAGCAGTATCTCGCCGGCGGTTGGGAAATCGAAGCCGGCAATCAATCTCAGCAGCGTCGTCTTTCCGCATCCGGACGGGCCGAGCAGGGTGAAAAACTCGTTTTCGCGGATCGACACCGACACCGTGTCGAGAGCGGCTACCTGGTTTTCACCGGTTCCAAATACCTTGCGTACGCCGCGAACTTCGATCGCGTTCTTACCCGGTTGTTCCGGCACGATTACCCCATTGAGAGAGCCTGCTCTTGGCGGCAGGTTTGTTCCTGTTTGATTGTCACCATAAGCCGGCTGGCTTGGCAACTGCGGAGCTGTCACTCGACTTTCCAACGCAATTCCCATGCCACCCCCCTCAGGCTTGATAAGTGACCTTTCCACCACAGATGGTGGTCACCGGACGCACCGTGTGCAGCGCTTCCTGCGCAGTCGCCTCGATATCGGCCGACAACACGACGATATCCGCAAGGTATCCGGTCTTCAGACGACCCTTGCGATGTTCCATGAACTCGGCATAGGCGCCCTCGACCGTATAGCTGGCAATCGATTCATGCAGCGAGAAGCTCTGGTCCGGCAGGCCTTCTGCCCAAGGTTTGCGCATCACCGCCGCCTGGATGCCCAGGATCGGATCAACCGGCGAGACTGGCCAGTCGGAGGCGAAGACGACGCGCGCGCCGGCATCCTTCAGCGTGCGCCAGGCATAGCTAAGCGGCCACTTATCGCGACCGATGCGCGAGATCGTCGGCTCCAGCGGGAAGTTCATGGCGCCCGGCGGGTGCGGCGGCTGCATGGACGCCAGAACGCCGAGTTCGGCAAAGCGCGGCACATCGGACGGCGTGGTGACCTCGATATGCTCGATGCGGTGGCGGCTGTCGCGCCGGCCGTTCTTCCTCAGCGCCGCCTGGTAACCGTCGAGCACGGCGCGTACGGCGCCGTCGCCGATCGAATGCACGGCGACCTGCAGGCCGCGCCTGTCGGCCTCGACCGCCACCTCGGCGAAATGTTCGGGCGAAAATAGCGGCTCGCCGCGCCAGCCCGGCCGGTCGGCATAGTCGTCGACCATCACCGCGGTCCAGGAATCCAGCACGCCGTCATAGAAGACCTTGACCATGCTGGAGGAGAGCCACTCGGAATTGTAGGTCGCCGCCATGCGCGAGGCTTTTTCCAGCATGTCCAGCTTCATGAAATTCTTGAAGTGGAACGGGATCTTGGTGCGGCACAGCAAGCGCCCCTCTTTCTCCAGTTCGGCGAGGAGCTGGAGCTGGTAGAGATTGCCGTCCATGTTTTGGATCGAGGTGATGCCGTGCTGGGCACACCACTGAAGCCCGCGATGCATCAGGTCGCGATCGGCGGCCAGCTCCTCGGCCGACGGATAGGGATCCGGCTCCTCGCCGGTCAGTCCCAGCCGTGTCCGATTTGCTCCGAAATGCTCAAGGATCGGTCCGAACGCTTCGCCCTCGCGCAACTCGCCGGCGGCAAGCCCGTCCGCGCCCATGACGACTTCGTTGCCCGGCCCCACCTCCTTGCCATTGAGCAGGCCGGCCTCTTCGAGCGCTTTGGTGTTCGCCCACATCGTGTGGTGGTCGGAGGCCGACATGGCGAACGGTCGATCGGGAATGATGCGGTCGAGATGATGGCGCGTCACCGGCTCAGGCAGGATCGCATAATCGACGCCGGCGCCGATCAGCAGCCTGGCATTTGGACGGTCGGCGGCAAAAGTCTGGATGGCGTCGCGCAGCGCGTCGAAGCCATGCACACCCGCCAGATGCAGGTTGTCGAGCTCGGCCGCGCCGCCGAACAGATGCATATGCGCTTCGATGAAGCCAGGCAGGACGGAGCCGCCCTGGGCATCGATGACCTTTGTCGCCGGTCCTTTGAGTTCTTCGATGGAAGCGCGGTTGCCAATGGCAATGATGACGCCGTCCTTGACGGCAACGGCCTCGGCGGCGGGATTGTCTTCGTCCATGGTCAGCACACGACCGTTGACGACCATCAGATCCGCACCACCATCCGCAACCGACATCGCGACTCCACATTTTGCTGAGGGACCGACAGCGCCAGGTCCAACGAGCTGCCGCTCCACTGGGGCGGCGCCGTGGGACGAAAGTCGATGCCGATGCGCCGTCTTCGAAATTCCCCTTGTTATCGTGGAAGACAGCGTGGATAAAGAATGCGACTGTTTATTCGCGTTTGTCAACAGCCGGAATTTGGAATGTATAGTGGACAGCACCCCGCGCCTGTGCTGAGGCCGGGCGGTGAACGAGGGCATCGGAAAGTGAAGCGCAGTCTCGACCGCAAGACCAGGATAGCGCTCGAACCGCGCAAGCAGCCGCGGCAACAACGGTCAAGTAAGGTGGTCGACAGGATTCTCGACGCGGCGCTGATCCTGACGCGTGAGCAGGGAACCAGGACGCCGACGACGCTTGCCATAGCCCAGCGTGCAGGCCTGTCGGTCGGTTCGGTCTACCAGTATTTTCCCAACAAGGAAGCCATTCTTCTCGAACTCGCCAGGCGCTGGTTGTCGTCTTTTCCCGAGGTCATCCAGAAGCGTATCAACGTTCCCCGGCCGACCAACCGCGACGAGTTTCGGCGCGAAGTGCGCAAGCTCTTCATCGACACGTCCAGGCTCTATCTGGACAACGTCACGCTGATGCCGGTGATCGAAGCCATATCCGGCAACGCCGATCTGAGGCCGATCCAGGACGAATACGACAAAGAGATCATCGCCCTCTACGCAGCCTGGTTGCAACATGTGAACCCGGCCCTGGAAGAAAAGACCGCCAAACGGCTGGGCCTGGTGATGATGGAGGTCGGACACGCCTGCAGGCTTGTCGGACTGAAGAGAGATCGCAAGACATTCGACCTCATCGAGGACGATGTGGAAGCCATGTGGCTGGCTCTTGTGAACCCCTATCTCAACCTCGACTGATTTCGCATTTCCAACTGATTTTGCACTCCTGGGGAATTCCTATGAAGACTGTCTTTTCTCCTCTCCATGCTGGCCATACCGGGCAGATGGAACTGGTCACGTCGGCGATTGTGCCTGGTTTCGAGAAGCCGTCGCGGGCCGAATTCATCAAGGCAAGGGTGGAGAGCGAGAAGCTTGGGCCGATCATCGGGCCGGCCGAGCACGATCTTGACGCCGCCAAGCGCGTGCATGAAGCGCACTACATCGACTTCCTGCCGACCGTGTGGCCGGAATGGGTCGCCGCCGGCTTCAAGGGCTCGGCCATGGGCTTCACCTGGCCGACCCGCGGGTTGCGCGGCGACGTGCCGCCGAAGCGCATCGACGCCTTGCTCGGCTACTATTCCTTCGATGCCGGCGCCACCTTCGTCGAAGGCACCTGGGCGGCGATCAAGTCATCCTATGACGTCGCGCTGACGGCGGCCGCCCTGGTCAAGGGCGGCGAGCGGACCGCCTTCGCGCTCTGCCGTCCGCCAGGCCACCATGCGGGCGCCGCCTTCATGGGCGGCTACTGCTTCATCAACAACGCCGCGGTTGTCGCGCAATGGTTCCGCGACCAGGGCGCCAGGCGTGTCTCCATCCTCGACGTCGACTACCACCACGGCAACGGCACGCAGGAAATCTTCTACCGCCGCGGCGACATCCAGGTGCTCAACCTGCATGGAGATCCGATGGTCGAGTACCCCTTCTTCCTCGGCCATGCCGACGAGCGCGGCGAGGGCGAAGGCGAAGGTTTCAACATCAACTATCCGATGCCCTTCGGCACCAATTGGGAAGGCTGGAACGCATCGCTGGAAGATGCCTGCGCAAGGCTTGCCGCCTGCGCCCCCGACATCGTCGTTGTCTCGCTTGGCGTCGACACTTTTGAGAAGGATCCGATCAGCCAGTTCAAGCTGAAGAGCGAGGACTATCCCAAGATCGGCCGCCGCATCGCCAAGCTCGGCCTGCCGACGCTGTTCGTCATGGAGGGCGGCTACGCCGTGGAAGAGATCGGCATCAACGCCGTCGGCGTGCTGACCGGCTTCGAGGACCGTTAAGCCGCGCCGATCGAAAGGACATGCGCCCTCGGAGGTGGCCGAGGGGGTATTTTTAGCGATTCCGCCCGAAATCATCGGCTCAATTCAGGCCGGAGATCGCCGCCAGGTAATGCGAAGCGAGGCTTCTGAGTCGCAACACGAGTCCTCAGATTCGATTTTGTCAAATCGCGTTTGATGTCGGATTCATCTGCAGGTAGATTAGACCCGAATCAGCCGGTCCACGGGGGGCGCGGCGACCACCCAAAGTCTCTAGTTCCGGCATCCGGCCGGCACCAGACGCGGACGGCTGCGCGTTCCCTGAAAGGATTCGGCTCGGTTGGGCGCTGTGCGCGCCCTTGAGTGTGTCTTCGTGAACGTGACGCGTTTCGGGTCCGGACGCCGGCTGATGCCGGCACCGGGCACAGGGATCGATTCCGGCCAGAACATCAATATGAGCAGTCTCGCCGCGCCTTTTCAATCCGACGCTTCAGGCCCGCGCCTGTCGTCTCGCGGCGATCTCACCAGTTTCTTCATGCAGCTTGCCGCCGACATCGGCGCCGACAGCTACATGCTTGTCGCCATCGTGCACGACCAGGACCGCAACGACGCCCGCATCGTGTCGTCGAACTGGATTTTCGACGCCATCGAGCTGATCGGCAAAAGGCTGATCGCCAATCTTGCGCTGGGGCCGCTGACCGCCGCACCCGGCGTGCGCCCCAAGCCGCTGGTCGCGGCGCATGCCCCCGACGCCGGCGCCCTGCTGACCAGCGAGGAAGCCAGGCTGCTCGACGTGCTCGGCCACGCCGAAATCTATTCGCTGAGGCTCAATGTCGGCCGCCAGCGTCTCTTTGTGCTGTTCTCGGCCGCGGAGGCCGGCAAGATCGATCTCACGGCCCTGATGAAGGCGCAGCTGAAATGCTGCTACGCGCTGTCCAGCATCCCGCAACTGATTGCCGCCGCCGCCATGCAGGACCCTCTCTCGGACCGCGAGCGCGAATGCTTGTTCTGGGTGTCGGAAGGCAAGACCACCGACGAGGTGGCGCTCATCCTTGGCGTCTCGTCGAACACCGTCAACAGCTACATCACGCATGCCATCCAGAAATTCGCGGCCAGCAACCGCGCGATGGCGATTGCGACCGCGATCAGGAGCGGCATCATTTGAAACACGCGCAGATCAGAGAGACCGCAGCCGCCCTTTTCAACGACCAGCGCAATCCGTTCGGCGCCTTCTCACTTGGATCGGAAACGCATCAGGCGGCCACCATCCCGGATGCCGTGCGCCGTTGCCGCTGGGTCGCCGTCGACATCAACGCTTCCGGTTTCGGACTGTTCTTCGTGAGCCCTTCGCTGGAGCGCGCCCGCCTGGTCGGGTGCTTCGATTCCGACTATCCGTCGACCGCCGTCACGACCAAATTCATCTCGGGCGTCAGCGGCGAGGATATGGTGCGCCACAGCCGCATCTCGACGACGCCGCGCTGGTGGGCGGATGACGGTATCGCCGGCTCGCGGCGGACCCTTGAGAGCCTGGCATGGGCCGAGCCGACCGCGCCGCTGGCGCCCGGCACCAACGGCATCGCCTTTCCTGTGCATGCGGATCGCGGTCAGTGCGGGCTGGTCGTCTTCCTTGGGTCCGACATCACGCTGTCGGACGACGCGCTCTGCGAAATCCACGCGCGCTGCTTTGCGCTGTTCGCGGCGGTCGCCCGTATCCGTCCAGGCGAAACCGGCAGGACGCGCGCGATCTCCAAGCGCGAACTCGAATGCCTGAAGCTGACCGCCAACGGCAACACCAGCGAAGAAATTGCGAAGCTCCTGAAACTGTCGGTGCACACCGCCAACCAGTACCTCACCCAGTCGACGCAAAAGCTCAACGCGGTCAACCGCAACCAGGCGGTGGCCAAGGCGCTGCGGCTCGGCCTGATCGAGTAGCTCGCTCAGGCCAAGCGTCCACACGCCCCAAAAATATCGTCAAGGATAGGCGAGCGGCTCGGTCCTCCGGATGCGGGCCTGCTCGATCGCCCCCTCCAGCAGGGCGGTGTTGCGCTCCGGCGTCTCGCCCGGCTTCTCAAAAGACACGTAGTTGACGACCACGGACGCCCCGTGCTCGGTCAGCGCGAGCTGGAAGTAGACGGTGACGCCGCGCGGCCGAAGCTCCAGATCGAGCACGATGCGCGCGCTGCCGCTCCAGTCGACATGCGCTTCGCCGCTATGGCCGAGCCTGAGCGTGCCCGGTTGGAAGTAGAGTTCCGCGGCCGAGTCCACCAGGTCCGACAGGCAAGCGAAATGCTCCAGCCGGATGAAGGCGATATAGTCGGCGACCTCGATCAGGCGCAACTCGCCGACCACATCCTGGATGGCGCTGGCGACGATCTGCTCGCGTGAATTGGCGTGTGGTTGCCGGTTCATGGATAGAGGCAGCATCCGTTCATGAGGGTACCCTGCGCACGGCCTTCTTCGAGTAGACGATCCGCACCAACTCGGCGACGGCCTGGTAGAATTGCGACGGGATCACGCTATCAACCGAAACTTGCTTGTACATGGAGCGGGCAAGCGCCACGTCCTCGAAGATCGGGATGTTGTGCTCCCTGGCGATTTCGCGGATCTTCAGCGCCACCAGATCCTGGCCCTTGGCGAGCACGACCGGAGCGGAATCCTCCTCGCGCACATATTTCAGCGCGATGGAGTAGTGCGTCGGATTGGCGATGACGAGCGTCGCGCGCGGCACTGCCGTCATCATGCGCTGCCGCGCCCGGTCGCGCGCCAGCGAGCGCAGGCGCGACTTCACGATCGGATCGCCTTCCGATTGCTTCAACTCGTCCTTCACTTCCTGCTTGGTCATGCGCAGGTCGCGCCGCCAGTGGAAGCGCGACCAGACGATGTCGGCGACCGCGATCAGCCCCATGACGAAGACGATCGACACCAATATGTCGACAAAGATGCCGCGGATGACCATGCCGAACGACACCGGGTTGGTGATCATGCCGGCAAGCAGCCTGCGATGATCCTCCGACAGCGTGAAGGAGAGCACGGCGATGGCGAACGCAAGCTTGGCCAGTGACTTGCCGAATTCGACAAAACCCTGCGCGCCGAACAGCCGGCTCCAACCCTTGGCGATCGAAATGCGCGACAGTTGCGGCCTGATCCGCTCGCCGACGAGTTGCGGCATGTTCTGGAACACCGAGGCACCGATGCCGGCGACCACCAGCAGCACCAGCAGGCTGACGACGGCGCGGCCGATCTCGATCAAGACCTGCTCGTAGAGCGTGATGACATCGGTCTCGGTGTCCATCGGCCATGCTTCGGGCTTTTCCAGGAACGTCGACAGGAACACGCCGAGATCGATGACGGCATCCTTGGCGTAAAAGACCGCGAACACCAAAATCGCAAGGAACGAAGCAAAGATCGCCGTCTCGCGCGAATGGGGCAGCTTGCCCTGTTCGATCGTGTCGCGGATCTTCTTTTCTGTGGCTTCCTCGGTTTTGGAATCCTTGTCGACCGCCTCAGCCATGGTGACCTGACCGGATTGCTATCGTCAGGCCGCTTCGGCAGCGTTCTGCGTCGACGGAAGCTCGAAGGCCCCTTGTCGCGACAGACGGATGGTCGCCACGGCGATCGTCTTGCGGGCGGCCATGATGTCGGCCAACGCGATGCCTTCCGATCCCTGCCCGAGCTCGGACTCGATCATGCGGCGGGAGCGTGCGCCGATCGCCGACAGCACGGCTTCGGTGAGCGCCGCCGACGCATCGCGCAGCGCCAGCGTGACAAGCTCGGTCGACAGCCCGTCGAACAGCAGCACCCGCGCTTTCTGGGTGAGCCGCGGCAGATCGTCGAAAGCAAACAGCCGCGACCTGACGCCGGCGAGATCGGGGGTACCGGCTTCCTCCAGATCCTGCATGAGCTCGTCGAGTTCGGGCTTCGCCATTTCGTTGAGCACGCTGGCGACGCGCTCCTGTCCGACCGACGTATCCCTGGCCGATTTTTGTGAAAGCACGCTGACGCGCAACTGGTTCTCGACGATCCTGGTCGCAGCATCCGGAATGTTGGCCATCGTCACCATGCGCTTGATGATCTGGCTGCGTATCGGCTTTTCCATCGTCAGCAGCACGTTGGCGGCGGTCTGCGACGCAAGCTTCGACAGCACCATGGCCGCCGTCTGCGGATGTTCCCCTGCGAGGAAGGTCCCGAGGCGCGCGGGCTCGAGCTTCTCGATATCCGGCCAGATCGGCGGTGGTCCCTCGGGGGCAGGCTCGAGTTTCTTGTCGCCCATGATGGCGCTCATCTCCTCGGGCGACAGCGATTCGTTGAGAATCGTGTCCATCCGGTCGGCCGAATCGAGCAGGCCGGCGCCCTCCGTGAACTCGGCCTCGAATTCCGCGACGATGCGTTCCAGATCGGCTTGTGGGATGGTGCGCAGCAGGCGGGCGCCCTCGATCAGCGCCTTCAGCTCTTCCTGCTTGAAGAATTTGAGCAGCCGGCTGGCCGAGGGCTTGCCCATCGCCACCAGGATGGCGGCAGCCTTTTGCGGGCGCGTCAGCGTCAATGACGTCATCATGCTTGGCTCCGCGGCCGGTGGATGCTCTGGCTGTCCATTTCTACGCGCTCTTCGTCGCGGCGATGATCTCGGTGAGCCTGATGCCGAAGCGCGACGGATCGTTTTCCAGGACGGTGATCTCGCCGCGCGCAATTCTGCGGCCGTTGACGACCACGTCGACCGGCTCGCCGATGCGGCGGTTGAGTGCCACGGTCGAGCCTTTCTGCAATGCCATCAGCTCCGACACCGGCATTTCGGTGCTGCCGAGGATGATCTGCACATCGACCGGGATCGTCATGATGATCGACGAATTAGCGCCTGCCCGGAGGGCGGCGTCCGGACGGTGTTCCTCTTCCCGCAGCACGCCGCGTAGTTCCTCGATAGCGCGGTCCAGCTGCTCGTCCGGCTGATCGGGTTCGGCTTCCACCTTGGTCTTTGCCATGCCTCTTCTCCAATAATCCCAGGTCCGGCCTCAGCCGGGCATGAGTCCGTCGATGAAATCCTGCCCGGCATCGTGAGGATGCCGGATGCGGACCGTGTAATTCTGGCCGAGCTTGCCGAACTCGCAGACAAACAGCGTCTTGTCGCGCGCACTGAGCTTGGCCTGCGACTGCGCGTTCTCCTCGAACTCGATCACCTGGCCGGGCTGCATGGCCGCGAGATCGCCAAGCGTCAGCCGGGCGAGCGGCATGGTGGCCTCGAGCCGCACGGCCGAGCGCATCACTTCTTCCGAGAAACGGGCCCGCCAGTCGACCTCGGTCGTCTGGTCGTCGCCTTGAGCGGCGGTGGCGCCGCGCGCCGCCAGAAGGATGCGCTGCGGGATCATCACCGTCACCGTGCCGGTGTCGGTTGGCGTCGAAATGCCGTAGACGATGCGGACCGCCGCGCCGTCGCGCAAAACCCGCCGTCTCGCCTCGCTGCCGGATATTGCCCTTGGAACCGGCAGCCTTAGCTCCAGGGAACGCCGGCCCGACCCGTTCAGCGCCACCGCGACCTCCTGGAACACACTGGTCGCGACATCGGTCTCGATCTGCGACAGGTCGCGCTCGATCGGCGCCACCGGCTGGTCCGGATCGCCGCCGAACAGCGCCGAAACCATGACCGCGATCGCCGGCGCGTCCATGACGAGCGTTATGGCATCGGCCGAGATCGGCGACGAAACGATCGTCATGGCGAAGGTTTCACCGGCGCCGGCGCGCGCATCGGGGACGCGGCCGACCTCGACGGTTTGCAGGTCGACGGTGACCGGCGCGCCAAGCTCTCCCGAAAGGGCTTTCTGCAGCAGCGGCACCGCGCGTTCGGCCATGCCGCGGCCGGCGCCGATCACCTGCGCCGCCTCGCCGCTGTCGCCGACGAGACGCTCGATGATGAGAGCCCGGGTTTGCGACGGACTGCCCGGACTGGTCATGACGGCATGCGGCCCTGGCTTAAGTTCTGCATGCTCAGGCCGCCTTCTTCTCGGCCACGCCCGTATTCATCGTGCTCTGCTCGACGGCATCGATCGTCGGGCGCTCATAGGAGGAGATGGTCTTGCGGCCGAACTCGATCGCGACTTGCGGCAAGGCGCCGTTCATGTAGGCGAGCAGGGTCTGCTTGACGATGATGTAGAGGCGGTTCTTCTTCTCGCGAACCGTCTTGATCTTGGTGGCGACCGGGCCGACCACTCCATAGGACAGGAAGATGCCGAGGAAGGTTCCGACGAGCGCGGCGCCGATCAGCCCGCCGAGGATTTCCGGCGACTGGTCGAGCGCGCCCATCGCCTTCACCACACCGAGCACGGCGGCAACGATGCCGAGCGCCGGCAGGCCGTCGCCGACCGCGACCATCGCGTGATAGGCCTTCAGCTTGTCGCTGCGGATGGTCTGGATCTCCTCGTCCATCAGCGCCTCGATCTCGTGCGAGCGTGCATTGCCGATAATGATGATGCGGCAATAGTCGCAGATGAAATTCGTCAGATCGTGGTTCTTCAAGACGGTCGGGAAGGCCTGGAAGATCGCGGATTCTTCCGGATTGTCGATATGCGCCTCGACCTCGCTGCGCGACTTCGAGCGCAGTTCGCGCATCAGGCTGTGCAGCACGCCGAGCGTCTCCAGATAATCCCGTTCCTTGGGCACTGCCTGCTTGAAGGCTTCGATAATGCCCTTGCCGGTATCCTTGACCGTCTTCATCGGGTTGGCGACGAGGAAGGTGCCGAGCGCGGCGCCGCAGATGACCACCGCTTCCCATGGCTGCATCAGCACATGCAGATGCCCGCCCATGGCCATGAAGCCGCCGAGAACGCAACCAAGCGTCACCACAAGTCCGATCAGAATACCCACGACAGGTCCTTCCGCACATCACGTCGTGATCACGGATAGTCCTCGTGCCTTGTGTGAGGCTTGAATCGGAGCCGATGGACGCGATTCAGTTTCGCGCAAGGAAGTGAGCTTATCGTTTCGGGATAGCTTCGGCCGGAGGCGTGTCCTTGTTCAATACCTACACCAGCTACCAGTTGATCGTCAAAGACATCAACAAGTCGATCGACCGCATCGAGCAACAGCCGACCGTTGACCGCGATACCAAATATTATCTGGCCAACATCACCAAGGTGAAATCGATCGACGATTTCGTCAACAATGACCGCCTGTTCAAATATGCCATGAAGGCCTACGGCCTGGAGGACATGGACTACGCCAAAGCCTTCATGGTCAAGGCGCTCAAGGAGGGCGTTTCCGATACCAACAGTTTCGCCAACAAGCTGACCGACAAGCGCTACGCCGAGTTTGTCGCTGCTTTCAACTTTGCCGCCAATGGCGCCGATGCGACCGTCTACAACAAGGCGCAGCAACTGGTAACCAAGAACTATGCCACGCAGGCGCAGATCGCAGGCCTCGATCCGAACTCGGACTACGTGAAGGGCGAGACGACCTACTATCTCGCCAACATCACCAAGGTGAAGTCCGTCGACGATCTGATGTCGAACGACCGGCTCTACACTTACGCGCTGGCCGCGTTCGGCCTCGATTCGGCGACCGAGGACAAGGACCTGATCAAAGAGGTCCTGCAAGGCGGCGTGCGCGACCCCGACAGTGTCGCCAACAAGCAGACGAATCCGGCTTATGCCGCGCTCGCCTCCGCCTTCAACTTCGAACAGTACGGCGAGAACGCCACCACCTACGTTCCGGCGCAGCAGCCGACCGTCGACAAATACATGCGCCAGACGCTGGAGGAAGATGCCGGCAAGACGAATGAGGGCGTGCGGCTGGCGCTTTACTTCCAGCGCAAGGCGCCGGACATCACCAGCTGGTACGACGTGCTCGCCGACACCGCGCTTGCCAGCGTGGTGCGCACCGCGCTCGGCCTGCCCGATTCCTTCGCCACGGCCGACATCGACAAGCAGGCGCAGTTGTTCGAGCAGAAGCTCGACATCTCGGATTTCACCGACCCCGTGAAACTCGGTAAATTCCTGACCCGCTTCACCAGCATGTACGAGATCAACAACCCGACCTCGACGGCCGTGACGTCGGTCAGCGTGCTCTTCGCGCAGCCGATCACCGTGGGCATCTCCACCGACCTGATGATGGCCATGCAGAAGCTGAAGTTCTGAGAACACCATGCAAGACAGTCTCTACGTCGCCCTCTCCTCGCAGATTGCGCTCGAGCGCCGCCTCGACACCATCGCCGACAATGTCGCCAATGCCTCGACCATCGGCTTCCGCGCCACCGGCGTGAAGTTTGAGGACGTGGTCTCCGGCACCGGGCCGAAGTCGGTCTCCTTCGCTTCCTCGGGCAAGACCTATCTTTCCACCGCGCATGGCTCGCTGACCGAAACCGGCAATCCATTCGACTTCGCCATACAAGGCGACGCCTGGTTCGCCATCGAGACGCCGGTCGGAACGGTGATGACCCGCGACGGCCGCTTCTCCATGAACGAGAACGGCGAGCTGATGTCGATCGAAGGCTATCCGGTGCTGGACAGCGGCGGTGCGCCGATCCAGCTCGATCCGCGCAACGGCCCGCCAAAGGCCGGCGCCGACGGCTCGCTGAGGCAGAACGACCAGCTTGTCGGCGCCATCGGGCTCTATGATTTCGACCCCGGTGACAATTTCGTCCGTTACGGCAATTCCGGTATCGTGCCCGCGCGCGCGCCGGAGCCTGTCACCGACCGTTCCGACGTCGGCGTCGCGCAAGGGTTTCTGGAGGAATCCAACGTCAATCCGGTGCTGGAGATGACCCGGCTGATCATGGTGCAGCGTGCCTTCGAGAACACGGCGGCGCTGATCCGGCAGAGCGCTTCCTCCACCGACGACGCGATCAAGACGCTCGGTTCGAAGTAACGACATGGCGACCGGCCCGTCCCTGCTGCGCGCGCCCGAGAGACTTGCCGAGGCCGGCCCGGCGGATAGGCTGTCGGCGCTCGAACGCGTCTGGCGGCGGTTCGACGATCCGCAAACAGTGCTCAGCCGCGGCGGCCGCGTCGTCGAGATCGCGCCCACCCACTACAAGGTGCGCGGCCTGTCCGACATCGCAAGGCTCGGCGACATTGTCGAGCAGCGCGGCAAGGGCGGCGCGCGCCGCGGCGAGATCGTCAGAATAGGCCGCGACGAGGTCGTTATCGCGCCGTTCGAACGCAGCGCCGATGCCGGCATCGGCGATGCCGTGTTCCGGCGCGGTCCGCTTGGCGTCGCGCCGCATGCTTCCTGGCGCGGACGCGCCATCGACGCTTTGACCCGCGTCATCGACGGTGGCCCGCCGCTGATCAGGCCGAACGCCGGCGATAGCGCGCTGACGCCGGGCGC
This sequence comes from Mesorhizobium sp., assembly GCA_004020545.1. Classification (GTDB taxonomy): domain Bacteria; phylum Pseudomonadota; class Alphaproteobacteria; order Rhizobiales; family Rhizobiaceae; genus Mesorhizobium. The sequence goes on along the minus strand of SAQE01000001.1, from coordinate 209,709 downwards.
CATGTCGCGCCAGCGGGTCGGCACCGGCTTTCTGACCGGCGTGCGGGTGATCGACATCTTCACCCCGCTCTGCTTCGGCCAGCGGCTCGGCATCTTCGCCGGCTCCGGCGTCGGCAAGTCGACGCTACTTGCCATGCTCGCCGGCGCCGAGGCCTTCGATACGGTGGTCGTCGCGCTGATCGGCGAGCGCGGCCGCGAGGTGCGCGAATTCCTCGAGGACACGATCGGCGCCGACAGCATGGCAAAGACCGTCGCCGTCGTCGCCACCAGCGACGAGAGCGCCATGATGCGCCGGCGCGCGCCGGACACCGCCATGTGCGTTGCAGAGCATTTCCGCGACCAGGGCCATCGCGTGCTTCTGGTGCTGGATTCGATCACCCGCTTCGCCCATGCGCTGCGCGAGGTGGCGACGGGAACCGGCGAGCCGCCGGTCGCGCGCGGCTACCCGGCCTCGGTCTTCACCGATTTGCCGAAGCTGCTCGAACGGGCCGGCCCGGGCGCCGAGGGCAAGGGGTCGATCACCGCCATCATCTCGGTTCTCGTCGACGGCGACGACCACAACGACCCGGTGGCCGATTCGGTGCGCGGCATCCTCGACGGCCATGTCGTCCTCGACCGCGCGATCGCCGAGCAGGGGCGCTACCCGCCGGTAAATCCGCTGTCGTCGATCTCGCGTCTCGCCGACAAGGCCTGGAGCGCGGAGCAGCGCCTGCTGGTGACCAGGTTGAAGTCGATGATCGCGCGTTTCGAGGATACGCGCGATATCCGCCTGCTTGGCGCCTACCAAGGCGGCGCCGATGCCGAGCTCGACATCGCCGTGCGCCAGGTGCCGCTGATCTACGAGGCGCTCACGCAGTCGCCGAGGGATCGCGCTTCGGCCGATCCGTTCGCCGACCTCGCCCGCCATCTCAAGGGGAAGCAGAATGGCGATCAGGGAGACTGATCTCAAGCAAACCGAGCGTCTGCTGCGCGAGATGATTGCCGAGGCCAAGGCCACCGAGGAGGCCGAGGCCAGCCGCGACTCGCTGATCAATGGCCTGTTTCCGAAGGTCGAATGGCCGCAGCCGCCGCGGGCCGAATTTCCGCGCCTGACCAACAGGAAAGCGGACCGGCGCAGCGATTTCGTCGTCGCCGCGCTCGGCATCACGCTTGGGCTGATCTGCGCGCTGTTTCCCTGGTACATCTTCTTCAACCAGGAGCAATTCGGCGTGCAGGCCATCAAGTTCGGTGGCAGCGGCAGCAATTCCGGACGCGAGGGCGGTGGCGTCGCGGCCGAACGCAACGCATCGCTGACGGCCAAGGACGTCCCCAATGCCGATATCGACCTGCTTGCCACCGGAACGGTGCAGGACGAACCCGCGCCGGCGCCCGGCGACCAGCCCTTCCCGGCCGCCGCGTCGGAGTTCAAGATGGTGCATGTCGCCAATGGCCGCGCCATGATCGAGGACGACACCGGCCTGTGGATCGTCCAGCGCGGCTCGGTCCTGCCCGATTCCAGCCGCGTCGCCTCGATCGAGCAGCGCGGCGGCAAATGGGTGATCGTCACGGACGCAAACAAGGTGGTCGAGCTTTCCAGGTGATGGCGCTGGAACGGACTTCGGGCCTATCCGCGCAAGGTCCGCGCAAGACTGACGGCCTAGTCTTGTGCGCACTCGCCCGGAGAGTCCCATGGAACCCGTCAACCTTTTTGATCTCGCCACCCGGCAGTCGCAATGGCTGGCCGTGCGCCAGTCCGCGATCGCCTCCAACATCGCCAACGCCAACACGCCGGGCTACACAGCAAACGACGTCGAGCCGTTCGAAAAGGTTCTCGACCGGACCGCGGTGACGCTGAAGGCCACCGAGGCAGGCCATCTCGGCGCCGAGACGACGAATGCCGGCTTCAATGTCAAGCCTGAGGAGGCCACCGGCTCGATCATGCCGTCGAAGAACACCGTCGTTCTCGAAGACGAGTTGATGAAGGCCGGCGAAGTGCGCCGCTCCTTCGAGCTCAACACGGCGATCGTCAAAGCCTTCCACTCGATGATGACGATGGTGGTGAAGAGCTGACCATGGACGCGCTGACCGCAGCACTCAAAGTCGCGGCATCCGGCCTCGGCGCCCAGTCGGAGCGCCTGCGCGTGGTGTCGGAAAACCTCGCCAACGCGCAATCGACGGGCAACACGCCGGGCGCCGACCCCTATCGGCGCAAGACGATCACCTTCCAGTCCGAGCTCGACCGCGCGAGCGGCGGCTCGCTGGTCGAGGTGAGCTCGATCGCGCGCGACCCGTCGGACTTCCCGATCGAGTTTCAGCCCGGCAACGAAGCCGCCGACGAAAAAGGGTACGTGAAGATGCCCAACGTCAACGTGCTGGTCGAAATGGCGGACATGAGCGAGGCGAACCGCTCCTATGAGGCCAACCTGCAGGTCATCAAGCAGGCTCGCGACCTGATTTCCATGACCATCGACCTGATGAGGAACCAGTAATGATCGGCGGTATCGGGACACTACAGTTCAAACCGGCAATCGACGGCGCGGAGGCCGCCTCACCAGGCTTGCTTCCGGGCGGTGTCGGGACACAGGCAAGCGAAAGCGTCGGCGGCAGCTTCGCGGACCTTCTCAGCCAGGCCGCGACCAAGACCGTCAACACGCTGCAGAACGCCGAGCAGATGTCGATCCAGGCGCTCAAGGGCGATGCCGACACCCGCCAGGTGGCCGATGCGGTGATGAGCGCCCAGCAGGCCCTGCAGACGACCATCGCCATCCGCGACAAGGTCGTCTCGGCCTACCTCGAAATCAGTCGCATGAATATTTAGGACCGCGTCATGAAAGCCCTTGCCATCGCCGCGACCGGCATGAATGCCCAGCAGACCAATCTGGAAGTCATCGCCAACAACATCGCCAACATCAACACCACCGGCTACAAGCGGGCGCGGGCCGAGTTCTCCGATCTGCTCTATCAGGTCGACCGGACCCAGGGCGTGCCCAACCGCTCCAACACCTCGCTGGTGCCCGAGGGTGTCTCGATCGGCCTCGGCGTCAAGACGACGGCGGTGCGCAACGTCCACACGCAAGGCGAACTGACCAGCACCGGCAACAGCTTCGACCTGGCGCTGACCGGCAGAGGCTGGTTCCAGATCGAGGGCGCCGACGGCAGCACGCTCTACTCCCGCGCCGGCGCCTTCAACACCAATGCCACCGGGCAGCTGGTCACCGTCGACGGCGCCAGCGTCGTCCCGGCGATCACCGTGCCGACCAACGCGGTCGAGGTGATCGTCAACAAGACCGGCCAGGTCTTTGCCCGTATCGACGGCCAGACCGACCTCCAGCTTCTCGGTCAGCTTCAGATCGCCAACTTCGCCAATGAGGCCGGCCTCGCCCCGCTCGGCGACAATCTGTTCCAGGAGACGGCGGCTTCCGGCCCGGCCAATGTCGGCGTTCCCGGCGATCCCGGCTTCGCCACGATCGAGCAGGGTTATCTGGAATCCTCCAACGTCGATCCGGTCAAGGAAATCACCGAGCTGATCTCGGCGCAGCGCGCCTATGAAATGAACTCCAAGGTCATTCAGGCCGCCGACGACATGGCCTCGGTGGTCTCCAAGAACATCAGGTAAAAGACGATGGCGAGGCCGATCTCCTGCTCCGCAGTCTGCCGCGCCGCGCTGGCCCTCGCGCTGGTCGCTGGCCGCATGCCGGCACTCGCGCAGGAAACGGCCGGCCAGATGCAGGGCGAGTCGGCCAACCAGATCGCCGCCGGCCAGCCGGCCGGCGAGGCCGTGCTGATCCCCAACCGGGTCATCTACCCGGGCGAGACCATCGAGCTTGCGGCGCTGAAGCAGGTGACCCTCGTGCCGGGCAAGCACAAGCCGGACGGCATGGCGACGCGCTCCGAAGACCTGCAGGGCAAGGTCGCCAAGCGCACGCTGCTGCCCGGCCGCTACATTCCCGTGGCCGCTATCCGCGAAGCCTGGCTGGTCGAGCAGGGCGCCTCCGTGCAGGTCTATTTCACCGCCGGCGCGCTGACCATTTCGGCTGCCGGCGTCACCTTGCAGCCAGGTGCCGCGGGCGACCTCATCAAGGTCCGCAACATCGACAGCGGCAAGATCATTTCCGGCATTGTCATGGCCGACGGCACCATCAAGGTCGGCGCATCGTGATGCGCGCTTTCGCCCTTTTGCTCAGCGCCGCGATCGGCCTTCAGCCCGCCTTGGCGGACGGGTTGACGCCCAAGGCCAAGCGCGAGCTGGCCTTGAAGAATGGCGGCGTCTACGACGACCCTGAATACGATCCGGCCACCACCACGCGCATGTTCCGCGTCTCGACGGGGCCGAGCACGCTGCCGCCCGGCCAGGTCGCGGCGCGCATCAAGGATATCGCCCAACTGCAGAGTGCGCGCGACAACCAGCTCGTCGGCTACGGCCTTGTCATCGGCCTGGCGGGAACCGGCGACAGCCTGCGCAACTCGCCCTTCACCGAACAGTCGATCCGCGCCATGCTGGAGAACCTCGGCATCGCCACCGAAGGCGGCAGCGCGCGCGCCAAGAATGTCGCCGCCGTCATCGTCACCGCAAACATGCCGCCCTTCGTCCAGTCGGGCGCCCGCATCGACATCGACGTCTCCTCCATGGGTGACGCAACCTCGCTCGCCGGCGGCACGCTGGTGATGACGCCGCTGAAGGCGGCGGACGGCGAGATCTACGCCGTCGGGCAGGGTTCGGTGATCGTGGGCGGCTTCACCGCCAAGGGCCAGGCCGAGCAGTTGACGCAAGGTGTGCCCACTGCCGGCCGCGTGCCGAACGGCGCCATCATCGAGCGCACGGTGCCGGCCGAATTCGACGACCAGGGCGTGCTGACGCTGCAATTGCGCAATCCCGACTTCTCGACCGCCATCCGCATCGCCGACGCCATCAACGAATACACCTCGCAGCGCTTCGGCATGCGCGTCGCGGCTGAGCGCGATGCCCGCACCGTGCAGATCAGGCGGCCGAAGAACGTGTCGGCCGCGCGCTTCTATGCCGAGATCGAAAACCTGGTCGTCGAATCGGATGCCCCTGCGCGCGTCGTCATCGACGAGCGCACCGGCACCATCGTCATCGGCAACAACGTCAAGATCTCGCGCGTGGCCATCAGCCACGGCACGCTCACCGTGCGCATCACCGAAGCGCCGAAAGTGGTGCAGCCGGAACCCTTCTCCAGGGGCGAGACCGCGGTCGAACCCTTCACCGCCATCGAGGCCACGCGACCCGATGCTCGCGTTGCCGTGCTCGATGGCCCCAATCTCGAAACGCTTGTCTCCGGCCTCAACCGCCTGGGCGTGAAGCCCGACGGCATCATCGCCATCCTGCAGGGCATCAAGTCGGCCGGCGCCCTGCAGGCCGACCTGGTTCTCCAATAGGCGCGCCGATGATCGAGCTTTTCTCCGCAAGACTGCATCGTCGCCCGGGACTTCACCCTAGCCAGAGACTTCATCTCGGCATGAGCCTCCTCGCCGCGGCCGCAATCGTCGCGCTGGCGGGTGGCACCGCCCGCGCGGACGAGGTTCGCCAAGTATTACCCGGCGGACAGGCGCCGGCTCATCCGGCCCAGCTCACGCGCGAAAAAGCGCCGGACGAAAGCGAGATCCAGCGCTTCTGCTCCAACATCGCCGATGCCGCGCGCGACCGCCGCTATGCCCTGCAGGCCGAGGAGCTGAAGCAGCTTCAGGCCGGCATCGACGAGCGCATGAAGGCGCTGGAGGCAAAGCGCGTCGAATACGAGGAATGGCTGAAGCGCCGCGAAGTCTTCCTGGCGCGCGCCGAGGACAGCCTGGTCAAGATCTATGCCGGCATGAAGCCCGACGCCGCGGCGGAACGGCTGGCGATGGTCAATGCCGAGCTCGCGGCGGCCATCCTGATGAAGCTCGATGCCCGCAAGGCCGGCGTCATCCTCAACGAAATGGACCAGAAGGCGGCGGCGACGCTCACCGGCATCATGGCCAGCGCGGCGCGAAGGGTTGATCCGTCATGAAGTTGAAATTGCTCGTCCTTGTCGCGGCGGCGGCACTGTCCGGCTGCGGCACCGATCTCAAGGAGGTCGGCCGGGAGCCTGCGCTGTCGCCGGTCGGCTCCGGCATCGGCAATGGCGGGGGAGCGCCCTACAGCTATCCGGAGCCGCCGGCCGCGCCCGTGAAGAAATTCTCGCTGTGGGACGACCGCCAGAGCAGGCTCTTCACCGACCCGCGGGCACTGCGCGAAGGCGACATCCTGACCGTCAACATCAAGCTCAATGACAAGGCCAACTTCAAGAACCAGAACGACCGCAGCCGCACCGCCGCGCGCAAGCTCGGCTACGACGTCACGCTCGGATGGGATGGCAAGAGCACAAGCGGCAAGGGCGACGCAGGCCTGAGCTCCAGCACCGAGACCAACGCCGACGGCGAGATCAAGCGCTCGGAGAATCTCGAGCTCAACGTCGCCGCCGTCGTCACCGAAGTGCTGCCCAACGGCAATCTGATGATCAGTGGCTCGCAGGAGGTACGCGTCAATTACGAGCTTCGGGTCCTCACCATCGCCGGCATGGTGCGTCCCTCCGACATCGGCGCCGAAAACACCATCCCTTACGAGCGCATCGCCGAGGCACGCATCTCCTATGGCGGCCGCGGCCGTGTGATGGAGGTCCAGCAGCCGGCCTACGGCCAGCAGATCCTCGACCAGGTTCTTCCTTTCTAGGACGGGGAGACCGCTGTTATGGCAAATGTCGAGCAGGCGCAGCCCAAGAAAGGACCTTCCCTGGTGATCCAGCTCGCCATGCTGCTGGTCATGACGGGCGCGGCCATCGGCATGGGCTGGGTCTCGGGCGGTTATCTCAAGCAAGGCGAAGCGCCGGCACCTGTACCCGCCGCGCCGGAGAACGCTGGCAGCCCGGAGAAGGCGGCCGAAGCCGGCAAGCCGGCTGCCGGACCGACGGTGGTTCAGCTCGCGCCGATCACCACCAATATCGCTTCACCGGGCGAAGTCTGGATAAGGCTGGAGGCATCGGTGCTCTACGACGCGCCGCAGCCTCCGGAAATGGCCGAGCAGATCCAGCAGGACCTCTTGGCGTTCGTGCGCACGCTGAAGATGCATCAGATCGAAGGCGCCAGCGGCTACCAGCATCTCAAGGCCGATCTCGACGAGCGCGCGGCGCTGCGCAGCGGCGGCCACGCCAAACAGGTTCTCATCAGGACGATGCTGCTCGAATGAGAAAGTTCCTCGTCGCCACGGCGCTCATCGTCGTCTCCACCTCTGTCGCCGCGGCCCAACAGCTCGATCTCGGCGGCATCGGCAAGGCCGACGGCACGACGGTCGGCTACCTCATCCAGATGTTCGGCCTGCTCACCGTGCTTTCGGTGGCGCCGGGCCTGCTGATCATGGTGACGAGCTTCACCCGCTTCGTCATCGCATTCTCGATCCTGCGCGCCGGCATCGGCCTGCAGTCAACGCCCGCCAACCTGATCCTGATCTCGCTGTCGCTGTTCATGACCTTCTATGTCATGGCGCCGACCTTCGACCAGGCCTGGAACACCGGCGTTAGGCCGCTGATGGACAACCAGATCACCCAGGCCGAAGCCTTCGAGAAGATCTCGGATCCGTTCCGCAGCTTCATGCTTCACAATGTGCGCGACAAGGATTTCGACCTCTTCGCGGATCTCGCCCGCGAGCGCGGCCAGACCGTCTCGCGCGATACCGTCGATCTGCGCATCCTGGTGCCCGCCTTCATGATCTCGGAGATCCGGCGCGGCTTCGAGATCGGCTTCCTGATCGTGCTGCCGTTCCTGGTCATCGACCTCATCGTCGCCACCGTCACCATGGCGATGGGCATGATGATGCTGCCGCCGACAGTGGTCTCGCTGCCGTTCAAGATCCTGTTTTTCGTGCTGATCGACGGCTGGAACCTTCTGGTCGGCAGCCTGGTGCGCTCCTTCACCTGATCGCCACGGCCGGGCGCCCTGGGATGCCGCGCAAAGTCTTGAAGACTTGGTGACGAAAGTTGGCGCGAAGTTTCCCGATATTATTTTCGATTAACCGTCCGGTTTAGCCCTTTGGTAGGGACTTGCCGCCATAGTCGCCTGCAGATGGCGGGTGACCGGTCTCAACGGTCATTGGCATGATGCCGCACCGTCATACCGGACAAGCCGGTATGTCAAAAAAATCCGTGTAAAAACAAGGTACGAGTAGCCATGGCCAGTATCATGACCAATGCCTCGGCGCTGACCGCGCTGCAGAGCTTGAACGCCACCAACAAGAACCTCGAAGCCACTCAGGCCCGCATCTCGACGGGTTACCGCGTCTCGCAGGCTTCGGACAACGCCGCCTACTGGTCGATCGCCACCACGATGCGCTCCGACAACCAGGCCATGTCCACCGTTTCGGACGCGCTCGGTCTCGGCGCCTCGAAGGTCGACACCGCCTACACCGGCATGAACAGCGCGATCGACACCATCAACCAGATCAAGACCAAGCTGCTGTCGTCCTACGGCCAGACCGACGCTTCCAAGGAAAAGACCCAGGTCGAAATCGCCGCCCTGCAGGCGCAGTTGAAGGGTTACGCCGATGGCGCCACCTTCTCCGGCACCAACATGCTGTCGGTGAACAGCGGCACGGCCACCGCCGCGGCCGACGTCAAGATCGTTTCGGCCTTCAACCGCAACGCCTCCGGCGCGGCTTCGGTCTCGACGATCGACGTCAATGTGGAAAGCATCAAGCTGTATGAGGCCGGCACCACCGCGGGTACGGTGAAGGGTATTCTCGACGCGGCCCGCGTCGGCGCGACCGGCGTTATCACCGCCACGGCGCAGAACCCGACCCTCGGCGCGGCTGCCGCGGCCGGCGACACCTACTCGGTCGCCACCATGTCGATCTTCTCGGGCACCGCCGGCGCCAGCGACAGCCAGATCGGCGAGATGATGAACGTCGTCGACGCCGCGCTCAAGGACATGACGAACGCCGCCACCAAGCTCGGCGCCGCCAAGAGCTCCATCGACCTGCAGAAGACCTTCACCCAGAGCCTGATGGACTCCATCGACCGCGGCGTCGGCCAGCTCGTCGACGCCGACATGAACAAGGAATCGACCCGCCTCCAGGCCCTGCAGGTTCAGCAGCAGCTCGGCATCCAGGCGCTGTCGATCGCCAACGGCTCCTCGCAGACGATCCTGTCGCTCTTCCGCGGCTGATCGCTTTCTACCGATCAATTTAGACAAACGGGCCGCGCCAAGAGCGCGGCCCGTTTTGCGTTTGCTCCCCGATTTGCGTTTGCTCAAGGCTCGCGCAACCCTCGCTCCTTAACCTCTCAAAAGCTGATTTTTAACAGGGCATTAACCATATCGCGCTAGGTATGGTTAACCGTTAGCTTACGACAGGTTGTCGAATCGGCCCCGACCGGCACGATCGCAGCCGATGGGCAGGCCGATCCGGCCTTTATGGCATGCCGGCTTTGGAGAAGGAGCGAGTTTCTTGGCGAGCATCATGACGAACGCTGCGGCGTTGACTGCACTTCAAAGCCTCAACGCCACCAACAAATCGCTCGAGCAGACACAGGCCCGGATTTCGACCGGCTACAGGGTCTCCGAAGCCTCCGACAACGCCGCCTACTGGTCGATCGCCACCACCATGCGATCCGACAACTCGGCAATGTCGACGGTGCAGGATGCGCTCGGCCTCGGCGCCTCGAAGGTCGACACCGCCTACACCGGCATGAACAACGTGCTGGACACGATCGGCAAGATCAAGACCAAGCTGCTGTCGAGCGTCGGCCAGTCGGATGCCAACAAGGCAAAGACGCAGACCGAAATCACCGCGCTTCAGGCGCAGATGAAGTCCTTTGCCGATGCCGCCACCTTCTCCGGCTCGAACTACCTTTCGGTGACGTCCAAGCAGGTCGCGGCCGCCAATGACGGCGTCCAGCCCGACGCCAAGATCGTCTCCTCGTTCAACCGCACCTCATCCGGCGCTATTCAGCTTGGCACGATCGACATCAATATCGAGGGCATCAAGCTGTTCGATTCCGGGCTCGCCACGGACGTCAAGAATTACGGCATCCTCGATCGCCAGACCTCGATCTATTCCACGGCTGCGGACCAGTCCGCATACGATGCCGCCTATGCCGCCGCGATCGCCGGCGGCGCCACCGACATCGCCGCCAACACCGCAGGCCAGGCGGCTGTGTCCGGCACGCCCGTCAAGATCGACAACATCTCCGCCTACAATCTCGACATCATGGCGTCAGGCGTGACCGACGACATCATCACCCAGATGATCACCAAGATCGACAACGTCATGAGTCAGCTCACCGACTCCGCCACCATCCTCGGCGCGGCCAAGAGCTCCATCGACCTGCAGAAGACCTTCACGCAGAGCCTGATGGACTCCATCGACCGCGGCGTCGGTCAGCTCGTCGACGCCGACATGAACAAGGAATCGACCCGCCTCCAGGCCCTGCAGGTTCAGCAGCAGCTCGGCATCCAGTCCCTGTCGATCGCCAACAGCTCCTCGCAGTCGATCCTGTCGCTGTTCAAGAACGGCTAAGCCTGATCTCCTTACCGATCGAAAGGCCGCGCCCGGGGTGCGGCCTTTTTTTATTCCGACGTTGCGGTTCGGACCTCGCCGGCATTCCGGCGGCGCGCCTATCATCCTCGCACAAGCTTCGCGGTCTAGTCTTCCGGCGGACAATCATGCTGGGAGCGGTTGAAACGTGCCGGAACAGATCCAGAGCCTCATCGCGAATCTCCGGGGATTCGGCGTCAGGCGTCTCGCCCTCATGGGCGGCATCGCCGCGCTGGTCATGGCGGTTGTCGGCCTCGCCTCGGTCTACCTCAACCGTCCGGCCTACGAGACGCTTTATGTCGGGCTCGATCGCTCCGACGTGAACCAGATCGGCCTGGTGCTGGGCGAGGCCGGCATCGGCTTCGATGTCGGCGCCGACGGAACCTCCGTGCTGGTGCCGGCCGGCACCACCGCGCGGGCCCGTATGCTGCTTGCCGAGAAGGGCCTGCCGACCAGCGCCAACGCCGGCTACGAGCTGTTCGACAATGTCGGCTCGCTTGGCCTGACGTCCTTCATGCAGCAGATCACCCGCGTGCGCGCGCTCGAAGGCGAGATCGCGCGCACCATCCAGTCGATTGCCGGCGTCAAGGCGGCGCGCGTCCACATCGTCATGTCCGAGCGCGCCAATTTCCGCCGCGACGAGCAGCAGCCCTCGGCTTCGGTGGTCATCCGCTATGCCGGCGTGGATGCCGAAAAGAGCGCGCAGTCGATCCGCCACCTGGTCGCCGCGGCGGTTCCCGGCCTGTCGGCCGACAAGGTCACCGTGCTCGATTCCAACGGCAACCTGCTTGCCGCCGGCGACGACACCTCCAACACCAGCGCTGCCCGCACGCTCGGCGTCGAGCAGACGGTCGAGGCGCAGATCAGCGACAACATCCGCCGCGCGCTGACCCCCTATCTCGGCCCCGACAATTTCCGCGCCAGCGTCAAGGCCGACGTCAACACCGACACGCGCCAGACCGAAGAGACGATCTTCGATCCAGAATCCCGCGTCGAGCGATCGGTGCAATCGGTACGCACCAACGAGGCCAGCAACCAGAAACAGGCTTCGACCCCGACCAGCGTCGAGCAGAACCTGCCCGAGACCCAAACGACCAGCACCGAGGGGCCGCAGTCCTCTTCCCAGAACGACCGCAAGGAAGAGATCACCAACTACGAGATCAACTCCAAGAAGATCGCCACCGTCTCCAACGGCTATTCGGTGACCAAGATGTCGATCGCCGTCGTCGTCAACCAGGATCGGCTCAAGACCATCCTCGGCAAGGACGCCACGCCCGAGCAGATCGCCAAGCGCGTTGCGGACATCCAGAAGATGGTGGCCTCGGCCACCGGCTTCGACGACAAGCGCGGCGACATCATCGACGTCTCGGCGGTGGAATTCATCGACGGACTGGATGGCGAGCCGATCGACCAGCCCGGCATCCTCGCCTCGATCGGCACATACACCGGCACGCTCATCAACGCCGGAGCCTTCATCGTCGTCGTGTTCCTGGTCGCCTTCTTCGGCCTGCGGCCTATGGCGGCAGCGCTGACGGCATCGGCGAAGCCCGCAGCCATCGCCGGCCCCAGCTTCGACGATGTCCAGCGCTCACTGCCGACGCCCGACGCGCCGGTGGCCGCGATCGCTTCCGATACGCCGGTCGGCGCCTTGCCCGACGCTCGCCCAGGCTCCACCCCGCTCGACGACCTGCGTCAGAAGATCAGACCGGCGCCGCAGGAACGGTTGGCGCGCATGGTCGACCTCAACGAGGAGCGCACCGCACAGATCCTGCGCAAATGGGCGGCCGCCCCGGAAGCGGCGGCTTAAGCCATGGCTTCGGGAGCCCTTTTCGATCTCCTGCCTGATTTCGGCCCGCGCGCCCCGCGCACCGGCCAGCCGCCGGCGGCGCCTGACGTCGAGCGCAAGCCGGAGGCATCCCCGCCGCAGGCCGACATTGGCGTTTTGATCGCCGAGGCGGTGGCCGACGCGGAAGCTGCGCTGGAGGCGCGGCTCACGGCCGCCCATCAGGCGGCGCTGGAGGCCGAGCGCCAGGCCAATGACGATGCGGCGAAAGCATTCCTGGAAAGCTTCGGCGGCGATCTCGGCGTGGCGGTCACGACGCGCATCGATGCCATGGAGGCGCGTGTTGCCGAGCTCACCGCCGCCACCGTCGCCCGCATCCTGGGCGGCATCGTCAGCGACGACCTGCAAAAGCGATCACTCGACGCCCTCACCCGCACCATCAGCGCCGCGGTTGCCGACAGCGAGGCCGTGCGCATCGGCGTGCGCGGGCCGCTGTCGCTGTTCGAGCCGCTGAAGGCGGCACTTGGCGACCGCGCGGCCAATCTCGATTTCACCGAAGCTCCGGGCTTCGACCTGACCGTGACCATCGATGAAACGGTGTTCGAGACGCGTATCGCCGAATGGTCGGCTTCCCTGTCGGAGGTCCTGTCATGAGTGCCATCGACCACGGCGAGGCCAGGCACGAGATCATCATCGTCAAGCGCAACCACGACGGTCATGACGACGACCATCATGGCGGCGTCTGGAAGATCGCCTTCGCCGATTTCATGACCGCGATGATGTGCTTCTTTCTCGTCATGTGGCTGATCAACGCCGCCAACGAGCAGACCAAGGCGGCGGTCGCCAGTTACTTCAATCCGGTCGAGCTGATCGACCGCAACTCCAGCCGCAAGGGCCTCGAGGATCTCGGCGACGGCCCGAGCAAGGTCGGTCTCACTGCCGACAACCCGCAGGATGGCGCCAGCAAGGCCGGCGAGAACGGCAAGGGCGGAGCCGGCTCGTCCGACCGCAGGCAGACCAAGGAAGCCTCGCAGAAGTCCGACCTTTCCGACGAGCACCTGTTTGCCGACCCCTACGCCGTGCTTGCCGAGATCGCCACCGATACCGGCGTCATGCAGAATGTCAGCGCCAAGGGTGAAGGCGGTGTTCAGAACGCCGGTCCGGCGACCGGCGCTTCCGGCGGCGAATCCTATCGCGATCCTTTCGCGCCGGATTTCTGGTCGCAGCAGGTAGCGACACCTGGCGCCGAAGCCAGCGCCGAACGCAAGAAGATCGAAGGCGATCCGGCCAAGCCCGGCGAAAAAGTCGCCGAAACCGAGGTACCGAAGGTCAAGGCGGTTCCGCCGGCGCCGCCGCGCCTGGAAGCCCCACTCGAACCGATGGCAACGCCCGAGAAGCCCGGTACCAAGATGGCTGCCGGTTCGGTCGATGCGAAGGCCGGTAAGGCCGCGGGCCGGGAGATCAAGGGCGAGAAGGCTGAAGGCGGAAAAGCGGAAGCCGAAAAGGCCGGAGATGAGGCCAAGTCCGAAGCCGCGAAGGCCGAAGCGGCGAAGGCAGAGCTGGAGCAGGCTCCAGACCAAGGCGGAAAAGCCCCGAGCAGCGCCGCCCTCAAGGCCGCGGCGGAAATCAAGCAGGAGCTGGCCAAGGCCTTCGCACCGGGTGAAAAGCTGGCCGAGGGCGTCTCCGTCGAGGCCACCGACAAGGGCGTCGTCATCTCGATCACCGATCAGCTCGACTTCGGCATGTTCGAGATCGGTTCGGCCTTGCCGCGCCGCGAGCTGGTGCTGGCGATGGAGAAGATCGGCCACATCATCAACGAGAAGAAGGGCACCATCACCATCGGCGGCCATACCGACGCGCGGCCGTTCCGCAGCGACACCTATGACAACTGGCGGCTGTCCACCGCCCGCGCCCACTCCGCCTATTACATGCTGGTGCGCGGCGGCGTCGACGAAAGCCGCGTCACCGAGGTCGCCGGCTATGCCGACCGCCAGCCAAGGATCCCGTCCGATCCGCTGGCCGCCGCGAACCGCCGCATCGAAATCCTGATGGCGACAGGCGGATGAGAGGCAAGACCGTCATCGGCCACGCTGTCGGGCTGCTGCTGCTCGCCGCCGCAGGATCGCCGGCTGCGGCTTTCGTCCAGGATGAGGGCTTGCAGCCATATCAGCTGGTGCGTTCGCTGCAGCTTATCCAGGACCGCATCGCCGGCGGCGACCATGCGGCGCTGCCGATGCAGGCCAAGCTGCTCGAAATGACCGATGCCAGGCTTCGCGCTGCCGATGCCGAGGATTTCGAGGATCCGAAGAATTTCCGCGCGCTTCTTGTCTACGGCATGAGCGGCGGCAACCCTGTCACGGTCGAGGCAGCGGCTTCGCGCGCGACGACCGACCCGCAGAGCCTCGCCATCGCCAAGGGGATCGTCGCCTACCTGAACGGCCGGCCGGCCGCCGCGATCGAGATCCTGAAGCCGATCGATCCGATGAGCGTGCCTCCCGACCTCGGCGCCTTCCTGGCGCTGGTCAAGGGTTCTCTGCTTGCGACCGATGAACCGGCCGCAGCGCTCATCGTGCTGGACCAGGCCCGCCTGCTCAGCCCCGGCACGCTGGTCGAGGAAGCAGCCCTCCGCCGTTCCGTCGGCATCGCCGCGGCACAAGGCGATGCCGCTCGCTTCGCGCTCGCCTCGACGCAGTATGTCGCGGGCTATCTCTATTCCCCCTATGCCAGCCAGTTCGCGGATTCCTTCGTCTCCGGCGTTATTCAACTGCATATGTCGATCAGCCAGGACAAGCTCGCCGACATCACGTCGATGATGGATGCCGAGCGCGAGAAGGTGATCTATCTGCGCATCGCCCGCCGTGCCGCGATCGACGGGCTGACGGATCTTTCCGCTTTCGCCTCGGCGCGGGCCGAGCAAGGCCGCAACGGCAACGGCAATCAGGACGATCCGCGCGCCGTGCTCTACTCCAGCCTCTCCACGGTGACGTCGGCCACGATCGACGACGTGCGCGCCAGGCTCGGCAAGATCGATCGCGGCAAACTTTCGGAAGGCGACCGCGCCTTGCTCGACGCCGCGCAAGCCGTCGCAGGCGAGGTCGTCGCACCCGTGCCGGCGGCAGGCAAGGACGAGATCGAGGCCGCGGATCCGGCAAGGATCAATGCGGCGAAACCCGCCGCCGAAGCCGAGTCTGTGAGCAAGGCCGACGCCGAAGCCTTGCCGCTGGTGGAAGGCGCCATGCCCGAGCAGCCGGCTGTCGTGGCTCCGGCCAAGCCGGCGGCGGACGCGCCGGCCGCGGCTCCCGCGCCGCCGGCTTCGCCAGCGACGGTTCAGTCCGCGGCCGCGCCGCCGGCAGCGGCCCAGGCGCAAGCCGAAATGCCGCCTGTGTTGCCTGCATCGGCGCCTGCGTCCAATTCGGATCTTGATCCGCACGATCCCACCGACGCCGCGATGCTCAACGCGCGCCGTCAGCTCGACCAGATTGACCAGATGCTCGGAGCCGCTCCCAAATGACCAGCATCAGCCAGGCCTTGCCGGGACTCGGCTCCGCCCACGCCCAGTCGCGACAGCACGCTGCCGACGGGAAGGAAAAAGGCGCGAATTTCGGCGAGATGGTGCATGGCGCCGAGAAGGCGGCCTTGCAGGGCAAGCAGTCGGCGGAGTCTGTCTCCCCGAATGCCCATCCGACACGGCGTCCCCTCGCCGGTCCCGCCAAGACACAGGCTGACCAGGATGGACAGGCCAGGACTGCCGCGCAGAAGCCGGCGACTGGAAAAGCCGCGAAGAACAACGCTGATGCCGACCATGTGAAGGCCGCGGACGATGCCGACGCGGCGGCGCAATCGTCGGATGCCGCTCCGTTTGAGGATCGCCTGCCCTTGCTGATGGCGCTGGGCGACATCCGTCATTTCGCAACCTCGACAAATGCCGATCGCAGCGGATCGGCCGCCGAGGAAGAGGCTGGGATCCAATCCTCCGTCGGCCAATCCGCCTCTTCGCAGCTCACGATCCGTCAGGGCAAACGCACACCGACCGGCAGCGCCGAAAGCCCCGAGCCCTTGCAGCGGTCCGCTCGTGCGACGATGCCGACGGAGAAAGCCGGGCCCGACTTTGGACAGAAACCGGCCAGCACCGGCCCCACCGCATTGGTCCGCGAGGACGACATCGTCCTGCCCGGAACAACTGGAACCGAGACCGACGCCGCAGCGCCGCAAGGCTGGCGGCCTGCAGCCGCCCAGAAGACCGCGCAAGCGGTGCAATCCATCGCGTCGCTCAACCAGGCCAAGCCATCCGCCGCCGGGCGCATGGATGTCGTCAGCGAGCAGAGCTTTCCGGCGCCGGTGCAAAATCCCATCAGCCAGACGGCATCGGCGCTGGTTGAGGCGATCGCCTCGGACGCCGGCGTCCAGCAGACCTTTTCAAGCGCCTCGGCCGCCGCTCAAACGGCCAATTCTGTTGCCGTTCCGACACACGTCCTGAAGATCGAGCTTCATCCTTCGGAGCTTGGCGTGGTGACCGCCAGCCTGCGGCTCTCGGGAGAGCAACTTTCGATCGAGATGAAGCCACAGACGCATGAGGCATACCGCCGCCTGACCGCCGACAGCGAGGCCATCGTCAAGTCGATGCGCGGTCTTGGTTTCGAGGTCGATCATGTTACCATCCTGCAACCCTCGATAGCAGCTCATTCAGCCAGCCGCACCGATGCAACCAGCACGCCGCCGATGTCGGCGGGCCGCGATCAGCCTTCGTTCCAGCCAGGGAATTCGGGCGGCGACAGTGCCGGCGGCGGCCGCCAACCGGGAAGGAATGACAGCAATGGCGCACAGGAAATCGGCCGCGCTGCTTCGCCTCTTCGCGAGCGCGCTGGCGACGATATCTATATCTAGCCTGGCTGTCGTTGCCGCCCAGGCCGCCGCCAACCCTTGCGAGCCGGAAATCCTGCGCGCCGCCGACCGCTATGGCGTGCCGGCTGGTATCCTCTACGCGGTTGGCCTGACAGAAACGGGAAAGAAAGGCAGCCTCCAGCCTAATGCCTTGAATATAGAAGGAAAAGCTGTCTTCCCGCGCAGCCGCGGCGAGGCGCTTGCGACATTCGAGAATGCCCGCCGCGAGGGCAAGACGCTGATCGATCTTGGCTGCATGCAGATCAATCATCGCTATCACGGCGATCATTTCCGCAGCGTCAGGGACATGCTCGACCCGCACCAGAACGTCGACTACGCGGCGCGCTTCCTGGTCAGCCTCCATGCCCGCCACATGACCTGGTCGATGGCCGTCGCCCGCTATCATGCCGGCCCCGACAATGACCCGGCGCAGAAGATCTATGTCTGCCGCGTCATCGCCAACATGGTCGCCACCGGCTTCGGCAAATGGACGCCGAACGCCAGCGCGTTCTGCAATCAATAGTTGTTGCGATAACTCCCCCCTGGACGACCGCCGTCGAGGCGCTCGACGACCCCCAATATCGTCCTCGATCCGGTGCCGCCAATACACTTTGCGGCCGGCTTTTATTACGGCTCCCCAAAAAACTCCCAAGAAAATAGCTACAAGAAATGACGGTTTTTCAGGATTCACGCCACCGGGTACCCCTTTCCGCACGGGGCAAATGAGATGATTCGGAGGGCGGGCCGATGATCGTGATCGTTGATGAGCGCGAGCTCGTAACTGAGGGTTATAGCTCACTTTTCGATCGCGAGGGCGTCGCCACCGCGGGCTTCGCGCCGGGCGAGTTCGGCGAGTGGGTGAGTTCCGCCGCCGACACCGACCTCAGATCCGTCAGGGCCTTCCTCATCGGCGACTGCCGCGACGGCGCCATCTCGCCGCGCCAGATCCGCGACCGCACCGGCGCGCCGGTTATCGCGCTCAGCGAGCAGCACTCGCTCGAGCACACGCTGCGGCTTTTCGAGAGCGGCGTCGACGACGTCGTCCGCAAGCCCGTGCACATCCGCGAGATCCTTGCCCGCATCACCGCCATCCGCCGCCGCGCCCATGAAGAGGCCGCCTACACCGAAGTTGGCTCGATGCGCATCTTCATGGACGGCCGCGATCCGGAGATCGACGGCGAGCCGCTGCCGCTGCCGCGGCGCGAGCGGCGCATCCTGGAATATCTGGCCAGCAATCGCGGCCGCCGCGTGACCAAGACGCAGGTGTTCAACGCCATCTACGGCATCTTCGACGAAGAGGTCGAGGAGAACGTGGTCGAGAGCCACATCTCGAAGCTGCGCAAGAAACTGCGCGAGAAGCTTGGCCACGACCCGATCGATTCCAAGCGGTTCCTCGGTTACCGGCTGGTGTTCTGATGGCCGCCGCCGGCGCAGTCCGCGCCAGCCTCGCGCAAGACACGAGGCCTACCCTTATGGCCTCTGATCCAATGCATGCCGCCCAAAAGTGCGCAGCGGTTTTGGGAGAACGACATGCACCAAAACAAAGACACAAAGCGCGTCGCCCGACGCGACGCGCTTTGCGCATCGAGGAGATGTATGTATGAGCCTCTACGGAATGATGCGGACCGGCGTCTCCGGTATGAACGCGCAGGCCAACCGCTTGTCCACGGTGGCTGACAACATCGCCAACTCCGACACCACCGGCTACAAGCGCTCCTCCGCCGAATTCTCGACGCTGATCATGCCGACCACCGGCGGCGCCTACAATTCGGGCGGCGTCACGACGACGATCCGCTCCGCCATCAGCTCGCAAGGTGTTCTTCAGTACACCACCTCGGTGTCCGACCTCGCCGTCAATGGCGACGGCTTCTTCGTCGTCCAGGATCCGAGCGGCACGCCCTTTCTCACCCGCGCCGGCGCCTTCGTTCCGGATGCCGAGGGTCGGCTGGTCAATGCCGCCGGCTACCAGCTCATGGCCTACAGCTACGCCAACGGCGATCCGGCCGCGACCGCCAACGGCTTCGAGGGCCTGGTGCCGGTGCAGATCTCCGACCAGGAGATGACGGCGACGCCGAGCACGGAAGGCACCTTCACCGGCAACCTGCCGGCGGGCGCGACCCCGGTCACAGCCGGCAGCCTGCCGTCGACCAACAGCGCGACCGCCGAATACACATCAAAATCCTCGCTGGTCGCCTACGACAACCTCGGCAACAAGGTGCTGCTCGACGTCTATTTCACCAACACCGGCGCCGGCACCTGGGAGGTTTCGGTCTTCGACCAGTCGAAGGCGACCCCCGGCACCTCCTTCCCCTATACCGGCGGCGCGCTGGGATCGGCCAACCTCACCTTCGACACCACCACAGGCAAGCTCACCGGCGCGACCACGGGCATCTCCTTTACGGTGCCGAACGGCTCGACCCTCAACCTCGACCTCTCCAAGCTGACGCAGCTTGGAACCGGCTTCACGGTCTCCGACGCCAAGGTCAACGGCAATCCGCCGAGCACGATCGAGAAGATCCAGATCAGCCAGGACGGCGTCATCTACGCGCAGTACCAGGACGGCACCACCAAGCCGCTTTACAAGATACCGCTGGCCGACGTTCAGAGCCCCGACAACCTCACCGCGATGCCGGGCAACGTCTATGTGCAGAGCGCCGACTCGGGCGCCGTTCGCATCGGCTTTGCCAACGAAGGAAAGCTTGGCTCGGTCGTCTCGGGCGCGCTCGAAAATTCCAACGTCGATATCGCCGAGGAACTGACCAACATGATCGCGGCGCAGCGCAGCTACACCGCCAATTCGAAAGTCTTCCAGACCGGTTCCGACCTCATGGACGTCCTCGTCAACCTCAAGAGATAACCCATCGGGCGCCAGCCCGTGAAAGACCCGCATGCCGCTTTCCACCGCATTAAGCATCGCCCAGTCGGCGCTCCTGGCCACATCCAAGCAAACCAGCGTCGTCTCGCGCAATGTGGCCGACGCGTCCAACCCGGACTATGCCCGTCGCGTCGCCGTCGTCACCAGCACGGCGCCCGGCGCGCGGTCGGTGGAGATACAGCGCGCCGCCAACGACCTTCTGTTCCGCCAGAACCTTTCCGCGCTGTCGGCATGGAGCGGCCAGAGCGCGCTCTATAGCGGCATGGATCAGCTCGACCTCTCGGTCAACGGGATCGACAATGCGTCGTCCCCGTCGACCGCGATCGCCAACCTGCAGCAGCAGCTGCAGCTCTATGCCACGACGCCGTCGAACCAGAACCTTGGCACCGCCGTCATCGACGCGGCCAAGCAGGTGGTGAACTCGCTGAACGGCGGCACCAAGGCGATCCAGGACTTCCGCACCCAGACCGACGGCCAGATCGCCACCGCCGTCGACGACCTCAACTCGCTGCTCAGCCAGTTTCAGGATGCCAACAAGGCTGTCATCTCGGGCACCCGTTCGGGCACGGACGTGTCCGATGCGCTCGACCAGCGCGACGCGCTTCTGAAGAAGATCGCGGAATATGTCCCCGTCTCGACCTTCACGCGCGGCGACAACGACATGGTCATCACCACCACTGACGGCACGACCCTATTCGAGACGGTGCCGCGGTCGGTGACCTTCACGCCCTCGGCAGGTTACACGGCCGGCACCCCCGGCAATACAATCTACATCGACAATGTGCCGCTTTCGGCAGGCACCGGCGACAGTGCCACCGCCGACGGCAAGCTTGCCGGCATGCTCAAGCTGCGCGACGACGTCGCCGCGACCATGCAGAGCCAGCTCGACGAAATCGCGCGCGGCCTGATCACGGCATTTGCCGAGACCGCGCCGTCGCAGCCCGACGCGGCAGGCCTCTTCACCTGGTCCGGCACGCCGGCCATCCCGGCCGCCGGCACCCTGGTCAATGGCCTTGCCGGTTCGATCAGCGTCAACGCCGCTTTCGATCCGAGCGCCGGCGGCAGCCCCTCACTTCTGCGCGACGGTGGCGCCAACGGCGCGGCCTATGTTTCCAACCCCGGCAGCGGCGCCTCCTATTCGAACCTGCTGATCGCCTATGGCAACAGGCTGGATCAGCCGATGGCTTTCGACACATCCGCCGGCATCACCGTCAGCTCCGGCGTCTCGGACTATGCCGCCAACGCCATCGGCTGGTTCGAGGGCGTGCGCCAGCAGGCGTCGACCACCGCCGACGCCAAGGAGGCGCTGGCCACGCGCACGGCCGAGGCGCTGTCGAACGAAACCGGCGTCAACGTCGATCAGGAAATGTCGCTCCTTCTCGACCTCGAGCACACCTATCAGGCGTCGGCGCGCATGATGAAGACGGTCGACGACATGCTGAACGCCCTGTTGAGCGCGGTGGGATAATCCATGAAAGCGACAGCCGTTTCCTCAGCCGCCATCTCCAACGCCATGCGCTACCAGCAGATGCGCATGCAGGCTGAGCTCGTCAAAGCGACGACGGAATCCCAGACCGGCAAGGTCGCGGATGTCGGCCTGGCGCTTGGCGGACGCACGACCCAGGCCGTCACCTTCCAGCGCGACCTCGACCGGCTGAACGGCATCATCGATTCCAACGCGCTGGTCGGCGCTCGGCTGACATCGACCCAGGATTCGCTCGGCCAGCTCTCCGATGTCGCGCAGAGCTTCCTGTCCGCGCTGACCGCCGGCGTGTCGGGCGACTCCTCGACCAGCGTCCTGCAGACCGCCGGCGCCTCGGCGCTGCAGCAGATGACGGGCATCCTGAACACCAGCGTCAACGGCGAATATCTGTTTGCCGGCACCAACACCGACGTCAAGCCGATCGACGATTTCAGCGCGGCCGGCTCGCCCGCCAAGGCGGCGTTCGACGCTGCGTTCACCAGCTACTTCGGCTTCACCCAGAACGACCCGGCAGCCACCAACATCACCGCCGCCCAGATGGACGACTTCATCACCACCCAGGTCGAGCCGCAATTCCTGGGCTCCGGCTGGCAAACCAACTGGTCGAGCGCCACCGACGACCAGATCACCAGCCGCATTTCGCTGAACGAAACCACCCAGACCTCGGTCAGCGCCAACGAACAGGGCATCCGCAAGCTCGCCATGGCGGCCGCCATGGTCAGCACTCTTGTCACCGGCAACATCAGCGAAGCCGCCCAGAATACGATCGCCAGCCGTGCGCAGGAACTGGTCGGCGAGGCCATCGGCGGCATCGTCCAGGTGCGGTCCGAGGTGGGCCTGGCCCAGAAGCGCGTGTCCGATGCCAGCGACCGCATGAAGACGCAGGTCGATCTCTTCGAGAAGCATATCGTCGACCTCGAAGGCGTCGATCCCGCTGAAGCCGCCACCCGCGTGGCCGACCTGACCCAGCATATCGAAACGTCCTTCGCCTTGACCGCGCGCCTGCAGCAGCTCAGCCTGCTGAACTATCTCACCTGAACACATAAACCGGAACGGCAGAGCTCCGACGATGTATCAATACTCCTACGCCGACATCCAGACCGACTCCGTCGCCGACGCCAAGGATCGGGAGCGGCAATTGCTCACCCGATCGATCGACATGCTGGCCGCGGCGGCTGCCGTCGGCCCGGAGTCGATGGAAGCAGTCGAGGCACTGCACTTCACCAACCGCATCTGGACCACCTTCGTCGAGGACCTCGGCTCCAGCGACAATGCGCTGCCCAAGGAACTGCGCGCCAACCTGATCTCCATCGGCCTATGGCTGCTGCGTGAGACGGAAGACATCCGGCAGGGCCGCGCCAACAATTTCGAAGGACTGATCGAGGTCTCCCAGATCATCCGAGACGGCATCCAATGACCAACACGCTGAAGATCTCGCTGAAGCCGAACGAGAAGATCTACATCAACGGCGCCGTCATTCGTGTCGATCGCAAGGTCACCATCGAGCTGATGAACGACGTCCAGTTCCTGCTCGAAAGCCATGTCATCCAGGCCGAGCAGGCCTCGACGCCGCTCAGGCAACTCTACTTCATCGTGCAGATCATGCTCGTGAATCCGGCGGGTGCCTCCGAGGCCCGCGACATGTTCCGCCGCTCGCTGCCGATGCTCATCGCCAGCTTCGACAATCAGGATATCTGCGGCGCGCTGAAGCAGATCGACCGCATGGTCGGCGAGGATCACATCTACGAGGCGCTGAAGGCGATACGGGCGCTCTATCCGCTCGAGCGCCAGGCGCTTGGCGGCAATGACGACATTCCGGAAGCGCCGCGCGCGCTGGCTGTGGGAGCATAAAGATGGCCGTGGACATGACAACGACGATCCCGGTTGGCGCCAACCAGGCAAGCCAGCAGACCTCGAAGACGGCGGTCGACTACCAGTCGTTCCTGAAGCTTCTGATCGCCGAGATGAAGAACCAGGACCCGACCAAGCCGATGGATTCGACGCAGTATGTCGCGCAGCTCGCGACCTTTTCGCAGGTCGAGCAGTCGGTGCAGACCAACAGCAAGCTCGATCAGATCATGCAATCCTCGGCGCTGTCGCAGGCCGACGCGCTGATCGGCCGTTCCATCACTTCCGCCGACGGCAACACCACGGGGACCGTGGCTTCGGTGAAGCTCGCCAGCAGCGGCCTGATCGCGGTGCTGCAGGACGGCACTGAAATCCCCGTCGGCGCGGGCGTATCGATCAAGCCGGCCGCCTAAGCAGGTCTCCCGAAAGTGGGTCCGGTTTCGGGACGAAGACATGCTTAAAATCAAAAAACCTAAAGCAGGTCGCGTGAATCCTTTTTCACGCGACCTGCTTTAGCTGGTTTCGCCAGGGGGTCTGCCTATGAATGAGGCCGATGCGCTCGATATCGTGCAGTACGCGGTGTGGACGGTGCTGACCGCATCCGCCCCGGTGGTGCTTGTGGCGATGGCGGTCGGCATTGGCATCGCGCTCATCCAGGCGCTGACCCAGATCCAGGAAATCACCCTCACCTTCGTGCCCAAGATCGTCGCCATCATGCTGGTGGTGGCGCTGACCGGTCCGTTCATCGGCAGCCAGATCTCGGCTTTCACCAACGTCATCTTCGAACGCATCGAGCACGGCTTCTGACGTACGCCTGTCGCGGGCGCTGGGCCAGTCCACTTGCAGCCGGTCTCGGACGGAAAACCGCTACGCACTTTTCCTGGAATTGCTCTAGATTGTGAACCGCGCCGGCTTCGGCAGCGTCTTTGGAATTCGGACAGACTTCGGGAAGCCATGGATCAGGCAGAAGCGGCCGGCGGGCCATGTGTGGGATAGCCGGCGTCTGGCGAAAGCGCGATCCGATCGGCGCCGGCGATCTTTCAGACATCGCCCGCATGATGCAGGCGCTGGCGCATCGCGGCCCCGACGATCACGACAGTTGGAACGGCGCCAGGCTGGCGCTCGGCCACCGCCGGCTCACCATCATCGACCCCTCGCCCGCCGCGCGAGAACCCATGCTGACAACCGACGGCGACGGCGTCCTTTGCTACAACGGCGAAGTCTACAACTACCGTTCGCTGCGCAAGACGCTGGAAGCCGAAGGCCTCGAGTTCCGCACGGTCTCCGACACCGAGGTGGTGCTCCAGGCCCTGCACCACTGGGGCGTCGAAAAAGCTGTGCCGCTGTTCGACGGCATGTTTGCCTTCGCCTATTTCGATCAGCGCGACGGTGCGTTGTGGCTTGCCCGCGACAGGCTTGGCATCAAGCCGATATCGGTGGCCGACACCGCAGACCGGCTGCTGTTCGCCTCCGAGGACAAGGCAATCCTCGCCTGCCACGACTTTACGCGCAGGGTCGACGCGCGCGAGCTCACCTTGCGGCTTGCCTGGCAGAGCCGCGATTCCAGCTACAGCGTCTTCGAAGGCATCGAGCGCCTGCCTCCCGCCGGGCTCTGGAAGATCAGCGATGGCGGCATCGAGAAGCAGCGTTTCTGGCATGTGCTCGACGTCCTGGAGACATCGCGCATCGTCGACGACAGGACGTCCGATGACGGGCATATGGCAACCCTTGAGGCGCTGCTCGAAGACAGCGTCGAGCTGCATTGCATCGCCGATGCCGGCCTGGCCACCGCCTGCAGCGGCGGTGTCGATTCCGGTCTGATCACCGCGCTTGCCAAGCGCTACAGGCCGGAGATGCACGGCTATGTCGTCGACCCGCAGCTCGGCCGCAGCGAGGCCGAAAGCGCCGAGCGGACCGGCCGCCACGTCGGCGTAAGCGTCCGCCGGGTGCCTGTCGACCGCGATCGCTTCCTCAAGCTGTGGCCGCGCGCGGTCTGGCATCTCGAAAGCGACGGTTGGCACGCCAGCGTGGCGGGCTTGCTGGCGCTCGCGGATCAATGCCGCGCCGACGGCGTCAAGGTGCTGCTCACCGGCGAAGGTTCGGACGAGCTGTTCGGCGGTTATAAATGGCAGGCGTCGACCATCAGGCTTTGGCGTCAGTCATGGCTGCGACGCCTGTTTCGCTCGAAGGCCGCCCGGGACCGGAAATTCGCGCGGCTTCGTCGCTCCCCGTTCCGCAATTCGATTGGCCGCGGCTCGCCCTGGGACCGCAACATCGTGCTGCGAGCGCTCTCGCCGGAACTGAACTTCCTGCAAACCAAGCTGTTCGATCGGCTCGACGGCGTCAGCCCGGACAGCGACCGCGCCTTCCTGGCAAGCTGCCTCTACGATCTCTATTCGCACCTGCAGGACCTGCTGCACCGGCATGACCGCCTCAGCATGGCCGCCTCCGTCGAGCTGCGAGTTCCCTTTCTGGAGAGCCGGCTGATCGATTTCGCGATACATCTGCCGAGACGGCACAAATACCGCAACAGGACTAGCAAATGGCTGCTGAAGAAGGTCGCCGAACGTTATCTGCCGAGTGAAAACATCTATGCGGCAAAGAATGGCTTCGAGATGTCCCATGCCTTTTCGGCCGGCACGCAGGGCTTGCTGCGCGGCGGCTTCCTGCGCGACGCCATGAAATGGTCGGCATCGGAGCTGGATGACCTCATCGACATGGCCGCAAGCGAGGAATCGTCGAGACTGCGCCTCGTCGGCATGGAGATGCTGCTGAGACTGTATATAGGCGGCGAGACCGCAGGCAGCCTCACCGAGGCGCTGCATTCCGAAACCAGGGGCGCGAAATAGGCAAGGGTTGGTCCAGACCGGCAAGATGCTTGGCTTAAAGCTTCGCCGACGCATTTTCGCCTTTGCCTTCCTGTTGTTGGGCCGCGATCCTTTGGCGAGTCGCCGGCGCGACCCTGGCGCGCGGCAAGCGCGAGGCAGCAGATGAAGGCGGAACAGCAACCATGATCGACGACGAGCCGGAAAGCGAACGTGTCTCGGCGCTGGCGCCGTTCCGGCACGGCATCTTCCGCGCCGTCTGGTCGGCCAGCCTGGTGTCGAATTTCGGTGGTCTGATCCAGGGCGTCGGCGCCGCCTGGATGATGACCACGATCGCCACTTCTTCCTACCAGGTGGCGCTGGTCCAGGCCTCGACCACGCTGCCGATCATGCTGTTCGCGCTCATTGCCGGCGCCATCGCCGACAGCTTCAACCGCCGCAAGGTCATGCTGGTGGCGCAAACATTCATGCTGGTGGTTTCGGCGCTGCTGACGGTGTTCACGTGGTTCGGCTGGATGACGCCGTGGACACTGCTTGCCTTCACCTTCCTGATCGACAGCGGCACGGCGCTGAACAGCCCGTCATGGCAGGCCTCCGTCGGCGACATGGTGCCGCGCGCCAAGGTGCCGGCGGCGATCGCGCTCAACTCGATGGGCTTCAACATCACACGCAGCGTCGGCCCGGCGATCGGCGGCGTCATCGTTGCCGCCGCGGGTGCGGCCGCCGCCTTCGCCGCCAACGCCATCAGCTATATCGGGCTGATTGTCGTGCTGTTCCGCTGGAAGCCGGAAATGCCGGCGCCGACGCTGCCGCGCGAGGCGCTCGGCGCCGCGATGGGCGCCGGCCTGCGCTACGTCGCCATGTCGCCAAACATCGGCAAGGTGCTGGCGAGAGGCTCGGCCTTCGGCTTCAGCGCCGGCGCGGTGCTGGCGCTGCTGCCGCTCGTGGCGCGCGACGTCGTCAAGGGCGATGCGCTGACCTACGGCATCATGCTCGGCGCCTTCGGCATCGGCGCGGTCGGCGGCGCACTGATCAGCGTGCGGCTGAGACAGTTGCTATCCTCAGAAACGATGGTGCGCGCCGCCTTTGCCGGCTTTGCGCTCTGCGCCCTCAACGCAGCGGTCAGCCACAATGCCTGGCAGACATCGGCCGGCCTGCTCATCGGCGGCGCCTGCTGGGTGATCGCGCTCTCGCATTTCAACGTCACGGTGCAGATGTCGACGCCGCGCTGGGTGGTCGGCCGCGTGCTGTCGATCTACCAGACGGCGACCTTCGGCGGCATTGCGCTGGGGAGCTGGATCTGGGGCGTCGTCGCCGACGCCCATGGCGCCGAGACCGCATTGATGGCTGCCGCCGTCGCCATGCTTGCCGGCGGCGCCATCGGCTTCTTCCTGCCGTTGCCGAAGCAGACGGTTCTCAACCTCGACCCCCTCAACCGGTTCAAGGAGCCGATGCTGTCGCTCGACTTGAAGCCGCGCAGCGGCCCGATCGCCATCATGATCGAATACGTCATCCGCGAGGAGGATGTGCCGGAGTTCCTCGCCACCATGGCCGAGCGCGGCCGCATCCGCCGCCGCGACGGCGCCCGCAACTGGACGCTCGCGCGCGACCTCGAAAATCCGGGCATCTGGATCGAGCACTACCACACGCCGACCTGGGTCGAGTACATCCGCCACAACCGGCGCGCCACCCATGCCGACGCAGTGGTCGGCGAGCGCATCCGCGCGCTCCACAGCGGCGAGAACCCGCCGCGCGTGCGCCGCATGATCGAACGCCCGACCACTGCCGGCACGGCGCTCGTCTCACCGAGGGGGCCAATCGACCACTGATGCATGTCGCCCAAAAGTGTGTAGCGGTTTGGGGAACGACATGCGTCAAAACAAGGGACGACGTTCAGCCGCCACTCTGGATCATGTAGAGCTTGCGTGTCGTCTCATGGATCAGCCATTCGCCTTTCCATCCTCGCGGCAGGACGAGCAGATCTCCCGGTCCGAGCTCGCGCATCTCGCCGTCGGCGCGGCTCACTTCCACGCGGCCGGAAATGATGTGGCAGATTTCCGACGAACGCGAACGGTCGGCGGTGAAGCGGCCAGGCGTGCATTCCCAGATGCCGATGTCGATGGTCCCGTCCGGCGACTGGAAGAAGGAGCGCACGGCCTCGACCTGATTGCCTTCGACGGATGTCGGCTTGGGCGAGAACGCTCCGATATCGGCCTTGGCGAGGTCGTGGAAAGTCGAAAGGTCGATCAAGCTGGTGGTCTCCATGACTAGAGCAATTCCAAGAAAACTGTGCAGCGGTTTTCCGTCCGGAATTGCGGCAAAACAAATAGTTAGAACGGTTCGGCGGACGCCGACCCGCTCTAATGGCCCGTGATGCTGTCGGCCAGAGCGGCAAGCTTCGAGGTGTGATTGAGCCCCGCCGCCTCGCGTTGGTCGGCGATGCGGTAGAGCTGATACATCGAGTGGACGCCGAGCCATCGGAAGGGCTCCGGCTCCCAGTGTCGCACCTTGCGGTTGACCCAGGGCAGGCGCGTCAGATCCGTGTCATTGCCGAGGATCAGATCGGCAAGCGTGCGACCCGAAAGGTTGGAGCTCGAGACGCCGAGCCCGACATAGCCGCCGGCCCAGCCGATCCGGGTCCTGGGATCGAGGCCGACCGTCGTGCACCAGTCGCGCGGCACGCCGAGCACGCCGCACCAGGCGTGGTCGATGCGGCATCCGGCCGTCTGCGGCAAAAGGGTCGTCAGGATCGTGTGCAACTGGTCGATCGTCGCCTGCTGCGTCTGGCCGTTGACGTCGGTGCGCGAGCCGTAGCGATAAGGCACGCCGCGCCCGCCCATGGTGATGCGCCCTTCGCGCGTGCGCTGGGCATAGCAATAGGCATGCGCCGCATTGCCGAGCAGCTCATGGCCTTCCCAGCCGATCTCGCGCCAGAGTTCCGGCGACAGCGGCTCGGTGACGATCTGCGCGCTGTTGAGCGCCAGCCATGTCCGTTCTTCCCCCGGAATGCCGGCCGTGAAGCCCTCCGTCGCGCGGATGATGGTTTCGGCCCGCACCGTGCCTCGGTCGGTGGTCACGCTACCCTTGGCAATCGCCGTGACCGTTGTCTTTTCGTAGATCGGCACGCCGAGCCGCTCGACCGCTTCCGCCAGCCCACGCACCAGCTTGGCCGGCTGCACCCGCGCCTGGCCATGGATGACGAAACCACCCATGACATTCCGGATGTTGATGCGCGCGCGCGTCGCTGCAGCATCGAGCAGTTCGATGCGCTCGGGATCGGCATCCCAGGAGCGGATCGTTTCGCATTCCTCGCGCACGCGCTCGAGCTGCGCCGGATTGGTGGCGACCGTCAGATTGTCGGCGCGGCGGATGTCGGCGTCGATGCCTTCTTCGGCCGCCACCCGGATCACTTCGTCGACGCAGCCTGCCATCGCCTCCTGCATGGCGGTCACGCCTTGCCTTGTCGAGGTCTTGAGATATTTTTCGCGCGACCAGCCGAAGCCGCCCGACAGCCAGCCGCCATTGCGCCCGGAAGCGCCGAAGCCGGCGAACTCGCGTTCGAGAAGCACGATGCGAAGCGAGGGCTTTGCCTTCTTCAGATAATAGGCGGTCCAGAGCCCCGTATAGCCGGCGCCGACGATTGCGACGTCGGCTTCGATGTCGGCGGGCAAAGACGGGCGCGGCGCGGGAACCGCGCCCAGATCCGCATACCAGAACGAGATGTCGCCGTTGCGCTTGACTTGCATGGGGTGATTTCCAGGGAGCAGGTGAGAAGAGGTTCAGGTGAGCGTCGTGTCGGCCGTGCTGTCGTCAGGCAGAAGCTTGGCGTCGGCGCCGTCGAAGCAGAGCTCCACCTTTTCGCCGAGGCCAAAGCTCTCGCCCGTCAGCGGCGAGCGCACGATCGCCATCGCGCCGTCGCCGAGCTTCACCTCGTATTTCGAGCCTGAGCCGAGATAGATCGCTTCGGCGATCGTTCCCGACAACCGGTTGGCGCCGGCAGCCGCCTTCTGGTCGGGCCGGCGGAGGCTGAGTTTCTCCGGCCGCAGCAGCATGACGGGATTGGCCTCGCCCGTAAGCCGGCGCGGCGCGGTGACCGTCTCGCCGGCGATGCCCAGCGCGGTGCTGGTGCCGTCGCTTCTCGCCTCGCCGCGCAGCACGGTGGAGTCGCCGATGAAGCGGCCGACAAACAGCGTCGCCGGCTCGTCATAGAGCTGGCGCCCAGTGCCGACCTGCTCGATCCGCCCGCGGTTGAACACGGCGATGCGGTCGGACAGCACCAGGGCTTCTTCCTGGTCGTGCGTGACATAGACAAAGGTGGTGCCGAGCTCGCGGTGGATGCGTTTGATCTCGAGCTGCAGCCATTCGCGCAACCTCTTATCGAGCGCGCCGAGCGGCTCATCCATCAGGAGCAGAGGCGGATCGAAGACGATGGCCCGCGCCAGCGCCACGCGCTGCTGCTGGCCGCCCGACAATTCGCTCGGATAACGATGCGCGAAGTCGCCCATCTTGACCATGTCGAGCGCTTCCGCCACGCGCGCCTTGCGCTTCGCCTGATCGACGCCGCGCAGCGTCAGCGGATAGGCGACGTTGCGGCCGACCGTCATGTGCGGGAACAACGCATAATGCTGGAAGACGACGCCGATGTTGCGCTTGTGCGCCGGCACGCCGACGACACTGTTGCCGCCGACCCGCAGCTTGCCGCTGGTCACATCGGTAAAGCCGGCGATCACATTGAGCGTCGTCGTCTTGCCCGAGCCGCTGGGCCCAAGCAGCGTCATGAACTCTCCGGGCTCGATCCCGAGCGACACGCCGTCCAGCGCCCGGAAGCTGCCATAGGCCTTGCTGACCGTTTCGAGCTCGATCGCCGCGCCGCGATTTTCCGGTCTCGGGTTCATAGGCGTCCCTTCCGCTCGCGGCCAAGAAGAAGCATGCCGCCGCCGATCAGGATCGTGGTGGCGCACAAAAGGATCGTGCCGACAGCGGCGACCGTCGGGTCGGCGTCGCGCGTGATCGAGGAGAAGATCTGCACCGGCAGCGTTTTGAGATAGGGATTGGTGATGAAGAGCGAGACGATGATCTCGTCGAAGGACGTCGCGAAGGCGAAGAGCAGCCCTGACAGGATGCCGGGCAGGATCAGCGGCAGCGTCACCGTGCGGAACGTGGTGAGCGCGCCGGCGCCGAGGCTCGCCGCCGCCGTCTCCAGGCGCCTGTCGAACACTTCGAGATTGGCCGAGACTGCAATCAGCACGAAGGGCAGCGCCAGGATGGTGTGAGCGAGCACGAAACCCGGCAGCGTCCCGACGAGCTGGGCGTCGAGATAGACGGCATAGATGCCGATCGCCAGAACCACGCCCGGCACCACCATCGGCGTCAGCATCAGCATCCGCAACAGATTGGCCGGCCGCGCCTTCATGCGGTCGAGGCCGAAGGCGGCGAGCGTGCCGAGCACCGTCGCCAGCACCGCCACGATCGAGGCTACCTTCAGCGAGTTGAGGAAGGCGGTCGACCATTCCGGGTTGGTGACGAAATTCTGGTACCACTGCCAGGAGAAGCCTTGCGGCGGAAAGGCGAGCGACTTGTTGCCGTTAAAGGACATCGGCACGACGACCAGCGTCGGCGCCACCAGCCAGATCGCCACCAGCAGGCAGACGAGGCCGAGGACGGCGCGGGTGAGCGGCTTCATCTCCATCAGCGTCGACCCGCTTCCCGGTGCCGCGACCGCATCACCGGCGCCGCGAGCGCCAGGAGCAAGAAGGTCGTGACCAGCAGCACCACGCCCATCGCGCCGCCGCGTCCCCATTGCAGGAGGCTGAGCACCTGGGTTTGAACCAGAGTCGACAACATGGTCGAGCGCGGTCCGCCGAGCAGCGCCGGCGTGATGTAGAAGCCGAGCGCCAGGATGAAGACGATGACGGCGCCGGCATAGACGCCCGGCAGCGACAGCGGCAAATAGACCGTGAAGAAGGCGCGGGACGGTCGGGCGCCGAGGCTTCGCGCTGCTTGTACCAACCTGATATCGATGCCTTTCATCACCGAATAGAGCGGCAGGATCATGAAGGGCAAAAGCACCTGCGCCATGCCGATCACCACGCCCGTCTGGGTGCGGATCAGCCGGATGCCCGCGAAGTCGGCCGACCGCAGCAGCGAGTTGATGACGCCGGAATCCTGCAGCAGGATCACCCAGGACAAGGTGCGCACCACCCCGCTCACCCAGAACGGGATGAGCACGCAGAGCACCAGCACCAGCCGTACGCGCGGCCCGACCGCGGTCATCAGATAGGCGTAAGGATAGGCACACACGACGCAGACGAGCGTGACCCAGGCCGAGATAGCGAAGGTCCGCTGGAGCACCGCGAGATTGACGGGCGCGCCGAAGAACCAGGCGTAGTTCTGCACGCCCCATTCCGGCTCCGAGAGGCTGCGCAGCACGATGGTGATCAGCGGGTAGCCGATCACCGCGGCAAGCAGCACCAGCGCCGGCAGCGTGAGCGCGAACGGCCGCCATGCCCACCCTGCCCGTCTCTCGGCAGAAAGCGTCGTCGGTTCGAGCGCGCTCACGGGCTTTACCTCCGTCAGCCGGTCAGTTGCCGGCCATCAGCGCGGACCACTTCTCCTGCGCCAGCGGGAAGTTCTCGACCCAGAACTTGATGTTCTGCTTGTAGCCCTGCGTCTGGCGCTCGGGCGTGTTGGTCAGGAAGGCCGCGACGGATTGGTCGACCTTGGGCTGCGCGTCGTTGTTGATCGGCGTGTAGGAGGTCTGCTGCGCCAGGATCTCCTGCGACTGCTTGCCGAGATAGGCATTGAGCAGCGCATAGGCCGCATCGGTGTCCTTGACGCCGACGGGGATCGTCATCTGGTCCATCACCACCAGCCAATCCTGCCAGGCGGGCGCATATTTGGCGCCGTTCTTGACCGCCGTCATGGCGCGGCCGGTCCACATCATCAGCATGTCGGCTTCGCCGGACTCGGCGAGCTGCTGCGATTCCGCGCCCGTCTTCCAATAGATCGTGTCGGGGCCGAGCTTGCGGATGACGTCGATGGCCTTGTCGATATCGGCAGCCGTCATCGCCTTCGGATCGCCGCCCGCCACCTTGAACGCCTGTTCGAGCAGGCCGCCGGTCGGATCGCCGGAGCCGTCGAGAGCGCGCACGCCCGGGAACTTTTCGGTATCGAAGAAGTCGGCCCAGCTCTGGGGCGGGTTATCCTTGTACTTCTCCTTGTTGTACATCAGCACGACGCCGTAGTTCATCGCCGGCACCGAGCACTCGCCGACCTGGCCCTCGGGAATTTTAGAGACGTCGAGCTTGGAGAGATCGAGCTTTTGGAACAACTTGCCGCAGTGGACATAAGGCGGCAGATCGCCGGTATCGACGACGTCCCAGGTGACATTGCCGGACTCGACCTGGGCCTGCAGCTTGGCGATTTCGGTCGGGCCGTCATTGAGCAGCTTGACGCCGGACTTGTCGACGAACTCCTTCAGCGCCGCCGCCTGGCCGTCCTGATAGATGCCGCCATAGGAGACGAAGGTCAGGGTCTTGCCCTTGAGCGAACCCTCCTTCACCTCGCCCGCGACAGGCTTGTCCTGTGCGAAGGCAGCGGTTGTCAGAACACCAAGCGTCAGCGCGGCGCCAAGACCCACAAGTTTCGACTTCAACATAACTGCAACTCTCCCGTTGATGCCCGCGTTTAATCGGACTACCTGGCCGCGAGCGGTTTCCAGGCCTTGTATTGATCGAGCTCGGCGCGCGCCGAAGTCGGCGGCGCGATGATCCACATCACCTCGGCCCGGCCGCTGCCGATGTTCTCGGTTCGATGTGGTGTCGATGTCGCGTATTCGATGCTGTCGCCTTCCTCCAGCACATGGCGTGCATCGCCGAGGGACACCTCGACGATCCCGCGCAGCACGACGAGCATCTCGTGCGCGTTGCCATGCGTGTATTGTTCGGAACCGGTCGACCCGCCGATGTCGAGCTCACCGACATAGACTTCCATGTCGCTGAGCGGCGGCCGCGACAGCAGCATCTTGCGGCAACCGCCGCTGGGCGGAAGGCTAGGCCGCTCGCTGCGCCTCAGGACACCGTGGTTCTGGCTCGCGCTTTCCTCGAACAGCATCGCAACGCTGACGCCCAGCGCCGAGGCCATCTGGTTGAGCGAGGCGGTGCTTGCGCCGGTCAGACCGCGCTCGAGCTGGCTGATGAAGCTGGCGCTCGTGCCAGTCGCCTCCGCGAGGTCGCGCAACGACAGCCGGCGGGCGAGGCGAAGGCTCTTGAGCCGCATGCCCAGCACCTGTTGGGCATGCGTCGCAGCCGAGCCGGCACCGTTTGCTGCCGGAGCCTGGCCGTCATCCGAAGCCTTGGGCATCCCGTCTTCCTCCACTTAACACTTTGTACAGTACCACTGTACATTTGCCAAGCCGCGCGTGGCGCCAGACCCGGGCCAGTATTTGGGCCAGGCTTGCAAGCTGGAGGGGTATGTCTGCAGGAGAAAGGCGCGGCGGCGGATCGACAAGGTACGCGGGGAGGTCTCGCTACCTCTCACCCGAGAGATCCCGCCGCGCCTTGTCGAGCTCCTCGGCGTAGCGCCGCATCAGATGGCTTTCGGTGAGCAGGCCGAGAACGATGCGGTCGTCGAAATCCTCGACGACAGCCAGCTCTTCAGCGCCTGCACGCTGGAAGGTCTCGGCGGCGGATTGGACGTTCATCGACGGCACCAGCACCGCATCCTTGAACTGGGCGAGCGCCTGCACCGGCGTGGCGCCGTCGGAAAGATCGCTGTGCAGTTCGGGAACGAGCAACACGCCA
Source organism: Mesorhizobium sp. (assembly GCA_004020545.1). GTDB lineage: Bacteria > Pseudomonadota > Alphaproteobacteria > Rhizobiales > Rhizobiaceae > Mesorhizobium. Next base: position 174,673 of record SAQE01000001.1, on the reverse strand, counting down.
GCATAGTGCTGGCCCTCTCCGACGGCGATGACGCGCTGGGCGGAGCCGAGCGGGATTTCCTTGCGGAATTCGGCAAGTGTCGTCGACGCATCGATCGTGCGGACATCCTTGCGCATCATCGAGCCGACATTGAGGCTGCGCATCCAGCCGACATCGTGGGCGCTGCGGATCGTCTCGCCGCGCAGGTGGAAGCGCCAGGTCGAGAAGGAGTAGCCGAAGGTCTCGCGCACCAGGATCGCCGACATGATCGAAGCCGCCAGCACCACGCCGGTGAGTGTCAGGTCGCGCGTCGATTCCAGCGCCAGGAAGGTCATGGTCAGCGGACCGCCGACGACACCGACGGCGAGCGAGGTCATGCCGACGACGGCCGAGACGGCCGGATCGAGCGCGATTGCTGGCGCGGTCAGCGCCATGACGCCGGCAAAGACCTTGCCAAGCAGTGCGCCCAGGAACAGCGAGGCAAAGAACAGGCCGCCGCGGAAACCGGAGCCGAGCGAGATCGCCGAGGCGGCGAGCTTCAGCACGAAGACGCTGGCCACCACGGGAAGCCCGTAGTTCATGGCGAACTCGCGATGCAGCGCGCCATGCCCGCTGGAAAGCACCTGCGGCGTGACCAGCCCGAGCAACCCGACAACGATGCCGCCGACGAAAGGCCTGACCGAAGCGTCGATCGCCAGCCGCACGAAGATGCGCTCGACAATGCTCACCAGATGCATGATCGCGATAGACGCCGCCCCGCCGAGCAGCCCTAACAGCAGGAACGGCACATACTGGCCGACGGTCAGCGTCGGCAGGCCTGCGAGTTCCAGCGGGAACGGCACGCCGCCGAACATTTCGGCCGTCAGCGAGGCCGCGATCGCCGCCGTCATCACCGGCGCCACATTGGCGACCGAATAGATGCCGATGACCAACTCGAAGCCGTAAAAGGCGCCGGTCAGCGGCGCGTCGAAGGCGGCCGCGATGGCGCCGGCGGCGCCGCAGCCGACCAGGATCCGCACGTCGTTGCGGCGCAGCCGGAAGGCGCGGGCCAGCCGCGAGGCGACGCCGGAGCCGATCTGCGTGTAGCCGGCTTCCAAACCGACCGAAGCGCCGAAGCCGCTGGAGATCATGGTCTGGGCGACGATGATGAAAGTATCGGTGAGCGACATGCGCCCGCCATAGAGTGCATTGGCCTCGATCGGGTCGACTGGGGTGCGGAATTTTCGCTTTCGCAGCCAGATCACCGAGAGGCCGAGCAGCAGGCCACCCATCGCCGGAAACATCGCCTGCACAGGATTGGCCAGCGAAAACATCGCCGAAAGCCGGCCGCCGGGCTGCACGTCGAAGAGCAGCCAATGCATGGCTTGAACGAGCTCGCTCATGCCGGTGACCAGCGCGCCCGCGATCACACCGACGAGGCCCGCCATCAGCACGATGACGATGCCGCGCGCCTCGAGCACGGGGATCGAATTGATCAGCACCGCCCGAAGCCGGCGGGCGTAGACTTGCGGTTCGTTTCTGGCAGGCAAGGGAGCGGCTCGCCGGTATGCGGAGGATGGAAAGGTGCCGTGCCTGATACGCCCGGCGACAATACGTGGCAACCGCAATGCCGACCGCTTGTGGCGCCATTTTGGCGCTGCGCCGATTGGCGACGGCTTGACCGCTTGTCAGTCGCGCCGGTTAGGTCGCAGTACCCTCGCCCGCCTCGTAGAGTGTGAGTTTCCGGTCCCCGATGCCGAGCTCCGCCCAGCTTGCGCGCCATTCGGCAATGTGGCTCGACTTGAAATGCGCGTCGAGCGCGGCGCGATCCCGCCAGGCTTCGCAAACATGGATGAGCCCCGCGTCCAACACATCCTGCGCATAGGAATATTCGAGACAGCCGGGTTCGGCGCGGCTGGCCGAGATCATCTTCTCCATGGCCGGCCTGGCCTCGGCGAGCCGCTCCGACGGCAGACGAATGGTGCCGATGATCAGGAGCATGTTCTTCTCCCTGCAATTTCCGGGCTGACCTTCGCCGTCTTCCGGCGCCGCGTCTTCCACCGAGCCCGGCAGTAGCCCCTCTCCCACCCTCGCGCAAGCTTGGCCGGCTACGGTCGGAGGACTGCCTTTGTGCTGGGCAAGTCTGGATTCGAGGACGACATGGCGATCAGCGAAACAATCCCGTCCGGCGTGGCGGCCAAGAACGGCCGCGACGTCTTCTTCGCGCTCGGCATCGTCGTCATCCTGGCGGTGCTGTTCCTGCCGATCCCGGCCTTCCTCATCGATATCGGCCTTGCCTTCTCGATCGCGCTGTCGGTGCTGATCCTGATGGTCGCGCTGTGGATCCAGCGGCCGTTGGATTTCTCGTCCTTCCCGACTGTGCTGCTCATCGCCACGATGCTGCGGCTGTCGCTCAACATCGCCACCACGCGCATGATCCTGTCGCACGGCAATGAGGGCACGCACGCCGCCGGCTATGTCATCTCCGGCTTCTCGAAGCTGGTGATGTCGAGCGACTTCGTCATTGGCCTCATCGTCTTCATGATCCTGATCGTGGTGAACTTCATCGTCATCACCAAGGGCGCCACCCGCATCGCCGAGGTCGGCGCGCGCTTCACCCTCGACGCCATCCCCGGCAAGCAGATGTCGATCGACGCCGACCTTTCGGCCGGCATGATCGACGACAAGACGGCGCAGCTCCGCCGCCGCGAGTTGGAGGAGGAATCCTCCTTCTTCGGCTCCATGGACGGCGCCTCGAAATTCGTGCGCGGCGACGCGATCGCCGGACTTATCATCACTGCCATCAACATCGTCGGCGGCATTGCCATCGGCTATCTGCGCCACGGCATGGGCCTCAGCCAGGCGGCCGACGTCTTCATCAAGCTGTCGGTCGGCGACGGCCTCGTCACCCAGATCCCGGCCCTCATCGTCTCGCTTGCCGCCGGCATGCTGGTCTCCAAGGGCGGTACCCGCGGCTCCGCCAACCAGGCGGTGTTCGGCCAGCTCGGCGCCCATCCGCGCGCCCTCTATGTCGCGGCCTCGCTGCTGGTCATCCTTGGCCTGATGCCCGGCCTGCCGCTGTTCCCGTTCTTTGCGCTGGCCGGCGCCATGGCCGGGCTCGGCTACGTCATCCCGTTGCGTCACAACCGGGCGCTGGCCGCGGCCGAGGCGCAGAAGAGCCAGGAAAAGGCGAACAAGGCCGAGGAAGAGAAGAACTCGGTCAAGGCGTCCCTGGCCACAGCCGAGATCGAGCTGCTGATCGGCAAGCAGCTCTCGACCCGGCTGCTGGTGGCGCATCAGGAACTGGTGTTCCGCATGTCGAAGATGCGCAAGAAATTCGCCCAGCAATACGGCTTCGTCGTGCCGGAGGTGCGCGTCGCCGACGATTTCGCCATCCCGCCCAAGAGCTATCAGATCAAGGTTCACGGCACGGTCGTTGCCGAATACCAGATGCGCGTCGGCGAAATCATGGTGCTGCTCGGCACGCGCGGCGTGCCCGATATCCCAGGCGAGGAGATCCGCGAGCCGGCTTTCGGCATGCGCGCCTATTCGGTGCTCGAGACCTTCGCCGAGGATCTGAAGCGCGAGAACTACACCTTCGCCGACAACATGTCGGTGCTGCTCACCCACCTCTCCGAGGTCATCCGCAACAACCTGCCGCAGCTTCTGTCCTACAAGGACATGAAGGCTCTGCTCGAGCGGCTGGACCCCGAATACCGCAAGCTAGCCGACGAAATCTGCACCTCGCACATCTCCTATCCCGGCCTGCAGGCGGTGCTGAAGCTTCTGCTTGCCGAGCGCGTCTCGATCCGCAACCTGCACCTGATCATCGAGGCCATCGCCGAGATCGCGCCGCATGTGCGCCGCACCGAGCAGATCGTCGAGCACGTGCGCATCCGCATGGCGCAGCAGATCTGCGGCGATCTCTCCGAGGGCGGCATGCTCAAGGTGCTGCGCCTCGGCAACCGCTGGGACCTTGCTTTCCATCAAAGCCTCAAGCGTGACGCCAAGGGCGAGGTGCGCGAGTTCGACATCGATCCGCGCCAGCTCGAGGAATTCGGCCAGGACGCGACCAAGGCGATCCGCAAGCATCTCGAAGCCGGCGAGCGCTTTGTCCTCGTCACCGCGCCGGACGCGCGCCCCTATGTACGCATGATCATCGAGCGGCTCTTCACGACGCTTCCCGTTCTCTCCCATGTCGAGATCGCCAAGGGCGTCGAGATCAAGGTGCTCGGAACGATCTCGTGAACGCGCTCTCGCAAGGCGTCGTCATCGCCGCCTTCCTCGCCTTCTGCCGTATCGGCGCCTGCTTCATGCTGATGCCGGGCATATCCAGCGCCCGCGTGCCGATCCAGGTCCGCCTGTTCGTGTCGGTCGCCGCCACCGGCGGCCTGCTCGCTTTCCTGTGGGACCGCATCTACCCTTATGTCGACCCGCGCCCGCAAATCCTGGCGCCGATGATCGTTTCCGAGCTTCTGGTCGGCGGGCTGATCGGCGCCATGACCAGGCTTTACATGGAAGCGCTGCGCTTCATGGGTTCGGCAATCGCCATGCTGATCGGCTATGGCGGCTCTGGCGGGCCGGCGATCGAGGAGCCCGAGCCGCAGGCGGCACTTGCCGCCATCATCTCGTTCTCGGCGCTGCTTTTGCTTTTCGTCTTCGACTTCGACCACGAGATCGTGCGCGCGCTGGTCGCTTCCTACACGGTCGCCCCGGTCAACGTCTTCTTCAACCCGCAGGCCGCGCTCGTCGACGTCACCGACACGGTGTCGGACGCGTTCTTCCTGGTCATCCGGCTCGGCAGCCCCTTCGTCGCCTATGCCATCCTGGTCAATCTGACGATCGGCTTCGTCAACAAGCTGACGCCGCAGATCCCGGTCTATTTCATCTCGCTGCCCTTCGTCATCGCCGGCGGGATGATCATCTTCTACTTCGCCGTCGGCACGTTGCTGTCGCTGTTCGTCGACGGCTTTGTCGACCTGACGCTGGCGAGGTAGCCCAATGACCTCGCGCAAGGATCGCCTGAAGAAGCTGGTCAAGGTACAGGAACAATTGAAGGCGCTGCATGAGACCCGGCATGCGGGCTTCCTCTCGGCGGCCGCGGCGGCGGAATCGGAAGCGAGGGAACTCATCGAGCATTTCGACACCGACAGCTCGTTGGCCGGTCTGTTCCCGGCGCTTTACCATCGCCGCATCGCCGCCGCGCTCGGCCGGAAGGAACAGAGCCTCGATAATGCTCGGCAGGAGGCGGCGCTGATCGCCAGGGCAACGGCACGCACCAACATGGTCGAGCGCGCCTACAAGGACGTGCGCCGCCGCGACGAGCGCGAGCGCTCCGACCGCGAGCGGCTCGACCTGATCACGCAGAGGCGGCGTGACGAGTAGCGGCGAGAATTCCGCCCTGACCTGATGCCTGGCGTCTGCAAGCACTGCGTGCGGCGATCCGACAAGGACCGCGCCGGCTATCAATCTCAGGAACCTTTTGGCTGGCGCGGCGTCAATTCTGGGTCCGGCATTCGAATGAATGGATCGTCGGCAAACACCCCGAAGGAGAGCCACCATGGCCGCGCAGCAAAATCCGGATATGGGTCCCGACTTGACGATCGGAGTGCCGATTGCCGCATTTGGCGACAAGGGGCTGCTTGCCGGGCATGTCGGCGAGGAACCGGTGCTTCTGGCGCTTGTCGGCGAGGAAGTGCTGGCGATCGCGGGCAAGTGCACCCATTACGGTGGGCCGCTGGCCGAGGGGATCGTGGTCGACGACACGGTTCGATGCCCCTGGCACCACGCCTGCTTCAACCTCCGTACCGGCGAGGCACTCGCCGCGCCGGCCTTCGACCCGCTGCAGCGATGGAGCGTGGAACGCCGAGGCGATCGTGTCTTCGTGACCGGCAAGGTTTCGGCAGACAAGGAGGCCACACCGTCGTCGCAGCCCGATGCGGCTGGCCAACAGGAGCGCATCGTTATTGTGGGTGGTGGCGCCGCCGGGTTCGCGGCCGCCGAAATGCTGCGCCGCAGCCGCTTCGCCGGCGAAATCACCTTGCTCAGTTCGGATGATGATGCACCTTACGATCGCCCCAACCTGTCCAAGGATTATCTTGCCGGGACGGCGCCGGAGGCATGGATTCCGCTGCGCGGCCCCAAATTCTACGCCCGCAACAAGATCGACCTCCAGTTGCGGACGATATGTGAGCGTATCGACATCGACTCTCGGGCGGTGATTGCGGATGACGGGCGGGTTTTTCCATTCGACCGCCTTCTGCTGGCGACGGGGGCTGAGCCGGTTCGTCTGCCGCTTGCCGGCGCCGATCGCGACCACGTCTTCACATTGCGGTCGCTGGCCGACAGCCGCTCTATTATCAAGCACGCTCAAAACTCGAAGACGGCGGTCTTGCTCGGCGCGGGGTTCATCGGACTGGAGGTGGCGGCCGCCCTCCGCAAGCGCGGTCTCGCGGTCCACGTTGTCGCGCCGGAGGCCTATCCGCTTGAAGCAGTCCTCGGATCGGAACTTGGCGCATTCATTCGCTCGCTGCACCAAGAGCATGGCGTCGTTTTCCATCTGGGCGCGACGGCTGAACGGATAACCGCCGAGGCGGTCGCGTTGAGCGATGGCAGCGTGATCGATGCCGATTTCGTCGTCGTCGGCGTCGGCGTGAAGCCGCGCGTCTCGCTGGCCGCCGATGCGGGCATCGCCGTCGACCAGGGTGTGCTCGTGAACGAGTTCCTCGAGACGAGCGTGGCCGGCATATTCGCTGCCGGCGACGTCGCCCAGTGGCTTGACTTGAACACAGCTGAATCGCGGCGCGTCGAGCACTGGGTCGTGGCGGAACGCCAGGGGCAGACCGCGGCGCAAAACATGCTCGGCCTTCGGCAACCCTTCTCGAGCGTCCCGTTCTTCTGGAGCGAGCACTACGACGTATCGATCCGCTATGTCGGCTACGCCCGGTCGTGGGACTCCGTCGAGATCGACGGGAGCATCGCCGATCGCGATTGTCTGGTCGGCTACAAGAAAGACGGCAAGATTGTCGCCGTCGCCGCCATCGGCCGTGACGTGCAGGCGCTGGCCTGCGAAGTTTCCATGGCTTGATCACGCGTTCGAACGCGACTGCCGAAAAGCGTTCGAGCAGTGTCGAGACGCTGGACGCCAACGGCGGAGATCCGTGCCCGGGCGCCCGGCGGACGGACGATCCAACTTCGGCAATCCGATCCCTGGCCAAGTCCCCTGGCCAGATCCCCTGGTAAGCCTGCCACAAGCTTGTTGGGTCATTGTGCAACTAACAAGACCCGGCAAAAAAGGCAGTGCTTTCTTGGCCATCTCACCACCCAGCGACATCGTGATGGACGTCGCCCGCGCCGCGGAGCCGGCCGATGTCGAGGCCGCGCGGGCTGCGCTCTTAAGGCGGTCCGGCGGGGCTCCAGGCACATTCTCCATCGATCCGTCAGCCACAGTCGATGCCAGTTCCGTGGTCTCACGCACCATGGCCGATAGAGCGGAGGCAGCGAACCCGGCGAAAAAATTCCAGCGCTTCGAGGCGATGGTGCTGACGACCTTCATCCAAAACATGATGCCCAAGGACACCGAGGGCGTTTACGGCAAAGGCCTGGCCGGCGACATGTGGAAGTCGCAGCTCGCCGAAAAGGTGGCCGATGTCATGGCCGCGCACGGCGGCATAGGCATCGCGAAATCGATGCTCGCCGACCACTATCTGGACGGCAAGCATAAGGTGCCGGTCGGGCCCGTTGGGGGCGGACCGGAGAAAGCCGAGATCGACCGGCAGACCAGGCTTTCGACCTCGATGGTCGAGGAGCTTGAGCGCAAGGCTGCCCGGTCGATGACGGGCGACGACACAACCATAAAAACGGACATCAATATCTAGGGACTTACATGGCCGACCAAACGGACCTTTCCAATCTGCCTGCACGGACCACCGCCACGGAAGCATCGATCGCGCCTGCGCGGCCCGGCAACCTAGCCGCCATCATCGGCCGTATCGAAGAAGCAGTGGACGAGGAAACGGCGGGTATCCGCAGCGGAACCGGCTACGACCTCAAGGCCTCCAACGCGCGCAAGAGCCGCTATCTCTACGAGCTGACCCGTGCCTTGAAGGGCGCCAATGAGATCGAGTTCCTCGAGCAGCATCGCGAGGGGCTGGCGCGGCTGCGCCAGAAGCTGGCGAAGAACGAGGCGGCGATCCTTGCCCATCTCAACGCCGTCAACGAGGTCGCCACGCTGTTGAAGAACGCCATCCAGCGCGCCGATGCCGACGGCACCTACTCGGCCGGCGAATTCGGATACGCCCGGGCCTGAATGTGATGGCAACGGCGCAAGGAAGGATCCGGTGATCAAGTTCATCGCCGCAGCGCTTTGGATCTGCGCCGCCACGCTCGGCGCGGTGTTCTATTCCTTCCAGGCGGCGGGCGAGCGCGGCGTCGGCGAGCCGCCGAAGCCGATGCTGGGCGGGCTCGATTACGTCAAGACCGACATCATTTCGGTGCCCCTCATCAAGGACGCCAAGATCGATGGCTATTTCCTGACCAAGCTGGTCTACACGGTGGAACCGGAGCAGATAAAGAAGCTGTCGATCCCGGCGCCGGCACTGATAACCGACCAAGTCTATTCCTATCTCTACGCCAATCCTCAGATCGATTTCACCAAGAAGGAGACGATCGATCTCGATGCCTTCCGCAAATCGATCCGCGACACCGTCAACGCCCGCGTCGGCGTCGAACTGGTGCATGACGTGCTGATCGACCAGGTCAACTTCCTGTCCAAGGATGAGATCCGCGACAATGCCATTCGCCGCCGCAGGGGCGCCGGCGAAACAGCCCAGGAAATGACCAAGGCCTTCAAGCAGCATTGATCGCGCCGCCGGTGCTTTCGCCGGGTTGGATGTACCGCCTCAACCATCCGCCGGCTGACGCGCCATGCCGCATGGTTACCACCATGCCGCATGGCGGCCGCGTTGACGTAAACGTCAACCCGAAGCTATATGCGCCGGTGGCTGTCGCCGCGCTCCCGCGCGACGCGGCGCCTCGCCCAGCGGCCAAGGGCCGGTGCGCGTCAAACGCAACCAAACGAGGAGAACCGCCATGGGCGTTCAGGAGATTGCCGACAAGATCAAGTCGCGCGTGGCAAGCGCGGGTTTCGAGCACTCGGTCAAGTTCGACACCGGGAGCGAAGGCGTCATCGTCATCGACGGCGCGACCGTCTCGACCGCCGATGCCCCGACCGACTGCACAATCAAGCTCTCGCTCGACGATCTCGACTCGCTGATCGCCGGCGACCTCAACCCGACCATGGCTTTCATGGCCGGCAAGCTGAAGGTCGAGGGCGACATGACGGTCGCCATGGCGCTCAGCCAGTTGCTCGGCTAACCGACGTCGAGAGACTATACCCTACGATGCGGCGCCGCGCTTCTTTGAACGCGTGACGCCGCATCCGCGCTTCTCCGCCAGATTTAGGCGACGAAATCCAGTGCCTTCACCTTGCGCCCCGCGGCCTTGATCGTGCCCTTGGCACCGTCGAGCGCGCCGTCCTTCAGCTCCAGCGCCAGCAGCCGGTGCCGCTCGTAGGGGCCAGGCATGGCGAGCGAGCCGGTGCGGTCCGCCGAAAAGCCGAACCGCCCGTAGTAAGGCGCATCGCCGACGAGCAGGATCGCGCCATGGCCAAGCCGCGCGGCCTCGGCGACCGCGTGCCGCATCAGCGCCGAACCGATGCCGCCGCTCTTCAACCCCGGCTCGACCGCCAGCGGCCCGAGCAGAAGCGCTGCCGGACCGTTCTCGCCCAGTGTCACGTCCCACAGCCGAACCGTCCCGACGACCGCGCCCGACGGATCGCGCGCGACAAAGGCCAGGCCTTCCGACGGCCGGCGGCCGCGCCGCAACTTCTCGGATGATTTCTTCCTGCGCTTCGGCCCCATGGCGCGGTCGAGCAGCGCCTCGCGCGCCAGCATGTCACCGGCGCCTTCGGCAAGGATGACGAAGGCGCGGGCCATCTCCCCCCTCGAGGGGGAGATTACCCGGCGCGCGGCGCCCTCGACGATGAAATCTGCATTGTCCATTTCCGCGATCCTTCACGAGCGGAGATCTGTTCCACAAGCGAGCCCGGGCGGGCGACATGATCGCCCGCGCCGGATGATCTGAGCGGTTCTTGTGAACCGCTCAGATCACGTAGGATCGGAGCGGCTCGAAGCCGTTGAACGCGACCGAGGAATAGGTCGTCGTGTAGGCGCCGGTGCCTTCGATCAGCACCTCGTCGCCGATGGTCAGCGACAGGGGCAGTGGATAGGGCGTCTTCTCGTACATCACGTCCGCCGAATCGCAGGTCGGGCCGGCGAGCACGCAAGGGGCGGTTTCCGAGCCGTCATGGCGAGTGACGATCGGATAGCGGATCGCCTCGTCCATGGTCTCGGCGAGGCCGCCGAACTTGCCGATGTCGAGGAACACCCAGCGCACATTGTCGTTGTCGGCCTTCTTCGAGATCAGCACGACTTCCGACTTGATGACGCCGGCATTGCCGACCATGCCGCGGCCCGGCTCGACGATCGTCTCGGGCAGCGCGTTGCCGAAATGCTTGCGCAGCGCCGAGAAGATCGCCTGGCCGTAAGCCTGCGCCGCCGGCACATCCTTCAGGTAACGGGTCGGGAAACCGCCGCCCATGTTGACCATCTTCAAGACGATGCCTTCCTCGGCAAGCGTCGCGAACACCTTCTTGGCATCGCCCAGCGCGCGATCCCAGGCCGTGAGATCAGTCTGCTGCGAGCCGACATGGAACGACACGCCATAGGCGTCCAGGCCGAGACCCCTGGCATGGCGCAGCACGTCGACGGCCATCGCCGGCACGCAGCCGAACTTGCGCGACAGCGGCCATTCGGCGCCCTCGCCGTCGGTCAGCACGCGGCAGAACACGCGCGAGCCGGGAGCGGCGCGGGCGATCTTCTCGACCTCCTCGACGCAATCCACCGCATAGAGGCGGATGCCGAGCTGGTAGGCGCGCTGGATGTCGCGCTCCTTCTTGATGGTGTTGCCGAAGGAAATGCGGTCCGCCGGCGCGCCGGCGTCCATCGCCATCTCAACCTCGGCAACCGACGCGGTGTCGAAGGACGAGCCCATCGCAGCAAGAAGGCGCAGGATCTCCGGCGCCGGGTTTGCTTTCACCGCATAGTAGATCTTGGAATCGGGCAGCGCCTTCTCGAAGGCGCGGAAATTGTCGCGCACGACATCGAGGTCGACGACGAGGCAGGGGCCGTTCGGACGTCGGGTGGCAAGGAAGTCAAGGATGCGCTGGGTGGCCATCGAGGTCTCTCCATCGGCGCCTTTCGGCGCGCACAAAGGCTGCGGGGCGCGGGCGCTCAGCCTCGCGAACTCGCTGTGGACAAAGGCGGGACGGAAAATCCGTGGAACCAGCCGGTGGAGACCCCGGAACCACGAATCGCCGTCTCGCGGCGGTGAACCTGGCCTTGCCCGGCCTCGGTTCGCTTTGTCTGCCTTGGCTTGGATGGGAGGACCCCGTCCGCACTGCCGGCAATGAAGGTGTGCCTCTTCAGTAACCCCGGTCTTTGGACGACCGGCAGACACCAGAAAGGCCCGCACCGTCGTTGCTTCAAGGTGTCCTCGGTCTGGCGGTTGGCCACTAGACCGACTGGAGGGGTTGGCTCCAGTTACCTTACCGGTTGCCCTCACCATTCGAGGATCGGCGGACACCCACAGGCACGTGCGACTTTGGGCAAGCGCGATATAAGAGCGAAGGGTTTCACAATCAATAAAAATCGTAAGCGCCGGTTGTAAAAATTCCGGCATCGAACAATGTTTGTGGACCGTATCCGGAAATCGAACGATGCCAGGCACTCACGGCCCTCTCAACGCCTTCCTCGATCTGCGCCAAATGCCTGTGGCCAATGCGGAATTAGGCCCGCTTGCCGGCCTGCGCCTGGCCGTAAAGGACATTTACGACGTCGCCGGCTATCGCACCGGCTGCGGCAACCCGCGCAAGTTCGAGCAGGCTCACGCCGCCTCGCAGACGGCCGACGCCGTCCAGATGATTCTCGACGCCGGTGCGCGCTTCGTCGGCAAGACGCAGACCGACGAGCTCGCCTTCTCACTGTTCGGGCAGAATTCGCATTTCCCTTTCCCGGTGAACGCGGCCGCTCCGGACCGCGTGACCGGCGGTTCCTCCTCGGGATCGGCGGCGGCGGTCGCCGGCGGGCTGGCCGACATCGCCATCGGTTCCGATACCGGCGGCTCGATCCGCGCTCCGGCGAGCTTCTGCGGCCTGATCGGGCTGCGCACCAGCCACGGCCGCATCCCGCTCGATGGCGCGATGAAGCTGGCGCCGAGCTTCGACACCTTCAGCTGGTTCGCCGACGACATCGAGACCTATGAAGCGGTCGGCAAGCTTTTGCTCGGCCGTGACAGTCATCAGCATCCGCTCAACCGCCCGCTGTCGATCCGCTGGCTCGATGCCTTCGTCGCCGGTCCGGCTGAAGCCGCCGAGCTTGATCGGATGAAGAAGCTGGCCGCCACCGTCATCGGCGAGCCGACCGAGACCGAATATGCCTTCGCCTCGTTCCCGGACGACCTCTACTGGTGCTTTCGCCGGCTGCAGGCCTATGAGGCCTGGCAGGTGCATGGCGGCTGGATCTCGGCCGGCAACCACGGCCTCGGCCCGGGCGTCGACGAGCGTTTCGGCTTCGGCCGCACGATCGATGCCAAGACGGTAGAGGCCGAAACGGCGCGCCGCACAGCCTTTCGTTCGGAGCTCAGCGCCCTGCTCGGCAACAACGGTTTCCTCGTTATGCCGACCGTTCCAGGCGCTGCGCCGCTTGCCGCCAGCACGCCGGAACAGTTCCAGGCTTATCGCGAACGAGCGCTGCATCTGCTGTGTCTCGCCGGCCTGTCGGGCTTTCCGCAGATCACGCTCCCATTGGGACGTGTCGACGGCGCGCCCTTCGGCCTGTCGCTGCTCGGCCCTTCCGGCAGCGATGTCGCCCTGATACGGATCGGCCGTAGGATTCTCGACGCGGCACGAAAGGTCTGATCATGGACACATTGACCCGTATGCGCGCCTTCATCGACGTGGTCGAGGCCGAAGGCTTCTCGGCCGCCGCGCGCAAGATCGGCCGCTCGAAGGCGCTGCTGTCGAAATATGTGCGCGAGCTGGAGGACGAGCTCGGCGCGCTGTTGTTGAACCGCACCACCAGGCAGTTCTCGCTGACCGAAGCCGGCCACACCTATTATCAGCGCGCCTCCGAAATCGTGCGCGAGGTCGACAGCCTGGCAGACGCCGTACGCGAATCCTCCGGCGACGTGCGCGGCCGCATCAAGCTTTCGGCCGCCCGCACCTTCGCCGACGCGCCGATCGGACAGTCGCTGATCGACTTCGCCAAGCAGCACCCCGACATCGTGCTCGACATCCAGCTCGACGACCGCTTCGTCGATCTGGTCGAGGAGGGCTTCGACCTTGCCGTGCGCATCTCGCGGCTTGAGAGTTCCTCGCTGATCGCCAGGCGCCTGGCGCCGTTTTCGGTCAAGCTTTGCGCGTCGCCCGAGCTGATCGCCAAGCACGGCATGCCGACGCGGCCGCAGGACCTTTCCAGCATGCCGTGCATCGTCGACACCAACGGCCGCTCTTTAGCCAACTGGCGCTTCAAGGGCGACGGCGAGGATTCGGTGAGCGTCACGGTGTCGGGCCCGATCGAGGTGAACAGCCCAATGGCGGCTAGAGCGGCCGCCGCGTCGGGCCTGGGCTTCGCCATGCTGCCGGATTTCATCGCCGCGCCCGACGTCGCAAGCGGCCGGCTGGTGAGCGTGCTCGACGAGCGCATTCTTTCGGGCAGCGGCATCTTCGCCGTCTACCCGCACCGGCGCTACCTGCCCGCCAAGGTCCGCGTCTTCGTCGATTTCCTGGTGCACTGGTTCAGGACGCGCGACGCCGCGTGATACCCCGCGTCCCAATTTCGCCCCCTTTGTGTTAACTCTCGGGTTCCACCCCGAAGTCGATGGAATCGCAACCCGGAATGCACCTGAAACGGCAAGCAACCATGCTGGCTTCGGCCGCAGCAATGACATTTGCCGCGGTCGAGCCGGCCGAGGTGCATCCGCACGTCTTTGCCGAAGCCCGCCTCGACGTGATCCTGAGCGAGGATCACCAAAGTGTGAAAGCGCTGCGCCATCTGTGGCGTTTCGACGATCTGTTTTCGAGCACTGTGATGATGGAGTTCGACAAGAACTCCGATCTGAAGCTTGACGACAAAGAGCTCAAGGAAGTGGCCGACACCGTCCATTCCTCGCTGGCCGAATTCAACTACTTCCAATTGGTCACGCAGGACGGCAAGGACGTGCCGATGGTCCCGCCGCCGCATCTGATGGCGAACTTCGACAATGATCAGTTGATCATCCTGTTCGAGTCCGAACCGAAGACGCCGATCAAGCTCGCCGGCAAGATCGACATCGGCGTTTACGATCCGACCTTCTACACGGCGATCGATTTCACCGACGACGCCAATCTTACCGTCGAGGGCCTGCCCTCGAACTGCACCAAGAAGGTGGTCCGCCCCGATCCCGACGAAGCGATCAAGGAAAACCAGAAGACCCTGACGGACGCTTTCTTCAACGATCCGACGGGCACAGACATGAGCAAGATCTTCGCCACCAAGCTCGAACTGAACTGCCCGCCAGAAGGATAACCGGTGATGAAACCATCGCTGCGCTTGGCGCTCGGCCTTTTGGCCGCCACCCTGGTGATGACGCATCTGCCCGGCATCGCCCATGCCCAGAGCTCGCTCGGCATCGGCACCAATGACGGCATGGCGCCAAGCACCTCCGGTCCGTTCGCCCATATCCTGATGTGGATCAATGTCCGGCAGCAGGAATTCTACCATTCGCTGGCAGCCGCGATGAAGGTGATGCGCCAGGACGGTAGCAAGCTCTGGCTGCTGGTCGGCCTCTCCTTCGCCTATGGCATCTTTCACGCCGCCGGTCCCGGGCATGGCAAGGCGGTGATCTCGTCCTACATGGTCGCCAACGAAGTGGCGCTGAAGCGCGGCATCCTGCTGTCCTTCGTCTCGGCACTGCTGCAGGGCCTGACGGCGGTCGTCGTCATGGTGCTTGCCTATTTCGTGCTGCGCGGCACGGCGGTGTCGATGACCGACGCGGCCTGGTTCCTCGAAATCTCCAGCTTTGTGCTGGTCACCCTGTTCGGCGCCTGGCTGCTCTGGCGCAAGGCGGGCCCATCCATTCTTCGGCTGTTCGGCAGAAGTCCCGCCTACAGCCTGTCGGCCGCCCATGCCGGCCATTCGCATGGCGGGCATTCCCATGCCGGACACTCGCACGCGGGACACTCACACGCTCACGCGCATGCCCACGCGGCGCATGTCCATGCGTCGCACGCGCATCACGACCATGATCATGTGGCGCATTCGCACGCACACAGCCACGACGCACATGATCACGGCGCGCACGATCACCATCATCACGACCACGCCGCTCATGATCATGCAGAGCAGCATCATCACGACCATGGCGCGGGCGAAGTCTGCGAGACCTGCGGCCATTCGCATGCGCCGGATCCGGCGCTGCTTTCAGGCGATCGCTTCGACTGGAAGACCGCCTGGTCGGCCGTTGCCGCAGTCGGCATCCGTCCCTGCTCCGGCGCGCTGATCGTGCTGAGCTTCGCGCTTCTCAACGGGCTTTGGCTTGGCGGACTGCTCTCGGTGCTTGCGATGTCGATCGGCACCGCGATCACCGTCTCGGCGCTCGCGACGCTCGCGGTGACCGCCAAGAACTGGGCGGTCTATTTCGCCGGCGACGGATATCTCGGCAACCGCATCCATTCGATCGTCGAGATCGGCGGCGCGGCCTTCATCTTCCTGGTCGGGCTGCTGCTTTTGTCGGCCAGCCTGACGGGCGGCGCCTGAAGCCGCCCGAATCGGTTCAGGAGATCTTCCCGCCCAACTCATCCTCGATATGGGCCAGGATGATCTCGTCGAAATTCTTTTCGGCGACAAAACCAAGCTCCCTCGCCCGCCGCGCCTCGAAGCGCGTCGGCCAGCCTTTGACGATCGCCCAGATCGTCTCGTCGGGCTGCTCCCGGATGCGCTTCACGACATCCGATCCCGCGATACGCTCCAGCGCCTCGATCTGCTCGCCGACAGTGACGGCGACTCCGGGCATGGTGAGGTTGCGGCGCGGCCCGACCGCATTGCCGTCGATCTCCGCCGCATGGATCAGGAAATTGACCGCCGAGCGCGGGCTGGCATGGGTGTGCAGCACCGAGCGCGGCACCGGCAGGATCGCCTCCTGGCCGCTGAGCGGCTCGCGGATGATGCCGGAGAAGAAGCTCGACGCAGCCTTGTTCGGCTTGCCGGGGCGAACGCAGATCGTCGGCAGCCGGATGCCGACGCCGTCGAAGAAGCCGCGCCGCGTATAGTCCGCAAGCAGCGCTTCACTCATCTGCTTCTGCGTGCCGTAGGAGGTGAGCGGCATCGGGTGGAACTCGTCCGGGATGACATCCGGGAACGGCGCGCCGAACACGGCGATCGACGAGGTGAAGACCAGGCGCGGCGCAAAACCCGCCAGCCGCACGGCGTCGAACAGCGCACGCGTGCCGTCGAGATTGACGCGGTAGCCGAGATCGAAATTGGCCTCCGCCTCGCCGGACACGATGCCGGCAAGATGGAAGATCACGTCCGGGCGCGAACCGATCAGGCTTGCCGCCGCTCCGGATGCGGCTAAGTCGCCGGTATGGATGGCGACTTCCACGCCGTCGATCACCGGCGCCTGCGCCGGCACGATGTCGTGCAGATCGAGCGCCGTGATCTTGCGGCCGGCGAGTGTGCCGCCCTTGGCCAGCCGTGCAATCAGCTTCCGGCCCACCATGCCGGCGGCACCCGTAATCAGAATTCTCATCTTTAGAGACCCTTCTTGCGCTGGCTGCGTCCGCGCAGCCACAGGACGACGAACAGCCCCACCATGAAGATCGCGGCGATGACGGCGGCCAGGACGGTCGAGACCTTGCCGGCGGCCAACATGATGGTCGGCAGGAAATAGGCGGCGAGGCCGAACAGCAGCAGTATCCAGGCCGCGGCGATCGCCGCGTTGCGCGTCTCGCGATCCATCAGCAGGCGTTCCTTGGCCCGAGGTCGTTTAAGTTCATCATCAGGCACGCGTCAATGATAATGGCGGCGATCGGGAGGCGCATCATGCGCGTGGTCGTGATCATGGCGATGGTCGTGCCCGTCATGGCTGTCGGAGCAGAGGCCGAACTCGGGCTCCACCGTTGCATGATCGATGCCGTGCTTCGCGGCAAGCCGTTTCTTGATGGCGCTCACCGCCACGTGCGGATCGACACCGTCATTCAGGCAGGCGTGCAGTGTTGCCATGTTGGTGGTGCCGTCGAGCGACCAGACATGCATGTGGTGCACCTCGCGCACGCCCTTGACCGCGCCTTCGATATCCTTGGCGATCAGGTCGCGGTCGAGGCTTGCCGGCACGCCTTCGAGCAGCACATGGGCGGCCTCGCGCATCAGCGACCACGCCGTCGACAGGATCAGCAGCGACACCAGGACGGAGAGGATCGGATCGATGGGCGTCCAGCCGGTTGCCAGGATGATCAGGGCGGCCACGATTGCCGCGGCCGAGCCAAGCAAGTCGCCCAGCACATGCAGGACGGCGCCGCGCATGTTCAGGCCCTCGCGATCGCCGCCGTGCAGCACGAGGAAGGAGGCGATGTTGACCAGGAGGCCGGCGACTGCCACCACCAGCATCGGTCCGCCCAGCACCGGCGCCGGGTGCATCAGCCGTCCCCAGGCTTCATAGACGATCCACAGCGCGATGACGAAAATGGCGATGCCGTTGGTGTAGGCGACCAGCGTCTTGACCCGGGCGAAGCCGTAGGTGAGGCGGCCGGTGGCAGGGCGGCCGGCGAGATGGAAGGCATACCAGGCAAGGCCGAGCGCGATCGCGTCCGCCAGCATGTGACCGGCGTCCGCAAGCAGCGCCAGCGAGCCGGTGAGCAGGCCGCCGAGCGCCTCCGCGACCATGAAGCCAGCCGTCAGACAGGCCGCGATCAGCACGCGCTTCTTGTCGGTCGATCCATGCATGTGCCCGGCGCCGTAGCCATGGCTATGGTCGTGTGCACCGGCCCCATGCGAGCGGTGATCATGCGCCATCGAAGCGCTCCCGTTATGCGCCGAACTCGGCGCGGAAATCCTCGAGCCGCCGCTTCTGGCGGCCCTCGCCATCGAAGTTCGCCGGATCGAGCCAGGCCTCATAGGCCTTGCGCAAAGCCGGCCACTCCTTGTCGATGATCGAATACCACGCCGTATCGCGGTTTTCGCCCTTTACCACAAGATGCTGGCGGAAAATGCCCTCGAACTTGAAGCCGAAACGTTCCGCCGCGCGCTTCGACGGTTCGTTGAGGTTGTTGCATTTCCATTCGTAGCGGCGATAGCCGAGCTCGTCGAAGGCGTATTTCGTGAACAGGAACTGCGCTTCGGTCGCTTGCGGCCTGCGCGAGATCAGCGGCCCCCAATAGATGTTGCCGATCTCGATGACGCCGTTGGCGGCATCGATGCGCATCAGTGTCTGGCGCCCGGCGACCTTGCCGCTCGCCTTGTCGATGACGGCGAAGAACAGCGGATCCTCGCTCGCCTCGACCTTGTCCAGCCAAGGCTGGAACGCGGCGCGGGTTTCCGGCGGATAATCCGGCAGCCAGGCGAAGCGGCCATCGACGTCGGCCACAGACGACGCCTCGTAAAGCCCATCGCCATGCTTTGCCGCGCTCAACGGCTCCAGGCGGACATAGCGGCCTTCGAGCACTTTACGTTCCGGACGAGGGCGCGGCCGCCAATCCTTGAGATTTTCCGACACCGAAAACTCCAATCCGTTTGACATTTGGGAGCAGACGCTCACAAAAACGCTCGCCAACAGAAAGAACCACAGGGACGGGAAAAATGCTCCACACGATCGCGGCCTTCGACCGTCTCGGCGAGGAAAATGCGTTTGCCGTGCTGGCTCGCGCCACCGCGCTTGCCCATCAGGGCCGCGACATCATCAATCTCGGCATCGGCCAGCCCGACTTCAAGACGCCGCAGCACATCGTCGAGGCGGCGATCAAGGCGCTGCGCGACGGCCATCATGGCTACACGCCCGCCAACGGGCTGCTGGCCACCCGCGAGGCGGTGGTGCGCCGCACGCTGACCACCACCGGCGTCGAGGTGTCGGCCGAAAACGTGATGATCCTGCCTGGCGGCAAGCCGACCATGTTCGCCGCGATCCTGATGTTCGGCGAACCGGGCGCGGAGATTCTCTATCCGGATCCCGGCTTTCCCATCTACCGCTCGATGATCGAGTTCACCGGCGCCGCGCCCGTTCCCGTGCCGATCCGCGAGGAGAACGGCTTTGCCTTCTCGGCCGAGGAGACGCTGGCGCTGATCACGCCGAAGACAAGGCTCCTGATCCTCAACTCGCCCGCCAACCCGACCGGCGGCGTCACCCCGAGGGCCGAGATCGAGAAACTGGTCAAGGGACTGGAGAAGCACCCTGAGGTCGCTATCCTGTCCGACGAGATCTACGACGTCATGACCTATGACGGCGAGACGCATTGCTCGCTGCTCAGTTTTCCGGAAATCCGCGACAGGCTGATCGTGCTCAACGGCTGGTCGAAGACCTGGGCGATGACCGGTTGGCGCATGGGCTGGTCGATCTGGCCGAACGGCGAAAAGGGCGCCTATCTCTACGACAAGGTGCGCAAGCTGGCGGTCAACTGCTGGTCCTGCGTCAACGCGCCGAGCCAGTATGCCGGCATCGCCGCGATAGACGGCCCGCAGGACGATGTCGAAAAGATGATGCGCGCTTTCGACAATCGCAGGAAGATTGTGGTCGAGGGCCTGAATGCGCTGCCAGGCATTTCCTGCATCACGCCGAAGGGCGCCTTCTATGCCTTCCCCAACGTG
Source organism: Mesorhizobium sp. (assembly GCA_004020545.1). Lineage (GTDB taxonomy): Bacteria > Pseudomonadota > Alphaproteobacteria > Rhizobiales > Rhizobiaceae > Mesorhizobium. The sequence goes on along the minus strand of SAQE01000001.1, from coordinate 154,763 downwards.
TCGAAGACCGGCTGGAAAGCCAAGAAGCTTGCCTCGGCGCTGTTGGAAGACGCCGGCGTGGCCTTGATCGGCGGTCCGGACTTCGGCGTGCTCGGCGAAGGCTATGTCCGGCTCTCCTACGCCAATTCCGAGGAGAACATCCTGCGCGCGCTGGAGCGGATCGAGGCGTTTTTGGCAAAGTAAGCTTCCACCCTCCACTCGTAGGAGATGGCGAGCGGGCTCGCCGAGCCGACACCGGGTTGGTCGAGATCAGCTCGCTCGGGCCGCTCTCGTGAGCTGCCCGCCCTAAAGCATGTCTCCCGAAAGTGGGAGCCGGCTTCGGGACAAAGACATGCGTAAAATCAAAAACCTAAAGCGCACAAAGCGAATCCGAAAGATCGCGACGCGCTTTAAGCGAATCCGTCAGATGCGTCTTTGCGATGGTCCGGCTGGAGTCCTTCAGCATGACCGTCGCAAGCATTGTCGCGTTTGATCTGGCGCAAGATGCCGGGCTGCTCGACGGTATAGAATGCTAAGCGTCAATGATGGAGCAAGCCCATGCGGAAAGGTCTGCTGAGGTCGACCGCGGCGATGAGCGTGGTCCTGGCCCTTGCGCCCGGCGTTGCCTGGGCTCAGGCGTCGGATGCCGACAGGTATGCCTATGGTCCCGGCATGATGTGGTGGGGCGGAGGTTGGATGATGATTTTCGGCCCGTTGTTCATGATCCTCTTTTTCGTCGTGCTGGTAGCCGCCGTCGTGCCGCTCGCTCGCTGGCTGGGCGGCCCGACTGTCATGCCACCCCATCAGCCGCTGCCGGGGCGCACGGCACTTGACATTCTCAAGGAGCGGTTCGCGCGCGGCGAGATCGATAAGAACGAGTTCGAGGAGCGGCGGCGGGTGCTCGGCGAATAGGCGCTGCGTTCGATCAGCGCTCGGGGCCGCTACCCGCGCCCGACAAACGGCATCTTCGTTGCCATCACGGTCATGAACAGCACGTTGGCGTCGAGCGGCAGGCTCGCCATGTGCAGCACTGCGTCGGCGACGCGCTGGACATCCATCACCGCTTCGGCGGCGATGGAGCCGTTGGCCTGCGGCACGCCGACCGTCATCGGCTGCGCCATCTCGGTCAACGCATTGCCGATGTCGATCTGGCCGCAGGCAATATCGTAGGGTCGGCCGTCGAGCGCCAGCGTCTTGGTCAGGCCGGTGATGGCGTGCTTGGTCGCCGTGTAGGGCGCCGAGCCCGGGCGCGGCGCATAGGCCGACACCGAGCCGTTGTTGATGATGCGCCCGCCCATCGGCATTTGCCGGCGCATGACGCCGAAGGCGGCGCGGGCGCACAGGAACGAGCCGGTGAGGTTGACGCCCACGACGTCGTTCCAGACCTCGACCGGGATCTCGTCGATCAGCGTCGACTTGTAACCCGTGCCAGCATTGTTGAAGAGCAGGTCGACGCGCCCGAACGCCTCCACCACGGTCTCGAACATGTCCTCGACTTCGGCGGCCTTGCTGATGTCGCAAGCGACAGCCAGCGCTTTGGCGCTCGTCTTCCCGGCCTCGGCGATCGCCTCCTCGAGCAGCTTCTTGCGCCGGCCGCAGAACACGGTGTTCCATCCGGCCTGGAGCAGCGTCGTGGCGACGCTCTTGCCGATGCCGGTGCCGGCACCGGTAACGATGGCGGTTTTCTCTGTCATGGCGGTCATCGTCATCCCTCCCCGGTCATTGCTGGAAGAAGACGTGGCATCGCAAATGATGGGGACCGTGGCAAGCGGCTCTCGCCGACAAAAGAGAAGAGGCCGGCAAGACTAGGGGCCGACAAAAAGGGCGGCCATTGGCGACCGCCCTGATCTGAACCGCGCTTGGGAGGAGGAAAAGCCGGTCCGACTGCCTAGAATGATGCGCTTGCTGGGTTAACGAAAGGTTAACGGCCAGCAACACACCGCGAGCGCGTTTACCAACCCGAACTTGTCAGCGCGGATTGGACGCAGCTCCAGCCGCCACCTTCGCCGCCGACACCGTCGCCTCGACATGGTCGACCAGCGCGTCCGGCAGGCCGAGGCGGCCGGCGAGCAGATCGAGATAGCCGCGCTCGGTGCGGGTGTTGGGATCGATGGTGAGACGCGAGGCGGTGTAGAGCTCGAGCTTCTGCGCGTCGGTCTTGGCGCTTGCGACCAGCGTGTCGAGGTCGAGCGGGCTCTCGAGCTCGGTCATCAGGAACTTTTCCGCATCCGCCCCGATGCCGGCGAGCTTGAGCTTGTCGGCGATCTTCTGCCGCTCCTCGTCGTCGACATGGCCATCCGCCTTGGCTGCGGAGATCATCGCCCTGACCAGCATTAGCGTGAACTCGGCCTCGCCTTGCGGCGCCTGCGAGGGATCGAAGGCGGTATCCTTGGGCGGCGGCAGCAGTTCCGGCTCGCCCGTGGCCGGGGCCTGCGCCGGCTCGGCGCCGTTCTTGTAGTTCTGATAGGCCTTGTAGGCGAGGCCGCCGATGGCCGCCAGGCCGCCGAGCTTGATGGCGGCACCCGTCACCTGCCGGCCTGTGCCGGTGCCGAGCAGCACCGCGGCCAGTGCGCCAGCGGCGAGCGGATTGTCCTTCGCCATCTGCACCGCCTGCCCCGCCTTGTCGCGAACGGTCGATCCCGTGCCAGGAATTTGCGAGCCGAGAAGGTCGTCGAGCAGCTTTTTGGGGTCGAGCATCAATGCCTCCAGAATTGGCCCGGCCAAATGCGCCCGGGCGAAGTTTCGGACCGGCAAGACGTAGGCCCCGCGCGTTGACATTACAATGACGGGCGGACTGTTTTGGCCCGATGCCGGCATCGGATCAGAGGTGGATGTATCGGGGCAACGAGCGCTTCGGCTAAAGACCGCCGGCAGTGCGAAGGAGCAACTTGAATGTCTGATGCAGCCAGCCGCGAGCCGGCGCGCGATCCGCAGGATCTCGAGCGCCTGCTGATCGAGCGGCAATGGGCCGGAGATGTCGAGGGAATGCTGGCGCTTTTCGAGGCCGACGCGGTGGTCGACAGCGGCGAAGGAGAACTGACGCGAGGCCGAAAGGCCATCCGCGCGCTCTTCGAGAAGAGCTTCGCCGCGGGACGAAAGTTCCAGCGCGGCGAGCAGCGCCCTGCCCTCGTCAACGGCGATCTGGCGCTTACCTCAACGAAGTTGCCGGACGGCAGCATAACAAGCGAGGTCGCCCGCCGGCAGAGCGACGGGACCTGGCTCTGGGTCATCGATCGCTATTCGGTAACCTGAGATCGCAGCGATACGCCTCAGCTTCCGATATGCCGCCGTTCGCCGCGCCGTTGCGCCAGTTCCACCTGGCGATGCCGCTCGGCGTAGCGGGCGCGGTCCTCGTCGGAGCGCGCCTCGAAGCAATGCGGGCAGGAAACGCCGACGACATATTTCGGCGAAAGCCGATCCCCGGTGGTGAGCGGATGCCGACACGCACGGCACAGCTCGGCTTCGCCTTCGGCCAGTCCATGCGACACGGAAACCCGCTCGTCGAAGACGAAACACTCGCCCTGCCACAGGCTCTCTTCGGCCGGCACCTCTTCGAGGTATTTCAGGATGCCGCCCTTGAGATGGAAGACTTGCCTGAAGCCAAGCGATTTCACATAGGCCGTCGCCTTCTCGCAGCGAATGCCGCCGGTGCAGAACATCGCCACCTTGCGGCCTTCGAGCTCATCGCGGTGCTGCTCGACCCAGGCCGGGAACTCGCGAAAGCTGGCGGTTTTCGGATCGACGGCGCCCTTGAAGGTGCCGATCGACACCTCGTAGGCGTTGCGCGTGTCGATCACCAACGTATCGGCGTCAGAGATCAGCGAATTCCAGTCGGCCGGCGCGACATAGGTGCCGGCGCTGGTCGCGGGGTCGAGATCGTCGACGCCCATGGTGACGATCTCGCGCTTCAGCCGCACTTTCATGCGGTGGAACGGCATGTCGGCGGCAGCGCTGTATTTGACCTCCAGGCCGGCAAGCCCTTCGATCGCCTGGAGGTGGTCGATCAGCGCCGAGATCGCTTCCTCGCTGCCGGCGACCGTGCCGTTGATGCCCTCATGCGCCAGAAGCAGCGTGCCCTTGATGCCGCGCTCGCGGCAGAAGGCGGCGAGCGGTGTGCGCAGGCCCTCGTATCCATCGAGCCGCGCGAATTTATAGAGCGCGGCAACGAGGATTGGCTGAATTTCCTTGGCTGTTGTCATGCCCATGCCACTAGACCGTGCTGAAAGCGGTTTCAAGGCAGAGGAAACTCCCCCGACGCGGCGGTCCGCTGCGTGACATCGCGACACGCCCTGGCTCCGTGGACTTGGGTTACCCCTTCTGCTAATCGGTTGAAATCGATCGCAATGGAGAACAGTGAATGACCAGCAAGACCGAAAAGCTTCTGTCGCTTCTCAATGGTCAGCCTGTCATCCCGGTGCTCAAGATCGCCAATGTCGCCGACGCCGTGCCGCTCGCCCGCGCCCTGTCGCGCGGCGGCTTGAGGGCGATCGAGATCACGCTGCGCACCGCCGACGCCCTGGAAGCGATCCGCCGCGTCGCGGCCGAGGTCGAGGACGCGATCGTTGGCGCCGGCACCATTCTCGATGCCAGGCAATTCGACGAGGCAGCCGCCGCCGGCTCGAAATTCATCGTCAGTCCCGGCATCACAAGCCAGCTCCTCGATACGGCGAAGGGCAGCCCCGTGCCGCTGCTGCCCGGCGCCATCACGCCGGGCGAGATCATGGCCGCGCGCGAAGCCGGCTTGCGCTTCCTGAAATTCTTTCCGGCCGAGCAGTCGGGCGGCATCGCTTCGCTGAAAGCCTTCGCCTCGCCGCTCGCCGACGTGAAGTTCTGCCCGACCGGCGGCATAACGGCAAAGAATGCCGCCGACTATCTCAGCCTGCCCAACGTCATCTGCGTCGGCGGTTCGTGGGTCGCGCCCGACGATCTGATCAAGGCCGGCAAATGGGATGAGATCGAAGCGCTCGCGCGCGAGGCGAGCAAGCTGGCCTAACGCAATTCCAGGAAAAGTGGACACCGGCTTTCCGTCCGGAATTGCGTCAAAACAAAATTCCACCTGCGCTCACCAAGGCAGCGGACCGTTTTCGTCGAAATAACCGCCGGTCGGCCCGCCGGCATCCAGCGTGGCCAGCCGTACGATGATCTCGGTCGCCTGCTGCACCGTACGGTGACCTTTGTGCCCGTTGAGATCCGTCGCGGTGTAGCCGGGAGCGGCGGCATTGACCATGATGCCGCTTGGCGCAAGTTCCCTGGCGAAGGCCACGGTGACGGCATTGAGCGCCGTCTTCGAGCTGCCATAGCCCATGACAATGGGTGACTGGCTTTCGCCGGCCGCGCGTGCGATCGAGCCGAGATAGCTGCTCAGCATGACGACGCGAGCGCCGGATGATGCCAGCAGCAGCGGCAGGAATGCCTGGGTGACGCGGACCGGCCCGAAGACGTTGACGTCATAGGTGGCCTTCATGTCGACGACATCTTCCCGGCTCGGCGGCCGTTCGTAACGGCCGTCCGGGCCGAGCGCGGCGACATATCCTGGGGCGATGCCGGCATTGTTGACCAGCACATCGAGGCTGGGTGTCCGCGCCGCGACGGTCTTGGACGCGGCCGCGACGCTCTCGTCGCTGGTGACGTCGAGCTCGAGCCACTCGGCGTCGAACCCTTCGCCGCGCAGCGCTTCTGCCGCGGCCGTACCGCGCTTCGAGTCCCGGGCGCCGAGCCAGACCTTGAACCCAATCGCCGCCAGCCGGCGGGCAGTCTCGAGGCCGATGCCCTTGTTGGCGCCGGTCACCAGCGCATTCTTCCGTGTCGTCATATCCATCTCCTTTGCAGAGACCTAGAAATGACGTGAACCGGTCGGTTTCGCGCGCCGAAAGCTCTCACGCTCTTGCCTAATCCTGTCACTTGGGTGCGCGCTTGCGCGTCACCTCGTTGCGCGGCTTGCGCGGATCGGCAATGCTGAAACGATGAACGAGGCGCTCCAGGAGTTGATCGCAATTGCCGGCCGCCACGCACGTGGACGGCGCACAGGGACGGCCGTTCCGCGCGTCACGATCGGCCGCAGCGAGGTTCCGACGCCGCCGCTGCCCGAGCTTTGCCAGCCGACCGCCCTGTTCGTGCTGCAGGGCGCGAAATCGGTGCTGATCGGCGACCGCACGCTTCGCTACAGCGCCGGCAGCTGTTTCGTCTATGCGGTCGAGACACCCGCCACCAGCCAGCTGATCGAGGCGAGCGCCGCCCATCCTTATATGGCCATTGCTTTCAGCCTCGATATCGAGCTGATTGCCACATTGCTCATCGAACACAAGCCGGCGGCCGGCAGCGACGACTTCGTGACCTATCCCGCCGATGACGAGCTGCTTGACGCGTGGCGCCGGATGCTGCGGCTGCTCGACAGGCCGAACGAGATCCCCGTGCTCGCGCCTATGCTCGAACGGGAGATCGCGTTTCGGCTGCTGCAAGGCCCGCAAGGTGCGAAGCTGCGCCAACTCGCGCGCGCCGATGGACGCCTGTCGCAGATCCGGCGCGCCACCCAATGGATTCGCGCGCACTACAACGAGCCGATCGATGTGACGGAGCTGGCCACGCTCGCTCATATGAGCAACGCCGCGTTTCATCGCCACTTCAAGGCAGCGACCGCCATGAGCCCGATCCAGTATCAGAAGCAGGTCCGTCTGCTCGAGGCCCGCCATCTGCTCATCGCACGGCCGGGCAACGCCGCGCGTGTCGCCTTTACCGTCGGTTATGAAAGCGCATCCCAGTTCAGCCGTGAGTATGCGCGCCAGTTCGGCTTGCCTCCGGCCCGTGACGCCGCTCGGCTCCTGGCGAGGGGCGAAGCGCCTGCACTGGAAATTGACTAGCCTGCCTCAAGCCGCCAGCAGAATCTTCTTCATGAATATCCCCGGTTTGGAACGAACGCATCCTAACCCGAAAAAGCGCGAGCCGTTCCGGCCTCACGAGAGGTCTAGGCTTGCGTGATGGCATCCTGCGCCGGCCGGAAGACACGACCGCCGGCTGGTTCCCGCTCATGGATTCGAACCACGATTCACGCCTTCAAAGGGCGCTGTCCTACCATTAGACGAAGCGGGATGGTCGGCCGGTCAAATATGCCGCCAGGGATGAAGGAGCAAAAGCCGCGCTGTTGTCCGACAACGCGGCCTTTGCGGCACCGGCGGGCTCGTTATTTCGTTTGGAAACGGGCAACCGAAAGGAACTTCACGGCGTTGCCGGTGAAACGGTTGGCATCCGGCATCTGCGCATCCGCCTGGAAGCCGGCCGTATAGACCTCGCTCGGCGGCGTATGCACCATGTTATAGGCATAGCGCGGCGCCGTCGTCGGGTCGGAAACAGTGGCGATGTTCTCGCCGCTGCCCAGCGCCCAACGCGCCGCCTGCGGCGGCGTTGCCACCACCATCGCCTTCGGTCCCGGCCGCAGGTCGCTGGTGGAAGCCCTGGCCTCCTTGCGCGTCGTCTTCACACCGGCGCCGATCGCTTGCGCTGGGTCGGTGCCGGCCGGACGGGCGGCGATGGCTTCACGCGGCGAGGCCGCATCGATGCCCGACGGATCGTTGAACGCCGAGCGAGGCTGAGGCTCCGATAGTGAAGCGACCTCATATTCGGCTCCGCTCGAACCGGCTTCGGTGGTTGCGCTGGCCTGTTCGAGGACAGCCTTGATCTCATCCGGTTTGCCCGCGTCGGGCCGCGCCGTCGGCAGCACCGAGAAGGCATCGGTCGTGCTCTTGTCCTGTGAGGCCGTTTCCGCCAGCGCCAGAAGCACGTTCTTGTCCTTGAGCGACAGTTCAGCCGGAGTGGAGCGATCGGGACGCCAGGTCGGCAGCGGGATGTTGTTGACCGCCACCTGGGCAGGATCGGCGGCCGCGGCCTCACCCGCACTGGCCATGCCGAACGGTACATTGGCCGGAGCATGCGCTGTCGCCACTGCCTGCTCGGTCGTGGCCGAGGCGTCCGCCGTGGCGAACGGCACGTTTTCAGGCGTCTGCTGGCCGACATCGGCTTTCGGACGCGGCGCGAAGGCGGGCAACGGGACCTCCTTCGGCGGCAGCGCGGCGATGATCGTTTCCGGCGTGTCCTGCTGCTGCGAATCATCCGCGCTGTCATCCGCGATCTGCGGGATGTTGGCGCGCTTGGCGTTCTGCGGCGAGACGATCGCGATGCCCGGCAAGCTGCTGCTCTTGGCTGCCGCCACCTGCTTCACGACCTTGGGCTGGGGCTCCGGTGCGCCGCCGCCAGCATCGGCATCGTCGTCGGCCTCGTCGGCGCCACCACCGAACCAGGCCGCAAGCAGCCCGCCGGACCGCTTGCTCGACCCGCCGGCGCTGGCCAGCTCGATATTGGGCGTGCCCGAGCCCTTGCGCGCCTTATAGGCGGCCATCGCCTGTTCATAGCCCGGCAGCGGCCGGCCGTCGCTCGGCACATGCAGCGTCTTGCCGTTCGGGAACAGGCTGACCAGTTCCTGACGGCTGATGCCCGGCCAGTGGCGCACGTTGCCGACATCCATGTGGACGAAGGGCGAGCCGGAGCTCGGATAATAGCCGACACCACCGCCCTGCATCTTGAGGCCGATGTTGCGCAGCTTCTTCAGCGGCACTCCGGGAATATAGAAGTCCATCGCCTTGCCGAGCATGTGCTGGCTTTTCTCGGCGACGCCGCGGCTGCGGCTGCGCAGCAACGCGTTGGTGGACGGCGAACGATAGCCGCAGACGACCTGGATGTAATCCGACGAGCCGCTCTCACGATAGGCTTCCCACACCAGGTCGAGCAGCCGCGGATCCATCTTGGTCGGCTCGTTGCGGCGCCAGTCGCGCAGGATGATGTTGATCTTGCGCAAGCCTTCCGGATCGTAGCGGCCATTGCGCTTGTAGACGATCTCGGCCTTTTCGTGCGTATGCAGGTGATAGAGCTTCAGCGTGCGGACTTCGGCCCTCGCGCCGGAGGTCGCTGCCGAGAGGAACCCGACGGCCAAAATCACAAACGTCAGCCACCTTGGCCAGACGCTCATATGAAAATGCCGCCCGTCTGTGTGTCGTTCGACTTGGTTCAAATCAAAAGGCCTTGCAGGCTGACCGTTTGTCCCCGGATTTGCCCAAACGGATGCGTGGTTCTCACATCCGAATATCGATCCTAATGGTTAATCATCGCTTATTGAAGCCGAAATGCGGTAACACCGTGGCGATATCCCGTCAAAAATGATGCAACGCGTTTCGTGGTAAATCACTGGTTTAGATCAAGAATTCGGCTCAGACCGGAACACGATCTGTTACCGTTTGCCGCAATGCGTGATCGCGGGCGTGCAAGCCGCCGGAAAACAGCGCCCTCCAGACCGAAAAGCGACAAATTGACTCGGATTTTAGGATGGCAAGCTGGACTCAGGCTTGCGTCTCAGGAGGCGAGCCTGTCGAGACGACCCGCTTCGGGATCAATGCCATATTCCTTCAACTTGCGGTAGAGCGTGGAGCGGCCGATGCCAAGGCGGCGCGCCACTTCGCTCATCTGACCGTTATAGTGGTCGATCGCGAGCTTGATCATTTCGAGTTCGACATCGGCCAGCGCCCGCACGTTGCCACGCTCGTCCAGGGCTCTCAGCGTGCCGAAGCGGAGCTGCAGCCGCGCCGGGGCGTCGCTCTCGCGCAGGGCGGCACCGGCCTCGTCGGAAGCGGCTTGATCGACTGGCCGCGGTTCGTCCGCAGCCAGTCCAGCGGCCGGCGCCGGTTCGGCGCCCAGGTTCACCGTGCCTTCGACCTGCGCCCGGATTTGCGGGAATTCCTCTTCGGTCAGCAGCTCGCCTTCGGCCAGCACGGACGCCCTGAACACCGCATTCTCCAGTTGGCGGATGTTGCCCGGCCAGTCATAGGCCTGCAGCATCGCCAGCGTCTTGGCCGATATGCCGGTGAGACGGCGGCGCGGATCGGCCGGCGCCACCTTTTCCATGAAGTGCTTGACCAGATAGGGAATATCCTCACGTCGGTCGCGCAGCGGCGGCACGAAGATCGGATAGACGTTCAGCCGGTAGAACAGGTCCTCGCGGAACTTGCCGTCCTTGACCTGCTGCAAAAGGTTGCGGTGCGTCGCCGAGATCAGCCTTATGTCGACCTTGACGGTCGAGCGGCCGCCGACCGGGTCGACCTCGCCCTCCTGGACGGCGCGCAACAGTTTGACCTGGACGTCGAGCGGCAGGTCGCCGATCTCGTCCAGGAACAGCGTGCCGGAATGCGCCTCGACGAACTTGCCGGTGTGCTTGTCGGTGGCGCCGGTGAAGGAGCCCTTCTCATGGCCGAACAGGATCGATTCGACCAGATTGTCGGGAATGGCGCCGCAATTAACGGTGACGAAGGGTTTTGAGCGGCGGTCGCCACTGCCCTGGATAGCGCGCGCCACCAGTTCCTTGCCGACGCCGGATTCGCCTTCGATCAGGATCGGGATGTTGGAGGCCGCCGCCTTCTGCCCGAGGCGGATCACCCGGTCCATAGCCGGGCTGCGGGTGATGAGGTCCTTGAAGGTGAGATGGCCACCGCGACGCCGCGACGTGCGTTTCATCTCGTCCTCGACCGCCTCGACCTTCAAGGCATTGGAAATCGACGTCTGCAGCCTGTCGGGCGAGGCCGGCTTGACGACGAAATCGAAAGCGCCGTGACGCATGGCCGAGACAACCGTCTCGATGCCGCCCTGCGCGGTCTGCACGATGACAGGCAGGTTGATCTCGCGCTCGCGCATCGCCTTCAGCACGCCGATGCCGTCGAGGCCGGGCATGACCAGGTCGAGGATGACGACCGAGACATCACGGGCATTCGGCCCGTCGAGCACATCCAGGCCCGCCTCGCCGCCATCGGTGACGATGGCGCTGTGGCCGAATTTCGTCACCGCCGCTTCGAGCAGCCTGCGCTGCACGGGATCGTCATCGACTATGAGTATGGAACCTGTCATGACTGTCTGAATTGCCCGCCCGAGAAATCCCCATGGATCATCTTGGCACAGGGTTCTAAATAAGGTTTCAAAAAACCCGGTGAACGAATTCCTTAGGATTTGACCGGCTTCTCCTTTCCCTTTGATTCTGGCCCTGATTCAAAAAGGTAATTGTTGATGCGCATGATGTTTGGTCGGCGGCTTGCAACGGCGTCTGGTCACGGCGCGGCGGAGCTTGGCGATCTGCCGGAATGGAACCTCGTCGATCTTTACTCCGGCATGGAGGCGCCCGAGCTGAAGCGCGACATCGCCAGGGCGGCAAGCGATGCCATCGCCTTCGAGGCCCGCTGGAAGGGCACTTTGGCCACCGAGGCCGAACGCGGCGGCGCCGGCAGGCTCGGCGAGGCGCTGAAGGCCTATGAGGCGCTGGAGGAGCTGATCGGCCGCATCGTCTCCTATGCGGGGCTGGTCTATGCCGGCAACACCGCCGATCCGCAGCGCGCCAAGCTCTATGGCGACGTCCAGGAGAAGATGACCGATGCCAGCGCGCATCTTTTGTTCTTCGCGCTGGAGCTCAACCTGATCGACGATGCGGTGATCGAAGGCGCGCTTGCGGCCGACGCGGCCTTCGCCCACTACCGGCCCTGGGTGCTCGACCTCAGGAAGGACAAGCCCTACCAGCTCGAGGACCGGGTCGAGCAGCTGTTCCATGAAAAGTCGGTCACCGGACGCGGCGCCTGGAACCGCCTGTTCGACGAGACGATGACCGACCTGCGCTTCGATGTCGACGGCGAGGAACTGACGCTGGAGCCGGCGCTGAACCGGCTGCAGGACGCTGATGGCGAAGCGCGCCGCCGCGCCTCCGAGGCGCTCGCCGCGACCTTCCGCAAGAACCTGCGCACCTTCACGCTGATCACCAACACGCTCGCCAAGGACAAGGAGATCTCCGACCGCTGGCGCGGCTTCGAGGACATCGCCGATTCACGCCATCTCGCCAACCGCGTCGAGCGCGGCGTGGTCGATGCGCTGGCGGCCGCCGTGCGCGAGGCCTATCCGCGCCTGTCGCACCGCTACTACGCGATGAAGGCACGCTGGCTCGGCATGGAGGTGATGAACCACTGGGACCGCAACGCCCCGCTGCCCGAGACACCGCAGGCGGTGATCCGCTGGGACGACGCCAGGGATACGGTGCTGTTGGCCTACCAGCGTTTCTCGCCCGACATGGCCGAGATCGCGCGGACCTTCTTCGACCGCAACTGGATCGACGCGCCCGTGCGGCCCGGCAAATCGCCCGGCGCCTTCGCCCACCCCACGGTGCCTTCGGCACACCCTTATGTGTTGCTCAACTACATGGGCAAGCCGCGCGATGTGATGACGCTGGCGCACGAGCTTGGCCATGGCGTGCACCAGGTGCTCGCCGGCGGCCAGGGCGCGCTGATGGCCGCGACGCCGCTGACGCTGGCGGAGACGGCCTCTGTCTTCGGCGAGATGCTGACCTTCCGCTCGCTGCTCGACCAGACCAGCGACAGACGCGAGCGCAAGGCGATGCTCGCCCAGAAGGTCGAGGATATGATCAACACGGTCGTGCGCCAGATCGCCTTCTACGAGTTCGAGCGCAAGGTGCATGCCGAGCGCCGCAACGGCGAGCTGACCTCGGACAGGCTCGGAGAATTCTGGCTCGAGGTCCAGGCCGAAAGCCTGGGGCCGGCGATCAAGCTGCGCGACGGCTATGAGGTCTTCTGGACCTACATCCCGCATTTCATCCACTCGCCCTTCTACGTCTACGCCTATGCCTTCGGCGACTGCCTGGTGAACTCGCTCTATGCCGTTTATCAAAACGCCGAGCGCGGCTTTCAGGAGAAGTATTTCGAGATGCTGCGCGCCGGCGGCACCAAGCATCACTCGGAGCTTCTGGCGCCCTTCGGCCTCGACGCCACGGACCCCGCCTTCTGGCAGATCGGCCTTGGCGTGATCGGCGCGCTGATCGACGAACTGGAAGCGCTCGACAAATGACGGGCGTTTCGCCGGCGGCATAGGCCAGAACAATTTAGCCGGGACGAATATTCGCGGCAGCTCTATTGTTGTCCTAAATATCTGTTCTTCAATAACTCTCCGCCGCATTTTTCAATTAGCTTTCCACGGGCCGTATGATAGCGTCCCGCCTCAAGCTCAGCCGGACGCATAGCGCAGGCCAGAGACGGCCCGCGCTGCGCTTCGGCGGATGCGATGACGGCCGTCGGCTACAGCTGGAGGAGAGCCACGCGCCGACAGCTCGATTGAAGCGGCTGTTCCGCCGACTGCGGAACGATAGACGATCCTTGCGGCAAGCTCGCCATTCCGGGCCGCGGCCGACAGATCGGACTGGAGAGGGAAATGAGCACTTTCTTCTACATGCTCCTGGCGTTCATTGTGGGTGTTCTGGTTGGCTGGTTCCTCTGGGGCCGGCTGCGCGGCGAGCTCGACAGCCTGCGCGGCGATCTCGACCGCACGAAGAGCGAACGCGACAGATTGCGCGCCGATACCAATCGCCTGAGCGGCGAACTCGACGCATGCAGCCGCGCCCGCGCCGACCTTGAGGGCCGGCTGCGCGAAGCCCCTTCCACGCCCGCCAAGACCGGCGCCAACAAGGCCGCCGCGCCTGCGCCGGCGGCGCTGATGTCGACACCGGCCGCGGCCAAATCGGCGCCGGCGAAATCGGCTGCGGCCAAACCCGCCGCAGCAAAGCCGGCGGCTCAGCCGAAGCCGGCGGCCAAATCCGCCACGCCGAGGGCAAGTACGGCGCCGAAGAAGACCCCGGCTCCGAAGAAAGCCGCTGCCCCGAAGGTGCCCGCCGGCAAGGCCGACAATCTGCGCCGCCTGATCGGCATCGGGCCGGTCAACGAAAAGCTGCTCAAGGGCCAGGGCGTCACGACCTACGCCCAGATCGCCGCCTGGACCGAGGCCGACGTCAAGCGCATCGAAGACGTGCTGAATTTCGACGGTCGTATCGCGCGTGAGAAATGGATCGAGCAGGCGAAATTGCTGGCCTCGGGCAACGAGGCCGAATTCGCCCGCCAGTTCCCGACGGCTGGAACCTCAAGCAACACCTGATCCCGCATGCGCCATGACCAGTGCAAGGCGGCGTCCATTGCGGACGCCGCCTTGGTTTGGGCACGGATGTTTGCACCGTGCGTGACTTTGCGCCTCCTGACGCCGTTCCCTCGATTGCGCCTCGCTGAGCCCCCATATAGAGCGATCGACGGTGCCCATTGACCGCATCCGAGGCTCATGCTCCTGCCTTCAGCCATCTTCCGCAATGACGAGACCGCTCGCCAGCTCGTCTTCGACAGCCCGCACGACGTCATCATCGCGCGCAACGCGGACGAGTTCGCGCCAGCGCTCGATGCAGCGCAGGCGGCCTCCGACGCCGGCAAATGGCTGGCCGGCTATTTCTCCTACGAGGCCGGCTACCTGCTCGAGCCGAAGCTGGTGCCATTGCTGCCTGAGGGCCGCCGCGCGCCGCTGATCTGCCTCGGCGTCTTCGACGCACCGCTCGAACAGGCTGTGCCGAGGAGTTCGGGCCCCGCCAGCAACGGCCCGATCTTCGACGCCAGGGCAAGCTGGTCCGCCAGGGACTATGCCGTCCGCTTCGCGCGCCTTCATGAGCACATCCGCAAGGGCGACTGCTACCAGGGCAATCTGACCTTTCCGGTCCATGCGCAATGGTCCGGCGATGCGCTTGCCGCCTTCGACGCGCTGACCGAACGCCAGCCGGTGAAATACGGCGCGCTGATTTCGCTTGGTGATCCGGTCGTGCTGTCGCGTTCGCCGGAACTCTTCTTCGAGATCGACGCCGAAGGCATGATCGAGACGCACCCCATGAAGGGCACCGCGCCGCGCGGCGCGACCAAAGCCGAGGACGCGCGGCTGAAGGCGTTCCTGCGCAACGACGAGAAGAACCAGGCCGAGAACCGGATGATCGTCGACCTGCTGCGCAACGACATTTCGCTGATCAGCGAGGTCGGCACGCTGGAGGTGCCGGAATTGTTCCGCATCGAGACCTATCCGACCGTGCATCAGATGGTGAGCCGGGTGCGGGCGAAACTCTTGCCGGATGTCGGCATTCGCCGGGTCTTTGCCGCGCTTTTCCCTTGCGGCTCGATCACCGGTGCGCCGAAGATCCGCGCCATGGAGATCTTGCACGATCTGGAAAGCGTGCCGCGCGACGTCTATTGCGGCGCCATCGGCTGGGTCGCACCCGGCGGCACGATGCGCTTTTCGGTGGCGATCCGCACCATCTCGCTCTTTGCCGATGGCGAGGCCGTCTACAATGTCGGCGGCGGCGTCGTCTTCGATTCGACGGCCGATGAGGAGTACCGGGAGTGTCTTCTGAAAGCGCGCTTCGCGACGGGAACCGTGCCGATTTCGAACTGATCGAGACCATGCGCTGGGAGCCTGGCTCGGGCTTCCTGCGCTTCGATCGCCATCTTGCGCGGCTTTACGCTTCCGCCGCGGAGCTCGGCTTTGCCTGCGACCCGCAACGGATCGGCGAAGTGCTGATGGGCGCGGTCGGCGGGCAGCGGATCGCGATGCGCATCCGGCTTGCCCTGCAGCGCAATGGCGAGGCAACAGCCGCCGCGCAGCCTTACGAACCGCTTCCGGCCGGCAAGGTGTGGCGGCTGCGGCTGGCGCGAACCCGGCTCGATTCCAGTGACATGCTGTTGCGCCACAAGACCAGCCGGCGACAGGTCTACACGCACGCACGTGCCGAATATCTCATCACGCAAGCCGACGAAGTGCTACTCGCCAACGAGCGCGGCGAACTCTGCGAAGGAACGATCACCAATCTTTTCGCCGACTTCGGCGACGGCGTGCTCGCCACGCCAAGACTCGATTGCGGCCTGCTGCCTGGAATACTGCGCGGCGAGCTTCTGGACGAAGGCCGCGCCGTGGAAGCGATCTACAGCTACGACGATCTCAAGTCGGCGAAGGCGATCTTTGTCGGCAACTCGCTGCGCGGATTGATCCCGGCGCAACTGGCCTGACACTGGAGCCGCCAGTCGTTTCTGTTTGAGAAAAGCATGACCGTTAGCCAGCCGACCCACACGCCCTATGACGGGTCCTCGAAACTCTTCACCATCGGCCTCAAGCCGCTCGAGCTCGATCGCTGGATCGAGATCGATCGGTTCCTTCTGCCCCATCTCGCAGAGAAGCGGCGGCTTTACACGGAAATCCCGGAAAAGGTCTTTGTCGAGGAAGGCGATACTCGCGACGCGCAGCAAGAAATGCTGGACCTTCTCGCCGCCCATCTCCCGGCAAAATATCCTGAGACCCACCGGGGTGCCGGTTCGGATATCGAGGTCGTCGGCCTTGACGAGACGATCGGCGAACTGCCTCCCGAATTGAGCGAAGCGCCACTCGCCCAGGCGTCCCTGCTCGTCCAAGAGGATTTGATCCTCATGCGCCGCGACGAGCGCGGCTGGCGGCTGGCCGCCGGCTCGCTGTGCTTCCCCTCGTCCTGGTCGCTCCTGGAAAAATTCGGCAAGCCGCTGCAGGAGATCCATGCGCCCGTGCCTGGCTTCGGCCCCGGCACGCGGCCGGCCGATTTGATCAACCGCATGTTCGACGGGCTGCAGGGCCAGGCGGTCGAACGCTTCAACTGGTCGATCCAGGCGGGCGACGCACTCTATCATCCGCTCTCCAACATCCAGCGCCTCGACCGTGCCACCAACCGCCCGACGCGCTTTCCGGACGGCGACATCAACGCGCATGCCTTCATCCGCATCGAGCGCCAAACGCTGCGCAAGCTGCCGGTCTCGCGCGACATCCTCTTCACAATCCGCATCCATCTCGACCCGCTGGCCGTGCTTGCCCGCCACCCAGACAAGCCAGCGCTCGCGGCCTCTTTCGCCGGGCAGCTCAATGCCCTCGATCAGGCACAGCTCGACTACAAGGGCCTGACCGCCGACCGCGACCGGCTGGTTTCATACCTCGCCGGCATGGCCAGGGCAGCTTAACCAAACGCCAAGCCGGCTTAGCCGGCGGTTGGCGCTTTTTGCTGGTTTGTGACAATGATCTGTGGTGTAGGGCTACCGGCGAAAATGCCGGGCTTTCCCTGTGTTTGAAGGAGTGTGCGAAAAAATGGCGAATGAAAACTGGCCCGTTTACGGTGAAATCACCGGCCCTGTCGTGATGATCGGCTTCGGCTCGATCGGGCGGGGAACGCTGCCGCTGATCGAACGCCATTTCAAGTTCGACAAGTCGCGCATGGCCGTCATCGACCCGCTCGACGCCGACCGCAAGCTGCTCGACGAGCGCGGGATCACCTTCATGCAGGACGCGGTCACCAAGAAGAACTACAAGAAGCTGTTGACCCCGCTTCTCACCAATGGCGGCGGCCAGGGCATGTGCGTCAACCTTTCGGTCGACACCTCCTCGCTCGAATTGATGAAGCTCTGCCGCAAGCTCGGCGTGCTCTACATCGACACCGTGGTCGAACCGTGGCTCGGCTTCTATTTCGACGAGACGGCCGACAATGCCTCGCGCACCAATTATGCGCTGCGCGAGAGCGTGCGCCAGGAGAAGGAGAAGAACCCCGGCGGCACCACGGCGATATCCTGCTGCGGCGCCAATCCCGGCATGGTCTCCTGGTTCGTCAAGCAGGCGCTGTTCCATCTCGCCACCGATCTCGGGCTCGAGTTTTCCGAGCCGGCACAACACGACCGCGAGGGCTGGGCGAAACTGATGAAGAAGGCCGGCGTCAAGGGCATCCACATCGCCGAGCGCGACACGCAGCGCACCAAGAAGCCGAAGCCGATGGACGTGTTCTGGAACACCTGGTCGGTCGAGGGCTTCATCTCGGAAGGCCTGCAGCCGTCCGAACTCGGCTGGGGCACGCATGAGAACTGGATGCCGAAGAACGGCAAGAAGCACAAAAACGGCTCGCAGGCGGCGATCTATCTGGAACAGCCCGGCGCCAACACGCGCGTGCGTAGCTGGTGTCCGACGCCCGGCCCGCAATACGGCTTCCTGGTGACGCATAACGAGGCGATCTCGATCGCCGATTTCTTCACCGTGCGCGGCAAGAAGGGCAAGGTGAACTACCGCCCGACCTGCCATTATGCCTATCACCCCTGCAACGACGCCTTGCTGTCGCTGCACGAGATGTTCGGCGCCGCCGGCAAGGCGCAACCTGTCCACCATGTGCTCGACGAGAACGAGCTGGTCGACGGCGTCGACGAGCTCGGCGTGCTGCTCTACGGCCACGACAAGAATGCCTACTGGTACGGTTCGCAGCTGTCGCTGGCCGAGGCGCGCAAACTGGCGCCTTACCAGAACGCCACCGGCCTGCAGGTCACCTCTGCGGTGCTCGCCGGCATGGTCTGGGCACTGGAAAATCCGATGGCCGGCATCGTCGAGGCCGACGAGATGGATTACCGGCGCTGCCTGGAAGTGCAACTGCCTTACCTTGGGCCGGTCAGGGGCTATTACACCGACTGGACGCCGCTCGATAACCGCCCGGGACTCTTCCCGGAAGATCTCGACAGGGACGATCCGTGGCAGTTCCGCAACATCCTGGTGCGATAGCAGCTTGGGCAACAGCTCCCGCCACCTTGCAATCGCCCGGAAATCGGGCGATTGAAGACGGGCGGCCTAGAGCGACATGCGTCCATTCGGACGCACCAAGTCCGCTCTAGCACATTGAATGGACGCGTCGTGCCATCCGAAATCGAAGCCGATTTTCGGGCCGATGCGAGAGGAGAGGTTTTTCAAATGACCATTGCGCGCAAATTGCTTTCGGCAGGCGCCGCGGCAAGCCTTCTGGCCGCTGCCGCCTGCACCACCACCGGCCCTTCCGAGCCGATCGCAGCGGCGCCCAAGGGCGTCGAGGGCAACTGGATCGACGCCAAGGGCACCGGCCTGTCGACCTTCGCGGCAGGCAGCTTCGCGACCGTCGCCACCGACACCGGCCAGAAGCTGTCCGAAGGCAGCTACACCATGACCGGCCCGACCTCGGTCGAGATCCACGGCACGTCGCTGATCCGCCAGACGCCGGTCAGCTTCAACTGCCTGATGGTCTCGACCAGCCAGCTCAACTGCACCAGCGCCAGCGGCCAGAATTTCGTGCTGACGCGCCGGGCTTAGAGCAATTCCAGGAAAAGTGCGTATCGGTTTTCCGTCCGGAATTGCGCCGAGACAAATGCTTAGAGCGGGCCAGCGATTCTATGCAACGCTGAGCCGCTCTAAGGGCTGAACTTTCAAACTGACCGGCAACGGCGGCGCAAGCCGCCGTTCTTTTTTATGCCGGCAAACTTCCTCCCGATTTCCGCTTGCATCGACCAAAACGCGATGTGAACATGACCCGGAGCTGGCTGTTATGTTCCAGTCAAGCGAGGGCGTTAAGCACATCAGGTCAGCTTATCCGGGAGACGAAGATGAAGAAGATTGCCGCCATTCTAGCCCTGTCTGCCTCGACGCTTGGCCTGTCGGCCGGAACCTCTTTTGCCGACTACACGCTGAACATCCTGCATTTCAACGATTGGCATAGCCGCATCGAAGGCAACAACAAATACGAGTCGACATGTTCCGCCGAGGAGGAAACCAAGGGCGAATGCATCGGCGGCGCGGGCCGGCTGGTCACGGCGATCGCGCAGGAGCGCAAGAAGCTCGAGGGCCAGAACGTGCTGCTGCTCAACGCGGGCGACAGCTTCCAGGGATCGCTGTTCTACATCACCTATAAGGGTGCCGCCGAGGAGGAGTTTCTCAATCAGATGAAACCCGACGCGGTGACGCTCGGCAACCACGAATTCGACGACGGCGAGAGCGCGCTGGTGCCTTACCTCGACAAGGCGAAGTTCCCGATCGTCAGCGCCAATGTCATGCCCAACGACAAGTCCGGCGCCGCGGGCAAGGTCAAGCCGTCGATCGTGGTCGAGGTCGGCGGCCAGAAGATCGGCATCGTCGGCGCCGTCACCAACGACACGCCGGAGCTCGCCTCGCCCGGTCCCAACATCGCCATCGCGGACGACGTCAAGTCGATCACCGCCGAGGTCGAGAAGCTGAAGGGAGAAGGCATCAACAAGATCATCGCCGTCACCCATATCGGCTACAACCGCGAGCGCGATGTCATTGCGAAAATCCCGGGCATCGACGTGGTGGTCGGCGGCCACAGCCACACGCTCCTGTCCAACACCGACCCCAAGGCGGCAGGCCCTTACCCGACGATGGTCGACAACCCCGACGGCTACAAGGTGCCGGTCGTGCAGGCGGCGTCCTATTCGAAATATCTCGGCGAGTTCAAGGTCGTGTTCGACGATAACGGCGTCGTCAAGGAAGCGAGCGGCGACCCGATCTTTCTCGACAAGTCGATCACGCCCGATCCCGCCGTGCTCGCCCGCATCAAGGAACTCGGCGCGCCGATCGAGGCGCTGAAGAACAAGGAGGTCGCCGAGACCACCAAGCCGATCGACGGCAGCCGCGAGAATTGCCGGGCGCGGGAATGCGAGATGGGCAACCTCGTCTCCGACGCCGTCCTCGATCGCGTGAAGGGCCAGGGCGTCGAGATCGTCATCTCGAACGGCGGCGGGCTGCGCGCCTCGATCGACCAGGGCACCGTGACCATGGGCGAGGTGCTGACGGTCCTGCCGTTCCAGAACACGCTGGCGACGTTCAAGATCTCCGGCAAGGATCTGGTCGCGGGGCTGGAGAGCGGGCTCAGCCAGATCGAGGACGGCGCGGGACGCTTCCCGCAGGTCGCCGGCCTGAAATATTCCTTCGACAAGTCGGTGGCGCCCAATGCCGGCCGCGTCAAATCGGTCGAGGTGATGGAGAACGGCGCCTGGGCGCCGATCAATCCGGACAAGCAGTATCTGGTCGCCACAAACAACTACGTCCGCCAGGGCGGCGACGGCTACAAGGTCTTCGCCGAGAAGGCCACGGATGCCTATGACTACGGTCCGGGCCTGGAGCAGGTGGTGGCCGACTATCTCGCCGCGCACCGGCCTTACACACCGAAGCTCGACGGCCGCATCACCGAGGTCGGCGCGACGGTCGCGGCTGCCGAACCTGCCGAGCCGGCGAAACCGGCTGAGACTGCCGCCGCCAGCCAGGCGCCGGCGGCCGAGCCTGCCAAACCCGCCGAACCCGCAATGCCCGCTTTGCCGTCCAACTCCGGCGACATCGCCGGCACGCCGCCGACGGTTTCGGCCGAGACGACACCGGCAACGTCGGAGGCGGCAAAACCCGCCGAGTCCGCTCCGGCGACAGTTGCCCCCGCTACGGAACCGGCCAAGCCGGCCGAGACAACACCTGCAGAAACCAGCCACGTGATCGCCGCCGGTGACACCTATTGGGACCTGGCCAAGAAAAACTATGGCGACGGCGCCAAATGGAAGCTGATCTCGGAAGCCAACAAGGACTACAGGCCGCGCCGGCTGCCGCTCGGCGCGACGCTCACCATTCCACCGGCCGCGAAGTAATCTCTCGCCGGAAAATTCAGGGACACCCGTCCGGCAACCGGGCGGGTGTTCCGTTTTCATGCGGGAGCGGGATAAGGTGCGGCCAGACGCTGCATTGAAAAGCAGCAGGGCGTCGCTAGTTTCACGGCGCCTGTCCGGAGACCGTTGATGACGCTTGCCAACCCTGCCGATGCGAAAGCCGCCGAGACCGCCGGTCCGGCGCTGGCGGGCGCCGCGCCGATAAAGGCCGGCAAGATCGGCATCATGCTGATCAATCTCGGCACGCCCGACGGCACCGATTTCAAGCCGATGTGGCGCTATCTCAGGGAATTCCTTTCCGATCCGCGGGTCATCGAGCTCAACAAGGCGATCTGGTATCCGATCCTTTACGGGCTGGTTCTCACGATGCGGCCAAAAATGTCCGGCGCCAACTACGCCAGGATCTGGAACCGGGAAAGGAACGAATCGCCGCTGCGCACCTTCACCCGCTCTCAGGCCGAGAAGCTGGCCGGTGCCCTCGCTGACCTGCCGAACGTGGTGGTCGACTGGGCGATGCGCTATGGCAATCCCTCGACGGAAAGCGTCGCCCGCCGGCTGGTCGAACAGGGTTGCGAGCGCATCCTTTCCTTCCCGATCTACCCGCAATATTCGGCGACGACGACGGCGACCGCCAACGACCAGTTGTTCCGGGCGCTGATGAAGATCAGGAATGCGCCGGCGATCCGCAGCGTGCCGCCCTATTACGACGAGCCGGTCTATATCGAGGCGCTCGCCCGCTCGATCGAGCAAAATCTGGCGACGCTCGATTTCGTGCCGGAGGTGGTGATCGCCTCCTATCACGGTATTCCGAAGCCTTATTCCGACAAGGGCGATCCCTATCGGGCGCATTGCCTCGAGACGACGCGGCTGCTGCGGGCAAGGCTCGGTTGGGATGAGAAAAAGCTCATCACCACCTTCCAGTCGCGCTTCGGCGCGCAGGAATGGCTGCAGCCCTACACCGACGTCACCGTCGAGAAGCTGGCGAAGGAGGGCGTCAAGTCGATCGCCATCGTCAATCCGGGTTTCTCCGTCGACTGCATCGAAACGCTGGACGAGATCGGCCGCGAGGCGGCAGAGACGTTCCATCACGCCGGCGGCAGGAACTTCGCCCATATCCCTTGCCTCAACGACAGCGCCGAAGGCATGGCGGTGATCGAGGCGCTGGTGCGGCGCGAGTTGTCCGGCTGGGTGTGACGGGCTTCATCGACAGACCCTGAAACCGGTGCGCAAAAGCCTCCGCCAACCAATATTAGCGATCACATGATTGTAACGTTGCGGAAACACACTTAAGTGATTCCGCGAGGTCGCCGCCTTTGAGGGAGAAACGAAATGGGCTTCAGCGGTTTCGATATTGCCATCATTGTTCTTGTCTTTCTCGTCGTCATCCTTCTTTTCAAAGGCATCAAGACGGTGCCGCAAGGTTACAATTACACGGTGGAGCGCTTCGGACGGTACACCAAGACGCTGACGCCTGGCCTCAACATCATCAACCCGATCTTCGAGCGTATCGGCGCCAAGATGAATATGATGGAGCAGGTGCTGGATGTTCCGAGCCAGGAAATCATCACCCGCGACAACGCCATCGTCGGCGTTGACGGGATCGCCTTCTTCCAGATTCTCAATGCGGCGCAGGCCGCTTACCAGGTCTCCGGGCTGCAGAACGCCATCCTCAACCTCACCATGACCAACATCCGCACCGTCATGGGCTCGATGGATCTCGATGAATTGCTGTCCAACCGCGACGCCATCAACGAGCGCCTGCTGCGTGTCGTCGATGAGGCGGCGCATCCGTGGGGCATCAAGATCACCCGCGTCGAGATCAAGGATATCAACCCGCCGGCCAATCTGGTGGAATCGATGGGCCGCCAGATGATGGCCGAACGCGACAAGCGCGCTCAGATCCTCGCCGCCGAAGGCCTGAAGCAGTCGCAAATCCTCGAAGCCGAAGGCCGCAGGGAAGCCGCCTTCCGCGACGCCGAAGCGCGCGAGCGCTCGGCGGAAGCCGAGGCCAAGGCGACGCAGGTGGTGTCGGAAGCCATCGCCAAGGGCGACGTGCAGGCGATCAACTATTTCGTCGCGCAGAAATACACCGAGGCGCTCGCCAGGATCGGCTCGTCCAGCAACAACAAGATCGTGCTGATGCCGTTCGAAGCCTCGTCGCTGATCGGCTCGCTGGGCGGCATCGGCGAGATCGCCCGCGAAGTCTTCAAGGGCGACGGTCCTTCCGGAACGCCGCGGCAGGGCTCGCGCCCGCCGGTCGTGCGGCCTACCGACAACTGATCCGTGCCGTCTGGGTGGGAGAACGTCAATGATCGACCGCATCGTTTCGGAACTCGGTCCGTGGAACTGGATGGTCCTCGGCTTCGTGCTCCTGGTGATGGAAGTCGTGGCGCCCGGCGTGTTCATGCTGTGGATCGGCATCGCGGCCCTCATCATTGGCACTATCTCGCTGCTCATCAGCTATGCTGCCATCTGGCCCTGGCAGGCCCAGATGGATGCCGCCATTTGGACGTGGCAGGTTCAGGTGCTCGCCTTTCTCGTCCTGTCGGTGATCTCGGCCTTCATCGGCAAGCGGCTGACGGCGGCGCGCGCCGGCGAGGTAGACCAGCCGCTGCTCAACCGCCGCGGTGCGCAGATGGTCGGCCGCACGGCGACGCTGGCCGAGCCGATCCAGAACGGCCGCGGCCGCATACGGCTGGGGGACACGCTGTGGCGCGTCTCCGGCCCGGACCTGCCGGCCGGCACGCAGGTGCGTGTCACCGGCGCCGCCGACACCGATCTTGAGCTGACGGTCGAGGCGATTTGAACCTCAGGTCAGGCTGAGCCGGGGATGGTGGTTCCCGCCCTAGGCGGCGCCGATGCGCAACAGGTCGTGGAAATGGACCACGCCCACCGGCATATTGTTCTTGGTCACCACCAGCGCGCCGATATTGTGCTCGTTGAGCATTGCGATCGCCGTGCCGGCAAGCGTCTGGGGATCGATCGTCTTGGGCGTCCGGGTCATGACCTCGTCGACGGTGACGTTGGCCAGATTGCGGTGCAGGTTGCGCGCGACATCGCCGTCGGTGATGATCCCAACAAGCTTGCCGACTGTATCGACGATGCAGACGCAACCGACCTTCTTCTGCGAAAGCGTCATAACCGCTTCCGGCATCTTGGTGCCAAGAAGAGCAAGCGGAACCTGATCGCCGACCCGCATGATCTCCGAGACCAGGGTCAGGTTGGCGCCAAGCTGGCCGCCGGGATGGAAGGTGCGGAAGTGATCCGGCGTGAAGCCGCGCGCCTCGAGCAGCGCGATCGCCAGCGCGTCGCCCATGACCAGTTGCAGCAGCGCCGATGTCGTCGGCGCCAGCCCGTGCGGGCAGGCCTCCGGCACCGCCGGCAGGAGCAGCACGACGTCGGCAGCGCGCGCCAGCGCCGAGTTCTCGCCCGAGGTTATGGCGATCAGGGGGATCGAGAAGCGCCTGGAATAGGCGACGATGCCCATCAGTTCCTTGCTTTCGCCCGACCAGGACATGGCGATGATGGCGTCGTCCCTGGCGATCATGCCGAGATCGCCGTGATTGGCCTCGGCCGGATGGACGAAGAAGGCGGGCGTGCCAGTCGAGGCAAGCGTGGCGGCGATCTTGGAGCCGATATGGCCGCTTTTGCCGACGCCGGTGACGATCACGCGGCCCTCGATCCGCGAGATGACCTCCACCGCGGCTGCGAATGGTTCGGACAAACCGTTGTCGAGAGCGGCGGCAAGCGCCGCCATGCCGGCCTGTTCCGTCGCCACCGTTCTCAGCGCCGATTCGATCGCAGCCTGCCTGTCCGGCTGCTTTCTTTCTTCCGGCTGGTTACTTTCTGGGGACCCCGCATGCATGGCAGATGCCATTAACGCCATGTCGCCCGCCTGTCCAACGGAATTGCCGTTTCACGCTTCCCGGGGGTTGCGAAAACGGCCCGCCTCAACCCTCCGTTAACCATCCGCCTTTACGGTTCGGTAAGTATGGCGCGACGGCGCCGCGCAAGCAGTGGTGACGATGTCCGGGGCCCAGCCTGAAACGAAAAGCGGTCGAAAGGGCATAGCCGTCAGCACGCTGCTGGTGGCCGCGAGCGTTCTTGCCTTGCTGCTTCCGGCGCCGGTCTTCGCGCAGGAAACCGAGTTGCGCGGCGAAGTCTCCGAATCGGCAATTCTGGCCGATCAGCAGCGCAAGGCGAGGCAATTGCGCGCGCAAGGATCGCAGGATCAGGCAGCTCCGGCGGCTGACAACCAGACACAAGCAAACCCCTACCAGCCGGAGAGCCCGGGGGCCGTTCCGGACGACGATCAGACAGCGGGTGCGATCGAGAGCATCTTCGACCAGCCGCAAGCAACCGACGACCCGTTCGCCGACGATCAGACCACGGCCCAGCCGCGCCGGCCATCGACCGCCAGGCAGCGCGCTGCCGATGCCGACACGAAAAACGGTGCCAAGGCGGCCGACAAGAAAAAGGCCAAGAAGAAACCCGGGGAGACCACCGGCAGCACGGCCAAGACCGCCGCTGTCGGCGACCAGGCCGATACGGCGACCATCGATGAAGAAAGCGCCAACCGCCGCGCCGTCACGATTGACAGCGTCGACAGACAGAAGCTCGATCCCGGGGCCGAGCGCACCGGGTCGATCGAGGGCCAGAAGGTCAAGCCCGAGGACGATCCCTTCGCCGCGCCCGGCATCAAGGTCGGCACCTTTGTCTTCCGGCCCACGCTCGAGCAGGGCTTCACCGCGACGTCGAACGCCGACGGCAGCAGCGGCGGCAGCTCGGCGGTGCTGTCCGAAACGGCGCTGCGTTTTTCCGCCACCTCGGATTGGCGCGAGAATTCGGCTGTCATCAACGGCTACGGCATCTTCCGCAACACGCTTTCGGGCCAGAAGATCAACGATGCGCAGGGCCGGATCGAGGGCCAGCTCAATGTCGACCTCGATCATGAGCTGCGCGCCATCGCCAAGCTCGGCTACGAGGCCGTGCCGGAATCGGCGTCCTCGCCGGATGCGATCGCCGGCGTCACCTCGCAACCGTTGCGGCAGACGGTGGACGGCAGCCTCGGCGTCGAGAAAGATGTCGGCAAGATGCGCTACACGCTGACCGGCGCGGTCACGCACGACTTCTACGGCGACGCCAAGCTCTCGGACGGCACCGTCTTGTCGCAGAAGGACCGCGACTCCACGCTCTACTCCGCGACCTTGCGCGCCGGCTACCAGGTCTCGCCGGCCATCACGCCCTTCGCCGAGGTGGAAGCCGGCCGGCGGATCTACGATCTGCGCCTCGACAGCAACGGCTACGAGCGCTCCTCGACGCGGCTCGGTGCGCGCGCCGGCCTCGAGCTCGACATGGACGACAAGCTCTCCGGCGAATTCTCTGTCGGCTGGCTGCGCGAAGCGATCGATGACGACCGCCTGCCGGCCAATGCGGGGCCGTATGTCAACGCCGATCTTAAATGGTCGCCCGAGCGCGGTACCATCATCGGGCTCACCGGAAGGACCACCATCGAGAGCACGACCGCGGCCGGCGAGAGCGGCGATGTCCTTTACTCGGGCCGGCTCACCGGCGAGCGGCAGGTCCGCGCCAACCTGACGGCGAATTCGGCGCTTGGCCTCGATTGGCGCGACTATACCGGTTCCGACGGCCACGATCTGATCCTGAGCGCCGAGGCCGGGCTGACCTGGTGGCTGAACCGCTATGCCGGCCTCACCACACGGGTGAGGACAGAGAAGCTCACCAGCAATCTGACGGGACGCGACTATGTCGCCAACAGCGTCTATCTCGGCCTGAAGGTGCAGCGCTGACGCTCCGTCATCCTCGGGCGTAGCGGTAGCGAAGCGGACGCGCAGACCCGAGGATCCATGCCGTGACTTGGGCCGAATAGTAAAAGCGGCGCAGAGCAGAGGTCGTTCTGCACCGCTGCGACGCTCGTAGGTAACGGCATGGATCCTATGGTCTGCGCCGCGTCGGTTCGCTCCTTGCTCCGCCATAGGATGACGAAGCACGGTTGGCCTTGGCCAACAACCTACGATGCCGCGCCGCGCCGCTCTGCCGGCCGCACTTCATCCAGCAGGGTGCGGATGACGCCGGCCATGCTCTCGTTCATGTCGTTGCGCCAGAGCGCGAAGGCGACATTGGCCTCGACGAAGCCTTCCGGCGAGCCGCAATCGAAGGTGCGTCCCTTGTAGTGATAGCCATAGAAGGGCTGCCGCTTCTCCAGCTTCAGCATCGCATCCGTCAGTTGGATCTCGTTGCCTGCGCCGCGCTCCTGGCTTTCGAGGAGGCCGAAAATCTCCGGCTGCAGGATGTAGCGCCCGTTGATGAAGAGATTGGAGGGCGCCGTGCCCAGCTTCGGCTTCTCCACCATCCCGGTAATGCGGAAGCCATTATGGGTATCCTCGCCGCGGCCGACGATGCCGTATTTATGCGCCTCGGCCGGGTCGCATTCCTGCACGGCGATGATGTTGTTGCCGGTCTCGGCGTAGAGCTCGATCATGCCTTTCATGCAGCTTTTCTCCGACTGCATGATCATGTCGGGCAATAGCAGCGCGAAAGGCTCGTCGCCCACCAGCTCTCGCGCGCACCAGACGGCGTGGCCGAGCCCCATCGGCACCTGCTGGCGCGTGAAGCTGGTCTGCCCCGGCGCCGGCTGCAGCCGCTGCAGGCGGGCGAGTTGGTCGTCCTTGCCGCGTTGAGCGAGCGTGTCGTAGAGCTCGAACTGAACGTCGAAATGGTCCTCGATGACCGCCTTGTTGCGCCCGGTCACGAAGATGAAATGCTCGATGCCCGCATCGCGCGCCTCGTCGACGACATATTGAATGACCGGCCGGTCGACGACGGTCAGCATCTCCTTCGGAATGGCCTTGGTGGCCGGAAGAAACCGTGTGCCCAGGCCGGCGACCGGGAAAACTGCCTTGCGAACTGGCTTCATGCTGCCTCACCCATGTTTTGGGTCAATTATCCGCTCGGCGATCCGCTCCGCAATCCCCCCCGACATTTTCACGCCGGAATCATTTTCACGCCGAAATGTTGAACTACCGAACGGCGGAGTTGAGCGTGCAGGGTTAAAAGCCGCGACCCCCTCTTTTCGTTCCCGGCGGCACCTATGGTAAACTAAATACTAACCCAGTTCGGCGTTGAATGATCCTTCCTGTTTGACGAAGGAGGAAAAGATGTCCGTTCGCAACACCGCAAGGCGCCTGACGGCAATGGTGACGGCCGCCGGCCTGACCCTCGCCTTGCTGATGCCTGCCGGACCTGCTTTCGCCGATGCCGGGTTTCGCCAGTGGGTGGCCGGCTTCCGCGCCGCCGCCGTGCAGGGCGGCGTGTCCGGCGCTGTCTACGATCAGGCCATGAGGGGTATAGAGCCCGACCCGGTCGTGCTGGAAAAGGCCCGCACCCAGCCGGAATTCACCGCTCCCGCCTGGGATTATTTCGACAACCGCGTGCATGACCAGTCGGTGGCCAACGGTCAGGCAATGGCGCGCAAATGGAAGCCGTGGCTGGATCGCATCGAGTCGAGGTTCGGTGTCGACCGCAACATCCTTCTCGCCATCTGGTCGATGGAATCCAACTATGGCGAGACGCTCAAGCGCGATGACATCATGCGCAATGTCATCCGTTCGCTGGCGACCCTTGCCTATGGCGACCCGAAGCGGTCGAAATACGCCCGCACCCAGCTGATCGCCGCGTTGAAGATCCTGCAGACCGGCGACATCGACGAAAGCCACCTGATGGGTTCCTGGGCCGGCGCGATGGGCCAGACGCAGTTCATCCCGACCAGCTACCAGCGCTACGCGGTCGACATGGACGGCAACGGCCGGCGCGACATCTGGAACTCGATCCCCGATGCCCTGGCAACCTCCGCCAACCTCTTGAAGAAGAACGGCTGGCAGGCAGGCAAGACCTGGGGCTACGAAGTGACCCTGCCGGCCGGCAAGCTGTCCGCCGGATCGAAGACGCTGGCGCAATGGCAGGCGCTCGGCGTCGCCAGGGCCAATGGCAAGCCGTTCAGGAACCTAACCGACAAGGCGACGCTGAAAGTGCCGGACGGCCGAGGCGGCCCGGCCTTCCTGATGATTCGCAACTTCTCGGTCATCAAGGCCTACAACAACGCCGACAAATACGCTTTGGCCGTCGGCCTGCTCGCCGACGAGATCGCCGGCGGCACCGGGCTTGTGCAGGACTGGCAGCGGCCTTTCACCAAGCTCAGCTTCGAAGAGCGGCAGGAATTGCAGAAGCGACTTTCCGAGCACGGCTATTATGACGGCAAGTTCGACGGCAAGATCGGCGATGGGTCGAAGGCCGCCATCATGGCCTACCAGGCAAAGGTGGGCTTGACCCAGGATGGCTATCCCAGCCTGGAAGTGCTGAAATGGCTGCGCAAGCAGTAGAGCCGTCCGTGGCGTGAATCCTTTCAAATACGGAAAGGATGCTGTAGCGCTTCGGCTTGCGCATGACTTCTCCGCGTTTGCACGGTCATGCGCCAAGGGATGGAGACCTGATTGGTTACGGTTGCGCGTATCTGGCTGATCGTTCGCCGCCTGCCGATCCTCATTCTGGCCGTCGCAGTGCTTGCCGTCGCCGCCTCCGGCGCCTTCCATGCGCCTGCCTTCGCGCAAGAGGAGGAAAGCCGCGGCTGGTCGTTGCGCGACCTCCTGTTTCCGCGCCGCAGCGAGCGCATCGAGCCGCCGGCCGACATTCAGCAGGCAAGGCCGAAACCAAGGAAGAAACCCAAGCCGCGCCCGCCGGCCGAACCGGAGACGCCGATCGTCGAGAAGACGCCGGATGCCCGCGTCGTGCTGGTGGTCGGCGATTTCCTGGCAGGCGGGCTGGCCGAGGGCCTGGACACCGCCTTTGCCGACAATCCGGCCGTCAGGATCGTTTCACGCAGCAACGGTTCATCCGGCTTCGTGCGTGAGGATTTCTACAACTGGCCGGTCGAGATCAAGTCGCTGATCGAAACGGAGAAGCCTTCCGTCGTGGTGGTCATGCTTGGCTCCAACGATCGCCAGCAGATGCGTGTCGGCGACGTGCGCGAGCAGCCGCGCTCCGAGAACTGGACCAAGGAATACGAACGCCGCACCGAAGCGCTGGGCAAGGCCATACAGGAGGCCAAGGTGCCTTTCCTGTGGGTCGGCATCCCGGCGTTCCGCGTGGCGAAGATGACCTCGGACATGCTGGCCTTCAACGACATCTATCATTCGGCTGCCCAGGATCATGGCGGCGAATTCGTCGATGTCTGGGACGGTTTCGTCGACGAGAACGGCGCCTTCGTCACCTCCGGTCCCGACATCAACGGCCAGGCGGTGCGGCTGCGCTCCGACGACGGCATCAACGTGACCAAGGCCGGCAAGCGCAAGCTGGCCTTTTATACGGAAAAGCCGCTGGCCAAGATCCTTGGACTGGCGGCGCCCGGCAGCGTCACGACGGTCTCGGCGCCGGCGGGCGCGCCGGTCGAGGCGTCGAAGCCTGCCGCGGCACCTGTCATAGTCGACCGCACTGCGCCGATGCTGCTCAGCGACCCCGCGCTCGACGGTGGCACGGAACTGCTGGGCGCCGTGCCGCCCGCCAAGGCCGATCCCAACTTGCCCGGCGAGAAGCTGACCGTCGAGGGCAAGGCGCCGGCCGCTTCGCCCGGCCGCGCCGACGATTTTACCTGGCCGCAGCAACCCGCTGCCGCGGCCACCGCCCAGCCGGACAAGACGACGGCCATCAACCGCTAGAACAAATCAGGGAAGGTGCGTAGCGGTTTCCGTCCGGAATTGCGGCATGCAGGCGTTCCGGACTGGGTAGAACAATGGCATTGTTCGCCAATGGCAATTCCATGGCTGCGGCCATGACTGGGGGGACAAGATGCCAGCGACCGGTTACGCGTTGATTGGGTTCACAGCTTGGGCGCTTTGCCTGCTTATTTTCATGGAAGTCGTGCGAACCTATCTGGTTGTGACGGGCCGGATCCCAGCAAATGGTTTCAGCCCCGACAACGCCGGCCTGTCGCCCTTTATGCAGCGACTTGCGCGGGCTCATGCGAATTGCATCGAGGGCCTACCCATATTCGGAAGTCTTATGGCTTTGGCGATCATGACCTCACGCGTTTCGATCACCGATCCTCTTGCGTACTGGTTCCTCGCGGCCCGTATTGTGCAGTCGGTCGTTCATTTGACGTCGACAAGCGCAACCGCTGTTAAGGTTCGATTTTCGGCGTTTGCGGTCCAGATGGCCATCGGCGCCTATTGGGCGGCAGCGCTACTGGTGAGCTAGAACGCAGCCAGGAGAACAGATTAAGTCTCCGCGAAGCTGAGCCTCGACCATATAGAAACTCCTGGCCTCGAGCATTTGCGGCCAAGTGGAGTCATTTTGCCTTGCAGAACGCATCGGCCCTCATCAACGAGGCAGCACCGTCGACCCCATCAGCGCCTCGTCGATCGAGCGCGCCGCCTGGCGGCCCTCGCGGATCGCCCACACCACCAGCGACTGGCCGCGGCGCACGTCGCCCGCCGCGTAGAGCCTGTCGACGCTGGTCCTGTAGTCGCGGTCGTTGGCCTCGACGTTCTTCGAGCGGCGGCTGTCGGTGACGACCTTTATCTCGCCGTCGAGTTCCTTCATCACGCTGTCGGCCGCCGGGCCGGCAAAGCCGATGGCGATGAAGGCGAGATCGGCGCGGATGACGAATTCGGTGCCGGCGATCGGCTTGCGCTTCTCGTCGACCTCGCAGCAGCGGACACCGGTCAACTGACCGTCCTCGCCGATGAATTCGAGCGTCGCCACCTGGAACTCGCGTTCCGCACCTTCCGCCTGCGAGGAAGACGTGCGCATCTTCGTCGCCCAATAGGGCCAGACGGCGAGCTTGTCTTCCTTCTCCGGCGGCTGTGGGCGGATGTCGAGTTGCGTCACGCGCACCGCGCCTTGCCGGAAGGCCGTGCCGATACAGTCGGACGCGGTGTCGCCGCCGCCGACAACCACGACATGCTGGCCGCTGGCGATGATCGGGTGCGAGGGCCAGGCCACCGACTGGATCGGCTCGCCGCCGACGCGCCGGTTCTGCTGCACAAGATAGGGCATGGCGTCATAGACGCCGCTGAGATCATCGCCCGGAATGTTGGCCGGGCGCGGCGTTTCAGAACCGCCGCAATAGAGCACGGCATCGTACTCGGCGAGCAGTTCCGAAACCGTCTTGTCGACGCCGACATTGACGCCGCAATGGAAGGTCACGCCCTCGCCCTGCATCTGCTCGATGCGCCGGTCGATGTAATGCTTCTCGATCTTGAAGTCGGGAATGCCGTAGCGCATCAATCCGCCCGGCCGGCTCTCGCGCTCATAGACATGCACGTCGTGGCCGGCGCGGCCGAGCTGTTGGGCGGCGGCCATGCCGGCCGGCCCGGAGCCGATGATGGCGACGCGCTTGCCGGTCTTCCTCTCCGGCGGATAGGGCCGGATATGGCCGGTCTCATAGGCCTTGTCGGCGATCGCCTGCTCGACGGTCTTGATGGCGACCGGAATGTCCTCGAGATTCAGCGTGCAGGCTTCCTCGCACGGCGCCGGGCAGATGCGGCCGGTGAACTCCGGGAAATTGTTGGTCGAATGCAGGTTGCGGATCGCGCTGTCCCAGTCGCCATTGTAGACGAGGTCGTTCCAGTCCGGAATCTGGTTGTGGATCGGGCAGCCGGTCGGCCCATGGCAGTACGGGATGCCGCAATCCATGCAGCGCGCGGCCTGTTTCTCGACCTCCTTGTCCGACATCGGCAGCGTGAATTCGCGGAAATGCCGGATGCGGTCGGAAGCTGGCTGGTACTTGTGCACCTGCCGGTCGATCTCGAGAAACCCTGTTACCTTGCCCATAGTCCAGTCCCTGCTGTCCGAAGGCACGCTCGAAAGCCTAGCTTGTCGGCGCACCCGTTAACCTCATAAGGCCGCCATGGCAACCTTCGTTCCGAGGTCAGGATTGTTGGTGAGGATTGCCGGCCGGGAAATCCCTTCCCGGCCATGCTCGAAGCCTATTCCGCTGCCACGCTCATTCGCATGCGTTCCATCTCGATCAGCGCGCGGCGATACTCGACCGGCATGATTTTCCGGAATTTCGGCCGGAAGTTCTGCCAGTCGTCGAGGATCTCGCGGCCGCGCACCGAGCCCGTGTAATGGACGTGGTTCGAGATCAGCTGATAGAGCCGCTCCTCATCGTGGCTGGTCATGTCGCCCGAGACGTCGACACGTCCCTTGTGGTCGAGGTCGCCGCCGTGATGGAGCAGCTTCTCCATCAGGTCGTCCTCTTCCGGAACGGGCTCCAGCTCGACCATCGCCATGTTGCAGCGTTCGGCGAAATCGCCCTTTTCGTCGAGCACATAGGCGACGCCGCCCGACATGCCGGCGGCGAAGTTGCGCCCCGTCTTGCCGAGCACGACGACGATGCCGCCGGTCATGTACTCGCAGCCATGGTCGCCGACGCCTTCGACGACTGCCGCCACGCCGGAATTGCGCACCGCGAAGCGCTCACCGGCGACACCGGCGAAATAGGCCTCGCCCTCGGTCGCGCCATAGAGCACCGTGTTGCCGACGATGATCGATTCAGCAGCTATGATCTTGGCCTCTTCCGGCGGCCGGATGACGATGCGGCCGCCGGACAGGCCCTTGCCGACATAATCGTTGCCGGCGCCGACCAGATCGAAGGAGACGCCGCGCGCCAGGAACGCACCGAACGACTGGCCGGCCGTGCCGGTGAGCTTGACGGTGATCGTGTCCTCGCGCAGCCCCTTGTGCTTGAAGCGCCTGGCGACTTCGCCAGACAGCATCGCGCCGGCCGAGCGGTCGACATTGCGGATCGGCAGCTCGATGGTGACGGCCTGCTTGGCTTCCAGCGCCGGCTTCGCCAGTTCGATCAGCTTGCGGTCGAGCACGTCGTCGATCGGATGCTTCTGCCGCTCGGTCCAGTGCAACGCCTCGTGCGGCGCGTCGGGCTTGAAGAACATCTTCGAGAAGTCGAGCCCGCGCGCCTTCCAGTGCTGGATGACGTCGCGCTTCTCCAGAAGGTCGGTGTCGCCGATGATCTGGTCGATATGGGTGAAGCCCATTTCGGCCAGCAGCGCGCGCACCTCCTCCGCCACGTAGAAGAAGAAGTTGATGACGTGCTCGGGCGTGCCCTTGAAGCGCTTGCGCAGCACCGGGTCCTGCGTCGCCACGCCGACCGGGCAGGTGTTCAGGTGGCACTTGCGCATCATGATGCAGCCGGCCGCGATCAGCGGCGCGGTCGAGAAGCCGAACTCGTCGGCGCCGAGCAGCGCGCCGATGATGACGTCGCGGCCGGTGCGCAGGCCGCCATCGACCTGCAGCGCGACGCGTGAGCGCAGGCCGTTGAGCACCAGCGTCTGGTGCGTTTCGGCAAGCCCCATTTCCCAAGGGCTGCCGGCATGCTTGAGCGAGGTCAGCGGCGAAGCGCCGGTGCCGCCGTCGTAACCGGAGATGGTGATGTGGTCGGCGCGCGCCTTGGCGACGCCCGCCGCGACCGTGCCGACGCCGACCTCCGACACCAGCTTGACCGAGACGTCGGCCGCCGGGTTGACGTTCTTCAGATCGTAGATCAACTGCGCCAGATCCTCGATCGAATAGATGTCGTGATGCGGCGGCGGCGAGATCAGGCCGACGCCTGGCGTCGAGTGCCTGACCTTGGCGATGGTCGCATCGACCTTGTGTCCGGGCAGTTGGCCGCCCTCGCCGGGCTTGGCGCCCTGCGCCACCTTGATCTGCATGACGTCGGAATTGACCAGATACTCCGCCGTCACGCCGAACCGCCCCGACGCAACCTGCTTGATCGCCGAGCGCTCCGGATTCTTGCCGCCGCCGGGCAGCGGCAGATAGCGGTCGGCCTCTTCGCCGCCCTCGCCGGTGTTCGACTTGCCGCCGATGGTGTTCATGGCGCGCGCCAGCGTGGTGTGCGCTTCCCTGGAGATCGAACCGAAGGACATCGCCCCGGTCGAGAAGCGCTTGACGATCTCGGCCGCCGGCATGACGTCTTCGATCGCGACCTTCTTGCGGCCGGTCTCTTCCGCCAGCTTGATCTTGAACAGGCCGCGGATGGTCTGCGCTCTAGCTGTCGCGCTGTCGATCTGCGTGGAATACTCCTTGAACGTGTCCCAGGAGCCCTGGCGCACGGCGTGCTGCAAGGTGGCAACCGCGTCCGGCGACCACATATGCGCCTCGCCGCGCATGCGGAACATATATTCGCCGCCGACCTCCAGGCTGTTGCGCAGCACCGGGTCATTGCCGAAGGCGTCGGTGTGGCGGCTGAGCGTCTCGGTCGCGATCTCGTCCAGCCCGACGCCTTCTATCAGCGTCGCGGTGCCGGTGAAGTACTTCTCGACGAAATCCGACCTGAGCCCGATGGCAT
This sequence comes from Mesorhizobium sp., assembly GCA_004020545.1. GTDB lineage: Bacteria > Pseudomonadota > Alphaproteobacteria > Rhizobiales > Rhizobiaceae > Mesorhizobium. Next base: position 119,006 of record SAQE01000001.1, on the reverse strand, counting down.
CGAAGATCTGCGCGCCGCAATAGGACTGATAGGTCGAGATGCCCATCTTCGACATCACTTTGAGGATGCCCTTGCCGATCGACTTGATGTAGCGCGAGACGACCTCGTATGCGTCGACCTCTTCCGGCAGCTCGCCGCGCTGGTGCATGTCGAGCAGCGTGTCGAAGGCGAGATAGGGGTTGATCGCCTCCGCGCCGTAGCCGGCGAGGCAGCAGAAATGATGCACCTCGCGCGGCTCGCCGGATTCCACGACCAGCCCGACCGCGGTGCGCAGCCCCTTGCGGATCAGGTGGTGGTGCACCGCCGCGGTGGCCAGAAGCACCGGAATGGCGATCCGGTCCGGCCCGACCTGGCGGTCGGACAGGATGATGATGTTGTAGCCGCCGGCAACCGCCGCCTCGGCCCGCTCGCAGAGCCGGTCGATGGCGCCCTGCATGCCCGCCGCGCCCTCGTTCGAACCGTAGGTGATGTCGATCGTCTTGGTGTCGAAACGGTCCTCGGTATGGCCGATCGAGCGTATCTTCTCGAGGTCGCCATTGGTCAGGATCGGCTGGCGCACCTCGAGCCGCTTGCGGCGCGACGTGCCGACCAGGTCGAAGATGTTCGGCCGCGGACCGATGAAGGACACCAGGCTCATCACCAATTCCTCGCGGATCGGGTCGATCGGCGGATTGGTGACCTGGGCGAAGTTCTGCTTGAAATAGGTGTAGAGCAGCTTCGACTTGTCCGACATCGCCGAGATCGGCGTGTCGGTGCCCATCGAGCCGACCGCTTCCTGGCCGGTGGTGGCCATCGGCGCCATCAGCAGCTTGGTGTCTTCCTGCGTATAGCCGAAGCTTTGCTGGCGATCGAGCAGACTGACGTCCTTGCGCAGCGCGCGCGGCTCGACCGGCTTCAGGTCTTCGAGGATGAGCTGCGTGTTTGCGAGCCACGTCTTGTAGGGATGCTTGCTCGCGATCTCCGACTTGATCTCCTCGTCGGAGATGATGCGGCCCTTGGCGAGATCGATCAAAAGCATGCGGCCGGGCTGCAGCCGCCACTTCTGCACGATCTTCTCTTCCGGCACCGGCAGCACGCCGGCTTCGGAGGCCATGATGACGCGGTCGTCGTCGGTGACGATGTAGCGCGCCGGGCGCAGGCCGTTGCGGTCGAGCGTGGCGCCGATCTGGCGTCCGTCGGTGAAGACCACCGCCGCCGGCCCGTCCCACGGCTCCATCAGCGCGGCATGGTACTCGTAGAACGCCTTGCGGTCCTGATCCATGAGCTTGTTGCCGGCCCAGGCTTCCGGGATCAGCATCATCATGGCGTGGCTCAAGCTGTAGCCGCCCTGGAACAGGAATTCGAGCGCGTTGTCGAAGCACGCCGTGTCCGACTGGCCATCATAGGAGATCGGCCAGAGCTTCGAGATGTTGTTGCCGAACAGCTCGGAATCGACCGAGGCCTGGCGCGCCGCCATCCAGTTGTTGTTGCCGCGTACCGTGTTGATCTCGCCGTTATGCGCGACCATGCGGTAGGGATGCGCCAGCTTCCACGACGGGAAGGTGTTGGTCGAGAAGCGCTGGTGGACGAGGATCAGCGCGGTCTGGAAGCGCGGATCGGTGAGGTCCTTGTAGTAGGCGCCGACCTGGTAGGCGAGGAACATGCCCTTGTAGACGATGGTGCGCGCCGACAGCGACACGCAATAGGCGCCTATGTCCTTGTTGTCGTTCTCGGCGTAGATGCGGCCGGAGATCACCTTGCGCAGCAGATAGAGCCTGGCCTCGTATTCCTCGTCATCCGGAATATCGGCCGTACGGCCGATGAACACCTGCCGATGGAACGGCTCGGACGCCACGATGTCCGGCGCCTTCGACAGCGACGAATTGTCGACCGGCACATCGCGGAAGCCGAGCAGCGGCAACCCCTCGGACTGGGCCGATTCGGCGATGATGTCCTCGATATGGGCGCGAAGCTCAGCATTCTGCGGCATGAACCAGTGGCCGACGCCGTACTGGCCGGCCGGCGGCAGTTCGATGCCCTGGGTGGCCATCTCCTCGCGGTAGAACTGGTCCGGAATCTGCACCAGCACGCCGGCGCCGTCGCCGACCAGCGGATCGGCGCCCACGGCGCCGCGATGGGTGAGATTCTCGAGCATCGCCAGGCCGTCCTCGACGACCTGATGCGACTTCACGCCCTTCATGTTGACGATGAAGCCCACGCCGCACGCGTCGTGCTCGTTGCGCGGATCGTAGAGGCCCTGCGCGGTCAAGCCGTTGGTGGCGCGGGACGGATTTTTGACGGCTGCCGCTTTCGTCTGCGCGGCCTGGCCGTTGATCGCAGATGGCGTCAGTTCCGTCATCGTCCTGTCCTCACGTTCCGCACCCTTGTCGCTAGTTTGCCTCGGGGCGCTGGTTTGCCTTGGGAAGCACAACGCTTCCCTTGATCCTTGCTGCACGTCTCGCGAAATTCTTGCCGAACCATGCGGCTATACGCCCGGTTCGCATCCGGTATCGTACAGGCCAGAGCGGAGCCGTCTACCCGCCGCTCGCAACAATGGCCGGAATGGCCATGAATGATACGCCAGTCCAGCCTGTTTTGTGCGACAAAATAAGACAGCACTACTGTCCTAAATTTTTATGGCAGAAATCGGGACCCTGCACAAGACCGATTCACAAAAAACTTGGGCGTGCCGCGACACAAAATTTCGTGACGAGGTCAAGAAACGCAACCTTTGATCGCAGCCATATGGGACCGCCGGGTGGCTTCACCGCTTTGCCAAGGACTGGCCCTTGCACTTCCGGCGCCAAAGCAGTCAAGTCGCGCCCGTTTTGCCAATCACTATACGGACCTCTCGATGTTCTTTGCATCCGACAACTGGGCGGGCGTCCATCCCGACATTTCGGCCAACCTTTCACGGCACGCTGCTGGCGTTGCGACAGCCTATGGCGATGGCGATCTCGATCGCGCAGTCTACCGCCGCTTCAGCGAGATCTTCGAACGTGAAGTTCAAGTGTTCTTCGTCGCGACCGGCACCGCAGCCAACGCCCTTTCGATGGCGGCGTTGAACCGTATCGGAGGCATCGCGCTTTGCCATTCCGAAGCGCATATGAATGTCGATGAATTTGGCGCGATGGGTTTCTGTACCGGCGGCGCGCGCATGGCGCCGGTTCCGGGGCCGCTGGGGCGCATGAACCCGCAGGCTCTGGACAAGGCCATCAAACGCTATTCGCAGGATCTCGCTCCCGCCGGCCAGCCAATGGCGGTGACGATCACCCAGGCGACCGAAGTGGGCACGGTCTACACCGTCGACGACGTCAAGGCGATCGCCGAGGTCAGCCGCCACCATAAACTGCCGCTGCACATGGACGGAGCGCGCTTTGCCAACGCGATTGCCGCGACCGACGTCACGCCGGCGGAGATGACCTGGAAGAGCGGCGTCGACCTCATCTCCTTCGGCGGCACCAAGAACGGCTGCTGGATGGCCGATGCGGTGGTGATCTTCAACCCGGAAGTCGGCCGCGATCTGCGCCTTCTTCGCCAGCGCGCCGGGCAGACCTTTTCCAAGGCGCGCTTCATCTCGGCTCAGTTCGAAGCCTATTTCACCGACGATTTGTGGTTGAGGATGGCGCGCCATGCCAATGCGATGGCCGCTCACTTGGCAGAAACGATCGAGGATGCGCTAACAGGCAGGCTCGCCTGGCTGCCGCAAGCCAACGAAGTGTTCGCGATCCTCGACCGCGCGGTTGCTGAAAAGCTGCAAGCAGCCGGCGCCAAATTCTACGAATGGGGCGTGCCGCAGGGCTTCGACGGTCATGTCGGCGATAACGAAGCGATCTACCGCTTCGTCGCGAGCTTCGCGACCACGACGGAAGAGATCAACCGGCTTGGCCACTTGCTGGTTGAATAGCCAACAAAAAAGCGGCGCCTCTCGGCGCCGCTTCCGTCTCGGGAGGGAGACGTATCTTACGGATGGAGCGCGCGGGTTACGCGGCAGCCTTGGCCTCGATCTGCTTGGCCTTGTCCGAAGACGAGGAGATCGCGATCTTGCGCGGCTTGAGCTCCTCGGGGATGTTGCGCTTGAGGTCGACGAAGAGCAGGCCGTTCTTCAGCGTGGCACCCTCGACCTCGACATGGTCGGCGAGCTGGAAGCGGCGCTCGAAGGCGCGCGAGGCAATGCCGCGATAGAGCAGCTCGGAACCCTCGCCATTGCCCTCTTCCTTGCGCTCGCCCTTGACGGTCAGCACGTTGCGGTGCGCCTCGATCGAAATCTCGTCTTCCGAGAAGCCGGCAACCGCCATCGAGATGCGATAGGCGTTCTCGCCGGTGCGCTCGATGTTGTAGGGCGGATAGGTCTGCGCACTCTCGGGCTGGCCGAGCGAATCAAGCATGGTGAACAGCCGGTCGAAGCCGACGGTCGAACGATAAAGCGGGGAAAAATCAACGTGACGCATGATGTGTTCTCCTGTTGAGCAACATGGTTTGCGTATGGCCCGGTGCAAAACCCTCGAAAGGCGTTCCGGGTGAGCCAGCGACCCCGACATCGGCGGCCGCAACCTCAATTTGGGAAGCGCAAAAGGCCATTTCAAGGACTTCGCGCGATCAAGTTTCCCTTCGATTTTTCTGCCCGATGAACGCCAGATGAACCGCAGCTTCGGCATCCGTTCAGCCACGCGACGCTAAGCTTTAGCCAAGATGACGGACAAGCGGCCCCTCGCCGAGGGCGCCGCGCCGAGGCCGAACCGGGTGCAACGTCCCTTCCTCCCGGATCGACAGAGGCCGGAAGTGCGCCGCAGGCACTTCCGGCCTTCCCCATTTCCGTTCACGGCAGGTCGCGCAGATCCCCGCAACGCCTTTGCTTTTGGCCCATGGCCGTCTATCACCATGGCAACGCCTGGCCCGTTCGGGCAAAGAACAATCAACGTGGCGCCGAATGACGGACCTTTTCCACCAGACCGAGGGCAATCCGCAGCCCGAAAATGCCGGCGGCGGCTTTTTCACCACACGCGACGGCAAGAAGATCCGCTATGGCGTCTTCGGCGCGGTCGCCCGCCCGCTGCAGGGCACAGTGGTGCTGCTTACCGGCCGCAACGAGTGCATCGAAAAATATTTCGAGACCATCCGCAACCTCGCCGACCGCGGCTTCGGCGTCGCCGTCCTTGACTGGCGCGGCCAGGGCGATTCCAGCCGCCTGCTGCGCGACCAGCAGCGCGGCTATGTTCGCAGCTTCCGCGACTATACAAGCGACCTCGAGCAGTTCTTCGAGGAGATCGTGCTGCCTGATTGCCGCGGCCCCTACTACATCCTCGCCCACTCGACCGGGGCGGTGATTGCGCTGCTTGCTTCGCCCTCGATGGTCAACCGGGTCCGGCGCATGGTGCTGATCGCACCCTTCCTGGCCGTACCCGACTCGCCGGTTTCGATCTCCACGGTCCGACGCGTCTGCGCTGTGTTTTGCGCGCTGGGCCTCGGCAGGCTCTATGCCGCCTGGGGACCGCGCCCAAAATTGCCGACGCCCTTCGAAACCAACAAGGTGACCTCGGACCCCGAGCGCTATCGGCGCAACACCGACATCCACAAAGCTTGGCCCCAGCTCGCGCTCGGCGGCCCGACCATCCGCTGGCTGAAGGCCGCCGCCGAGGCCTCGGAGGCGGTCAGCGATGCGGATTTCATGGCCAGGATCCAGGTGCCGATGCTGATCGTCGCCGCCGGCGCCGACCAGGTCGTCTCGACCAAGGCTGTGGAATCCTATGCCCGGCGGTTGCGCGTCGGATCGCTGTTGATGATCGACGGCGCGCATCACGAGATCCTGCAGGAGAAGGACCTTTACCGGGAGCAGCTCCTGGCGGCCTTCGACGCTTTCGTTCCGGGATCCGGGGACGCGCCCTGACCACACCGGGCGCCAAGGCGCCGCGGATCAGTCGCGCAGCGCCGCCATCGCAGCCGCGTGCAATTCGGGCGTCGCCGCCGCCAGTATGTCGCCGCCCTTCTCCGCCGGTCCGCCCTCAAATGTGGTGACGACGCCGCCTGCCTTCTCGATGATCGGAATCAACGCCACGATGTCATAAGGCTTCAGGCCTGGATCGGCGACAATGTCGACGTTTCCCGCCGCCACCATGGCGAAGGCATAGCAGTCGGTGCCGTAGCGGGCGAGTTGCACCTGCTTCTCGAACCGGTCGTAGCGATTGCGCGCCTCGCCCTTGTAGAGTGCCGGCGTGGTGGTGAACAGCGTCGCTTTGGCGAGCTCCGTCGTCTTGCGGGTCGCTAGCTTGCGCGGGCCGCCCGGACCTTCGTAATGCGAGCCGGACGCGTTGGCATAGAACAGCTCGCCGGTGAAGGGTTGCGACATCAGGCCCGCGACGGCGTTGCCGTCGACGGTCAGCCCGACCAGCGTTCCCCACACCGGCAGGCCGGAGATGAAGGCGCGTGTGCCGTCGATCGGGTCGATGACCCAGACATGCCGGCTCGACATGTTCTCGCTGCCATGCTCCTCACCGAGAATGCCGTGATCGGGGTATTCCGCGGCTATCAGCGCCCGGATCGCCCGCTCGGCTTCGCGATCGGCCTCCGTCACCGGGTCGAAGCTTTCCGCCTGCTTGTTGGCCACCGCGCCCTGGCTGCGGAAGCGCGGCAGGGTCTCGGCGGCGGCCGCACGCGCGATGCGCCGCATGAAATCGATGCTGATATCCAACTCACTCTCCCCATTGCGGCAGCCGTCGGCAGCCGCTGTTTTCTGCCCGGACCAGAGACGCAAAGCCGCACGGGCGTCGCGCATTTGTTGCCCGAATGTCACACCTCAGCCGTCGAAACGGAATTTGCACATCATATTGAATTAAAAAAGCCCGAAGTCGATTGACATTTGTGCATCGCACAATAGTTTTGTTCTCGGACAGGTTATCCTGTCCATGCCCTCCTTGGGCGTTTCCTCCCTAGACTTCGACCGTGTCGTGAAAACGATGCGGTCTTTTTTTGAGCCGCGAGCCGCAAACGCGGCTGTCATTCCGCGGCGAGCGGCAGATCGACGAAATTATGGTCGGGCATCGACACCAGTTCGGCCGAAAAGCGCGTCAGGTCGTCGGCTAAAGCGTCGAAGCCGGCCGATCTCTGGAACGTCCGCTCGTTCATGTAAAGCCCGCGATTGACCTCGATCTGCAGCGCATGCAGATGACGTGCCGGCCGCCCGTAATGCTCGGTGATGAAGCCGCCGGCATAGGGCTTGTTGTGCGCGACCGCGTAACCCATGCCGGTGAGCAGGCCGATCGCCGTCTCGGTCAAAGCCGCCGCCGCGGAAATGCCGAAACGGTCGCCGATGATGAAGTCGGGCCGCACCCCATTGTCGCCGACGCGGATGCTGGCCGGCATCGAATGGCAGTCGATGAGCACGGCATAGCCGAACCTCGCATGGGTTCTGGTCAGCAGCCGCTTCAGCGTCTCGTGATACGGCTTGTAGACGGCCTCTATGCGTCCGACGGCCTCGGCAAGCGGCAGGCGCCCTGGATAGATGTCCAGCCCCTCCCCCACCAGTTTCGGCACCGTGCCGAGCCCGCCTGCCACACGGGCCGAGCGGATATTGCAGAAGGACGGCACCGGCTCCGCGAACATGCGCGGATCGAGCTCCCACGGCTCGCGGTTGACGTCGAGATAGGCGCGCGGGAAATTCGCCGCCAGCATCGGCGCGCCGAGCGCAACGGCGCCGCCGAAAAGCTCCTCGACATAGCAATCCTCCGACCGCCGGATGGCGTTGCGGTCGAGCCTCGCCATGGCGAGGAAGCGCTCGGGATAGTGGCGGCCGCTATGCGGCGAATTGAACAGGAAAGGGACGCGCTGCTCGGCGCCCAATCGGATTTCGAAGGGTGGAACGACCGAAAAATCCTCGGCTGCCGTCTTCAATTTGAACGAACCAGGATGAAGCATTGCATCATCACGCGAAACTGCCATCTTGCGTCCGGCATGTCCAGCATTTCAGCCCTGCGAAACGGACAGCCGAAGTGGTCGGAACGAGGCCAATGTTCACTTGATGTTTACCGTCTCCTCCTCATATACAGGATGGTTAACGGGCTTGCGCGGCGGCAGGCTTGGGGCGGGTGATTCGGACGGGATATGATGGCACGCATTCTGCTGGCGGAAGACGACGACGATATGCGCCGGTTCCTCGTCAAGGCACTGGAACGAGCCGGTTACCAGGTGAGCGATTTCGACAATGGCGCCAGCGCCTATGAGCGGCTGCGCGAGGAGCCTTTCTCGCTGCTCCTGACCGATATCGTCATGCCGGAGATGGACGGCATCGAGCTCGCCCGCCGTGCCACCGAGATCGATCCGGACCTCAAGGTCATGTTCATCACCGGCTTTGCCGCGGTCGCGCTCAATCCGGATTCCAAGGCGCCCAAGGACGCCAAGGTACTGTCGAAACCCTTCCACCTGCGTGATCTCGTCAACGAGGTCGAGAAGATGCTGCAGGCGGCCTGAAGGATTTTCCGGCAAGATATCGGCGCTCGTCGCCGATGCGGCAAAACGGAGCTTCTTTTCTTGTTCCTGCTATTGACGCGCCGGACCAAAAATGGTGTATGCGCGGCTTCGGATGGGCGTGTAGCTCAGCGGGAGAGCACTGCATTGACATTGCAGGGGTCACAAGTTCAATCCTTGTCACGCCCACCATCCTGACAAATCCCCACGGGAATAAGTGAGCAAGGCAATACGGGCAGTAGGGCTTTGCGTCGGCGTATTCCGTTCCCTATGCCCTACTGCCTTACTCCCCTATCCCTCACTGCGGCCGAGGATCGGGCCTGTGGTCGTGATTGCCGCCCTTGCCTTCACGGCACGGCGCATCGCCGATGCCGCAGCATTTGGCGTTGTGGGTCACGTTCGGCTTGATGTTGTCGCAGTCCCTGAAACTTGTGGTCTTGCAGCCGGCCAGAACGGAAACGGCGATGGCCGCGAGAAAGACCTTCCTTGAAACGATAGTCATAGTGGCGTTCTCCCTGGTGAACTTGGTTCCTTACGCAGCGCTTGGTCGCGCTTCGTCACGGATCGGTTCAAAAGGAGAGAAGGAATCTTTTGCCAGCCGGCAGATCGGCAGGAGCCAACAAGCCTGCCGGCTCAGGCACCTGCGACCGCTAAGAGGCTCTTCATCCTGGCGACGGCGCGCTCGGGATCGGCCAGCAATCCGGCCTGATCGGCGAGGCGGAAGACGTCGGCGTAGTGGCATATGCCACGCGCCGACTGCATGCCGCCGACCATGGTGAAATGGTCCTGGTGCCCGTTCAGCCAGGCCATGAAGACGATGCCGGCCTTGTAATATTCGGTCGGCGCCTCGAAGATTTTGCGCGACAGCGGCACGGTCGGCGCCATCAGCGCGTCATAGCCGGCCCGATCACCCGCGCCGAGCTTCACCAGCGCGGCGTTGGCAACCGGCGCGATGGCGTCGAAAATGCCGAGCAGCGCGTGCGAATGCCTCTTGCCGTCGCCGGCGATCAATTCCGGGTAGTTGAAATCGTCGCCCGTGAACATCACCACGCCCTCGGGCAACCGGTTGCGTAGCGACACCTCCTTGCCGGCATCGAGCAACGATATCTTTATGCCTTCGACCTTGCCGGCATGCCGCTCGATGATCGCGACGACCGTATCGAGCGCGGCGTCGAATTCATCGCTTCCCCAATACCCTTTCAATGCCGGATCGAACATGTCGCCCAGCCAATGCAGGATGACCTTGCCGGACGCCTGCGACAGGATGCGGTCGTAGACGCGGGCATAGTCGTCCGGCCCCTTGGCCACCGCCGCCAGCGCGCGGCTTGCCATCATGATCGCCTTGCCGCCCTCGCCCTCGATGAAGGCGAACTGCTCCTCGTAGGCATGGATCACGTCATCCAGCGACTTGGCCGCCGCAGGCGCCAGATGGTCGGTGCCGGCGCCCGAAGCGAGATCGGCGCCCTTCACCGTGCGCGCCTCGGCGATCGAGCGCCGGATCAGTTCCTTCGCGCTCACCCAGTCGAAACCCATGCCGCGCTGCGAGGTGTCCATCGCTTCCGCAATCCGGAAACCAAGCCGCCACAGATGATGACGGAAGGCCATGGTCCTGTCCCAGTCGACCGCTGGCCGCGACCAGGGATCGGTCATGGCGAAGGGGTCGGCGACGACATGGGCCGCAGCATAGGCGACGCGGGGAAAATCCGCGCCGACGGTCGCCTTCGCCGGTTGGCCGACCAGCCGGTAGCTGGCTCGAGCGCCATTCTCCGCAGGCAGGATGATGTCCATGGAAGTCTCCCTTTGCGGCAGCCTATAAATGGAACGTTCCAATAAATCAAGGATCTTTATGATCCCTGCGACTGAAGCGATTCAATGTCGAATCATGGCGCTATACCCTTGCGTTTGCGGCTCATCCATCAATTTTTCGGTTTCCGCGCGAATCCCGATTGACTCTGGTTTGGTATCACGTTTAGAACGTTCCAATAGATTTGATGCCAGACGCGGAGGAAAGCACTGACATGGCCAGCCGGGCCAAGGCAACGATCCTGGACATCGCCCGCGAGGCCGGCGTGTCCAAATCGACGGTATCGCTCGTGCTGCAAGGCAGCGGGCTGATCCGGCCTGAGACCGCGGTCAAGGTGCGCAAGGCAATCGAGGATGTCGGCTATGTCTACAACCGCGGCGCCGCCAATCTGCGCAAGGCGCACTCCAACGTCATCGGCATGGTGATCAACGATCTCACCAATCCCTTCTTCGCCGAACTGGCCGTCGGCATGGAGCGCGTCTTCCAGGCGGCCGGCATCGTGCCCTTCATCGCCAACACCGCGGAAAACCCGGTGCGTCAGGAAGAAGTGCTGAAGTCGCTGATGGAGCAGGGCGTTGCCGGCCTGATCGTCTCGCCGGCGCGCGGCACCACGCCCGGCGCCTTCCGCCGCATCGAGGCCGCGGGCGTACCGATCGTCTTCACCATGCGCCGGCTGCCCGAGAGCCGCATTCCGGTAATCGCGCCGGACAACCATCGCGGCGCCTTCATCGCCACCGAGCATTTGATCCTCAAGGGCCACCGCCGCCTGGCCTTCTTCGGCGGTTCGTCCGACCTCGTGGTTTATCAGCAGAGGCTGGGCGGCTTTCTGGAGGCTTGCGAGACGCTGGGCATCCCAATCGCAGACAGGACGATCGTCGAGGGTGAGACCAGCCGCAAGGGTGGCATCGCCTGCCTGGAGACCGCACTTGCGGCGCCCGAGCCGCCGACGGCGGCCCTTTGCTTCAACGATGCCGTCGCTTTCGGCGTCATGCTGGCGCTGCGCAAGCGCGGCCTGGAGGCCGGGACGGACTTCGCCGTGGTGGGTTTCGACGACGTGGCCGAGGCCGAGCATTATATGCCGGCGCTGACCAGTGTCGCCGTGGATACCGCCGGCCTCGGCGAGCGGGCCGCTCACGTCATGCTGAAGATGATTCAGTCGCGCACCACGCGCGCGAAGGACCATATCGGCGCGGTCAGCCTGGTTGTCAGGGAAAGCTGCGGCCAGAGCCGCAACACGCGCGGCGCTGGAATGGGAGACGCGGCATGAGCGTGAGATGGGGTCTGATCGGCGCAAGCACGATCGCGAAACAGTTCATGATCGACGCCATCCGCGCGCAGGCCGATGGCGAGATCGCCGCCGTGATGAGCTCCAGCCCGGAGCGCGCCGAAGCCTATGCCCAGGAGAACGGCATACCGGCCGCCGTCTCGACGCTCGATGCGCTGCTTGGCTCGGACATCGATGCCGTCTACATCTCGACCACCAATGAGTTGCACCTCGAACAGGGTCTGGCCGCGATCAAGGCGGGCAAGCATGTGCTGTGCGAAAAGCCGCTGGCGCTGACCAGCGCCGATGCGCGCAAGATGGTCGCCGCCGCCGGGAAGGCCGGCATTGTGTTCGGCACCAACCACCATCTGCGCAATGCCGGCGCGCATCGGGCAATGCGCGAGGCGGTTGCCGCCGGCCGCATCGGCAAGCCGATCGCCGCGCGTGTCTTCCATTCCGTTTTCCTGCCGGAAAACCTGCAGGGCTGGCGCATCACCAGGCCCGAGGCCGGCGGTGGCGTGGTGCTCGACATCACCGTCCATGATGCCGACACGCTGCGTTTCGTGCTCGGCGACGATCCGGTCGAGATTTCGGCCTTCACGCAGTCGGCCGGCATGGCAGGCCGCGGGCTGGAGGACGGCGCCATGTGCATCTGGCGTTTCAAGTCCGGCGTCATTGCGCAATCGCATGAAGGCTTCACGACGAAGTTCGCCGGCACCGGCTTCGAGGTGCACGGGTCGGAAGGCTCGCTCATCGCCGCCAATGTGATGACGCAGAAGCCGGTCGGCTCGGTGCTGCTGCGCACGGCAAACGGCGAGGAGGAGTTGAGCTTCGACCGCGAGGACCTCTATACCCGCTCGCTGCGCCGGTTCCATGCCGCGATCCGCGGCGAAGGCCAGCCTTCGGCCACCGGCGAGGACGGCATCTGGTCGCTGGCATCGGCCGAAGCAGCACTACAATCCTCGAAGGCCGGCAGGGCAGTCGTGATCGATCCGCAACTCGGGAGCCTCGCGTGAGCAAGCTCGTCTCGGCGGCGCAGGCCGCCAGCCTGATCAAGGACGGCATGGTCGTCTCGGTGTCGTCGTCGAGTGGGCTCGGCTGCCCGGACGCGGTGCTTGCCGCGATCGGCGAGCGCTTCGACGCGGAAGGTCATCCGAAGGCGATCACCACGCTGCACCCGATCGCCGCCGGCGACATGTACGGTATCAAGGGCATCGACCATCTCGCCAAGCCTGGCCTGCTCAAGCGCACGCTCTGCGGCTCCTATCCTTCCGGCCCCTCCTCGGCTGAGCCGCCGCGGATCTGGCAGATGATCGGCGACAATTCGGTCGCCGCCTATAACGTGCCTTCCGGCATCCTGTTCGACATGCATCGCGAGGCGGCCGCCAAGCGGCCTGGTGTGCTGACCAAGGTCGGTCTCGATACCTTTGCCGATCCGCGCCACCAAGGCTGCGCCATGAACGCGGCGGCCAGCGAGCCGATCGTTTCTGTGCAGCAGTTCGACGGCGAGGAATGGCTCTATTTCCGAGCCATCGTCCCCGACATCTCGATCATCCGCGCCACTTCCGCCGACGAGCGCGGCAACCTCACTTATGAGCATGAAGGCGCCTATCTCGGCGGGCTGGAGCAGGCGCTCGCCGCCCGCAACAATGGCGGCATCGTCATTGCGCAGGTCAAGCGCGTTGTCGAGAACGGCACGCTGAAGCCGCATGACGTGCGCGTGCCGGGCGTCCTGGTCGACCACATCGTCGTCGCGCCCGACCAGTTGCAGACGACGCAGACGGCTTACGATCCGGCGATCTCCGGCGAGATCTTCCGGCCGCTGTCGACCTTCCGCACACCGGAGATGAACATCCAGAAGGTGATCGCGCGCCGCGTCGCCATGGAATTGCGCGACGGCATGGCCGTCAACATCGGCTTCGGCATCTCCGCCAACGTGCCGCGCATCCTTCTGGAGGAAGGCCAGCACGGCAAGGTCACCTGGGTGATCGAGCAGGGCGCGGTCGGCGGCGTGCCGCTGCTCGACTTCAAGTTCGGCTGCGCCTCGAACGCCGAGGCGATCATGCCCTCGCCACACCAGTTCATCTATTTCCAGGCCGGCGGCTTCGACGCCTCGCTGCTGTCCTTCCTGCAGATCGACCGCCACGGCTCCGTCAACGTCTCGAAGCTTTCGGCAAGGCCGCATGTGACGGCCGGCGCCGGCGGCTTCGTCGACATCACCGCGCGAGCGAAAAAGATCGTCTTCTCCGGCTTCTTCAACGCCGGCGCAAAGCTATCGCTCGCCGACGGCGCCATCCGCATCGACCAGGAAGGCAAGGTCAAGAAGATCGTCGAGGAGGTCGAGCACATCTCCTTCTCCGGCAAGCGCGCCGTCGCGCAAGGCCAGGACATCACCTACGTCACCGAACGCTGCGTGATGAAGCTGACGCCGGACGGCCTGATGGTCACGGAGCTGGCGCCCGGCATCGATCTCGAGCGCGATGTGCTGGCGCAGGCCGACATTCCGCTCGCCGTCGCCAACGACATCAAGGTTACGCCCGCCTCGCTTTACCAGAACCGGCCGATCGGCCTGTCGCTCAATGGCGGCGCTTCGCTCGGAGGCGCGCATGGCTGAGCGCCTTGTCACCTTCGAGCAGGACGGCGCCATCGGCGTCGTCACGCTGCGCCGGCCGGAAAAATTCAACGCGCTCGACATTCCGATGTTGCGGGCACTCGAAACCGCACTCCACGAGGCGGAACTGGCCGAGGGCGTCCGCGTCGTACTCATCCGTGGCGAAGGCAAAGGCTTCTGCGCCGGCGGCGACGTCGAGGCCTGGGCACAATTGAGCGCCGCCGATTTTCAGGTGCAATGGGTGCGCTACGGCCACCGCGTCTTCGACCGGCTGGCGCGGCTTCGGCAACCGACCATCGCGGTGCTGTCCGGCCATGCGCTGGGCGGCGGGCTGGAACTGGCCGCGGCCTGCGACTTCCGTGTCGCCGAAACCCAGGTGAAGCTCGGCTTTCCGGAAACCTCGATCGGCGTGGTGCCCGGCTGGTCCGGCACGCAGCGCGCCGTGCGCCGCTTCGGCACGCAGGCGGTCAAGCGCATGGCGCTTGGCGGCGAGATTTTCCTGGCGGCCGACGCGCTCGCGCTTGGCATCGTCGACCGCGTCGTCGAGACCGGCAAGGCCTTCGAGGATGCGAAGGCCTGGGGAGAAAAGATCGCCGAACGCGGGCCGCTGGCGACCGAGGCCACCAAGCTGATGATCGGCATTGCCGAGGGCGAGGAGAATGCCGCGGCGGCCGAAGCGCTGGCCAGCGGCTTCATCGCGCTCACCGCTGACCTCAAGGCCGGCGTCGGCGCCTTCAAGGCCAAGCAGAAGCCGGCCTTTTCGAGATCCTAGAGGAACCTGATGAACGCACCTCTCAACATTGCCATGCCGGCCGAGGCGTCGCAGGCGCCGAAGACCTACAAGCTTTTGATCGACGGCAAGCATGTCGACGCCCGCGACGGCCGCGCCATCGAGCGCAGCAGCCCAGGCCACGGCTTTGCCGTTTCGCGCTATGCCCAGGCAGGCGCGGCGGAGGTCGAGGCCGCTGTGCAGGCTGCTCACAAGGCTTTCGAGACCGGCCCATGGCCGCGCATGAAGGCCTCAGAGCGCGCCGCGGTACTGCTCAAGGCGGCCGACCTGATCGAGACCCGGCTGGAAGAGATTGCTAGGCTCGACGCGCTGGAATCCGGCAAGCCGATCGCCCAGGCGCGCGGCGAGATCGGCGGCGGCGTCGATATCTGGCGCTACGCCGCCTCGCTTGCGCGGACGCTGCATGGCGAGAGCTACGCCAATCTCGGCGAGTCCATGCTGGGCGTTGTGCTGCGCGAGCCGATCGGCGTCGTCTCGATCATCACGCCGTGGAATTTCCCGTTCCTGATCGTCAGCCAGAAGCTGCCCTTCGCGCTCGCCGCTGGCTGCACGGCGGTGGTCAAGCCGAGCGAGATGACCTCGGCCTCGACCTTCGTGCTCGGCGACATCCTGCTCGAGGCTGGCCTGCCGGCTGGCGTCGTCAACATCCTCGCGGGTCTCGGCGCCGATGTCGGCGCGCCGATGGTCAGCCACCCGCTGGTCGAGATGGTGTCCTTCACCGGCTCGACCCGCGTCGGCAAGATGACCATGGCCGCCGCCTCGAATTCCTTGAAGAAGGTTTCGATGGAGCTTGGCGGCAAGAACGGCCAGATCGTCTTCCCCGATGCCGACCTCGAAGCGGCGGCGGATGCCGCGGTGTTCGGCGGCTTCTTCAACGCCGGCGAATGCTGCAATGCCGGCAGCCGGCTGATCGTGCACGAAGCGATCGCCGATGACTTCCTCGGTGCGGTCAAGGCGCTGGCCGAGAAGGTGAAAGTCGGCGATCCGCTTGACGACCGCACCAAGGTCGGCGCCATGATCTCGGCCGACCACATGACAAAAGTAGCCGGCTATGTGACGGCGGCGAAAACCGATGGCGGCAGCGTCTACAGCGGCGGCGGACAGCTCGCCTCCAACGCCGGTCAGTATCTCGACCCGACCATCGTGCGGGACGTCACCGAGGACATGGCCATCGCCCGCGAGGAAGTGTTCGGGCCGGTGCTGTCCGTGCTCACTTTTGAAACGATTGAAAAGGCATTGCACATCGCCAACAACACGCCCTATGGTTTGTCTGCGGGTGTGTGGAGCGCCAGCATCGACACATGCATGTCGGTGGCGCGCGGTGTGCGTTCGGGGACGGTTTGGGTGAATACGTTCATGGAAGGTTATCCCGAACTGCCCTTCGGCGGCTACAAGCAGTCCGGTCTCGGACGCGAACTCGGCAAACGCGCCGTCGAGGATTATACCGAGGAAAAGACTATCCAGTTTCATCGCGGCCAGCGCACCGGATGGTGGGTCGGCTGAGTTGGGAGACCCCGGCGGCCATCCGCCGGTTATGTGCATGCAACAAGGGAGGTAGTACATGTTGCGCAAACTGCTTATCGGAACGGCTCTTGCGACGAGCTTTGCGTTCTCGGCGCATGCCGCGGACGTCAAGGAAGTGCAGATGCTGCATTGGTGGACGTCGGGCGGCGAAGCGGCTGCTCTGAACGTGCTGAAGCAGGATCTGGCCAAGGAAGGCTATGCCTGGAAGGACGTGCCGGTGGCCGGCGGCGGCGGCGACGCCGCCATGACCGCGCTGAAGGCGATGGTCGCGGCCGGCAACTATCCGACCGCCTCGCAGATGCTCGGCTACACCGTGCTCGACTATGCCGCCGCCGGCGTCATGGGCGACCTCACCGAGACCGCCAAGAAGGAAGGCTGGGACAAGTCGGTTCCGGCCGCCCTGCAGAAATTCTCCGTTTATGACGGCAAGTGGGTCGCAGCTCCGGTCAACGTCCACTCCGTCAACTGGCTGTGGATCAACAAGGCGGTGATGGACAAGATCGGCGGCACCGAGCCGAAGACCTTCGACGACTTCGTCGCCTTGCTCGACAAGGCCAAGGCTGCGGGCGTCATCCCGCTCGCTCTCGGCGGCCAGAACTGGCAGGAAGCCACCATGTTCGACTCCGTCGTGCTGTCGACCGGCGGACCGGAGTTCTACAAGAAGGCGATGAACGACCTCGATGACGAGTCGCTCAAGTCCGACACGATGAAGAAGTCGTTCGACAACCTCGCCAAGCTCGTCACCTATGTCGACCCGAACTTCTCGGGCCGCGACTGGAACCTTGCCACCGCCATGGTCATCAAGGGCGACGCGCTGGTTCAGGTCATGGGCGACTGGGCCAAGGGCGAGTTCCACGCCGCCAACAAGACCCCGGGCACCGACTTCCTCTGCTACCGCTTCCCGGGCACCGACGGCTCGGTGGTCTACAACTCCGACATGTTCGGCATGTTCAACGTTCCGGACGACCGCAAGGCCGCCCAGGTGGCACTTGCCACCGCCACCCTGTCGAAGAGCTTCCAGTCGGCCTTCAACGTCGTGAAGGGCTCGGTCCCGGCCCGTACCGACGTGCCGGACACCGACTTCGACGCCTGCGGCAAGAAGGGCATCGCCGACCTGAAGAAGGCCAACGAAGGCGGCACGCTGTTCGGCTCGCTGGCCCAGGGCTACGGCGCGCCTCCGGCGGTCGCCAACGCCTACAAGGACGTCGTGTCGAAGTTCGTTCACGGTCAGATCAAGACCTCGGATGAGGCCGTGACCGAGCTGGTCAAGGCCATCGACGACGCCAAGTAAGGCGTTTTGCCGTAAACTCGAGTCTCCCCCGCCTCGGCGGGGGAGGTGTCCTGTCGACAAAAGGTGCGGAGCAGATCCTGGTGCGTCTTTGCGCCGGGCAGTTTCCGACCAACCGGTACTGGGATGAGCCGATGAGCACAGTTGCCGAAACCACCATCAAGCTGACACGGGGGCCCGACACCCGCCCTAGCGCGACCGTCCGCTCGCGGTTGCAGGATCTGTTGCCGAAGATCGTTCTGGCGCCGAGCTTCGCGGCGACGATCGTTTTCGTCTATGGCTTCATCCTGTGGACGATCTATCTGTCGTTCACCAACTCCAAGACCTTCCCGTCCTATGACATCACAGGCGCCCGCGCCTATCAGCGGCTGTGGCGCTGGACCTTCGAGAGCGACCCGCCGTCGAGCTGGTACACCTCGATCACCAACATGGGCATTTTCGGCTTCCTCTACATCCTGATCTGCCTGGCGCTCGGCCTGTTCCTGGCCATCCTGCTCGACCAGAAGATCCGCGGCGAAGGCGTGCTGCGGCCGATCTACCTCTACCCGATGGCGCTGTCCTTCATCGTCACCGGCGTCGCCTGGAAGTGGTTCCTCGACCCCGGCCTCGGCCTCGAGCAGACGCTGCATCAATGGGGCTGGACGAGCTTCCATTTCGACTGGATCAAGAACAAGGATTTCGTCATCTACACAGTGGTCATCGCCGGCGTCTGGCAGGCTTCCGGATTCATCATGGCGATGTTCCTGGCCGGCCTGCGCGGCATCGACGGCGAGATCATGAAGGCCGCGCAGATCGACGGCGCCTCCACCTTCCAGCTCTACCGCCGCATCGTCATTCCGCTGCTGCGTCCGGTGTTCCTGTCGGCCTTCATCGTGCTCGCCCATCTGGCCATCAAGTCCTATGACTTGGTGGTGGCGCTGACCAGCGGCGGGCCGGGCGGCTCGGCCTGGCTGCCGTCCAACTTCATGTATGAGTTCACCTTCAAGCGAAACGAGATGGCGGTCGGATCGGCGAGCGCCGTGATCATGCTGATGACGCTGACCGCGATCATCGTGCCTTACCTCTATTCCGAGCTCAGGGAGAAGCCGCGATGAGCGCCGTCACCTCACCTGCCCGCCAGGCCTCGAGCGGCGTCAGCGCCAAGACGATCAACCGCATCGTCATCTACGGGCTGCTTGCGCTGTTCGCGCTGTTCTACCTGATGCCGCTCTTCGTCATGCTGGTCACCTCGTTCAAGACCATGGACGAGATCCAGAACGGCAACATGCTGGCGCTGCCGCAGTCGCCGACCATCGAGCCATGGTTCAAGGCCTGGGGTGAGACCTGCGTCGGTCTGACCTGTGCGGGGATCAAGGGCTACTTCTGGAACTCCATCAAGATGGTGGTGCCGGCGGTGCTGATCTCGACGCTACTCGGCGCGCTCAACGGCTATGTGCTGACCAAATGGCGCTTCCGCGGCCATACGCTTGTCTTCGCGATGATGCTGTTCGCCTGCTTCATCCCGTTCCAGTCGGTGCTTCTGCCGATGGCGACGATCCTCGGCAGCATCGGCCGCTTCGGCGCCAGCCTGCGGAACGCGACCGGCTTCAACTTCGGTCTCGGCAATTCGACCGTCAACCTGGTCTTCGTCCATGTCGTCTACGGCCTCGGCTTCACCACGCTGTTCTTCCGCAACTACTACGAGGCCTTCCCGACCGAACTGATCAAGGCGGCGCAGGTCGACGGCGCGTCCTTCTTCCAGATCTTCCGCCGCATCATGCTGCCGAACTCGATGCCGATCTTCGTCGTCACCGTCATCTACCAATTCACCAACATCTGGAACGACTTCCTGTTCGCTTCCGCCTACGCCGGCACCGGCGACGTGATGCCGATGACGGTGGCGCTGAACAATGTCGTCAACACCTCGACCGGCGTCGTCGAATACAACGTCAACATGGCTGCGGCGATGATCGCCGCGCTCCCCACCCTGATCGTCTATGTCGTCGCCGGCCGTTATTTCGTGCGCGGGCTGATGGCTGGCGCGGTCAAGGGCTGACCCTATTTTCTGAAGGAACGACCATGGCTTTTCTGGAAATTGATGGGCTGAAGAAGCGCTTCGGGAATGTCGAGATCCTGAAGGGCATCAATGTCGAGCTCGAAAAGGGCGGCTTCCTCGTGCTGGTCGGTCCGTCCGGCTGCGGCAAGTCCACGCTGCTCAACACCATCGCCGGGCTGGAGAACATCACCGAAGGCGAGATCCGCGTCGAGGGCCGGGCGATCAACGACCTGCATCCCTCGAAGCGCGACATCGCCATGGTGTTCCAAAGCTACGCGCTCTATCCGAACATGACGGTAGCCGGAAACATCGCCTTTGGCATGGAAATGCGCGGCGTGCCGGCGGCGGAGCGGCAGGCTGCCATCGACAAGGTGGCCAAGATCCTACAGATCGGCCATCTCCTGCAGCGCAAGCCCAGCCAGCTCTCCGGCGGCCAGCGCCAGCGTGTCGCCATGGGTCGCGCGCTGGTGCGCGACCCGAAGTTGTTCCTGTTCGACGAGCCGCTCTCCAACCTCGACGCCAAGCTGCGCGTCGACATGCGCATCGAGATCAAGCGCCTGCACGCGACCACCGGCACGACGATCGTCTATGTCACGCACGATCAGATCGAGGCGATGACGCTTGCGACCAAGATCGCCGTGATGCGCGACGGCGAGGTGCAGCAGTTCGGCACGCCGGCCGAGGTCTACAACAACCCCACCAATGTGTTCGTCGCCGACTTCATGGGCTCGCCGGCGATGAACCTGATTCCGGCCAAGATCGGCGCCAATGGCAGCGAGCTCTCCGTCGTGCTCGATCGCGAGGCGCGCCAGCCGATCACGCTGTCGCTGACCGGAGCGCCGGCCGGCCTTGCGGCCTTCAAGGATAAGCAGGTCATCTTCGGCGTTCGCCCGGAGGCGCTGACCGATCCGGAAGGCGCCGAGCGCAACGGGTCCGAGATCGCCACCGCCGACTGCCACATCGAAGTGGTCGAGCCGGCCGGCTCCGACACCTTCGCCGTCACCAATCTCGGCGGCAAGGGCGTGGTGGCACGGCTGCGCGCCGATGCCAGGATCCAGCCCGGCACCAGCACGCCGCTGGCCTTCAACCTCAGCAAGGCGGTGTTCTTCGATCCGGCGACCGAGAAGCGTATCCTCTAACGACTATGGCAAATCCGGATATCGTCATCATCGGCTCCGGCATCGGCGGCGCCACGATCGCCTCCGGCTTGGCCGGCAGCGGTGCCTCGATCCTGATTTTGGAGCGAGGCGACCATCTCCCTGCGACGCCGCATGCGCGCTCGACGCGATCCATCTTCGTCGAGGAGCATTACCGGCCGAAGGAGATGTGGCGCGAGGCCGGCGGCCCGGCCTTCAACCCCGGCAACTACTATTATGTCGGCGGCAATTCGAAATTCTTCGGCGCGGTGCTGATCCGTTACCGCAAGGAGGATTTCTCCGAGCTGGAACACTTCGGCGGCGTCTCGCCGGCCTGGCCGTTTTCCTATGACGAGTTCGAGCCCTGGTACTCGAAGGCCGAGCAGCTTTTTCGCGTGCGCGGAACGCTCGGCGAGGATCCGACCGAGCCGTTCCATTCGATCCCCTATGCCTTCAAGCCGGTACCTGACGAGCCTGCAATCGCGCGCGCCCGTGCCGAGCTCAAAAGCCTTGGCCTGCATCCGGCCTCGCTGCCGCTCGGCGTCGACATCGAAGCCTGGCTGAAGGACGGCAAGACCGGTTGGGATGCTTTCCCGAATACAGGCCAGGGCAAGGTCGATGCCCAGACCGGACCGCTGGCGGCGGCGCTCGCCGATAGCAACATCCGGCTCGAGACCGGCGCCCATGTCGACTGGCTCGAAGCCTCGCCGGACGGCAAATCGATCGCCGCAATCCACTACACGCAGAACGGTTCGCAAAAGGCGCTCTCGCCGAAGCTGGTCATCCTCTCGGCCGGCGCGGTCAACTCCGCCGTCATCCTGCTGCGCTCGCCTTCCGCCGGCAATGGCAAGGCAGGCGGCAAGGGTCTCGCCAACAGCTCCGATCAGGTCGGCCGCAATTTCATGAACCACAATTCGAGCGCGATGCTGGCGATCGATCCGCGCCGCCGCAACGATGCCGTCTACCAGAAGACGCTGATGCTCAACGACTACTATCTGTCGGACGGCAAGGGCGGCAAGCCGCTGGGCAATGTGCAGTTGCTCGGCAAGATCGACGGCAACATGCTGAGAGCCAATGTGAAGCTGGCGCCGAAATTCGCGCTCGATTTCATGGCCGGCCACGCCGTCGACTGGTACCTGATGTGCGAGGACCTGCCCGATCCGGAGAGCCGCATCATGGTCGACGGCAAGGAGATCGTCATGCAGTGGCGGCGCTCCAACATGCAGTCGCTGGAGGGCCTGACCAAGGTGATGCGTGAAAACTTCCGCGCCTGCGGTTATCCGATCGTGCTGTCGCGCCCCTTCGACAAACGCACGCCGTCGCACCAGTGCGGCACTGTGAAGATGGGCAACGATCCGGCAACCTCGCCGCTCGATCCATTCTGCCGCGCCTTCGATCACAAGAACCTTTTCGTCGTCGACGGTGGTTTCCTGCCGACGTCGGCCGCGGTCAATCCGGCGCTGTCGATCGCGGCGCAAGCGCTGCGCGTCGCCGACCATATCCGCAAGACGGAGCTCGCGTCATGATGAACCGCCCGGCGGCCATCGTCACCGGAGGCGCGCGCGGCATCGGGCTTGCCTGTGCCGAAGCGCTGGCCGATGCCGGCTTCGACATCCTTGTCGCCGACCTCGCCGACGACCCCACCAAACGGCTTATAGAGAACATCACAACGCGTCGTGCAGCGTTCGCCTACCATCGCTGTGATATTGCCGACCTTGCCGATCACACAACGCTTGTCGGTGCCGCCATGCGCGCCTTCGGCCGCATCGACTGCCTGGTCAACAATGCCGGCATAGGCGCCGTGCTGCGCGGCGACCTTCTGGAGCTGAAACCCGAAAACTTCGACCGCGCGATTGCTGTCAACCTGCGCGGCACGGTGTTCCTCAGCCAGGCGGTCGCCAAGGCGATGCTGGCGAGACCTGCCGTTTCCGCCAGATCGATCATCACCATCACCTCTGTCAGCGCGACGATGGCCTCGCCGGAACGCGCCGACTATTGCGTCTCCAAGGCCGGCCTTTCGATGTGGGTGAAGAACCTGGCGCTGCGACTCGCGGCGGAAAACATCGGCGTGTTCGAGGTGCGGCCGGGCATCATCCGCACCGACATGACGTCAAGCGTTTCCGCCAAATATGACGCGCTGATCGAAGGCGGACTGGTGCCGGCCAAGCGCTGGGGTGAAGCCGCAGATATCGGCGCGGTGGTAGCCGCTTTGGCCTCCGGCAAGTTCGGCTTTTCGACCGGATCGGTCATCGATGTCGACGGCGCGCTTTCCGTGCCTCGCTTGTGAGTGAGTGGAACAATGGCTGACTACATCATCGTTGGCGCCGGTCCGGCCGGTTGCGTGCTGGCCAACCGGCTGAGCGAGGATCCATCGAATTCGGTGCTGCTGCTGGAAGCCGGCGGCAAGGACTGGCATCCGCTGATCCACATGCCGGCGGGCTTCGCCAAGATGACCAAGGGCATCGCTTCCTGGGGCTGGTCGACCGTGCCGCAGAAGAACATGAAGGACCGCGTCTTCTGGTATACCCAGGCCAAGGTGGTGGGCGGCGGCTCATCGATCAACGCCCAGATCTACACGCGCGGCAACGCCCGCGATTACGACGCCTGGGAGAGGGAAGAGGGCCTCGCCGGCTGGGGCTATCGCGACGTGCTGCCCTACTTCAAGCGCGCCGAGAACAACCAGCGCTTCGCCAACGATTTCCATGGCGACCAGGGCCCGCTCGGCGTCTCCAACCCGATCTCGCCGCTGCCGATCTGCGAGGCCTATTTCCGCGCCGGGCAGGAGATGGGCATCCCCTTCAATCCGGATTTCAACGGCGCCAGCCAGGAGGGCGTCGGCTACTACCAGCTCACACAGAAGGATGCGCGCCGCTCGTCCGCCTCGGTCGCCTACCTGAAGCCGATCCGTACGCGGAAGAATTTGACGGTCAGGACTGATGTGCTCGTCACCCGCGTCGTCGTCGAGAAGGGCCGAGCCGTTGGCGTCGAAATCGTCGACAAGCCGGGCGGGCAGAAGACCATCCTGCGCGCCACGCGCGAGGTGATCGTCTCCTCGGGGTCCATCGGCTCGCCGAAGCTCCTGATGCAGTCGGGCATCGGCCCGGCCGACCATCTGAAATCGGTCGGCGTGACACCTGTCCACGACCTGCCTGGCGTCGGCTCAAACATGCAGGACCATCTTGACCTGTTCGTGATCGCCGAATGCACCGGCGACCACACCTATGACAATTACGCCAAGCTGCACCGCACGCTATGGGCCGGCCTACAATATCTTCTGCTCAAGAAGGGACCTGTCGCCTCCAGCCTGTTCGAGACGGGCGGCTTCTGGTACGCCGACCCGACATCCGCCTCGCCCGACATCCAGTTCCATCTCGGCCTCGGCTCCGGCATCGAGGCCGGTGTCGAGAAGCTGAACAACCCGGGCGTGACGCTGAACTCCGCCTTCCTGCGCCCGCGCTCGCGCGGCACGGTGCGGCTGAAGAGCGCCGACCCGGTCGACCATCCGCTGATAGATCCGAACTACTGGTCCGACCCCTACGATCGCGATATGTCGATCAAGGGCCTGCGGCTGGCACGCGAGATCATGCGGCAGAAGGCGCTTCAGCCCTATGTGCTGCGCGAGGTGCTGCCCGGCCCTGCCTTGCAAAGCGATGACGACCTCTTCGACTATGCCTGCCGCACGTCCAAGACCGACCACCATCCGGTCGGCACCTGCCGCATGGGCCATGACGAAATGGCGGTGGTGACGCCGGACCTCAGGCTGCGCGGGATAGAAGGCCTGCGCGTCTGCGATGCCTCTGTGATGCCGCGTGTTCCCTCCTCCAACACCAACGCGCCGACGATCATGGTGGGCGAAAAGGGCGCCGACCTGATCCTCGGCCGCGAGCCGCTGCCGCCGGCCGTGTTCAAGGGCAACCGGGCGGCTTGAGGGAAGAACAATGATCCGGCACTGCGTCTTCGTCCGCTTCCGCGACGATGTCTCCTCCTCCGAGCGCGCGGCGATCCACGCCGATCTGGAGGCGCTGCGCTCGTTGATCGACGGCATGGGCAAGGTCCATTTCAGCGCCAATGTCAGCCCCGAGCCTTTCGGACGCGGCTTCAGCCATGGCTTCACCATCGACTTCCGCGATGCCGATGCCCGCGACGCCTATCTGGTGCACGAAGCGCATCGGCGCGCCGGGGCCCGGCTGGTTGCCGCGCTCGAAGGCGGCACCGACGGGCTGATGGTGTTCGATTTGGAAATTCTCGGCTGACCGGCTGAGAAATTACCCCAGTCTGAGCGCGACGACGCCCGCGACGATGCCGAGCGCGGCGGCCCCGCGCCAGGGCGTCATCCTCTCGCCCAGCGCGAAGACCGAGATCAGCATGGCAAACAGGATCGAGGTCTCGCGCAATGACGCGACCGAGGCGATCGGCGCTTTGGTCATCGCCCACATGACGATCCAGTAAGCGGCGCCGCTGAGCACGCCGGTGAAGAGCCCAGCCTTCCAGTCCCGCGCCAGCACGAGAAGCGACTGCGGCCCGCGAAAGGCGACGCACAGCACCATCGCCCAGAGCGCGTCGCAGACGAAGAGCCATGCGGCGTAACTTTGCGCGGTTGCCGCCAGCCGTGCGCCGCTGCCGTCGGAAAGCGTATAGCTGGCGATGAAGATCGAGGTCCCGAGCGCGAAGCCGACCGCGCGAAGATTAAATCGCTCGAGATGCGCGCCGCCACGGAACGACATCACCAGCGTGCCCGCCGACAACAGCACGATGCCGAGGATGGCAAGCGGCGCCGGCACCTCCCCCAGCAGGATGATGCCGCCGAACGCCGAGAGCAGCGGCGCGGTGCCGCGCGCCAGCGGATAGGTCTGGGCGAAATCGCCGGCCTTGTAGGCGCCGATCAGGAATGTCCGGTAGCCCATGTGGAAGAAGACCGAGGCGAGAATGAAGGGCCACACTTCGGCCCTCGGCACCTCGACGAAGGGGAGCGCGAACAGCGCCGCAAATCCCATGCCGAGCGTCATCAGCGTGATCGACAGGAAGCGGTCGAGATGCACCTTGACCAGCGCGTTCCAGATCGCATGCATGGCGGCCGCCGAGAGCACCGCGAGGAAGACGAACAGCGTCACGTCCGTCTCACCCGCCCGCAAAGCCCGAGGCGATGCCTCGCGTTTCCAGATCGATATCGACCCTGAGCGGAAAATGGTCGGAAGCCACCTCGCCGATGTCGGCGCTGACCGAACGCACGCGCCCAGCCAACATACCGCCGACGAAGCAATGATCGAGGCGGCGCTTCGCCAGCCTGCCGTCGATGATCTTTTCGTGCGTGTGGAAGTCCGGCACGCGCTCGCTGGCGACGGCGGCCGCATCGACAAAGCCGTCGATATAGGCGGCGGCGCGATGGTAGGGCGTGCTGCCGACGATGCGCCGGTATTCGGCGCTGTCCGGCTCCATGTTGAAATCGCCGAGCCAGATCGCCGCCAGCGGGCTTTCCGGCTCCGGCTGGCCGTCACTCCAGTTGCGCTGCGGCTCGTCGTCGATGCCGCTCCACGGGCCGCCGTCGGACGGCGCCCGGCGATGCTCGGCAAACAGGTAGTCGATCTGCTCCAGCCGCTCCTCGGTCCCGATATGGGCAAGATGCAGCGAGAATATCCGCACCGCTCCCGCCGGCGCGCGGATCATGCATTCGAGCGCGGCGTTGCGGGTATTGAGAGGCCTGAGCGTGCGGCGCAGCGGCAGCGCGTGAAGCCGCGACCAGACGATCGGCAGCTTCGACAGCACCATCGTGCCGAACTGCCGCCGCCGGTTCACCACACGGCCGTCGCGCCTTTCGCTTGCATCCATGTCGAAGGCCGGGCCGTAAACCCAGTGATAGTCCGGCAGCAGCCTGGACAGGATTTCCGGCTGGTCGTCGCCATTGCTGCGCTGCCAGTGCCGCTCGACCTCTTGCAGGGCGATGATGTCGGCGCCGTCGACGATGCGCGCGGCGCGCGCCAGATCGTAGCGGCCGTCGCTGCCATAGCCATACTGGATGTTGTAGCTGATCAACTTCATTGATTAACCGGCTGAATATATTGCCACGCCAGTAACGCCTGGGCCATGGCGTTGCAATGGACCGCGGCGCCACGCGAAATAGTCCAGCTAGTGACGGCCGGGCCGAGCCTAGGTCGTAAGCGGCTGAAACCGGCCGGCCGGCGACGCCGCCAGTTCCGACCAGTCGATTTCTTCTTCCAGCCGGTGATAGGCCTCGTCGCCGATCGTTCCGTTGCGGCGCAGTTCCTCCAGCGTGTCGCGTTGCCGTTTGATGGCATAAAGGCGCAGCCGGTCGTATTCGGTCGCAGCCTGCGCATCCTCAGGGTTCTCGGCGACCAGGCGCTGAGCTTCGTATTGCTCGCGCACGACGGCCGCCGCGGCGGATGTCTTGCGGCTCAGCACATCGAGCGCGGCCTGCATGATGGCAACGCGCGCCTGCGCCACTTCGCGGTCTATCGTCGTATCCCGCTCGAAGTTCAGCCGGCGCAGCAGAGTCTTCAAGCTCATCCCTTGCATCACCAGCGTGCCGAGAACGACCGCGAAGGCAGCAAGCACGATCGGGTCGCGGCCAGGGAAACCGGTCGGCAAGGCGAAGGCCGCCACCAGCGTCACCAGCCCGCGCATGCCGCACCAACCGACGAGCACGGCGCCGCGAAACGTCGGCGCATCCCGCCTTTGGTCTTCGCCGTCGAAGCGGGCGAACCGCCGCATGACCGCGACGTAGCCCAGCACCCAGACGAGGCGTGCCGCGATGACGACGGCCAGCACCGTCGCGGCAAAGAGAAATGCATCGCCTTGCCCTTCGCCGGAGAGTCGGCCGACGATCGACCGTGCCTGCAGACCCATCAGCACAAAAGCCAGCACGTTGAGCACGAACACCGCCGACTCCCAGACCGAATAGGTGCTGACGCGGCGTCTCGCCGATATGCGGCGCGGTGCGGTGCGCGCGATGGTGATGGCATAGACGACGATGGTGATGATGGCCGAAAGGCCGATCTTGTCGGCGACGATCCAGACGGCGAAGGTTCCCGCGAACTGCACCACCGTGCTGCTCGCCGCATCCTCTATCCGCGTGAGCGCGATGAGCGAGATGCGGCCGAACAAATAGCCGGCGGCGACACTGCCGACCGTCGACAGCAGGATGACCGGGACTGCGTCTTTCAGCATGACAGCGCCGATCGTCGCCGAAACCGATATCCGGTAGATCAACAGCGCGGTGGCGTCGTTGAGCAGGCTCTCGCCTTGCAGGATGGCGGTGATGCGGTGCGGCACCTTGAACTGCCCGAGCACGGCACTCGCCGCCACCGCGTCCGGTGGGGCGACGATGGCGCCGAGCGCGATTGCCGCCGCGATCGGCAGGCCGGCCATCTTCCAGCCGACGACGGCAACCGCCACGGTGGTGAAGACGACAGCGCCCAGCGCCAAAAGCGCCAGCGACAGGCGATAGCGCTTGAGGTCGCGCAGCGAGGTGTCATAGGCGGCATCGAGAAGCACCGGCGCAATGAACAGCGCCAGTGCCAGCTCCGGATCGATCTCGATCATCGGGGCGCCCGGCAGGAAGGCGAGCCCAGCTCCGGCCAGAGCCAGCAGCGAGGGATAAGGGACCTCCAGCCATCGCGAAACCGCCGTCAGCGCGACGGCGATGAGAAGCAGGACAAGGGTGAGTTCGAACAGCGCCATGGCTCATCGTAACGGCGAAGCGCGATGGTTGGCAGTACCCTCGAGTCAGGATGCTGTTGATTGTCCAACCTCGCATCGGCTTGAAGAGCCTCTGTCCAGTTGGCTCAGGCTGCATAGCCTAGTGCAGGACCAGCATGTCGCCCGACGAAAAGGAGATATCCGCCTTTTCGCCGACGACAGGCGGCGGCGTCGCGGAATTGTTGAAGGTGTCGAGCGACACCGTGTTGCCGCCGATGCCGACGCGCACGCGGATGACCGAGCCAAGGAAATGCACTTCGGCGATCTCGCCCGACAGGCTGGTGTCGTGGCCGGGCTGGCGTCCGAGTGAAATCGCTTCCGGCCGCAGCGCCAGCGACAGCGTGTCGCCGGACTTCGAGCCGTTGAGCTTGCCCTTGAGCGAGACTTCCTGAGCGTTGACCTGGACCTTGCCCGAGGCGGCGTCGGTGACTTTGCCTTCCAGCACGTTGAGCGTGCCGACGAAATTGGCGACGAACTTCGTCGCCGGCCGATTGTATATCTCGAATGGCGTGCCGACCTGCTCGGCCTTGCCGCCATACATGACGGCGATGCGGTCGGAGATCGACAGCGCCTCTTCCTGGTCGTGCGTAACGAAGATGGTGGTGATGCCGAGCTTCTTCTGGATCGAACGGATTTCCTCGCGCAGCGACACGCGCACCTTGGCGTCCAGCGCTGACAGCGGCTCGTCGAGCAGCAAAAGCTTCGGCTTCGGCGCGATCGCGCGCGCGAGCGCGATACGCTGCTGCTGGCCGCCGGAGAGCTGATAGGGATAGCGATCGGCCATCTGCGGCAGCTTGATGATGTCGAGCATCTCCGCGACGCGGCTATCAATGGCCGCCTTGGCCATACCCGCCACCTTCAGGCCGAAGCCGATATTCTGCGCCACCGTCAGGTTGGGGAACAGCGCGTAAGCCTGGAACACCATGCCGACATTGCGCTGATTGGGCTTCAGCCTGGTGATGTCCTTGCCGCCGACGACGATCTTGCCTGCCGAGGGCTCCTCGAAGCCTGCCACCATGCGCAGCACTGTGGTCTTGCCGCATCCGGACGGCCCGAGGAAGGAGACGAATTCACCCGGCTCGACATCGAGGTTGAAATCCTCAACCACCGTTGTGGCGCCGAAGGATTTTCGAACGTGTTGGATGGAGAGGAACGGGTCGGCCATGGCTTTGACTTTCAGTTCGGTCGATTTGCCGATTTCGGCGCGAAGCGAGACAGGATCTGGATCAGCGACATGCAGCCCCAGGTAATGGCGAAGGCGATAATGGCAAGCGCCGCGGGCTCATAGGCGCGGTTGGCGCCGATGTTCTGCAGGTACGGTCCGAAGGCCGGACGGTTGAGCAGGCTGGCCATGGTGAACTCGCCGATAACGATGGCGAAGGTCAAGAATGCGCCAGACAACACCGCGATCAGCACATTTGGGAGGATTACCCGACTGATGATCGTGCCCCAACCGGCACCGAGGATCTGCGCAGCCTCTGTCAGCGTTCTGACGTCTATGGTGCGCAACCCGGTGTCGACGGCCCGGTACATGTAAGGTAGCGCGAGCGTCGCATAACCGATCACCAGCAAGGCATTGGTACCGGGATCGCTGGCTAGGAACGGCAGCGGCGAGCTCGAGCCATACATCCTGATGTAGCCGAAGACGATGACGATGGCCGGAATGACTAGCGGGAGGAGCGTGATGAATTCCACGATCGGCCTGAGCTGCGGCAAGCGCAGCCGAATCCAGTAGGCGGCCGGCACCACGATCAGCACGCCGAGGATAATGGTGAAGATGGCGGCGATCACCGAATACATGAACGTCGCCTGGAAACGCGGGTCGCCCAGCACGATCTGGTAGGCGTCGAAGGAATAAGCACCGCGCCGCATGCGCATCGAGAATTCCACCGTCGCAATCAGCGGAATGAAGAAATAGCCCGCACCGAGAATGAAGACGACCCAGGCCCAGAACCTGCCGGATTTCATTTCAGCCACCTCTCCGAGCGGGTCCGGAACCAGATGTAGAAGACATTGGCCAGGCCAGTGATGACGATCATGCCGAAGGCGATCGCATAGCCGAGATGGGCGTTGTGCAGCACGTCGCCACGGATCTGCGCATAAAGCACGATCGGGATGATGTTCAGAGACGAGCCGGTCAGCGCATAGGCGGTGGCGATAGCGCCAAAGGCGTTGGCGAAAAGCAGTATCACGGTGCCGAGGAAGCTCGGCCAGATCACCGGAATGACCACCATTCGCCAGTATTGCGCCGTCGTTGCGCCAAGCGTGGCGGCCGCCTCGCCCCATTCCCGCTTCAGCCCGTCGATCGCCGGCGTGATGATGACCACCATCAGCGGGATCTGAAAATATACGTAAGTCAGCGTCAGGCCCCAGAACGACAGGATGTTGAAGCCATGCGCGTAGATGTTGAGACCGAACACGGTGTTCAGGATCACCGTGGCGAGGCCGAGCCGGCCAAGCGTGGCAAGAAAGGCGAAGGCCAGCGGCACGCCGGCGAAATTGGAAGCGACACCCGAGAATGTCAGCGTCGCCGAGCGTATCCAGTCCGGCAGCCCGCCGCGCACGATGGCAATGGCAATCGCAAGGCCGGCGAAGGCGCCGATCAGCGCTGAGGCGAGGCTGACCTTCATCGATATCCAGTAAGCCGCCAGAATTGTGGGCAGTTGGCAATTGCCGGAAGTCCACGAGAGCCAGGACGCAGATTGGCACAGTAGATAGAGCTTCAGATTCGGTGGGTCGAAGATGCCGACAATGTTGGCAAATGTGAACTCTCCGGCGTCGTTCTGAAACGCGCCCAGCATCAGATAGAGCGTGGGTAGGATCAGGAACATGATGGCGAAGATGAAGAAGGGCGCGACGCCAAGCCATTGCGTTGGCAGCCGCAAGGCGCGCGTCTCGCTGGGTGGCGCGGTCTTCCCCGCGATTGCCCGATTGGAAAGCGAGAGGTCGGTCATGCGCCGGCTACCGTCTTCGAGGACGTCCGGGCGGCCCGTACGGCCGCCCGGACAATTTGCTTGTTTACTTCACGTTGGCGCCGACAACGGCATCCCAGTTCTTGGTGATGGCTTCCTTGGCCTTGCCCTGCTCGTCGAGCGTCGGGAACACCGCTGCGGCGTAGGAATCGGCCGGCGGCATCTTCGCCATCACGTCGGCCGGCAGCTTGCCGTTCTTGGAGAGGTCGTTGAAGCGGATCGGGTGGCAATAACCCTTCAGCCAGCCGATCTGGCCTTCGTCGGAATAGAGATATTCCAGCCAGAGCTTGGCGGCATTCGGATGCGGCGCGAAGGCGCTGATCGCCTGCACATAGACGCCGGCGACGACACCGGTCTTCGGCACGATGACATCGACCGGCGGATTGCCCTTAAGCGTGTCGCGGCCGGAGAGCGCGTTGTAGTCCCAGGTGACCAGGATCGGAGTTTGGCCCTGGGCCAGCGTCGCAGCCTTGCCGATGACAGGCACGAAATTGCCGGCGCCATTAAGCTTCTTGAAGAAGTCGAGGCCGGCAGTGCCGGCGGCTTCGCCAGCGGCCGCACCCGTCGACAGGCCTGCGGCATAGACGCCCTGGATCGCTTGGTTCGAGGCACGTGGATCACCGGCGAGCGCCACGGTGTTGGCGTAATCGGACTTCAGCAGGTCAGCCCAATCAGCCGGCGCTTCCTTGACCAGATCCTTGTTCACTTCGAAGGCAAGCACGCCATAGTAGTCGCCGGTCCAGTAACCTTCGGCATCCTTGGCGCTGTCCGGAATGGAATCCCAGGTCGACACTTTGTAGGGCTGGATCAGGCCGTCCTTCTTGGCGGACGGGCCGAACGACAGGCCGACGTCGATCACGTCGGGCGCCTGCGGGCCCTTGTTGTCCTTGTTGGCCTTGATCGCCTCGACCTCGTCGCCCGAGCCGGCGTCGGGGTTGAGTTCGTTGATCTTGATGTCCGGATACTTCGCCTTGAAGCCGTCGATGACGGCGCCATAGCCGCACCAGTCATGCGGCAGCGCGATGACCGTGAGTTCGCCTTCCGCCTTCGCCGCCTTGGCGAGATCGTCCAGCGAAGCCGCGGACGAAATCACCGTCGACGCAAACAGCGCCGCGGCTGAAAGGGAAAGCACCTTCCCCGTGAATTTGAACATGTGTTCTCTCCGTTGAACTGACGCCATTGGACGCCTGCGATGCGGTATCGTTTTCGTATGACAGCCAGATGAAAGCTTTGTGAAACCGGCACCCCGCAGTATGAAAAAGTAAACTCTTTTTAACCGGCTGTAGCAATCGCCTCGCGATTCTTTTTCCGGCTAATTATATTTGGCTTTGCCTTCCGCCCCTTGACCTTCCTTTCCCCTCGTTTTCGACATCAAATTCCGGCACCGAAATCCGCCCTTAGACAGCACCGGCAATGGCATTTTCCAAGAGCGAAAGCGCCGCCTTCTTGGTGAGCTTGACCGGGTTGCCGCCGGCGGTCGGATCGACCACCGCCATGTCGGCTATCAGCGCCTTGCGCTTCTTGTCCATGTCGAGGCCCTTGA
Source organism: Mesorhizobium sp. (assembly GCA_004020545.1). Lineage (GTDB taxonomy): Bacteria > Pseudomonadota > Alphaproteobacteria > Rhizobiales > Rhizobiaceae > Mesorhizobium. The sequence continues at coordinate 85,887 of SAQE01000001.1, read as the reverse complement.
TCAGGCCGGGCAGCGCATGCGGCACCTTGAGTTCCTTGCGCAGCTTGATGACCGCCTTGGCGAAACCGTCGAAGCCGCCCTTGATGCCGCAATAGGCGGCGAGCCGCGCGATGCGGTCCTCGATCGCCTCGCGGTTGAAGGCGAGCACATAGGGCATGAACACCGCATTGGTCATGCCGTGATGGGTGTCGTAAAGCGCGCCGATCGGATGCGACAGCGAGTGAATGGCGCCCAGTCCCTTCTGGAAGGCTGCGGCGCCCATCGCGGCGGCGCTCATCATATTCGCGCGGGCGACCAGATCCTTGCCGTTGGCGAAGGCCTTGGGCAGGTTCTCGAACACCAGCCGGATGCCTTCTACGGCGATGCCGTCGGCCATCGGGTGATAGCCCGGCGCGCAATAGGCCTCGAGGCAGTGGGCCAGCGCGTCCATGCCGGTGCCGGCCGTGATGAAGGGCGGCATGCCGACCGACAGCTCCGGATCGGCAATGACGATCGCCGGCAGAAGCTTCGGATGGAAGATGACCTTCTTGGTGTGGGTCTCCTCGTTGGTGATGACGCCCGCGCGGCCGACCTCGGAGCCGGTGCCGGCCGTGGTCGGCACCGCGATGATCGGCGCGATCGCGTCCGAATTGGCTCTGGTCCACCAGTCGCCGATATCCTCGAAATCCCACACCGGACGCGTCTGCCCGGCCTGGAAGGCAATCAGCTTGCCGAGATCGAGCGCCGAGCCGCCGCCAAAGGCGATGACGCCGTCATGCTTGCCCTTCTTGAACACGGCGATGCCGGCGGTGAGGTTGGACTCGACCGGGTTCGGCTTCACCTCGGAAAACACGCCATACGGGACCTTGGCGTCGTCGAGGATCTTCAGCGTCGAGGCGACGACCGGAAGTTTCGCCAGGCCCGGATCGGTGACGAAGAGCGGCCGCTTGATGCCGGCGGCTGCCAGCGCGTCCGGCAGTTCCTTGATGCGGCCGGCGCCGAAACGGACGGTGGTGGGGTAGTTCCATTTGGAGATGAGCTTGGACATCACTTGTCTTTCGAAAAATCAGATCGCTTCACGCAGATGGTAGGATTTCGGCCGGGTCAAATTGTCGTAGCCGATGGCCGAGAGCGCGGCGCCTTTGCCGGTGTCCTTGACGCCGGTCCAGACCAGCGCCGGATCGAGGTAGTCGCAGCGGTTCATGAACACCGTGCCGGTCTCGACGCGGTCGCCGATCGCCACAGCGCGCTCGGTGTCGCGCGTCCAGATCGAGGCCGTCAGCCCGTACGGGCTGTCGTTCATCAGCGCGATCGCCTCCTCGTCGTCGCGCACCTTCATGATGCCGACGATCGGCCCGAAGCTTTCCTCGCGCATGACGCTCATCTGGTGATCGACGCCGGTCAGCACTTCCGGCGCCAGATAGGGCGAGCCCGGCCTGTCGTTCTCGACCTTCATGCCGATATGCGCCTTGGCGCCCTTGCGCAGCGCCTCGGCCTTCTGCTCGCGGATCAGGTCGGCGAAACGCGCCTGCGCCATCGGCCCCATGGTCGTGGCCTCCTCCAGCGGATTGCCGACGACATAGGTCTTCGTCTCGGCGATGAAGCCTTCGACGAATTCGTCATAGACCTTCTCATGCACATAGACGCGCTCGATGCCGCAGCAGCACTGGCCGGAATTGAAGAAGGCGCCGTCGACGAGGTTGGCGACCGCATGGTCCATCTTGGCGTCGGGCAGCACATAGGCGGGGTCCTTGCCGCCGAGCTCGAGGCCGAGCGTCATGAAGGTGCCGGCCGCCGCCTTCTCGATGGCGCGGCCGCCGGCGACCGAGCCGGTGAAATTGACATGGTCGATCTTGCCCGAGCCGAGCAGCTTTTCGGTCTGGACGTGGTTCATGACCAGGTTCTGGAACAGCCCCTTGGGCAGGCCGGCCTTGTCGAAGGCCTGCTGGAAGCGCTCGCCGACCAGCAGCGTCTGCGCCGCATGCTTGAGGATGACCGCACTGCCAGCCATCAGCGCCGGCACGATGGTGTTGACCGCGGTGAGATAGGGATAGTTCCAGGGCGCGATCACCAGCACCACGCCGAGCGGCACCTTCCTCACATAGCGGCGGAACCCGTCCTTCGGGTTGGAGGCCATGACCGGCTTCAGCGCAGCTTCAGCGATCTCGACCATGTAGCTGGTGCGTTCCTTGACGCCGCCGAACTCGCCGCCGTAGCGCACCGGCCGCCCCATCTGCCAGGCGATCTCCGGCACGATCTCGTCGCTCATGCCGACCAGCGCTTCCAGCATCGCCAGCATGTATTTGCCGCGCTCGACGACCGGCGTTTCGGCCCACTTCTCCTGCGCTGCCTTGGCGCGTTCGACGGCGGCGTTGATTGCCTGGTCGCTCGCGACCGGCCGTTCGGCGTAGATCGAGCCGTCGATGGGGGATTTGAGTTTTACGGTCTCCAAAATGACGTCTCCAGTTGATCGTTTTCAGCAGGCAATGGCGCGAACATGACCTTGTGCGGCATAGGCCAGGATGGCTCTGTCACGCGTTACAATCGTCAGATCGCGCTCCCGCGCAGTCGCTATGAGAATTCGATCCATAGGATCGCTATGCGCAGCGCCGGGAAGATATGACGCCGCCACCAGGATACGCGGCGTCACCCCTTCAACCTCTACGGCCGCCGCTTCGACAAACTCATCGAACCAGCGATCGGGAGATTTCGTCGAGGGCAGTCTGCCCTTCGACACCAGCATGCCCATCTCCCATGCAGTCATGACGGACACGCTCAAGGTGCCGGATTGCGGAACCTTGCTGATGGCCTCTACTGCCGTTTCGGCAATCGGCTCGTCCTGCGATATCCAGATGACCGCGCACGTATCGAGAAGAAGGTTTTCAGTCTTCATAGACTTTGCCCCAATCCGGGTCGGCGGGCTCCGTCAGATCGACATCGGGATTGATCGTAAGCGTTCCCTTCATGCAGCCGAAAATCGGATGGCGCGACGGAGTTCCACGGATCTCGGCCTGTGGCGATTCAGCAAAACCTTTCGGACCATTCGAATGTCCCTGCATACGCCGAAACACCAGATTTTCCCCGGCGATGTTGACCGACTCCGTTTGGAACCCGGCAGCCAGCCATTCCTTGGTCATTGGATTGTTGCTGGGGTTGTTGCTCCACCAGGCTGGGTACCGCTTTGACGCCGGCAACCTCTCGCCGAGCAGCTTCTCGATATCTTGGAACGACATCGGAACCCGTTCGGCGGCCTGGGACATGAGATACGAACGCAACGGTGAATACTTTCCCATTTCACGCTCCTGATGCCTAACTTTGCTGTATTACAGCTTTATCTGGGCACCAGTCAACGTTATATACAGCTTTAGTACCGCTCAAACCCCCTGTGCAGTTCCCAATCCGTGATGCGGCGATCGTATTCGAACTGCTCCCAGCGGGCGGTGTGCACGTAGTGCTCGATCACATCCTCGCCGAAGGCCTGCTTCAGCATCGTGGAGTTCGCCAGTGTCTCGGTGGCGTCGCGCAGCGTCTTCGGGATTTCGGGCAGTTGCGAGGCCTGATAGGCATCGCCGACAAACGGCTTCTGCAACTCCAGCTTCTCATCGATGCCGGCGAGGCCCGACGCGATCAGCGCAGCGAAGGCGAGATAGGGGTTGAGGTCGGCGCCGCCGATGCGGCACTCCATGCGGATGCCCTTGGTGCCCTCGCCACAGAGCCGGAAGCCGGCGGTGCGGTTGTCCTCGCTCCACATGATCTTGGTCGGCGCGAAGGTGCCGGCCTGGAAGCGCTTGTAGGAGTTGATGTAGGGCGCCAGGAACCAGGTGAACTCCTTGGCGTATTTGAGCTGGCCGGCCGCCCATTGCTGGCCGAGGGCGGACAGCGTCCACTCCGCGTTCTTGTCGAAGAACAGCGGCGTCTTGCCGTCGGCGCTCCACAGCGAATTGTGGATGTGGCTGGAATTGCCGGCGAGCCCGTAATTGTATTTGGCCATGAACGAGATCGCCTTGCCTTCGGACTCGGCGATCTCCTTGGCGCCGTTCTTCAGGATGACATGGCGGTCGGCCATCTCGAGCGCCTCGGCATAGCGCACATTGATCTCTTCCTGGCCGGGCCCCCACTCGCCCTTCGAATTCTCGATCGGGATGCCGGCCGCCTCCATCTCGTTGCGAAGCCGGCGCATGACGCCCTCTTCCTTGGTGGTGATGCCGATCTGGTAGTCGCCGATATAGGGCGAAGCGGTGTCGAGGCCCTGCCAGTGCTTCTTGCGGGCGGAATCGTAGGTCTCGCTGAACAGGTAGAATTCGAGCTCTGAGGCGAAATAACCGATATAGCCGCGTTCCTTGAGCCGCTGGACCTGTCTCTTCAAGATGGCGCGCGGCGAATGCGAGAGGTCCTCGTGGTCGTGATGATCGAGCACGTCGCAGATGACCAGCGCCGTCTTCTCGAGCCAGGGAACGCGCCTCAGCGTCGAAAGGTCGGGCTTCATGACGAAGTCGCCATAGCCCTTCGACCAGCTCGCCGCTTTGTAGCCGGGCACCGGCTCCATATCGATGTCGCAGGCCATGAGATAGTTGCAGCCATGCGTCTCACCATGCGCGGAATCGACGAAATATTGAGCCAGGAAGCGCTTTCCCGCGAGCCGGCCCTGCATGTCGACGATGCAGGCAAGCACCGTGTCGATCTCGCCGTTCGAGACCGCTTGCTTCAACTGATCGAACGAGAAATTCCCGGCCATTCCTTTGGCACTCCAGTGCTTGTCGATTGAAAGGGACAAACCATGGCCGGCGCGATGCCGGCCATGGCCATGATGACGTCTATCAGTTGCCGGTTTCGCCGACTGCCTGTTCGGCCGCCTTGATCGCCGCCTGGCGCTTGGCGATCTCGTCGCCGATCGGCGGGCCCTGGAAGCGGCGGTTCTCGAAGCCGAACCAAAGCACCGCGGTCAGCAGGAGGAAGCCGATGGTGATATAAAGCACCTTATCGTTCGGCGGCTGGACGGCGATGTAGAAGATGATCGCCATGCCGATGATCGACAGGATGCAAACCAGCTTGAACAGGCCAGCGCCGAGATTCCACGGTCCCGGGCTCGGCCATTTCGCCGTTCCGAAGGCCATCATACCGAGCACGATCGGGATGATGAAGGAGAGGAACAGGAAGACCAGCGTCGAGTTGACGACGATAGTGTAGATGTTCGTGCCGCCGATCGAGATGAACTGGGCGAGGAAGACGTAGATGATCTCGAGGATCGCCGCGGTCCAGATCGCGTGGACAGGTGTGCGCCAGGTCGGGCTGACCTTGGCAAGCGAGGCCGAACCAACCGGCATGCCGCCGTCGCGCGAGAAGGCGAACAACATGCGCGACGCCGAGGTCACGGTGGCGAGGCCGCAGAGGAACTGCGCGATCAGGATTCCCAGATAGAGCAGCTCCTTCAGCCATACCGGCAGGATCGCGTCCATCGTGGCGAAAAAGACGTTCCAGCCCTGCTTTGCGCCCGCCGCCAGGTCCGGGATCGCCAGAACGATGGCGCATAGCATCACCCAACCGATCAGCGAGGACCAGAGCACGGACGAAATGATCGCCCGCGGAACCGAGTGCGCAGCCTTCAGCGTTTCTTCCGATGTGTGCGCCGACGCATCATAGCCGGTGATGGTGTAGACCGGCAGCAGCAGGCAGAGCAGGAACAGGTAGGTCATGGAATCGGACTGCGGGAAGACACCGCCGCCAGCGTCACCCGAATAGTTGGTGAAGGTCCACAGCCGGGTGACGTCGATCGCCGGGGCAAACACCAGGCAGGCCACGATCAACACCGCAGTCGTGCCGAGAATGATGAAGCCTGAAGCATCGGTCAGCAGGGCGGTCAGCTTGATGCCAAAATGATTGAGCAAAGCCTGCAGCACGGTAATGAAAGCGACGAATCCGACAATTTCGCCCGGCGTTCCGGTCATCCCGAACCAGCTCCCGAACGTTCCGGTGAAGAAGAACGCTGTGCCGATATTGATGGCGCCCAGCACGGTGATCAGGCCGAGTAGGTTGAGCCACGCGGTCAGCCAGCCGGTAAAGCGGTTCCCTAGGATCGACGCCCAGTGATAAAGGCCACCCGCCGTCGGGAACGCCGAGGCGATCTGCGCCATTGCGATGGCGAAGAATCCGGATACGGCGCACCCGACGATCCAGCCGATGCCGGCACCGGCGCCGCCGATCGAAGACGTTGCCTGGGCAAAGGAATTGATGCCGCCCGACAGGATGCAGATGATCGAGAACGAGATCGCGAAGTTCGAGAAGCGGCTCATGCTTCGCGACAGTTCCTGGGCATAGCCCATTCCGTGAAGGACCTTTAGGTCCTCGTGCTTGTCGTGTTCCGTATAGTCTTGCGCTGACATGTTGGTCCCCTGTTTGGTTCTTAGCTGGCCGACTGTACTGACTTTCCCATTGCGCGTTGTCGGGAGCCCCTGGCCTCCTCGGGCTCCAGATTGGAAAATATGCCTGTGAGCAGATCCGCCCATTTCCGCTGCCCGGTCTCGCCGGAGATTTCATCGTTGCGGATCTCGATCATCGCGCAGGCAAGGCCGCGCGAGCGCGCGTGCTTTTCCAGCGTGAAATAGACGCGGTCGGCCGGCGAATAAGGTTCGTTGACGCCGACGGTGACGCCGGCAAGCCGCTGCAGCGCCGATATCAGTGGCGCCGCCAGCCGGCGGTCATCGTCATGGATGATGCCGATATGCCAGGGCCGGCTTTTGCCCTTGTAGACCGGCGTGAAGGAATGCACCGACACCAGACGCGTTTCCTGGCCACGCGACAGCCGATCGTCGATGACGTGAGCGATCGCGTCGTGGAAGGGGCGCCATGCAAGGTCGATCCGCGCGGCGCACTGCTTGTCGGTGAGATCCGAATTGCCGGGAATGACCGTGGTCTCGCTGACCGGCGGCACGAGGTCGGGCGCGTCGAGCGGCCGGTTGCAGTCGATCACCAGGCGCGAGACGCGGGTCTCGACCAGCGTGGCGTCGAGCGCGTCAGCCATGCGGCTGGCGACGGGAAGCGCGCCCGGATCCCAGGCGATGTGGCGGGAAAGGTCCTCGACAGGCAGGCCGAGCGTTCCGAATTCGGCGGGCATGTAGTTCGAGGCGTGGTCGCAGGTGAAGACGAAGGGGCTCGAGCCGCCGGGGTTGGTCACCCTTACGGTCTCCGACGGTGCAGGGCCGGTGAGCCGTGCTTTCTCCATACTGCCGTCCCCTGGAGAGCGCTGTATCGTATGTTACGTATTTTGCCTCATTGCGCCTCTATGAATGATTTCATACACTTTGTCCGGCTTTGTCAAACGCGGAATTCCGAAAACGACGTCAGCCGGGCCAAAGGGGTGGGGAAAACGATGATCTCCAGCATTGCCGAACTGATCTCGGACCGCATCGGCACCATGCCCGCGGGCGAGCGCCGAGCCGCGCAGACGCTGATTGCCAACTATCCGCTGACCGGACTGAAGACGGTCGCCGAATTCTCGGCCGCGGCCGGCGTCTCGTCGCCGACGATCCTGCGTTTCGTCGCGAGATTGGGCTTCCAGAACTATCCCGAGTTCCAGTCGGCGCTGCAGGATGAACTGGCGGCACAGTTGCAGTCCCCGGCCTCGCGCACGCTCGACCCGGCATCGCCCGCCGGCGGCGCCGTCTCGCCGATGCTGGAGGCGACGCTCGACAACCTGCGCGAGACGTTCCGGCATCTGTCCGACAGGCAACTGGCCGACATCGCCAAGACACTCGCCGAGCGGCGCGGCAAGACCTTCCTGATCGGCGGCCGCTTCACCGACCCGCTGGCGCGCTACATGGCCGCGCACCTCACCATCATCCAGCCGGACGTCTACCACCTCGCCGGCCAGGAGAGCATCTGGCGCGACCGGCTGATCGACATGGGCAAGCGCGACGTGCTGGTGATCTTCGACATCAGGCGCTACCAGGAGAGCCTGATCCGCTTTGCCGAAAAGGCACGCCAGCGCGGTGTGCAGATCGTGCTCTTCACCGACCAATGGCTCTCGCCGATCGCCCGCTTCGCCCGCCATGTGATCGCCGGGCGCACCGCCGTGCCTTCAGCATGGGATTCGTCTGCCGCACTCTTTGTCGTCGCCGAAACGCTGATCGGCGCGGTCACCAGGCAGCTCGAAACTGCCGGCGCCAAGCGCATCCGCGACCTGGAAAGCCTGCGGTGAACCTATCGTCACCCACAAGAAAGGCGGTGGGCGGCCTCGGCCTCCACCGTCTCGACGCTGTTCCTGTCCCCGGTCGCTTGTCTTCTGCTTGGCCGGGGCGAAGGGAAGGACGCCGCTACGGCTTGATGAACACCTTGCCGTTCGGCTTTGCCAATTCCGCCGGCAGGCGCGCCATCGCCTCGTCCAACGGCACCACCGCTGTCACATCCGTTGACCAACGCCCGTCGGAAAAGCGCTTCTGCGCCTCCAGCACGGCCGGGCCTAGCCTATCGCGGAACTGCCGCATCCATTCGGCCAGCCAGAAGCCTTCGATATGCTTGTGCTGGAAGATCAGTTGGCCAGGCTCGCGGATGATCGTCGGCTCGGCATCGAGCCTTCCATAGACGATCCAGCGCGAACGCTTCGGCATGGCGTTGAAGATGGCCGAGGCCAATGGTCCGGTCACCGCGTCGAGGAAGATGCGCGGCTGCTCGGCCTTCATCACTTCGCGCAGTGTCGCCTCGAAATCCGCCGCCTTCTCGTTGAGCACATGGGCCGCGCCGATGCCTTTCAGCAACGGGATCTGCTCCTCGCGGCGCACGGTGACGATCGGCCGGAAACCTTCCTCCTTCGCGAGCCCGATGATCAGCTTGCAGAGCTGGCTGGCGCCGGCGGTCATGATGAAGGCCTTGTCACCCTCCTGCTTGACGATATCGAACATGGCAAGCGCGGTCAGCGGATTGACGATCATCGCCGCTGCATCCTCGTCGCGCACCGTGTCGAGCAGCGGAATGCAGGAAGCCGCCTCGGCAACCGCATAGTCGGCCCACGAACCCCAGTTCGACACGCCGGTGGCGAAGGCGACGCGCTTTCCCTCCAGACTTTTTGCATAGGGGTCACTGCCAGTAGCGACGACGATGCCGACGCCTTCGAAACCCGCCGGCCGGCCCTGCACGCGCGGCTGGCCGTATTGCCCTTTGATGAAGGCGACGTCGGAAGGGTTGATCGAGGCGAGGTTAACCTTGATCAGCGCCTGTGTCGGGCCGGGCGTGGGCAGCGCAACGCTGCCAGGCCGGAGATAGGGCTCCATCGCCTCCAGCGGGCCGGCCGAAGGTGTCCTGGTGTAGCCGTCGCCGACGAGCAGCAAGGCCTTCATTTCCGACGGAAGCGCCATGATGGTCAGACCTTTTCCTGCGTGTATTTCTTGAGTTCCGTGCGAGCCACCTGCCGCCTGTGGACGGCGTCCGGTCCGTCGGCCAGGCGCAGGGTCCGAAGATGCGTCCACGAGCGGGCGAGCGGCGTATCCTGGCTGATACCCTGCGCGCCGAACATCTGCACCGCCTCGTCGGTGACCTTGAGCGCGACGCGCGGCGCGACGACCTTGATCTGGCTGATCCAGGGCGCCGCGGCGCGCGCGTCGCCCTGGTCGATCATCCACGCCGCCTTGAGGCAGAGCAGCCTGGCCATCTCGATCTCCATGCGGCACTCGGCGATGATGTCGAAATTGGCGCCGAGCTTGGCCAGCGACTGGCCAAAGGCCTCGCGCCGCACCGAGCGTAGACAGAGCATCTCCAGCGCCATCTCGGCCTGGCCGATGGCGCGCATGCAGTGATGGATGCGGCCCGGCCCCAACCGCCCCTGCGCGATTTCGAACCCCCTGCCCTCGCCGAGGATCAGGTTCGCCGCCGGCACCCGCACATCCTCGAACCTCAGATGCATATGGCCGTGCGGCGCGTCGTCCTCGCCATAGACCTGCATGGCCCGGAGCTTGGTCACGCCTTTGCTGCCCGCTGGCACCAGGATCATCGAATGCCGGCGATGCTGCGGCTCTTCATCCGAACCCGTCCTGACCATCACGATGTAGATGGCGCAGCGCGGATCGCCGGCGCCGGACGCCCACCATTTCTCGCCGTTGAGCACATAGTCGTCGCCGCGCCGCTCGCAGCGCATCGAAATGTTGGTGGCGTCCGATGAGGCGACGTCCGGCTCGGTCATCAGGTAGGCGGAGCGGATCCTGCCGTCGAGCAGCGGCTCCAGCCATTGTCGCTTATGCTCTTCCGAGCCGTAGCGTTCCAGCACCTCCATGTTGCCGGTGTCGGGCGCCGAGCAGTTGAAGGTCTCGGCGCCAAGATGCGCCTTGCCCATCTCCTCCGCCAGATAGGCGTATTCGACCGTCGACAGGCCATAGCCGCGCTCGGAATCGGTGAGCCAGAAATTCCACAGGCCGCGCTCCCGCGCAGTCCGCTTCAACCCTTCGAGGATCTCGGTCTGTCTGGCCGTGTAGGTCCAGCGGTCGCCGTTCCTGCCGACCTCGACGAGAAAATCCTCGCTGAGCGGCGCGATCTCGTCGCGCACCATCGCGGCCACGCGCTGATGGATCGGCTTCAGCCGCTCGCTCATGCCGAGATTCATGTCCGCCATCGGTTCCGGCCCTTTCGCAGATCAAATCTTTACCCATGGCAAGGATGACCGTACTTCGGCTAGCCTTGTCAACGCGAGTCCTTCGGTTCGGCTCGGGACGAGGCACGGGAGGAATGCGATGAGCTATCTGGACAAGCTGTTCTCGGTTGCCGGCAAGACCGCGCTGGTGACCGGTGCAGCGACCGGCATCGGCCGTATGATCGCGACCGGGCTGGTGCGGGCCGGCGCCACCGTGATGATCGCCTCGCGCAAGGGCGAGGACTGTGTGAAGGTCGCCAACGAATTGAATGCGCTTGGCGGCTCCGGCCGGGCCGAGGGTTTCGCCGGCGACGTCTCCAGCGAAGCTGGCATCGCCGCGTTGGTCGCCGAGGTGAAGGTGCGCACGGACCGTCTGCACATCCTGGTCAACAATGCCGGCATTTCCTGGGGCGCGCCGCTGGAAGAGTTTCCCTATCACGCCTGGGCCAAGGTGTTCGGCGTCAACGTCACCGCCGTCTTCCACCTGACGCGGGAGCTTTTGCCGCTGCTCGACGCCGCCGCAAGCGACGAGGACCCGGCCCGCGTGATCAATCTGGGCTCGGTGATGGGCACTCAGCCGCTTGCCGACGACGCCTATTCCTACACCGCCTCCAAGGCCGCGGTGCATCACCTGACACGCACGCTGGCGCTCGAGTTCGCCGCCCGCCGCATCACCGTCAATGCCTTTGCGCCCGGCCCCTTCCAGAGCCGCATGACGGCGTTTGCCACCGCCACCGAGGAGCAGGCGAAACATGTCGGTAACCACGTTCCGCTGGGCCGCATCGGGGTACCGGATGACATTGCCGGCGCAACGCTCTATTTGTGCAGCCGTGCCGGCAGCTATGTCACCGGCGCCATCCTGCCGATCGACGGCGGCCAGTCGGTGCAGCACGGGATGACATTGTTCAAGGAATGAAGGCGCCCGGTTCGAGGAATCGCGATCCGGGCGGGGTGCGGAGGACATCAGCGTGGAACCGATCAGTCTCGATACGCTTCTGGCCAGCGTCGGCAAGGAAGTCGGCGTGTCGCCCTGGCGCACGGTGACGCAGCGTATGATCGACCAGTTCGCCGACGCCACCGACGACCACCAGTTCATCCATTGCGATCCGGAGCGCGCCGCGCGCGAGACGCCGTTCGGCGGCACCATCGCGCACGGCTTCCTGTCGCTGTCGCTTCTGTCGGCGATGACCTTCGAGACCATGCCGCCGATCGAAAACACCAAAATGGGCGTCAACCACGGCTTCGACACGCTGCGCTTCCTGGCGCCGGTCAAGACCGGCTCGCGCATCCGCACCCGCTTCGTGCTGGCCGACGTCAAGGTCAGGCCCTCGGGCTGGGTGCAGACGGCGCATGACGTGACCATCGAGATCGAGGGGTCAAAGAAGCCGGCGCTCACCGCGCGCTGGCTGACGCTGACGCTGATCGAACGCCAGCCAGAGACCGCATGAGCGGCGACGCCAACGCGCTCGACAAGGCGGCGCTTGCGCTCGACAAGGCGGCGCTTGCGCTCGACCAAGTGACGCTCGCGCCCTATCTCGAAGCGCATATCCCCGGTTTTGTGGGACTTTCCGCGATCGAGAAGTTCAAGTCCGGACAGTCGAACCCGACCTATCTCCTGACAGCCGCAAGCGGCCGCTACGTGCTGCGCGCCAAGCCGCCGGGACAGCTTTTGAAATCCGCGCACCAGGTCGACCGCGAGTTCCGGGTGATGCAAGCGCTCGCCGGCACTGCCGTGCCGGTGCCGCGCATGCTGCACCTGTCCGGCGAGGACTCCCCGATCGGCCGCATGTTCTATGTCATGGAGTTCCTCGACGGGCGCATCTTCTGGGATCCATCCTTGCCGGACGCAGCCGGCCCCAACACATCCAGCAATGGCGAGCGCGCCGCGATCTACGACGCCATGAATGCGACGCTCGCCGCCTTGCATGACGTCGACGTCGAGGCCGTCGGTCTCAACGATTTCGGCAAGCCCGGCAGCTATTTCGAACGCCAGTTCGCCCGCTGGACCAGCCAGTACCGCGCCTCGGAAACCGAAACGATTGCCGACATGGACCGGCTGATTGCCTGGCTCGAGACGCACATGCCGGCCGATGACGGCCGGGTCTCGCTGGTGCATGGCGACTACCGGCTGGACAACATGATCTTTGCCAAGGATGAGCCGAAGGTCATCGCCGTGCTCGACTGGGAACTGTCGACGCTCGGCCATCCCTTCGCCGACCTCGCCTATCAATGCATGCAGTGGCGGCTGCCGCACGCGTCCGGCTTTCGTGGCCTTGGCGGCGTCGACCGCGCCACGCTCGGCCTGCCCTCCGAGGAAGCCTATGTCGCCGCCTATTGCCGCCGGCGCGACATCGAGGGCATCGGCAACTGGACGTTCTTCCTCGCCTTCTCCTTCTTCCGGCTGGCGGCGATCTGCCAGGGTGTCTACCGCCGCGCGCTGGACGGCAACGCCTCCAACCCGGAAAAGGCAAAGACCTACGGCGAGGCGGTGAAGCTGCTTGCCGCGCTGGCGGTGGACCTGATCGACAAGAAGACTTGAAAACGCGGAGAGCTGAGCGATGGGCCGTTTCGATGGAGCGACCGTGCTGATAACCGGTGCGACCGGTGGCCTCGGCAGCGGCGCGGCCAAAGCCTTCGCCGCTGAAGGCGCGCGGCTTGTTCTTTCCGACCTCGACGAAACGGCGCTCGGCGATTTCGCGGCGACGCTCGGCGCCGAAACCGCGTTCCTTGCCGGCAACATTGCCGACGAGAGGCTCTCGGAGGATCTCGTGAAGCTGGCTGTCGAAACGTTCGGCCGGCTGGACATTGCCGTCAACAATGCCGGAATCGTGCACGCCTTCGTGCGCCTGCCGCAGGTGACCTCGGAGGAAGCGCGCCGGGTGCTGGAGGTCGACCTGCTTGGCGTCTTCTACGCCATGAAGCACCAGATCCCGCGGATGGAGCGCCAGTTCAGGGAGAGCGGCAGGGGCGGCGTCATCGTCAACATCGCCTCGGTGGCCGGTCTCTCCGGCGCGCCGAAGCTGTCCGTCTATGCCGCCGCCAAGCATGGCGTCGTTGGGCTGACGCGCTCCGCGGCGGTCGAATATGCCAGCAAGGGGATACGCATCAACGCAGTTTGCCCGGCTCACACCAGGACGGCGATGGTCGACGGCTTCGTCCGCTCCACCGGCGCGCCGGAAGCCGAAGCCATTGCCGAGCTCACACGCGGCGTGCCGATGAAACGGGTCGGCGAAGTCGACGAGATCGTAACCGGCATCCTTTATCTTGCCGATCCCGCCAACTCCTTCATGACCGGCCACGCTCTCGCACTCGATGGCGGCATCGGGGCCATCTGAGCAATTCCAGGAAAAGTGCCTGGCGGTTTTCCGTCCGGAATTTGCGGTGAAACCGGACGTTGGGGAACCGTCCACTCCCTTGTTCGTTTCCGTACGCTGTATATAATTTCGTCAGGCAACCAACCATAAGGCAGGCGGACATTGCCGCTGAGCGTTCAGAAACGCCGCGAGAAACAGAAAGCCGAGCTTCGCTCCGAACTGGTCGACGCGGCACATAAGCTCGTCCAGGAAGAGGGCTATGAAGGGCTTACCATCCGCAAGCTGGCCAAGCGGGTCGGCTACGCGCCGATGTCGGTTTATTCCTATTTCGCCGACAAGCAGGACATCCTGTTCGCGCTCGCCGAGGACGCCTTCGAGACGCTTGCCCGGCGCATCGAAGAGCATCCCGCCGACGATCCCGTTGAGGCGCTGCGGGCGGTGATGACCGAGTATGCCGCCTTCGGGCTCGGCAATCCCAATGAATACCGAACCGTTTTCATGACCGAGAAGACCCGGCTGCCGGAAGGCCGCAGCTACGAGGACATGGAAGAGGGCAACCCGGCGATGAAGGTGCTGATAAGCAGGGTCGAGGCTTGCGTGGCCGCCGGCAAGCTCAAGGGCGACCCGCGCGCCATCGCGACCATGCTGTGGACCGTCGGTCACGGCACGATCTCGCTGCTGATCACTTTCCCCTTCTATCCGTTTGGCGACCCCCAGGCCTATGTGAAGCGCATGTGCGACTTCATGCTGGCCTCCTTGTCGGCGCAGGACATTCCCCCGCTCACCGAAACGCCCGTCAACTGCTGACCGGCGTCGCGCAGTCTAACTCACGTCGATCGCTTGATTCGCGGCGGTGAATTCCTACGTTCAAAAAAAGTTGTCGTACACGTACAAATTCTCCCTTGAATTCAGCTTCCGTTAACCGTATATGTACGGCGTATCGTACATGTACGGAAAGATTACCGGAGACGGAAGATGAAAAAGACGATCCTCGCGCTTGCGACCGTGCTGGCTTTCTCGGGCGCCGCTTTTGCCGGCGCGGACCAGCCGGCCAAGCACGGCCCGGCGGCCTGCGCTCAGACCAAGGCCAACGTGACGCTCGACTGCACCGCGACCGGCTCGGTTGAAAAGCCGGACGCCAGCAAGGCCCAAGCGACCAAGGGCCCGCGGCTCGGTATCGACGTGGATCCGTGGTTCGTGCCCGGCCTCTAAACACCGCAAAACTGGGAAAAACGAAAACGGGCGGCCACGTGCCGCCCGTTTTCGTTTCCGCCTGTATCCCGATTGCCTTGAGCGATCCGGCGCAGTGCCTATTTCTTGCCCGGTTTTTCTTCCGGCACGGTCTTGGCCTTTCCAGGCTTGGCGGGAGAGCCGGGAATGGAGGTGCTGATGATCGATACCGGATCGCTGGCTGGAAAGGTGTCCTCGAGGCCTTCCTCGAGTTCTTCTTCCTCGATCTCGCGATGCCGCTCCTGCTCCAGCGAACGGACTGCCGCTGACTTCTTGGGCGACTTCGGCGCGGATTTGGACGGCATCGGCTTCTCCCTTCGCGAGTCTCGCGGAAACGCAACGGAGTGGCGACGGTTCCAGAGCGCTGTTCCTTTCGGAACAGCGGCTGCAAAGCTCAGTTCGCCGCGTCGCTCGCCGCTTCCGACAGCAAAGTAAAGACATAATCCGAGAAGGAACGCCAGCATTCCACCCGGAAGGCATCGGCGGCCGTGCGCAACAGCACGATCTCGGACTTGCCGAGAATGGTGCGCGAGGCTGCCCCGACCGGGAACGCCTCGAGCGACAGGTCCTGCGGGCAGCCCGAATTGACCGTCACCGCGGCCGCCGGCCCGGCGACCGAGATGGCGACATTGCGATGCGAGATGCCGACCGCCGAATGCAGCGCCGGCGCCTTGGCGCAGTCGGCCAGCGGATCGTTTCCGGCCTCGTCGACGATTAGCCATTCGTCCGGTCCGAGCCACAAGGCGGTGCGCCCGCTTTTCGCCGCCGAAGTCTTCGGCTTGGTCGGCAAGGTCACGCCGAGCGCCTTGGAGAGCGCGGCGAGCGAGGCCTCCGGCGCGCGCAGCGAGATGCGTTCGGCCGGCGGCAGAATCTCGACCTTGACGCCTGGCGCCGACGTCACGCGGCCGGCAAGCGCTGGACGCCGCTCGACGGAAGGTGAAGCAGCGGCTTTTGTCTTGACGGCAGCCTTAGCCATTGAGGCGTCCTCCCTTCTCGTCGACGAACACCGTGCCGGTGACCTCCACCTCGATCGTGCCGTTCGGCATCGGCACATAGAGCGTCTGGCCCATGCGGTCGCGGCCGCCGGCGACAAGCGCCAGCGCGATCGAGAGCCCGCAATTCTCCGACCAGTAGCTGGAGGTGACGTGACCGATCATCTTCATCGGGATCGCCTGCTTCGGATCATCGACGATCTGCGCGCCCTCTTCCAGCACGACCTTCGGGTCCTTGGTCTTCAGGCCGACGAGTTGCTTGCGTCCCTTGGCGACGAGGTCGGACCGGGCCATGCCGCGGATGCCGACGAAGTCGGTCTTCTTCTTGCCGACCGCCCAGTCGAGCCCGGCATCGTTCGGCGTTACCGTGCCGTCGGTGTCCTGGCCGACGATGATGTAGCCCTTCTCGGCGCGCAGCACGTGCATCGTTTCGGTGCCGTAAGCGGTCGCGCCATGCTTCTGGCCTTCGGCCCACAGCGCTTCCCAGACCGCCTCGCCATAGTCGGCCGGCACGTTGACCTCGAAGCCGCGCTCGCCGGTGAAGGACATGCGGAACAGCCTCGTCGGCACGCCGCAGATCTTGCCCTCGCGCACCGACATATGCGGCAGCGCCTCGTCCGACATGTCGATGCCCTCGACCAGCGGCGCGATGATCTCGCGCGACTTCGGTCCCTGCACCGCGATGACCGCCCATTGTTCGGTGATCGAGGTCAGCCAGACGTTCAGATGCGGGAACTCGGTCTGGAGGTAATCCTCCATGTGGTGCATGACGCGCGGCGCGCCGCCGGTGGTCGTCGTCACATGAAAGCGGTCCGGCGCCAGCCTGCCGACGACGCCGTCGTCATAGATGAAGCCGTCCTCGCGCAGCATGATGCCGTAGCGGCAGCGGCCCGGTTCCAGCTTCTCCCACGGGTTGGTGTAGAGCAGCTCCATGAACTTCGCCGCGTCCGGCCCGACCACCTCGATCTTTCCGAGCGTCGAGGCGTCGAACAGGCCGGCCGTCTTGCGCACCGTCACACATTCGCGGTTGACGGCGGCATGCATGTCCTCGCCGGCCTTGGAGAAATACCAGGCGCGCTTCCATTGGCCGACATCCTCGAACACAGCGCCTTGGGCCGCCGCCCAGCCATGGGTCGCCGTCCTGCGGGTCGGGTCGAACAAGGCCCCGCGCGCATGGCCGACGATCGAACCGAAGGTCACCGGCGTGTAAGGGGGGCGGAAGGTGGTGAGACCGACTTGCGGGATCGGCTTACCCAGTGTCTCGGCGGCGATCGCCAGGCCGTGCATGTTCGAGGTCTTGCCCTGGTCGGTCGCCATGCCATTGGTGGTGAAGCGCTTGACGTGCTCGATCGAATGCATGCCTTCATGCACCGCCTGGCGGATGTCCTTGGCGGTGACGTCGTTCTGGAAATCGATGAAAGCCTTGACGGTGGTGCCCGGCCCGGCACCGGGGGCGGCGCCCAGCATGCCGCGCGACCAGCTTTCGCTGGCATCGACCTTCGGCTTGGCGCCTTTGCCCGTTTTGACGCTGGAATCCTTGCCGCCAGCCTCCTTCGCCGCCTTGACGCCCGCCGCATAGGCCTCGTCGATGGCCGCGTCCAGCCCGTCGGTGCCGTTGCAGGCGCCGACCGACACGCAGTCCTGCGCGTAGGTTCCCGGCACGAAACGTCGCGTCTCCTCGTTGAAGGCGACCTTGCCGCGCGACTGCGAGAAGAGATGCACCGACGGCGTCCAGCCGGCCGACATCAGGATCGTATCGACAGGGATGGTGCGCTCGCCGCCGCCATTCTTCGGCTGCACGGTCATCGATGAGACGCGCAGCTTGCCGCCGGCGCGGATAACGGCGCGGCCGAAATTGATCTCGATGCCGAGGCCCCTCGCCTCGTCGATCATCGGTCCGGTGGGATTGTCGCGCAGGTCGACGATGGCGGCGATATTGACGCCGGCCTTCTTCAGGTCGATCGCGGCCGCGTAAGCCGAGTCGTTCGCGGTATAGACGCCGACATTCCTGCCGACCGCGACGCCATAGTGATTGAGATAGGTGCGTGCGGCCGACGCCAACATGATGCCCGGACGGTCGTTGTTGGCGAACACCATGTGGCGCTCGATAGCGCCGGTCGCCAGCACGACTCGGCTAGCGCGGACCTGCCACAGGCGCTCGCGCGCCAGCTCCCGGCCAGGGGCCTTGAGATGGTCGCTGACCCGTTCGACAAGGCCGACAAAGTTCTGCGCGTAATACCCAAAAGCAGTCGTGCGTGAAAGCACGCGGACATTGTCCATGGCCTTGAGCTTCGCGATCGCGGCTTGCGCCCAGGCATAGCCATTCTCGCCGTCGATTTTGGCGCCGCTCTCGAAGCGCAGGCTGCCGCCGAATTCAGCCTGCTCGTCGGCGAAGATCACCCGCACGCCGGTTTCGGCAGCGGCGAGCGCCGCGGCAATGCCGGCGGCACCGCCGCCCAGCACCAGCACCTCGCAATGCGCATAGCGCGCGGCATAGTGGTCGGGGTCCGGCCTGTCCGGAGAAACGCCAAGGCCCGCAGCCGAGCGGATCTGCGGCTCGTAGAGGCTCTTCCAAGCCGACTTCGGCCACATGAAGGTTTTATAGTAGAAGCCGGCCGAGAACATCGGCGAGGCAAGGTCGTTGACCGCGCTGACGTCGAAGGCAAGCGAGGGCCAGCGGTTCTGCGAATTGGCGGTGAGCCCGTCATAGAGCTCCTGCACGGTTGCCCGCACATTCGGCGTCTTGCGTGCGTCGTCGCGCACGATCTGCACCAGCGCGTTGGGCTCTTCCGCGCCGGCGGAAAGGAAGCCGCGCGGACGATGGTACTTGAACGAACGGCCGACCAGATGCACGCCGTTGGCGAGCAGCGCCGAGGCGAGCGTGTCGCCCTCGATGCCGATATAGGACCGGCCGTCGAAGCTGAACGACGCAGTCTTCGCCTGGCTGAGGCGCCCGGCGCCGGGAATACGGAACGCGGCGTTCATTTCGAGGCTCCAGGCAGCTTCGCGGGCTTCGGCTCGCCGGCCTTGTAGGTCATGACGAACTTGTCGGTGACGGTGTCGCGCACGGCGTTGAAGAAGCGCGCGCAGCCATGGATATGCCGCCAGCGCTCATAGATAACGCCTTTCGGGTTCGAGCGGATGAAGAAGAATTTCTCGAAATCGTCGTCGCTCTCGCCGGCAATGTTGGTCGAGCGCACGACATGCGCCTCGCCGGCATTGCGGAACTCGAGTTCCGGGCGCTCTTCCTCGCAATAGGGACAGCGGATGAGAAGCATTTTCGGTCGATCCTACAATTCGCCATGGCCGACGCGGGCGCCGGCCGTTTCCTGTTCGCCGGCGGGTATCCGCGGCATCATTGCGGCCATCGTCAGTGCGCCACCGCCGCCGCGGCCGCCTCGTCGATGAGACGGCCGCGGCGGAAGCGCTCGAGCGTGAAGGGCGCGTTGATCGGGTGCGGGTCGTCCCTGGCGATGGTGTGGGCAAAGACATTGCCCGACCCCGGCGTCGCCTTGAAGCCGCCCGTACCCCAGCCGCAATTGACATAGAGACCCTTGACCGGCGTCTTCGCCAGGATCGGCGAGCGGTCGGGCGTCACGTCGACGATGCCGCCCCATGAGCGCAGCATCTTCATGCGGGTGAAGATCGGAAACATCTCACAGATGGCGTCGAGCGTGTGCTGCAATATGTGCAGGCCGCCGGTCTGCGAATAGGAGATGTACTGGTCGGTGCCGGCGCCGATCACCAGCTCGCCCTTGTCGGACTGCGAGATATAGGCGTGCACCGTGTTCGACATCACCACGCAGGGCACCACCGGCTTGACCGGCTCCGACACCAGCGCCTGCAGCGGATAGCTCTCGAGCGGCATGCGCACGCCGGCCATATCCATGATGACCGACGAATGGCCCGCGGCGACGACGCCGACCTTCTTGGCGCCGATGAAGCCGCGCGTCGTCTCGACGCCGGCGACCGCGCCATTGGCCGCGCGCTTGATGCCGGTGACCTCGCAATTCTGGATGATGTGGACGCCGCGCGCCGAGGCGCCGCGCGCATAGCCCCAGGCGACCGCATCGTGGCGCGCCGTGCCGCCGCGCCGCTGCAGAGCCGCGCCCATCACCGGATAGCGCGCCTCTTTGGCGATGTTGAGCGGCGGACAGAATTCCTTCGCCTGCTCCGGCGTCAGCCATTCATTGTCGATGCCGTTGAGCCGGTTGGCATGGATGTGGCGCTTGAACACCTGGACGTCATGAACGTTGTGGGCGAGCATCATGACGCCGCGCGCCGAGTACATGACGTTGTAGTTGAGCTCTTGGCTCAATCCGTCCCACAGCTTCAGCGCATGGTCGTAGATGCCGGCGCTCTCGTCATAGAGGTAGTTGGAGCGGATGATGGTTGTGTTGCGGCCGGTGTTGCCGCCGCCGAGCCAGCCCTTCTCCAGCACCGCGACATTGGTGATGCCGTGCTCGCTCGCCAGATAATAGGCAGTCGCCAGGCCGTGGCCGCCGGCGCCGACGATGATGACGTCGTATTCCTTCTTCGGCTCGGGGGAGGTCCATTGCTCTTCCCAGCCCTTGTGGCCGCGCATGGCCTCGCGGGCGATGGCGAATACCGAATATTTCTTCACGTTCCAGGCCTCGCGCCAATAGCTCTCGCGGATTTGCGGCCGGGCATCTCCGCCTCGGCGCGCGAGGAATATCACTACCGAAACCGCGCTGCCATCCTTGCGCTGTTTGCGACGGCGCTTGCCGTTTTGCGCCGTGGTCAAAATGAAGCATCCGATCTGGCTTCCGCGGCTCTTTTCGGCGACACTCCCTTTCGCCGATGCCAGAGGATGACGATGGGTAACGCTTGGTGGAATCTGACTCTGCGCTTTCTGCTCGAACTTTCTGCGTTGCTTGGCCTCGGCATGGCCGGCTGGACCTTTTCGGCCGCGTTCTGGCGCTGGATTCTCGCCATAGCCTTGCCGCTCGTCGCGGCTGTGCTGTGGGGCACCTTTGCCGTGCTCAATGATCCGAGCCGATCGGGCCGCGCCCCGGTGCCGGTGCCGGGCGCCGCCAGGCTGATGCTGGAACTTGTCATACTGTTTGGCGGTGCCGCTGGGTTCTACCTGGCCGGTCATGCGGCCACCGGCATTGCCATGGCTATGCTGATTGCCCTCAGCTACGCCTTCTCACTGGACCGACTGGCTTGGCTGTTGCGGCAGTAGGGTAATAGCGACGTCTGCCGGTTTCGGGTGGCTCCGACCTCCCCCATTTGCGACCAAGCATCCAATCGCCGGCGGGCCGGCACGAAGGAAGGATGCAGAGACATGTTCACCCTGACAAACAAGGTCGCCATCGTCACCGGCGCCAGTTCCGGCATCGGCCGCGCCACGGCGAAACAGTTCGCCGAGCAAAGCGCAAGCCTCGTCGTCGCGGCACGTCGCCAGGCGGAGCTCGACGCGCTCGTCAACGAAATCGAAACAGCCGGCGGCAAGGCGGCCGCCCTTGCCGGCGACGTCAGGGATGAAGCCTATGCGCAGGCACTGGTCGAGCTCGCGGTTGCCCGCTTCGGCGGCCTCGACATCGCCTTCAACAATGCCGGCGCCGTCGGCGTGATGGGGCCGGTACCGGACATGGCGCCGGCGACCTGGCACGAGACGATGGACACCAACCTGACCAGCGCCTATCTCGCCGCGAAGCATCAGATACCGGCCATGCTGGAGCGCGGCGGCGGCTCGCTGATCTTCACCTCGAGCTTCGTCGGCTACACCGCCGGCATGCCAGGTATGGCGGCCTATGCCGCCGCCAAGGCCGGGCTGATCGGGCTGACGCAGGTGCTGGCCGCCGAATATGGTCCGAGAGGTCTGCGCGTCAACGCGCTGCTGCCCGGCGGCACCGACACGCCCGGCGCCACGACCACCACGCCAGAGGCGCGCGCTTTCGTCGAAGGCATCCATGCCTTGAAGCGCATGGCGCAGCCGGAAGAGATCGCCCGCTCGGCGCTTTATCTGGCTTCCGACGCATCGAGCTTCACCACCGGCACGGCGCTGTTCGCCGACGGCGGCGTCTCGATCAACCGGACGTGATCCGCAAGGCGGACAGCAAATATGCTCATCCGTTGAAATCTCGTGATACGGCCTTGCATTCCGGTTCGATTTCGAGATTTGGTTTCCCGTCGAAATCGGACCGGACCGATGCTGCTGATCAGAACCTATGTCGCCCAGAGCGCCATCGAAGGCGTCGGTGTTTTCGCCGCCGAGCCGATCAGGAAGGGCGCCTCGATCTGGCGGCTCGACCCGGATTTCGACCGGCTGATCCCGATGGAGAAATACGAGGCGGCGCCGCCGCATCTGCGCGAACTGCTCGACCGCTACGCCTATCCGAGCCCGGACAAGCCGGGTTTCATGGTCTATGAGGTCGACAATGGCCGGTTCATGAACCATGCCGAACGGCCGAACACGGATTTTTCGCAATATGGCGGCGCCACCGCCATCCGCGACATCGCCGCCGGCGAGGAAATCACCTGCGATTACGGCGAGTTTTTCGAGGATTTCGCCCGCCTCCATTTGGCGACCGCCTGAGCGCGGGATCGGCAAGCGCAGCCGTTCCGGTCTTTGATCGCGGTTTCCTGCAATCAACGGTGGACAGCACAGCCTGATTCTGCTATCAGCCGGCACAATTCGCGGTGCAGGTCACTGCGGAGGTTAGCGGCTATGGCCGTTTGCCTGATGATTTCAAACCCGAAGACAGGATTGCACGTGCAGGTACTCGTCCGCGACAACAACGTTGATCAGGCGCTTCGCGCGCTGAAGAAGAAGATGCAGCGCGAAGGTATTTTCCGCGAAATGAAGATGCGCGGTCATTACGAGAAGCCGTCCGAGAAGCGTGCCCGCGAGAAGGCTGAAGCCGTGCGCCGCGCCCGCAAGCTGGCCCGCAAGCGCGCGCAGCGCGAAGGCCTGCTGCCGATGACCCCGCGCCCGGCCCCGGCCGGTGCTGCCGGCGCATCGCGCTCGCCGCGCTCATAACGCCAATTTTTCGTCCTTTTCGAAGGATACCGAGGGTGGCGCGATGCGGAATCGCCGCCACCTTTTTGTTTATGCATTCGAGCCGGTTCGGAGAGGGAACGGACTGACGGCGCCGCGGCAGTGAGGACAAAGATGAACGCAATTTCCGTGGAGCGCAGAGCCGCTTTTCGCGGCTTCGCCCTGACGGCGGCCCTGCTTTCGGGCCTGACGCTTGCAGCATGCCAGACAGCCCCAACGGGTGAGTTCAACAATATCGACAAGGCGCAAGGGTCGACCGAGAACATCTCCTCGCTGTCGGCCGTGATCCAGCGCAACCCGCAGGATCCCGAGGGCTACAATGTGCGCGGCTCGGCCTATGGCCGCGGCGGTCAGTATCAGGCGGCCCTGAAGGACTTCAACCAAGCCATCCAGCTCAATCCGAATTTCTACCAGGCCTATTCGAACCGGGCGCTCATCCAGCGCTTCCTCGGCAACCAGGAAGCAGCGCTTGCCGACTACAACCGCTCGATCCAGATCAATGCCAACTACGACGCCGCCTATATCGGCCGTGGCAATCTTTATCGAAAGGCGGGTCGCACCCAGGATGCCTTCAACGACTTCCAGAAGGCGATCCAACTCGACACGACCGACGCCCGCGCCTACCACAATCGTGGCCTGATCTATCAAAGCCAGGGCCAGCACAAGTTCGCCATCGAGGATTTCTCGACCGCGATCTCGCTCGCGCCGGATGCCGCCGAGCCCTATAACGGCCGCGGCCTCTCCTATCTGGCGACGGGCGACGAGGACAACGCCTTCGCCGACTTCAACATGGCCATCAAGCTCGACGGCAAGAATGCCGAGGCCTGGGCCAACCAGGCGCTGATCTACGAGCGCCGCGGCGACAAGGTAAGGGCCGCCAAGTCGTATCGCGAGGCGATCCACCTCAATCCGAACTACCAACCGGCCAAGGACGGCCTTTCCCGCACCTCCGCCGGCGCCAGCTGATTCGAAGCGGCACCGCCCCCGATAGCGATCCGTTAACTGCCGGCGGCAATGCGTTAACTCTTGCCATGTTCGCGCCAAGTTTTGGGCGGAACGCTCCGCGCACCTCGATCGTTAAATCGGGGCTAGTTTTCGAATTTTGCGAAAGGGACTTCCCCGATGATCAAGAAGCTTGTTTGTGCCGCGGCACTCGCCACCACGGTCCTCGCCTCCCCCGTCAGCGCCGGCGTGCTCCGGCTCGGCACGCTCGATTGCACCATCGACGGCGGCGTCGGCTATGTCATCACGTCGAACAAGGGCGTGGCCTGCACCTTCCGTCCTTATCATCATGGACCGTCCGAGCAGTACACCGGCATGATCTCCAAGCTCGGCGTCGATCTCGGCCAGACGCATCAGGGCCAGCTCGTCTGGGCGGTGCTTGCCGCCACGCGCAGCCATGATGCAGGCGATCTCGCCGGCAGCTATTACGGCGTCAACGCCGAGGCGAGCGTGGTGACCGGTGGCGGCGCCAATCTCCTGGTCGGCGGGCTGAACGGCGCCTTCATGCTGGAGCCGCTCAGCGTCCAGGCGCAGACCGGCGTCAACCTGGCCGTTGCGGTTGCCTCCCTGGACCTCGTCCACTCCTACAAGTGAAGCTTCGGGTTCGGAACCCTCTCGCGATACGCTCGGCCCGGAACACCTGTTCCGGGCCGATTGCTTTTGCAAGCATGGCTCTGCCCACAACTCGAAATCCGTGAAAAGGCCTCTTGAGCTCAACTGCGCTTGAGGTTCTACAACCCTGCCGAAACTGGATCTGGCGCCCGTTCGATTCGCGAATGAGGCTGCACGTGGCAAGCAGGAGATCGACGTGACGGCGGCAAGCGGCAACAAGGTAGGCGTCAACAAGGTGGATTGGCGGGCGCTGTGGGCGAGCGGCGACCTGGCGCGCTTCTGTTTCATCAGCCTGGGCATCCTGCTGCATGCCACCAACGAGACGATGGTGGCGACCGTGATGCCGGCCATGGTCGGTGAACTGGCGGGCGTGCAACTGGTCGGCTGGTCGCTGGCGATCTACGAGCTCGGCGCCATTGTCGCGGGTGCCGCGGCCGGGCGACTTGTGAGCTATGTCGCGCTGCGCTCCAACATGATGGTCGCCGCCTTGCTCTACGCGGCTGGCGCGTTGATCTGCGCTACGGCACCGTCGATGCCGCTGTTCCTCGCCGGACGCCTCGTCGAGGGACTCGGCGGCGGCGCGCTTGTGTCGCTGGCCTTCGTCTCGGTCGAGCGGCTGTTTCCACGCAATATCTGGCCGCAGCTCTTCGGCATCATATCGGCGATCTGGGGCGTTGCCGCCTTCAGCGGACCGATGCTCGGGGCGATCATGACCGAGTTCCTGTCGTGGCGCTGGGCCTTCGGCGTCTTCACTTTCGGCGGCGCGGCGATGGCGCTCGCGAGCTTCATCGTGCTCGACACGCCTGAGGCGACCAAGCCGCAGGCGAGCAGCGGCAAGGCACCACCCTTCCCCTATTTGGCACTTGGCTGTCTCGCCATCAGCGTGGTGCTGATCGCCAGTGCCGGCGTCGACATTGCCCTGTTGCGCTCGTCGCTGCTGCTGGTCCTCGGCCTGATTGGCCTGGCGCTGTTCTTCCGCATCGATGCTCTGAGGCCCCGCTCGCGGCTCTTCCCCTCGCCCTTGTTCTCGTGGCGCTCGCCACTCGGCAGCGGCATGACCGTGGTTGCGGCATTTTCCGTGGCCACCTGCACCTTCGCCATCTACGGGCCGCTGCTTCTGACCACGCTTCACGGCATTCCGTTGCTCACCACCGGCTACATCATCGCCGCCGAATCGATCGCCTGGTCGATCCTGTCGATCGTCGTCGCCAACGCGCCGCTCGAGCGTGAACGCATGATCATCGTCATCGGCGCGCTGATGATCGCCTCTGGCCTCGCCGGCTTCGCCTACACCATTCCGGCTGGCTCGATCCCGCTGATCCTGCTCTGCGCCCTGCTGCAGGGCGGCGGCTTCGGCGTTTGCTGGCCGTTCCTGACGCGCGTCATCGTCGCTTCGGCCCGCGACGGCGAGCAGACGATCACCTCGGCCGCTGTGCCGACCATGCAGCGCATCGGCTATGCGGTGGGCGCGGCACTTGCCGGCATCGTCGCCAACGCCAGCGGTTTTTCGGAAGGCCTGAGTCGCGAAGCCGCCGCGGGCGTCGCCGGCTGGCTGTTCCTCGCCTTCGTGCCGCTTGGCATTCTGGGTTGCGTTGCCGCGCTGAGGATCGCCGTGCCGACCGCTCGGTTACAGCAAGCGACTGGTTAAACGGATTATGGGTCAGTCAACTGACTCATAAGCGTTAAACGACAACCGTCTGCAGCCGCTCGGCAATGAGCTCAGCGAGCCGCGCCGCCACCTCGTCCTTGCCCATCTCCGGCCATTCTTCGACGCCGGTCCTGGAGACGATGCGCACCTTGTTGCGGTCGCCGCCCATCACGCCGGACGGGCCGATCCCGCTCTCATGCGAGACGTCGTTGGCGACGATGAAATCTGCGCCCTTCTTCCTGAGCTTGGCCTCGGCGTTGCTGATCAGGTCCTGCGTCTCGGCGGCGAAGCCGACGACGAGGCCCGGCCGCTTGATGTGATGGCCGACGCCGGCCAAGATGTCGGGATTCTCGACCATCTTGAGCGAGGGCGGCCCCTCGCCCGCCACCTTCTTGATCTTCTCGCCCGCGGCACTGGCCGTGCGCCAGTCGGCGACCGCGGCGACGAAAACCGCCGCGTCCGCCGGCAAAAGGTTTTCGACCGCATCCTTCATCTCGGCCGCGGTTTCGACATGCGTGGTCGTGACCCCGGCCGGGTCGGCGATGTTGACCGGACCGGACACGAGCCGGACATCGGCCCCGAGCTTCGCCAGTGCGGCCGCGATCGCATGGCCCTGCTTGCCGGACGAGCGGTTGGTGATGTAGCGCACCGGGTCGATCGGCTCATGCGTCGGCCCCGAGGTGACGATGATCCTGCGGCCCGAAAGCGGCTTCGGCTTTTCGTCGAGCATGGCCTCGATCGCCGCCACGATCTCCAGCGGCTCGGCCATGCGGCCCTCGCCGGCCTCGTTGCTTTCCGCCATCTCGCCCCTGGCGGGACCGACAAAGGCGATGCCGTCCTTCTGCAGCGCTGCCCGGTTGCGGCGCGTCGCCGGATGCGACCACATTTTCGGGTTCATCGCCGGCGCCATCAGAACCTTCTTGTTGGTGGCCAAGAGCACCGTCGAGGCGAGGTCGTTGGCATGGCCGTTGGCGAGCTTGGCCATCAGGTCGGCGGTGGCCGGCGCCACGACCAGCAGGTCGGCCTCTCGCGACAGCCGGATATGACCGACATCATGCTCGTCATTGCGGTCGAACAGATCGGTGAAGACGTGATCGGACGAAAGCGCGCCGACCGAGAGCGTGGTGACGAATTCCTGCGCCGCGCCCGTCATGACAACGCGGACGGAAGCACCCCGCTCGCGCAAGCGCCTGATCAGATCGAGCGCCTTGTAGGCGGCGATGCCGCCGCCGATGATGAGCAGGATGCGCCTGTCTGAGAGCGTTCCCCGAACCGATAGTTTGCCGGATCCGGCAGAGGCAGGCGTCGCTTGCTGGCCGGAGCCTGTCAGCGCGCGCAGCGTCTTCTCGATCTGGTCGATGCGGTCGGCCTGCCCTGCCCGGCCTTCGACCGCCGCGCGGATCATCGCCCGCGCCTGCTCCTCCATCGAGCAGCCATTTTCGGCCGCCAGTTGCCGGAGCAGATCCTTGACCTCGTCGTCAAGGTTGCGGATCGTGATGCTGGCCATGTGATTGCATCCGCTTCAAAACTGGCGCCAGCAATGATAGCAATGCAATCAAATCACGGCAAGGCGGGCGGCGTTCAGAAGATCCGCCAGGCGATATAGATCAGCGTCAGCGCGATCATCCACAGCGCCACACGGCCGGAGCGGGTGTGGCGGGCCTCGGCCTTGCCGATGGCGCGCGCGGTCGCCTCGTCGAAGCGCAGTCCATGTTCGGCCATCAGGTCGATCTCGCGCGACAGCCGCTCGGTGCGGGCGGCGATATCCGGCGCTTGCCTTGCCAGCGCCACCAGCGCCTTGCCGGCGTCGCGCGCGTCGGAGAGCAAGCCGCGCGGACCGAGATTGCCGGCGATCCAGTCGGTGACCACGGGTTCCGACGTCTTCCACATGTTGAAGGCCGGGTCGAGCGTACGGGCGACGCCTTCGACGACGACCATCGTCTTTTGCAGCAGGATCAGTTCCGGTCGTGTCGCCATGTCGAAGAGTTCGGTGACCTCGAACAGAAGGGTCAAGAGCTTGGCCATCGAAATGGTGTCGGCCGATTGGCCATGGATCGGCTCGCCGATGGCGCGAATCGCCTGCGCGAAAGCCTCGACATTGTGCTGGCGCGGCACGTAGCCCGCCTCGAAATGCACCTCCGCGACGCGCCGGTAGTCACGCACGATAAAGCCGTAGAGGATCTCAGCGAGGAAGCGCCGCTCTTTCTTGCCGAGACGCCCGGCAATGCCGAGATCGACGGCGACGATGGTGCCGTCTGCCTCGACGAACAGATTGCCCGGATGCATGTCGGCATGGAAGAAGCCGTCGCGCAGCGTGTGCCTGAGGAACGACTGGATGAGATTGGCGGCGATCGCCTTGAGATCGTGACCGGCGGCGGCAAGGCCGACCAGATCGTTCATCTTGATGCCGTCGATCCACTCCATGGTGATCACGTCGCGGCCGGTCCGCTCCCAATCGACCGCGGGCACGCGGAAGCCCGGATCGTCTTTCGTGTTCTCACCGAGCTCTGAAAACGCGGCCGCCTCGAGCCGCATATCCATTTCGACCTTGGTGGTCTGCGCCAGCGTTTGGGTCACCTCGATCGGCCGCAGTCGGCGCGACGAGGGAATGTATTTTTCCTGCAGGCGAGCGGCGAGGAAGTAGCTCTCGAGATCCTGGAAGAAGCGATGGCGCACGCCGGGCCGGATGACCTTCACCGCCACCCGTGAAGCCTTCCCGTCGCGAACGACCTCGGCGCCGTGCACCTGGGCGATCGAAGCGGCCGCAACCGGCTCGCCGAGGCTGGCATAGAGATCGTCGATCTTGCGGCCGAGCGAGGCCTCGATCGCAGCGATCGCCTCCACCTTCGGAAAGGTGTGCATCTTGTCCTGCAGCAGGGCGAGATCGAGCGCCATGTCGTTGCCGACGACGTCCGGCCGCGTCGCCAGGAACTGCCCGAGCTTGACGTAGGATGGCCCCAGCCGCACCACCGCCTGCGCCAGCCGGTCGCCGCGCTGGTGGGCGAGCGCGCGGCGGCGGGTGAGCACACGTGCGAGCCGCCAGCCGAGCTTCGGCATGCCGGAAAGCTCTTCGCCGGGCAGCGCCGCGACGACGCCTTCGCGGACCAGCACCCAGCCGGCCCTCACGAGCCTGAAACCAGCACCGACGGTAGTCATCGCTGCGCTTGCCTCAAAGCTTCCAGCCCGAATGAAGCGCGGCGATGCCGCCGGAATAGTTGCGGAAAGTGACGCGATCGAACCCTGCCCGCGTGATCATGGCGGCAAAATTCGCCTGGTTGGGGAATTTGCGGATCGATTCGACCAGGTAGGAATAGGGTTCGCCGTCGCCGGTCACCGCCTTGCCGATCCTAGGGATGGCGTTGAAGGACCAGGCCTCGTAGGCCTTGTCGAGCAACGGCATGTCGACCTCGGAAAACTCCAGGCAAAGGAAGCGCCCGCCGCGCTTCAGCACGCGGAAGGCTTCGCTCAGCGCCACATTGATGCGCGGCACGTTGCGGATGCCGAACGCGATCGTATAGGCGTCGAACGTTTCGTCCTCGAAGGGCAGCGCCTCGGCATTGGCCTCGACGAAAACGGTATTTTCCGAGAGGCCTTTCTTGTCGGCCCTGTCGCGGCCGACTTCGAGCATCGAGCCGTTGATGTCGAGCACCGTGGCATGCGCTTTGCGGTGGCTGGCCTCGATGATGCGGAAGGCGATGTCGCCCGTGCCGCCGGCGACGTCGAGCACCTTCCAGCCCGGACGCTTGGGCGGATTGAGCCACGCGACCATCGCGTCCTTCCACAGCCGGTGCAACCCGCCCGACATCAGATCGTTCATGAGGTCGTACCGATTGGCCACCTTATGGAAGACGTCGTTGACGAGGGACTGCTTGTCGCCTGCGCCCACCCTCCTGAACCCATAGGAGGTTTCCATGCCGCCCGCGGCCGTGGTTCTCTCAACTGACATTATTTTGATCCGCCATAAAACCGGCGGGACCATAGCCGATCGATGGGGCCGGCGCTATTGTCCGAAGCGCGGTTTTCGGCCGCGCCTTCGAGACGGGTTCGGGCAGGATCTTGCATGGTTTTCCGCCCAGAATCGGCGCGGGGACAGAATACGCGACGGGATGGCCGCATGATTTTGAAAGCCGAACTGCACTGTCACATCGAAGGGGCAGCGGCGCCCGACCTTGTCGTCAGCCAGGCCCGCAAATACGGCAAGGACCCCTCGCCCTATATCCAGAATGGCGCCTTCGTCTGGCATGATTTCACCTCCTTCCTCGCGGCCTACGACTTCGCCTCCGACCTGTTTCGCACGGAGGAGGACTACGCCCGTCTGACCGATCACTATCTCACCAGCCTCGCCCGCGACGGCGCGATCTATTCCGAGGTCTTCACCTCGCCGGATCACGCCAGGAAGGCCGGCCTCTCGCCCAAGGCCTACACGGACGCGCTGGGCGAAGGCATGACCCGCGCCAAGGCCAGGACCGGGATCGAGGGGCGCATGATCGTCACCGGCGTGCGTCATGTCGGCGTCGAGGCGATCGAGCAGGCGGCGCGCTTCGCGGCCCGCTGCGGCCATCCGCTGTTGACCGGCTTCGGCGTCTCCGGCGACGAACGCGTCGGCGATTTCGAGGACTATGTGCGGGCCTTCGAGATCGCGCGCGAAGCAGGCCTCGGCATCACCGTCCATGCCGGCGAGCTGATGGGCTGGGAAAGTGTGAAGGCAGCGCTCGACCACATCCGCCCCTCCCGCATCGGCCACGGCGTGCGCGCCATCGAAAACCCCGACCTCGTTCGCCGTATCGCCGATCAGGGCGTGGTGCTGGAATGCTGCCCCGGCTCCAACATCGCGCTCAAGGTTTTCGCAAGCTTCGCCGAGCATCCCTTCCCGGCGTTGCGCGCGGCCGGCTGCAAGGTGACGCTCAACTCCGACGACCCGCCCTATTTCTGGACCTCGCTGAAGCGCGAATACGATATCGCCGCCGAGCATTTCGCGATGGACGACAAGGCGCTCACCGCCGTGACCAGGATGGCCATAGAGGCGGCCTTCGTCGACCGGAAGACCAAGGCAATGCTGCTGAGCCGGCTCGACGCCAAAGGCCGGTGAATGGTTGGTTCGCCGGCGTTTCGGCCCTGTCAACGGCAATCATCGACCCATCAGGACTCGCAAACCCGCTCACTATTCACTATTCACTATTCACCATTCACTGGAGCAGACCATGCAGGGCGTCACCGTCGTCGACCATCCCCTTGTCCAGCACAAGCTGACCATCATGCGCAAAAAGGAAACCTCGACGGCCGGTTTCCGGCGGCTGCTGCGCGAGATCTCGCTGCTTCTGGGCTACGAGGTCACGCGCAACCTCGAACTGACCACCACCACCATCGAGACCCCGATCGAGGAGATGGAAGCGCCGACGCTGGAAGGCAAGAAGCTGGTCTTCGCCTCCGTGCTGCGTGCCGGCAATGGCCTGCTCGAAGGCCTGCTCGACCTGGTGCCGGCGGCACGCGTCGCCCATATCGGCCTCTATCGCGATCATGAGACGCTGGAGGCGATCGAATATTTCTTCAAGGCGCCGAGCGACCTTGCCGACCGTCTGGTGATCGTCGTCGATCCGATGCTGGCGACCGCCAATTCCGCGATTGCGGCGATCGACAAGCTGAAGGGGCGCGGCGCCACCAATATCCGCTTTCTCTGCCTGCTGGCAGCGCCGGAGGGCATCGAGCGCTTCACCAAGGCGCATCCGGACGTCCCGATCTTCACCGCTTCGATCGACCGCCAATTGAACGACAAGGGCTACATCATGCCGGGCCTCGGCGATGCCGGCGACCGTATGTACGGAACCAAGTGAGCGCCTTTTCTTAACCGCTCGTTTACGCAAAGATCACGGTTCCATCGCGCGTTAAACCTGAAAACACCATGCCGGCTTAAGGATGCGGCCTTCACGAAGGTCGATCCATGCTGCGCAAGCTTGTCATCCTTGGCGTCTTTGCCGGAACCTCGGCATCGATCCCGATCCTCTACCAATCGAACCCGCAAGCGATCGAAAGCCTGCTGAAATCGGCGGTCGCCCCCAAACCGGCGGCGCCGGAGGCTCAGCCCGACGTCAATCTCGCCTCGGTTCCAGCCAAGCCGGCGGCGCCGATGCCGCTCGGCCGCCAGGTGCTGGTCAATGCGGATGAACGTGGTCATTTCACCTCCGCCTTCAAGTTCAATGGCCGTCAGATCGACGGCTTGATCGACACCGGCGCGACGCTGGTCGCCATCAACACATCGACGGCGCGCAGGATCGGCATTTCGCTCAACCAGTCGGATTTCAGCCATCAGGTGAACACCGCGAACGGAGCCATCAAGGCGGCCGTGGTCACCGTCGACCATCTGCAGATCGGCAAGATCTCCGTCGACAACATCCAGGCGATCGTTCTCGACGACCGGGCGCTGCAAACCAACCTGATCGGCATGAGCTTCCTGCAGCGGCTGCAGAAATACGAGGTCCAGAACGGCGCGCTGCTGCTCGTCCAGTAGGCGCGCTCTTACAGCGGCAGGATCCGCCTGAGCACCGTCTTTTCGGCGGACGGCTTCGAGACGCCGATCGTATAAGCGGAACGCACCGCTGCGGCGGCAGCCTCGGCATCCGCCTCGGTCCGCGCATGAACCAGTGCCAGCGCCTCGCCCGCCCGCACTTCCCCGCCCACCGGCAACAGCCTGGTGAGGCCGACGGCGTGATCGATCCTGTCGTCCGGACGGGTGCGCCCGCCGCCCAGCGCGACGACGGCGAGCCCGATGTCGCGCGTCGCGATGCCGGTGACGAAGCCGTCCTCCGCCGCTTCAACCGCCAATTCCACCGCCGCTTTGGGGAGATATTTTTCCGGGTTCTCGACGAAGTCGGCGGGACCGCCGAGCGCCGTCACCATACGCGCGAAGACCGACGCCGCGCGGCCGCCGGCAAGCGTCTCGGCGGCGCGCCTGATCCCGTCCTGGTTCGACGACACAATCCCCGCCGACTGCAGCATTTCGGCGGCCAGCGCCAGCGTCACGTCCTCCAGCCGGCGGTCGCGGACCCGGCCGGTGAGGAAATCGACCGCGTTGCGCACCTCGACCGCATTGCCGGCGGCCGAGGCCAGCGGCTCGTTCATGCCGGTCACCAGCGCCGAGGCCTTCAGGCCCGCGCCATTGGCGACTTCGACCAGGCTGTTCGCCAACGCGACCGCATCGCGCGATTTCTCCATGAAGGCGCCGTTGCCGACCTTGACGTCGAGCACCAGCGAGCCGAGCCCGGCGGCGAGCTTTTTCGACAGGATCGAGGCGGTGATCAACGGCACCGACTCGACCGTGCCGGTCACGTCGCGGATCGCATAGAGCCGCCGGTCGGCGGGCGCGAGATCGGCGGTCTGGCCGATAATGGCACAGCCAGTTTCCAGCACCGTCTTGCGGAAGCGCGCCACATCCGGCTGGCTGGTATAGCCGGGAATGGCGTCCATCTTGTCGAGCGTGCCGCCGGTATGGCCAAGGCCGCGGCCGGAGATCATCGGCACATAGGCGCCGCAGGCGGCGACGATCGGCGCCAGCATCAGCGAGACATTGTCGCCGACGCCGCCGGTCGAATGCTTGTCGGTGACCGGGCCCGGCAGGTCGGACCAGTCGAGCACGTCGCCGGAATCGCGCATGGCGATGGTCAGCGCCACCGCTTCCTCGCGGCTCATGCCTTTGAGGAACACAGCCATGGCGAAAGCGCCGATCTGGCCCTCCGACAGCGTGCCGGCCGTTATCCCCTCGATGAAGGCCGCGATCTCGGACGCCGAGAGCCTGTGGCCGTCGCGCTTGCGGCGGATGATTTCCTGGGGGAGCATCAGCTTTCCGGTAAACCTTCCTGGAAGACACGCCGCAGGATCGTCGCCAGCCGCGCACCGCCGATCGGCGCCATGTCCTTGGTTTCCTGGTGCGAGAGCTCGGCTCCGGTCATGCCGGCCGCCAGGTTGGTGATGACCGAGCAGGCGGCGACCTTGAGACCGAGGAAGCGGGCGAGGATGACTTCCGGCACGGTCGACATGCCGACGGCGTTGGCGCCCATGATGCGCGCCATGCGGATTTCGGCCGGCGTCTCGAAACATGGTCCCGAGAACCACATATAGACGCCCTGGTGCAGTGCGGTGCCGGTTGCCTTGGCCGCCTTCTCGATCGCCTTGCGCAAACCGGCATCATAGGCCTCGGTGAGGCCGACGAAGCGGCGGTCGCTCGGCTCGCCGATCAGCGGATTGGAGCCGGAAAAATTGATGTGGTCGGTGATCAGCATCACCGAACCCGGCCCCATGTCGGGTTCGACGGAGCCGGCGGCGTTGGTGAGAATGAGATGCGAGATGCCGATGCCGGCAAGCGCCTCCAGCGCCGGGCGCATCGCGGCGGCATTGCCGTGCTCGTAGTAATGCGCGCGGCCGGACAGCATCAGCACGGGCGTGCCGGCGAAATATCCGGCCACCACCTCGCCGGCATGGCCGGAGACACCGCTGCGCGGGAAGCCGGGCAGCTCGGCATAGGAGATACGCCGCGCATCCTCGACCTGGTCGACCAGTCCGCCGAGACCGGAACCCAAGACAAGGGCCGCGGCCGGCGCCAGCCCGTCGAGTTTCTCGACCAGATGATCCAGCGCTTCCTTCATTTCAAAATATCGCCCCTGAAGCCGTAAGGCAGCATGTCGCCCATGGTGACTGTTTCGACCACGCCGGCATTGTCGCAGAGATAGAGCTTGGTCTCCGGCCGGCAGAACTCCGCCAGCCGCTGCCGGCAGCCGCCGCAGGGTGTGCATCTGGCCATGCGCTCGGCAATCACCGCGATCTCGGTGATCTTGCCGCCGCCGCCCATAATGTAGTGGCCGAGCGCCGTGGTCTCAGCGCACCAGCCTTCGGGATAGGACGCCACCTCGATGTTGGCGCCGGCAAAGACGCGCCCGTCCTCGGTGCGCAGCGCCGCACCCACCGGAAACTTGGAATAGGGCGCATAGGCCTTCGCCATCGCGGCCTTCGCCGCCTCGAACAGATCATGCGACATTCAGGTCTTCTCTCCCACGATCTTGTCCAAAAGCCGGTTGCCGTCGAGGCCGGGCCGTTCGTGCCGTCTCGATCTCAGCGTTCCTTGACATAGGGCACGCCGCCGGCGCGCGGCGGGATCGCCTTGCCGATGAAGCCGGCGAGCAGGATGACGGTTAGCACATAGGGCAATGCCTGCATGAACTGCACCGGCACCTTGCCGATGACCGGCAGCGGCGTGCCTTGCAGGCGGATCGACAGCGCGTCGAGGAAGCCGAACAACAGGCAGGCGAACATGGCGTTGACCGGCTTCCATTTGGCGAAGATCAGCGCGGCGAGCGCGATGTAGCCCTTGCCCGCCGTCATGTCCTTCACGAAGCCGCCGTTCTGCACCATCGACAGATAGGCGCCGGCAACGCCGGTAAGCACGCCGGTGCAGATCAGCGCCCGGTAGCGCAGCCAGGCGACCGAGATGCCGGCGGTGTCGACGGCGGCCGGGTTCTCGCCGACAGCGCGCATCCTGAGGCCGAAGCGGGTGCGGAACAGCACCCACCAGGTGAACGGCACCATCGCAAAGGCGAAATAGACCAGGATCGAATGGCCGGAGATCAGCTCGGAATAGATCGGCCCAAGGATCGGCACGCCCCTCAACACATCTGCGCCCGGCCAGACGATCGCCTCGAACCGCTCGTCGGGCTGCAGCGCCGGCGTGCGGCCGCCTTGCTGGAACCAGGCCTGGCCGAGGATGATGGTCGACCCGGCGGCGACGAAGTTGATGGCGACGCCGGAGACGATCTGGTTGCCGCGATGGGTGATCGAGGCAAAGCCGTGCACCATGGCGAAGGCAACCGAGATCAGGATGGCCATGCCGAGGCCAATGAAGCCGGAATGGAAGACGGAAGCCGCGGCGGCGCCGGCAAAGGCGCCGACCAGCATCTTGCCTTCGAGGCCGATGTCGAAAATGCCGGCACGCTCGGAATAGAGGCCCGCCAGGCAGGCAAGCAGCAGCGGCACCGACAGGCGGATGGTCGAGTCCAGCACCTGGACGATGGCGTTGAAACTATCCATCTCAGGCCCCCTTCCCCTTGACCGCTTCGATGCCGACAGCTTTCGGGCTGAACGAGGCGAACACCGCCTGGATATACGGCCTGAACATATGCTCCAGCGCCCCGGCAAAGAGGATGACCAACCCTTGAATGATGACGATCATGTCGCGGCTGATCGCTGGCATCTCGAAGGCAAGTTCGGCACCGCCCTGGTAAAGCATGCCGAACAGGATCGCCGCCAGCACGATCCCGACCGGATGCAGCCTGCCCATCAGCGCCACGGCGATGCCGACATAGCCGGCGCCCGAGACGAAATCGATGGCGACATTGTGCTGGTCGCCCATCACCGGATTGAGCGCCATCATGCCGGCCAGCGCGCCCGAGATCATCATCGCGGTGAGGATGATGCGGGTTTCCGAAATACCGGCATAGCGCGCGGCCTTCGGGCTATGGCCATAGGTGCGCATCTCGTAACCGAGCTTGGTGCGCCAGATCAGCAGCCAGACCAGGAACGCCATCACCAGCGCCAGCAGGAAGCAGATGTTGAGCGGCGCCGAGCGGATCTTGGCGCCGAACAATTCGATGATCCAGTTGAGCTTCGGCAATTCCGCGCCGGCGAGGAAATTGCGTGTCTGCGGCGCCTGCGATCCGGCCGGCTTCAGCGGACCGACCAGCAGATAGACCATCACCGAGGCGGCGATGAAGTTGAACATGATGGTGGTGATGACGATGTGCGAGCCGCGCTTGGCCTGCAGATAGGCGGGGATGAAACCCCAGAGCGCGCCGAACACCGCCGCGGCGACGATCGCTATCGGAAAGATCACCCACCAGGGCAGCACGCTGTCGAAGCTGAGGCAGACGAGCGCGATGCCGAGGCCGCCGATATAGGCCTGGCCCTCGGTGCCGATGTTGAACAGGCTGCAATGCGCCGCCACCGCCACCGACAGCCCGGTGAAGATGAAGGTGGTGGCATAGAACAGGGTGAAGGCGATGCCGGTGCCTTTGCCGAAGGCGCCTTCGACCAGGATGACGGCGGCGCGGAACGGATTTTCGCCGACCAGCATGACGACGAAGCCGGCGACGATGAAGGCCACCGAGAGATTGATCAGCGGGATCAGCCCATAGTCGGCCCAGGCCGGCAGCTTGGCGTAAGGCGTGCTCATTCGGCGGCCTCCTGGTGCTCGACACCGGCCATCAGGAGGCCAAGCTCGCCTTCGGTTGCGTCCGGCCCGCGCTCGCCGACGATGCGGCCGGCGAACATCACCAGGATGCGGTCCGACAGCGAGCGGATCTCGTCGAGCTCCACCGACACCACCAGCACCGCCTTGCCCTGGTCGCGCATGGCGATCAGCCGTTTGTGGATGAATTCGATGGCGCCGACATCGACGCCACGCGTCGGCTGGCCGACGATCAGCACGCCGGGGTCTTGTTCCATTTCCCGCGCGAGCACGATCTTCTGCTGGTTGCCGCCCGAGAAATTGGCAGTCCTCAGCCGCGGATTGCCGGGACGGATGTCGTATTTCTCGATCTTGTCCTTCGCGTCAGCCATGATGGCATCGACGTTGAGAAACGGTCCCTTCAAATAGCGCTCGTCGTCGTGATAGCCGAGAATGGAATTCTCGTTCTCCTCGAAGGCGAGCACCAGCCCGACATGATGGCGATCCTCCGGCACATGCGCGAGACCGCGGTCGCGCAATTCGCCGGGATCGGCCTTGCCGGTGAGATCGACCGGTTTGCCTTCGAGCATGACCTCGCCCGAGACGGCATGCCGGATACCGGAGATCGCCTCGAGCAGTTCCGACTGGCCGTTGCCGGCCACGCCGGCGATGCCGACGATCTCACCGCCGCGCACGTCGAAGGAGACGTCGTCGACCATGGTGACGCCGCGCTGGTCCTTGACCGTCAGGTTCTTGACCGAGAGCTTTATCGCGCCGGCTTCCGACTGGCCCTTCTCGACCCGCAAGAGCACGCGCCGGCCAACCATCAGTTCGGCCAGTTCGCCGACCGTGGTTTCCTTCGTCACCCTGGTGGCCACCATGGTCCCCTGGCGCATGACCGAGACCGTGTCGGTGATGGCCATGATCTCGCGCAGCTTATGGGTGATCAGCACCACCGTTTTTCCCTGCTCCTTCAATTGCTTGAGGATGCGGAAAAGGTGGTCGGCCTCGGCCGGCGTCAGAACCCCGGTCGGCTCGTCGAGGATCAGGATCTCGGCGCCGCGATAGAGCGCCTTGAGGATTTCGACGCGCTGCTGCAGGCCGACCGGCAGTTCCTCGATGACGGCATCGGGCTCGACCTCGAGGCCGTATTCGCGCTCGAGCCGTTCGAGCTCCGAGCGCGCCTTGGCGATGCTGCTCTTCAAAAGCGCGTCATTCTCGGCGCCGAGGATGACGTTTTCCAGCACCGTGAAATTGTCGACCAGCATGAAATGCTGGTGCACCATGCCGATGCCGAGCGCGATCGCGTCGTTGGAGGTGCTGATGGACACCGGCTTGCCGCCGACGCGGATTTCACCGCTGTCGGCCTGGTAGAAGCCATAGAGGATCGACATCAGCGTCGACTTGCCGGCGCCGTTCTCGCCGACGATGCCGTGGATGGTGCCGCGCGCCACTTCCAGGTTGATGTCGCGGTTGGCGCGTACTGCGCCAAAACTCTTGTTGATGCCTATGAGCTCGATTGCGGCTTGCGCCATGCAGCCTGTCCCACTCTTATTTTTTATCGCTTGGTCAAAATGCCTAGCATGACGCCCCGCCCGTGCCAATTGGCCGGAACGCCATTCACTCTCGACAAAACCCCGCGCGCTTGTCAATTTCGAACGTGGCCGAGAGCTTCACATTCACAGGACCCGGGTTTTGAATGACCAAATCTGACGACCGGCTGACGACGCTGGAAATCCGTGCCGCCGAGCAGGAAAAGACGATCGAGGAACTGTCCGGCCAGATCGCCGAGCAGTGGAAGGTGATCGAACGCATGGAACGCAAGCTCGCCGCCCTTGCCGACCGGTTCCTGGCCCTGGAGGAGCAGGCTGCTCCCGACGTGCCGGTGACCAAGCCGCCGCATTGGTGAGCGGGCATTTTTGGGGGAGAACGGTCATGGCCAGTGAAGGAGACCGCATCGCAAGGGCCGGCGACTATGTTTTCGGCCTGATGGACGAAAGGGAACGCGCCCGCGCCGAGCGCGACCTCGAGATCGATCCCGCCTTTCGCGACGCGGTGCTGCGGCTTGCCGAGCGCATGCGTGCCCTGGATCCGGCGGGGCCGTCGAACGCCGCCCCGAACGAACGCTGGAATCTTGTCCAGCGCCGGCTTGGCGAATTGCCGCAGATGCGGCTTGCCGGCCCGAGTAGCAGCGAAGCGCAGCCGCAACCGATCATGATCCATCGACTCGAGCGCAAGCCCTACGGCGTCGGCGTACATTCCCTGGGCGGCCGGCTCGGACTTGTCATCGCGCTGGCGCTTCTTGCGGCCTTCGCGCTTGGCTATCTGGCGGGCACGCTATAGCAGCCTGGCGACGGCCTCGACGTAACACTCCGCCATGGCCTCGATTGCCGTCCCAACCATGTTTTCCCAAAAGGAAACCGCCGGGCCATGGCCCGGCGGTCCAGAAACCTCAGTTCAGCGGCTGATCAATACGGGCAATTGTTGTCCGCGGTGTAGTCGTGCACCTGGACCTTGCCGGCGATGATGTCGGCCTTGGCCTTTTCGACGGCCGCCTTCATCTCGTCGGTCACCAGCGCCTTGTTGTTGTCGTCCATGGCGTAGTCGACGCCGCCTTCCTTGAGGCCGAGATTCTGGACGCCGCCCTTGAAGGTGCCGTTCTTGCCGTCCATGAAGGCGTTGTAGACGGCGACGTCGACGCGCTTCATCATCGAGGTCAGCACCTTGCCGGGCTGCAGGCCGTTCTGGTTGGAATCGACGCCGATGCCGAGCTTGCCGGCATCCGCAGCCGCCTGCAGCACGCCGACGCCGGTGCCGCCCGCGGCGGCATAGACGACGTCCGCGCCCTGGTCGATCTGCGTCTTGGCGATCTCGCCGCCCTTGGCCGGGTCGTTCCAGGCGGCCGGCGTGTCGCCGGTCATGTTCTGGATGACGTCGGTGGCGCCCGCCGACTTGGCGCCGCCGACATAGCCGCATTCGAACTTGCGGATCAGCGGAATGTCCATGCCGCCGACGAAGCCGACCTTCTTCGACTTCGACGCCATCGCGGCCAGGATGCCGACGAGGTATGAGCCCTCGTTTTCCTTGAATACCAGCGAGCGGACATTGGGCAGGTCGACGGCATCGTCGATGATGGCGAAGTTGAGGTCGGTATATTCGGCCGCGACCTTCTTCAGCGCATCCTCCCAGGCAAAGCCGGCCATGACGATCGGGTTGCGGCCGTCCTCGGCGAAGCGGCGCAGCGCCTGCTCGCGCTGCGAGGCGTTGGAAACCTCGAATTCGACGTAAGCGACGCCGGTCTCGGCCTTGAACTTCTCGGCGCCGTGAAAGGCGGCCTCGTTGAAGGATTTGTCGAACTTTCCGCCGAGATCGTAGAGGATGGCCGGCTGGACATCCGCGGCGAAAGCCGGAAGAACCATTGCAGTTGCGGCCAGGAGGCCGAGAACGATACGTTTCATGTGATCCACACCCTGTCGGTTATTTTCCGTTTGCACCGCATCCCTGCCCGGTTCTCCGGCAGGCATGCGACGTCAGGCAGGAAGTGTTTTCCCCTCCCGCTCGCGGCCAATCTGGCACGGCCCGAAACAAAATTCACGTGGAATTTTGACCTCTTGGAAAAAGCGCTCGGGCCGACCGTTTCGGGCGCAACGAAACCTCCGCGTCAGTTGGTCGGAGCGAATTCGTGGCGCCGCCGCCGGTAGCCGACGGCGTAGAGCAGGAACGCCAATACCGCGAACACCGCGAACCCTGGCTGGCTGAGCACCCAGGCGACAGCGACGTCCCAGACCAGCGGATTGGCCTTGGCGCGCAT
The DNA here is from genome assembly GCA_004020545.1 of Mesorhizobium sp. Classification (GTDB taxonomy): domain Bacteria; phylum Pseudomonadota; class Alphaproteobacteria; order Rhizobiales; family Rhizobiaceae; genus Mesorhizobium. The sequence goes on along the minus strand of SAQE01000001.1, from coordinate 44,457 downwards.
ATAGGTCTCGAAGGCCGCGCGGGTGTCTGGCGATACCGCCAGCCAGCTTGCGTTGAGCGGCGTCATGACGAGCGCCGACGCCGCCACCGAACGCGTCGTGTCGATCACCGCCATGATGACGGAAACCGCCAATGCAATCATCGCCGCCAGCCGAAAGATGAAACGCAACATCCAACGCTCTCCCCGGGAAAAGCTCCCGTCTGCCCCGCAATCGACATAGAGCGTGCGCAACCGCCACGCAATCGCGACACGCGATTTTGAGCGGCTCTGTCTATTTGTTTTGACGCAATTCCGAACGGCAAACCGCTACGCATTTTTCCCGGAATTGCTCTTAGCCGATGGCGCCTGCTTTCGCCGGTTGATCCGCCAGATGGCGAAGATTCCGCCGGCGATCGCGCCGACGATCAGGCCTGCGAGGCCGACGAAGGCGGCGAAAAACCCGCAGGCGCCCTCGAAGCAGCTCATATGGGTGGCGTCCGCGATCAGCGACCCAGCGAGAAATCCGGCGCCGGCGCCGATGGCGCCGCCAAGGATGATCCCGAGCAGCGCTGCAACGAGCGAGACCAGGAGCGGCGGGCGTTCGGTCTCGGGATTGGCGTAAACCGCCTCGGCGCCGGCGCCTCGCCGCAGGAGGTAGATGCAGAGCAGGCCGATGGCGATCTCGGCTAGGGTGAAGCCCAGCGCTTCGGCGGAGAAGACGAAGTCGGGCACCAGAAGCGTATAGGCCTGGCGCACCACGAGCCACAGGATGATGGCCACCTGCCAGATGGTGTAGTGGCGGGGGAAGCGCGCCGACCGGTTGAAGGCAAGGCCGAGCAGATAAAGCCCCCACAGGATCGTGACAAGGCCGCCGGCGAGGCCGCCATAGATCAGGAAGAATACGCTTTCCGGCAGGTTGAAGTCGCCGATCAGCCGCCAGCTCGAGATCAGGCCGTAGGCCGACAGCCCCATGACGATGATCAGCCACGCCACCGGGATAAAGGAGAGCCCGCTGTCCGGCCGGCCCGCGGGACGCTGGTTGATCGATGCCATGTCAGGACAATGCCCCTCGCAAAGCCCAATGCAATTCCAGGAGCAGCCGCTCCCATGCGAATTTGCAGGAAACCAACAGTTGGAGCGATCCAGAGATTCTACCGACGACCGAAGCGCTCCAGGGGAGTCGACAGGCAACCAGGGCCGAAGTCAAGCGCGGACGGGCTCTGCGGGGCACCGACGACATCACGGCTGTCGTCGCCTTAGCTCCTCCATCGCCTTCAACCGGACGACCGATACCGAGCAAAGGGCGCGCGCCACGACTTTGGTCGAGACACTGCCGAGGTGCCGGCGAAGTGCCGAAGACGATCGGGCACCGACAACGATATGTCCGACGTCATTGTGCTCGGCGTAGTTGAGGATGGCGTCGGCCGGACTGACGGCCTCGAGCACATGATAGCTTATGCGATCCTCCGGCAGATGCAGCGGATGCGCCCAGTCTTTGAGCGCCACCAGCCGCTTCAGGTAGGTCAGTTGTCCTGATTCATCGGCGGCCGGCGTGTCGCCGATGATCTCGGTCTTCAGCACCGTAACACAGGCCAGCCAGGAATCCTCCCGCGCGGCAAGCACACGCGCGGTTTCGTTGAGAACCTCGGCTGCCAGCGCATCGCTTCCGTTGGCGAGGTCGACCGCGGCCAGAACGATCGGCGGTCCGGCCTGCACCCTGGAGCCGGCCGGCTTCCCCACCAGCGCCTTCTCATCTGTTCTGCGGAAGAGATTCCTGATGCCGTCCCAGCTTCTTGCGTTCGATGGCGCGCGCGGCCTGGCAACCACGACCTGGTCGGGGTTTCTGAGGTCTGAAAGCACATGCGCCGCCTCGGCATACCGCTTGGACCTGTCAACTTCCATGCATCGCAGGATGACGGCTTCCAGCCACCTCGGAATGGCCTTGTCGATATCTCGCGGCGGCTTGGGCGCATGATAGAGCCTGCGCTTCATTCCGGCGAGCGTGGCCGGACGTCCGAATGGCTCCTCGCCGGTGACGAGCTGATAGAGAATGCAGCCCAGCGCAAACAGGTCGCTTGCGGGATCGGACCTCTCGCCCAGAATCTGTTCCGGCGAAATATAGGCAGCGGTGCCCATCGGCACGGAGCTCTCCTCGCCGAGAAGGTCCGGAAGCTCGGCGTGGCGGGCGAGGCCGAAGTCCAGAAGCACGGCGCCGCGCTCGGCCAGAATGATGTTCTCGGGCTTGAGATCGAGATGAACGACCTTCTGGCGGTGCAGGGCGGCGAGCGCCTTCGCGATTTCGGCGCCGATCCTTGCCACCTCCTCCGGCGGCAACGGCGCGCGGCCGGCCGCTTCCGCCAGGCCGACCCCGGCAACGAACTCCATTGCGATATAGGGCACCTTCGCCAGGCCGCCGGATGCGGCATAGCGCGGCACATGCGGGCCCGACAGGCGTTTGAGGATCAGTTCCTCGGCTTCGAAGCCAAGAATGACGGAGACGTCCCCGCCTGGGTCGAGAAAAGGGAGCTTCAGCAGAAGCGGAAAATCGAACTTCGAATTTTTCGCGCGCCACAGCGCCGCCATGCCGCCGGACTGAAGTCTTTCGACGAGTTCGAAACCGTCGATGCTTGCCCCTGCCTCCAACCTGTCCATCGATCGTCTCCGGGAAACTAGCGGCCAATTTTCAAGCGCATGCCAAGCCACGCGGGCAGGCCGGACGCCTCGATCTTGCGGGCGGTCGCCTCATGATCGTAAGGAACGCGAACCATTGTCACCTCACGCCGTTCGGTGTTGAGAAGCGCAAAGCAGGCGGCCGGGTTGCCGTCGCGCGGCTGGCCGACCGCCCCAACGACGATCAGATGCCGCCGCAGTCCGGACAAAGGCGCCGCCACATTGTTCCGCGGCGAAAAATGGATGGGCCGCGCACCGGGCAAGGCGTAGTAGATGGCCGGAATGTGGGTGTGGCCACAGAAGATGAAGCGGGCGTCGCTGGAGGACAAGCAGCGTCCCGCCGCGTCGACGTCGCGTATATAGACCCATTTTTCCGGTCGATCCGCGCTGGCGTGGACATAGAGCCGGTCTTCGGACCGCAGCGAAAGCGGCAGCCGCGCCAGGAAATCGAGATGCTCCCGGCCGACCTGCTTGCGGGTCCACTCGATGGAGACCCGCGCGTTCTCGGTCATGTCGGCCCGGCCAAACGCCGCCGCCTCGTCGTGGTTGCCCATGATGCAGAACGCGCCGCTCCCTACCAGACCGGCCGCCTTCTCGACCACGTAGACAGGATCGGGCCCATAGCCGACCAGATCGCCAAGCAGAACCAGCTGGTCCGGTGCCAGATTCTGAACGGCCTCCAGGACTGCGTCGAACGCCTCGCGGTTGGCATGGATGTCAGACAGGATCGCGATGCGCATTCAACCTTGTCCCGAAACCGGCACAAGATAGCAAGCCGGCAGCCGCAAAGGATTTGATCCGGCTCAATGGCTGTGCACGAACCGCGGCAAGGCCTCCCGTCCCGGCGGCTGCCGGAGCTGTATCGGCGACAGACGGCAAATGCCATTTGCAATGCCATTATGGCTTGGCATTCGCTTTAGGATCGACTAGATGAGCCCCGCGCCTGTTTGCCTAGACGGCTAGAGGTGCTGGGAAGGGGTTGCCCGCCGGTTGAAGGCTCCCCAAATTGTCCGATGAGGCCTTCCCGAGGGAGATGCATCTCCCCAATCCGCGCGGCGAAACCGGCCGACGCGAGAATGCAAGGACGGAGAGGTGGCCGAGTGGTTGAAGGCGCACGCCTGGAAAGTGTGTTTACGGGAAACCGTAACGCGGGTTCGAATCCCGCTCTCTCCGCCAGAATTTTTCTAATAAATCAATGATTTCAAATGTTTAGAAATTCATAGAGCACTCAAAAGTCGAAACGTCCTTAATCTGTGTAACAAACTGTCAGGAATCCACTTGGTCCGCCATGGCGTCGCCTAACGTCGAGGTGGTCAGCGTCCTGTTATGGCCGGTAGCGGATGGTCTTATTCGGATACGAGAGGACAAATGCTGTCATTCCGCTGCGATCCCGCCATCGCGAAACGACGTCGCCGGCCGTTGCCGTTAGGTAGATGGCGAGGGCACCACCTGGCCGCCCCGCCGGATCGGAAGAACAGCAATCGGGTCGGCCGATTACCCTACGTTCCTGAGTTGGAATTCTTCTGTAAGCACGCGCTTATTGGGTTCGATCGGTCTCAGGTTCTTCACCACCCGAAATCGACCACCTTGTGCCGGTGCGATGTACATGTTCATCCGCACAGGAGGCTGGCCGGGAACCATTTCGGCAGACCGCCCGGTCCCTCGCTGGTCCGAGCGTGATCGAGCGCCCGGATAACGGCGTCGCGTTCAACCGTGCCAGCCTCATTGACGGCAGCTTCCCACATCTTGATTGCCCTGTAGGGGCCGGTGCGGCCACTTCCCGCCGTTGACATGGCGCTGCCCGGGAACGGTCGCTGTAACGTCGCAAGAGCTCGCTCCCAAAGGTGCTTCAGCGATTGAGCAAAATGTAGATAGATATATATATCTGTTTCGTTGCCGAGGCTTCTATGAGCGAGCAAAATCGCCATTCCTGGCGGGAGCGCATGACGATCCTCGGCGATGTCGAGGCGGCATCCTTCCTTCCGTGGATCGAGCGTCATGCCGCCAAGCTCGGGCTCGCGCAGGCAATATGCGTTGCCGGTCCCGACCGCATCGAACTCGACATTGCCGGTCCGGTCGAGCTCATCGACATGATGGAGATGGGGTGCTCTCTTGGACCAATCGATGTCTGGGTCGAGGCCATCCGGCGGGCGCCGATAGAAGGCGAATCGGGCTAGTTTCCGGCCTGCGGCCTCTCCCTGCGAAAGGCGCCATGCACCTTTTTTGGGCATTATTGCCAGTGAGGAAATGTTGTGCAAACGTAACCGGGTCTATTAGCATATCCTTGACCGCGAAGCCGCGCTCGGAAACATGCTGGTGTCGTTTGAAAGTTGATGTATGCCGCCCTATCCGACCGGCTCTTGGATGCCTGTTGCCCTCTCCGCGGACTTGCCGGCGGGAACCGTGATGCCAGCGCAATCCCCAGCCGGGCCGATTGCCCTTTGGCGAAGCCGCTCCGGCCGTGCGGCGGCCTTTGCCGACAGATGCCCTCATCGCGGCATGCGCCTCTCCCACGGCTTCGTGCGCGGTGAGACCCTGTCCTGCATCTATCACGGTTGGAGCTATGCCCAGGCGGGAAACTGCCTGCGCATTCCGGCCCATCCGGCACTGACGCCGCCGGACACGATTCGTGTCGTGACACAGCCCGTCGAGGATGGCGGCGGCATCATCTGGATTCCGGCTGGCGAACCCGCCGCCGGGCCGCCACGGTTCGACGGCCTTGCTCCCCTGCGCTCCATGATGGTCGAAGCGGGCATCGCCGCGCTGGAGACGGCCGCCGGGACGAAGGCCGCCGAAGGCCTGCTCGACTACACGCATGCTGGCCGGACGGTGCGGCTGCTGCTTACTCTCGAAGGAAAAGCGCGGACGCTGATGCATGTTCTGGTGGACCAGGACAGCAATCCGACCGAGCGTATCGCCGCGTCGAGGGCCGCCGAGGCGCTGCGGCGGGCGGCCGAGCATGTTGCGGCCAGCGGGACCGCCCGATGACCCGCAACGCGATGATCGACGAATGGTATCCGGTCGGCCTTGCCAGCCAGCTCGATGCGCATGGACGCAAGACCGCCCTCATGGGCGAGCCGATCGAGGTGAGGCTCGGCGAGGACGGGAACGCCAAGGTCACCGGCGGCAACGGACGTGTTCTGCGAGCCTGTATCCGCTATGGCCATGTCTGGGCGTCGCTCGGTGATCCGCAAAAGCCGCTGTTTGCGATCCCCGAGGCCGATCAGCCCGGCCGCCGGCTCGTCGATGTCGGGGTGGTGCGCGTGCGCTGCTCGCCGCTGCGCGCGGTGGAGAACTTCCTGGACATTGCGCATTTTCCGTTCGTGCATACCGACATATTGGGAGCCGAGCCGCATACGGAGGTGCAGAACTACAAGGTCGAGATCCGCGAGGACGAAGACGAGGTATGGGCGACCCAGGTGCAGTTCTACCAGCCGCAGGCCGCCAAGTCGGCGGAAGGCGGCATCACCACGCAATACATGTATCGCGTGCCCGCGCCGACCTGCTCGATCCTCTACAAGACCTGCCCGCCGCGCCCGGGTGAATGGGACGTCATCACCCTTTTCGTGCAGCCGCTTGCCGAAGATCTATGCGACGTCTGGCCATGGATGGCGCTGTTCGACGACGAAACGCCGATGACGGACCTGATTCATTTCCAGCAGACGATCTTCGTCCAGGACCGGTCGATTCTTGAAAACCAGATCCCGGGGCTGCTGCCGCTCGATCCCGGCATGGAGATACCCACGCGGGCCGACCTGACCTCGGTTGCCTACCGGCGCTGGCTGAAACGCCATGGCTACACCTACGGCGCGCAACTGGTGGCACAATGAAGCTCTACGACTACGTGCTGTCTCCGAGCTGCTACAAGGTGCGCCTGATGGCGGCGCTGACCGGTGTGGCGCTCGACATCCGCCCCGTCGACTTCCATCCCGGCGGTGAGCATCGCGGCCCCGAACTCCTGGCGCTCAACCCGGCGGGCTCGATCCCGATTCTGGAGGATGGCGACCTCGTCCTGACCGAATCCTCGGCCATGCTGGTCTACCTCGCCGCGAAGGCGGCGCCGCAATGGCTGGGCAACGATGCGGCCGGACCGGCGGCACGCGTCCAGCAATGGCTTTCCTTCTCGCATCGGCTGACCGCCAGCCTGGGAGCGGCGCGCCTGCACGAGATGCTGCTGCGTCCGGGCAATATCGATGCGCTTCGCGGGCAGGGCACGGCGGCCCTGCGGGAACTGGAAGCCGGCCTCGTCGAACAGCGCATCCGCGGCCAGCGCTTCCTTGCGTCGGACCGGCCGACGGTCGCCGATATCGCCTGCTTTCCCTATGTCGCGCTGGCGCCGGACGGCGGCGTTTTGCTCGATCCCTATCCCGCGATCCGGCTATGGTCGCGGGCGATCCGCGCCATCGACGGCTTCATCGAGATGCCCGGCATCCACCGGCTGCACGAGCTCAAACCCGAGCCCGTCCTTGGAGGCGGTGAGGCCTGACATGACGGGTTATCTATTGAAGAACTGCGCTGCGGTCATCGTCGACGATGGCGACGGTCCGAGCGTCCGTCGCAATGTCGATGTCTTGACCGACGGCCCGGCGATACGGGCCATCGGCGAAGGCCTCGACAAGGGGGAACTGCCTGTCGGCACCGTCGCGCAGGACGCCGCCGGCTGGTTCGTCTATCCCGGCCTCGTCAACACCCATCATCACTTCTTTCAATGCTTCGTGCGCAACCGCGCCGACCTGGACTGGACGAAGCTGTCGGTCATCGAATGGCTCGACCGCATCTACCCCATTTTCTCGCGGCTGACCGAGGAATGCTTCTACCACGCGTCGGTCACGGCGATGGCGGAGTTGATAAAGCACGGCTGCACGACGGCTTTCGACCATCAATACTGTTTTCCGCGGCACGCCGGCAAACGGCTGATCGACCGGCAGTTCGAAGCGGCCGAACTGCTCGGCATGCGCTTCCATGCCGGACGGGGCGGCAACACGCTGCCGAAATCGGAAGGCTCGACCATCCCCGACGCCATGCTGGAAACGACGGACGAGTTCATCGCCGACTGCGCCCGGCTGATCGACGCCTACCATGATGCCGGTCGCTTCGGCATGCGCCAGGTCGTCGTCGCGCCCTGCCAGCCGGTCAACTGCTATCGCGACACGTTCGTGGAATCGGTGGCGTTGGCGCGCGACCGCAACGTGCGCATGCACACCCATGTCGGCGAGGGCGAAAGCCCGGTCATGCAGGCCCGTCACGGCCTGCGCACGGTCGACTATTGCGCCGAGATCGGCTTCTGCGGGCCGGATGCCTTCTATGCCCATTGCTGGGAGCTGACCCATGACGAGCTGCGCAAGATGGCGGCGAGCGGCGCCGGCGTCTCGCATTGCCCTGAGCCGGTCTATCTCGTCGGCGCCGAGATCACCGACATACCGGCGATGTCGGCCCTCGGGCTCAGTGTCGGACTGGGCTGCGACGGCGCCGCCTCGAACGACAATTCCAATCTGATGCACTGCATCCATTCCGCCTACATGCTGCAATGTCTGGCGGCGTCTACGCGCGACCATCCGGTGCCGCCGCCGGCCGATTTTCTCGGCTATGCGACGACCGGGGGGGCGGCGCTGCTCGGGCGCGGCGACATCGGCAGGCTGGCGCCCGGCATGGCCGCCGACCTCTTCGCCATCGACACCCGACGCATGGACTATGTCGGCACGCGGCATGATCCGCTGAGCCTGCTGGCCAAGGTGGGCATCGGCGCGCCGACCGACATGACCATGATCAACGGCCGTGTCGTTTGGGCCAAGGGAGAATTCCCGGGGCTCGACGAGGCCAGGATGTTCGCGCAAGCCGAGGCGGCGCTCGCGACCGTGCAATTCTAGCAACCAAAACCAAAAGCAAGGGGAACCGACATGCTGATAAATCTTACCCGCAGAACATTGATGAAGGGCGCCGCCGCTTCCGGCCTCGTTGCCGCGGTGGGCAGCCGCGCGCTTGCTGCCGACGAACCGCTGGGCATCGCGCTGGTGGTCCCGTCGCCGGTCGGCGATGTCGGCTGGGGCCGCGCGCTCGCCGACGGGCTCGAGCCGGTGAAGGCAGCCTATGGCGACAAGGTGAAGGTCACCATCATCGAGAACATACAGGAGGGACCCGACGCCGACCGCATCATGAACAAGGCGGTCGCCGACGGGAACAAGTTCCTCATCGCCGGCTCCTTCGGATACCAGAACGGCGCCCTGCAGATCGCGCGGCGCAATCCCGACGTCACCGTGCTGCATGCTTCCGGTTTCCAGGTGGCGCCGAACTTCTCGCCCTTCGCGGCCCAATATTCGCAGGGCACCTATCTGATGGGCATGGCGGCAGCCGCGCTTTCGAAGACCGGCAAGCTCGGTTCCGTCTCCGCCTTCGCCATCCCTGAGCTGATCACCTCCATCAACGCCTTCACCTTGGGCGCGCAGGCGGTGAAGCCCGATGTCGAGGTTTCGGTCGTATGGGTGAATTCTTGGTTCGACCCGGCCAAGGAGCAGGAAGCCGCCAAGGCGCTGCTGGCGCAGAAATGCGACGTGATCTTCTCCAACGCGCAGGATACGCCGTCCGTCGTCTCGGCCTGCGAGGAGGCCGGCGTCCCCGCCTTCAACCTCAACTCGTCAATGAAGAAATACGCGCCCAAGGCCTATCTCGGCTGCGTGGCGACCGACTGGTCGCCCTTCTTCAAGGCCTCGGTCGACGCCCACCTCGCCGGCACCTTCAAGGGCGCCAGCGCTTTCCTGGGTGTCGGCGACAAGGTTGTCGAGGTCGCTGACTGGAACCCGGGCATCCCGGCCGGCATGATGGCCAGGATCAAGGAGGTTGAAGCCAAGATCGCCGACGGCAGCTTCTCGCCCTTTACCGGTCCGATCGCCAAGGCCGACGGCAGGGAGGGCGTCCCCGCCGGCAAGACGATGACCGAGGCCGAGATCGTCGCCATGGACTGGCACGTCAAGGGTGTCACCACGCCGCTGCCCAAGTAACCATGACCGCCCCGCTTCTGTCGCTGCGCGGCGTCTGCAAGAGCTACGGCCAGATCCATGCCAATCGAGACATCGATCTGGACGTGGCTCCGCGCTCGATCCATGCGATCCTCGGAGAGAACGGGGCGGGCAAGTCGACGCTGATGAAGCTGATCTACGGCGTCGAGCAGGCCGACGCTGGATCGGCGACCTGGAAAGGAGAACCCCTGGCCCTCGCGTCCCCGGCGGATGCGAGGCGCAAGGGGATCGGCATGGTCTTCCAGCATTTCTCCTTGTTCGAGACGCTGACGGTCGTCGAGAACATCCGGTTGGTCGTGCCCGGTGCCAAATCGGATATTGCGCAAGGCATCCGCAAGCTCGGCCGCGACTTCGGTCTAGAGGTCGATCCGCTCGCCCATGTGCACGCGCTTTCGGTCGGTGAGCGGCAGCGGGTGGAAATCATCCGCTGCCTGATGACCGAACCGCAACTCCTGATCCTTGACGAGCCGACTTCCGTCCTGCCGCCGCAATCGGTGGACAAGCTGTTCGAGACGTTGCGGCGGCTGCGCGACGGCGGCGTCTCCATCCTGTTCATCTCGCACAAGCTGGAGGAGATCCGCGCGGTCTGCGACCGTGCGACCATCCTGCGCGGCGGGCGCATCACCGGCCACGTGGATCCGCGCGACCACGACGCGCACGACCTCGCCCGCATGATGATCGGCCGCGACATGCCGCAGCCCATGCCGGCGGTTGCCCATTCCCGCGGGGAAAAGCGCCTTGAAATCGTCGGCCTCGACCATCGGCCCGACGATCCCTTCGCCGTGACGCTTTGCGACGTCAGCCTGACGGTCCGGGCAGGCGAGATCCTCGGTATCGCCGGCATATCGGGCAACGGCCAGAGCGAACTCGCGGCGCTGATCTCGGGCGAGACAGTGCTGCCGCGCGAAAAGTCCGAGCGTATCTTCATGATGGGCAAGGACGTCGGCGTGCTCGATGCGGCCGCCCGCCGCCGGCTGGGTTTCGCCTTCGTTCCCGAGGAACGGCTGGGCCGCGGCGCGGTGCCGGAAATGTCGCTCGTCCTCAACAGCCTTCTGACCGCCCATCCCTCCGGCCTCCTGAAACGCGGCCTGGTCGACACGCCCCGGGCGAAAGCTTTCACCGAAGACTGCATCCGGCAGTATGACGTACGCACGCCGGGCTCCGAAACGGAGGCTGGGGCGCTTTCGGGCGGCAATCTGCAAAAGTTCATCGTCGGCCGCGAGATCATGCTGTCGCCGAAATTGCTGTTTGTGGCGCAGCCCACCTGGGGCGTGGACATCGGCGCCGCGGCCGCCATCCGCCGGCGCCTCGTCGCCCTGCGCAACGAAGGCATGGGCATCCTCGTCATCTCGGAGGAACTGGAGGAACTGTTCGAGCTCTGCGATTCCATCCAGGTGATCCATCAGGGCCGGCTGAGCCCGCCGCTGGTGACGCGCGACACCAGACCCGAGGAGATCGGCCGCTATATGATCGGTGCGCATACGACCGCCGAAAAGGTCCCCGCATGAGTGCTCTGTCCCTGCGGTTCCTTCCCGTTCTGGTTCGCCGCGAACATGCCTCGCTTGCAATCAAGCTGCTCGCCCCGCCCGTGGCGCTGGGCCTTGCGACACTGCTCAATCTCGGGCTCTACCTCCTGATGGGCCGCGATCCGGTGGCTGTTTTCCACGCAATGCTCCTGGAACCTTTCCTGTCCTGGGCTTCGTTCTCGGAAGTCCTGCTGAAGATGGGGCCGCTGCTGCTCATCGCGCAGGGGCTTGCGATCGGCTTTCGCGCCAAGGTCTTCAACATCGGCGCGGAGGGGCAGTTCATCCTCGGCGCAATCTTCGCGTCGGCCATTCCCATCTGGCTCCCGCAGGCGACGGGGCAGTGGATTTGGCCCTCCATGCTCGTCCTCGGCGCGCTGGGCGGCGCGCTTTGGGCTTCGCTCACGGCGTTCTGGCGCGTGCGGCTCAACGCGAACGAGATTCTCGTATCGCTGATGCTGGCGCTCGTTGCCGCGCAACTGCTCAACTACCTGCTTCTCGGCCCCTGGAAGGACCCGGCCGGCTTCAACTTCCCGCAGTCGGTGATGTTCCAGTACGACGCGATGGTGCCGACCCTGATCCCCGGCACCCGCGTCAACGTCTCGCTGCTTATCGCCTGCGCGCTGTCCCTCGCGGCCTGGCTGTTCATGCAGAGGAGTTTCGCCGGGTTCAAGCTGCAGGTCGGCGGCCTCGCGCCGCGCGCGGCCGGATACGCCGGCTTCAACGAAGGCCGCGCAATCTGGATTTCCCTCCTCATCGGCGGCTTCGCGGCCGGCCTCGCCGGGGCGGCCGAGGTGGCCGGGCCGCTCGGCCAGCTGCAGCGCTCCATCTCGACCGGCTACGGCTATGCGGCCATCATCGTTGCTTATCTCGGTGGCCTTCACCCGATAGGCATCGTTTTTTCCGCGCTGCTCATGGCGGCCCTCTATATCGGCGGCGACAACGCCATGGTCTCGGCAAATCTGCCGGTCGCCGCGGTCCGGGTCTTCCAGGGCAGCCTGCTGCTCGCCTATCTCGTCGCCATCGCCTTCGTCCGCTACCGGCTCGAATGGCGCCATGCCGCCCACGGAAGCGCTCCATGAATGCCATCGAGTTCATCGTCGCCGGAATGCTGGCGGCGGCCACGCCGTTCCTTTTGGCGGCGCTCGGCGAAATGGTGGCCGAGCGGGCCGGCGTCCTCAATCTCGGCGTGGAGGGACTGATGGCCTTGGGGGCGGTCACCGCCTTCATCATCGTCTATCACGGCGGCGGCCACCTCCTGGGTTTCCTCGCCGCGGGCCTCGCAAGTGCTGCTCTTTCCCTTGTCTTTGCCGTTATCGCGCTGGGGTTCCGCGCGAACCAGGTCGCGGTGGGACTCGCCATAGGCATACTCGGCCAGGGCCTCTCGGCACTGTTCGGCAAGACCTATGAGAGCCTCACGGTCAAAGGCCTTCCGAAGCTTTCATTGCCCTGGCTTTCAGATATCCCGGTCATCGGCGGCCTGTTCGCTCAGGACGTCGTCGTGTGGCTCTCGCTTGCTGCGACCGTCGCCATCTGGGGAATATTCGCCTACACCAAGACCGGCCTTGTCGTTCGCGCCGTCGGCGAGAATCCCAAGGCGGCCCATGCGCTCGGCTATCCGGTGATCGCCATGCGCTTCGCCGCTGTCGCCTTCGGAGGCGTGTTGGCGGGTTTCGCCGGCGCCTACGCGGCCGTGGTCTACACGCCCCTGTGGGCCGATGGCATGATTGCCGGGCGCGGCTGGATCGCGATCGCGCTCGTCGTCTTCGGCACCTGGCTCACCAGCCGTATCTTCCTCGGCGCCTGCCTCTTCGGCGCCGTCTCCCTGGCAAGCCTGGCGGCCCAGGCGACCGGACTGGACGTCTCTTCGCAACTTCTATCGAGCCTGCCCTATATCGTGACAATCGTCGTGCTGGGCATCATTTCTTCGAACCGGCGTCTGCTTAAGCTCAACGGCGTGGCTTCGCTGGGAGAGCCTTTCGAACAATAGTGTCGCTCGCCGCCCAAGCGCGCAATAACCCGACATCTGAGCGCAGGCCGCACCGTCCCTGGGGCATGAAGGGCTGCAACAAAAAAGCTCAATCTTTTCAGTGCCATAAGCTTTGAATCGAAAGACGTTCTTTCCGCCACACAATGGCAATACCGCACCCGCATCCATGCCAGCTCAGTTGCGTATGGTGTTCTTCACATCGGAAGATCCGGGTTGTTCTCCGCAAAGTATTCATGACTGTCAGCGTTGGATGTGGCTCTAGGCGGATTTTCGGCCGCGAGTGCCTTGGCGCCGTTCTGGCCATAGGCAAAATCCCTTGTCGCGGCGACGATGCCAAAGTGACTCATTTCGTGTATGATGGTTCCGGATCTCGAATCCGTTCCTTTCAGAGCGGCGTACCAGAACTTGCTACAGACAAAAATATTGTAAGGCTGGTCCGCGTATACATACGCGTAGTCGATTGGTTCGCAATCGCTGCCGTGGCATCCAAACGATATCGCTTTTTTTCCAAGAGCATCCGAAATCTTCGAGAAATTTCCGGTGACCTTTGCGTACAGCCCTACGGTATGCGCCCCGAACCACGTCAGATATCTTTGGGAATTGGGTTGCTGGGCTGGAGGCGTGTCCTGCAAAACCTGCAGGGCAGCCGAGGCTATGTTGCTTGCTTCCGCCAGCGCAGCGCCAAGATCATCCTGTTGAGAGCTGTCACACTGGTCGAATTTGGGCGCCGAGAGCGGTATCCGTTGCGGAGGAATTCGACCGGATAGAAGCCTGAACGTGGCGGCGCTGCTCACAACTGCCGCCCGTCTCAGGGCACCTGGACGGCCGATCAGCAGATCCGCTCCCTCGGTATCATAGGTAACTGCATAGTTCCCTGCTTCATAGATGGCGTAATACAGTGACAGATCGACCGGCACGGCAATCGATTGTCCGGGTTCGATATTGATAAAGTCAGCCTCAGTGGGCTCTCCTCGCTTCGCCAAACGACCTATATACTGAATTGGCTGCGACCCTCTCGTCACTGAGAATATGTCCGCGGAGACGCCGTTGATTGGCGTGGTCCAGCTGAGCACCCTGATCGAGCTGCGTGATCGGTTCGTGAGAGTAAAGTCAATAATTAGGGGGGTATCGTTTCCATAAGAAGGCAGGCGCGATTGCAGAACTATCTCGATTTCCTGATTCTGCTGCGCAAAAGCCAAGGGAATAACGCTAAAAAAATACAAAAGTATAAGTGCCACATTCCGAACAATACTTGGCATTTTACGCTCCCATACAACCACGATTAGACGGTATTGCTGCGTCTACGCGAGTTTTTAGTTTGCCATAACATACCAGAATCGCCCGCAGCCCACCTGGCAATTGGGTATGAATTGCTGCAGGCCGGGGATTCAAACTTACCGCAAATTCAGAAATTCAGGAACACGGAATTATGTCCGCAGCCGCGGATGACACCGATTTCGACTGGCACCTTTTTCGCGGTGGTATAAGATGAATGGGTACTTTCCCATCAAGCTCCATTTGAGGGGGCCACCATGAGCGAGCGTTGGAAAGGCATCATCACTAACTGCGCGATTTTGAGGCATTTTGCCCTGGTTTGTGGGTTCTGTTTTGCTTTCAGCGGCACTGCTTTAGCTGATTCATGCGGAACAGATGCTACTCGCGGTTGGAATCTCGAGAATCCTCCGGCCGAAGATCGCCAGGCAATTCAAGATCTTTTGTCCCGCTATGCCTGGACGATCGACGAAAGAAATGCAGCCGCCTTCGCTGCCCTCTTTGCGGAACCGAAATCGTCTTACTATGAGATTTGCAGTACAAGCAGCAGTATCCTCAAGTTGACACTCGACCTTGGTCCGGAGTCTCCAGACGATCTTCTTGAGCAGATGAAAATAATAGTTAAGAAACTGGAGACCGATCACCTCCAGACCCGGCATCTCGTGACCAACACCTTGTTCGATGTGGTTGACGGTAAAACCGTGAATACCAAATCGATAGTCCTGGTCACTCTACAGGACTCCCACTCTCCGGCACCGGTTCTTGACTATTCGGCGGATGCCCGGGCCTCTTTTGTAAAGGGCGACGACGACATCTGGCGATTTCAATCGCTTACAATCCACGCCGACTATGCTGCCGGCTCTGTCGCAGCCAAGAAGAGATGACGCCCAAAGATCGGCTATGGGTTCACTGGCACGCTCCAGTGGGCTGAAATGCGTGCCGTCGCGCTGATCGCTGCTGTCCTCGGCGTTGCGTTTCTCCTGTTGTCCGGGACGATCGGGCTTCGACATTTAGCTTTCGTATCGACGCCGCAAGCCGGTGAGAGGCATGACTCCGATCAGGACGACGTGGATTCGAAGTCGTTCGCCGACGCCGTTACGCGATGGAACCCTGACATCTTTTGGGCGCCAGCCTCAAAGAGCACCGACGTCATAACCAGGTCTGGCGATGAAGCGCGGGCGGTGTT
Source organism: Mesorhizobium sp. (assembly GCA_004020545.1). Taxonomy (GTDB): domain Bacteria; phylum Pseudomonadota; class Alphaproteobacteria; order Rhizobiales; family Rhizobiaceae; genus Mesorhizobium. The sequence goes on along the minus strand of SAQE01000001.1, from coordinate 28,824 downwards.
CGGTCCCATTCCCGACGGCGATTGCGACAGCCCACAAATGAAGGTCATCCCACTGGAAGTTGACGGCAATGTCGTCGACCTCAAGCCCAATCCGATAAAACCGGGCCATCCGCTGGAGTTCGAGCACAGGAATGAAAGCGGAAACGTGGTCAAATGGACGGCGACATTACCCAAGTGCGACAAGCCTTCGCTGACTGGCAGCACGACCTACTGTGGGCTGAACTCACGTGTCGTAAGGGTCGTGCGCGGCAACGTTGAATGGCTGTTCCTCTGCAGAAAATCCAATATCAGCCAGGAGGTCAGCACCGATCCCTACTGGACGCGGGCGGATCCGAGGTTTTCTGTCTTCGGCACCATCGGGTTCAATCGGAAATCCGGAGAAATCATCTTCTTCGACGGCCGCAAGGACCGGAGCGAGTTCGATTGGTCAAAGCCCTTTGTCCCGCCAGGCGGGCGCAGCTATTCCGATGAAGTCGGAAGGGCCGCGGCGGAGAAAATCTATGATCCGACGTTCCAGATCTCGTGCCATGCATGCCATGACAACAAAAGCCCCTATGTGATCGATCCGCACATTGAGCAGAGCAGAGTCGGTTTCCGTTCAGCCGGCGATTCCAGATCGACCGCCTTCAGCCTGGGCGATTTTCTACCGTATCGACAGCGGTTGCCGGGCGCGCCGTTTCGCGTGGTCGGCTCCGGCTACACGGGCACCTACCGCAATGAACTCGGCCAAGCCAGGACGGTCGAAGATCCGACGGGCAACTGCACAAGCTGCCACACGCTTACCACACAAGTCACGGGCCGCCGTTTTGCCGCAGACGCAGCGGGGCATGAACCGACGGTCACGTTGCCAACCTGGGTCCAATTGCTCGAGCTGCACGAGGAACAGATCGTCTACGCCGAGATAGCCGCACACCGGACGGACTGGGCGGCCGGCGGCGGCGGCATCCATCCCTGGATGTTGCCGGGGTCCGGCAATGACCTGTCCTCCAGCGCGCCGCGGCTGAGCCTGGAAGACTGGCGGAAGCTGAGCGACTGTTTATGGGGAGCCGGCGGCGCAGAGTGTGGCTACCGCCCGCTCTACACGCGCTGCCCGGCTCCAGAGGCGGAGGATGAAGGCTCTTCGCTCGCCGACGCCGAGATTCACGTTCTGCCTCCACAGCCCGGAGCGGAGATGAAGACGCGCGTCCTTCGCGTAAGCTGGACCTTCCGCAACAGCTACGGCGGTGTTCCGGAGCGCGACGACATCAGGATCAATGTGGCAGTCAGCGCGGGCGCCATTCCGGCAACCGGGGATCCGCCGCAAAGCGGCGAATATCCGAGCATCGAGCAGGCAAAGGGTGACGACGTCGAGGCCGTCTCCGGTCCGGTCGGTTCATCCGGCTCCAGCTTGCTGATCCAGAACGTTTCGTTTGCCGGTCACACGAAATGGAGCGATCCGACGCCGTCGATGTTGCCGCGCACCTTCCAAATCGACCTGCCTGGTGAATGCAACCGACGCACCTTGATCCGCTTGGTGCCCAAACGGTTCTGCTTCGACCAGAGCCAAGCGGCATTCAGCGAGGCAGACCATTTGATCTACGCCGATGTTCAGTGCGGCGAGCTTCGATGATCCACCTTGACGCGATCGAAAGCGGCTGGTGAGCGTCGGGATTTGCGATAACATGACCGGGCGCTACATGGTCGCCACACCAAGGAGGGTCCCGGAGCTTGACCACGCCGGTTCCATTGGCTAGCCCGATTTTGCCCAGCAGTCCGGCGAAGTCTGTTGCGGAGCGGCGTTATCTCACCATCCTTTTTTGCGACATGGTGGGGTCAACCGAATATGCCGACCGCCTGGATCCCGAGGATTTCCAGCGCCTGATCGAGAGCTTTCTGCAGACCTGCAGCAGCGTCATCCAACGCCGCAAGGGTGTGACGGCCAGTTACATCGGCGACGCCATCCAGGCCTATTTCGGTTATCCGATAGCCGGCGAGGACGACAGCGAGTTCGCGGTGCTGGCGGCACTCGAGATCGTCGATGCGGTGGCCGCCATCTCGGCAAAACAGGGATATCCGTTGCAAGTGAGGTTGGGCATCGCCAGCGGCCAGGTCGTGGTGGGCGAGTTCGTCGGCGCGCCGAGCGGCGTGTCCACCGTCGCCTTCGGCCACGTCGCGCATCTGGCGGCGCGTCTGCAGGTACTGGCCAAGCCGAACACGATCCTTGTCGACGCGGCGACCTTCGAGGCCGCGAGCGGCGCGATTGATTTCACCACGTTCGGCAAACATGAGCTGAAGGGATTCGCCGAGCCAGTCCAGGTCTGGCAGGTGCAACGGCAGCGCATGGTGCCGACCCGCTTTGCAAAGCGCGCGCATATGACCAAGCTGTGCGGGCGCAATGCCGAATTGCGGCTGCTGATGGAGCGCTGGGAGACCGTCGTGCGCGACAGGCGCGGCAATGCGGTGTGGGTTTCGGGAGAGTCGGGAATCGGCAAATCCCGGTTGCTCAACGAAGTCCAGCAGCGCCTGCGCAGCTTTCCGCAACTGACCATGCAATGTTCTCCGACCTTTGAGAACAGCACCCTTTATCCATTCCTCGCAGAGTTGCAGAGGATCGCAACGATCGAGGACGGTGACTCCACGGAAGAAAAGCTGCGAAAGCTCCGCAACGCATTGTCGATGGGTTCGGTGTCCAGCGACGTCGCGCTGGCGATCTTCTCGAGCCTGCTCGGCATACCGACGACCAGGCCGGACAGGCTCGACGGGGTAAGCGCCGAACGACAGCGAAACATCGCCGAGCACGCGCTCATGGATCTGGTCGGTTACCTGGCGCGTACCACCCCGATCCTGATCCTGTTCGAAGATGAGCAATGGGCCGACGCGACCTCGCGCGAGCTGCTCGACAAAATCGTCGCCAGCCTGGCTTCGACGCCTGCGCTGCTGCTTGTATCGAGCAGGAACAACGCAACCGTTCCATGGTTCGACAGGCCGGATGTGCATCACGTCAGGCTTGAAGCGCTCGGCCGCGAGGATGCCGAGGCGATTGTCCATGACATCAGTCCGAATGCGCTCGCCGCCGATGTTTCAGTGGTGCTCGATCGCAGTGAAGGCGTCCCGCTCTATATCGAAGAGCTTGCTCGGAGCGTGGTCGAAACCGGGTTGCGGCTGGACGCGTCTCAGCCGAAGCGTTCGTCTCTTACGAACAACATTCCAAACTCCCTGCAGTTCTCGCTGCTTGCCCGCCTCGACAGGCTGGGGCGCGCCAAGGAAGTTGCGCAGATCGCGGCGGCGATCGGCCGCAAATTCGATTTCGACGTACTGCGCGAGATTTGCGATTGGCCCGAAGCGGAGTTGCGCGCCGCAGTTGGCGACCTGATGCGCACGGGGCTGATCGTAGCCGAGCGGGGGACGGCCGGCGCGGGCTTTTCGTTCACCCACGTGCTCCTGCAGCAGGCCGCGAGAGGCACCATGCTGCACGAACGCGCGCAGCAGATTCACCAATCGATCGCCGAATGTCTCGAACTGCGCGACCACAACGCAGCCTATCCCGAAGTGCTCGCCGAGCATTTCGCCGACGCAGGTCTGTTCGATCGCGCCGCTGACTACTGGCTGCTGGCAGGACTGAAGGCGGCTAAGACTTGGGCAAAAGCTGACGCAGTGCGTATCTTCAGGAAGGGGCTTGAAGCCGCAAAGCTCCTGCCCGAATCCGACGATCGCAGCCGCAGGCTGCTTCGCTTCGAACTGGAGCTGGGCGACGTGCTCTACGCCGCGCAAGGCTATGTGACGGGCGAAGGCAGCGCCGCATATCAGCGGGCCATAGCTCTGAGCGGGAAGCTTGGCGAACCGGAAGCGACGATCAGGGCGCTCGACGGGCTTTTCGGCACCCATTTCAACTCGGGCCAGTTTGGCAAGGCCCTTGCGGCCAGCGATGAGTTAATTCGGGTCGGCGAGCAGGGCGGCTACCTGAACGCGCTCGTCATAGGTTTGCAGTTCAAGGGGATGACACTGTTTTGTCAGGGCGAGTTGGTGGCGGCCCGGCAATATCTTGAGCACGCTCTCAGCCACAAGGCCAGCGCAGACAAGGTCGGCAGCGACTTTCCGAGCATGGCCATGATCTACCTTTCCTGGACCTTGCATATTCTGGGCTATCGCCATCAAGCGCTGAAACTCTACCGCGAGGCGGAAGCGACCGTTCGGCAGCAGTCCGCATATCGCTTGGCCGCCTGCCTGGGAAACGGGTGCGTGTTGTTCGCCTTCCGCGAAGAGAGCAGGTTGATCGCTCGGCTGGCGGATGAACTCCTGCCGCTGGCGCAGGAAAATGGCTTCAATCTCTGGGCAAGGGTGGCGCGCTTTTTTGGCGGCCTGGCTGCATCTGGCCTCGACGACAGTCTGGGGGGAAGCCACATGATGGCGCTGACCGAAAGTGATCTTGAAGATCAGGAGGTCGACAAGTCATGTTATTTAGGATTGCTCGCCAAGGCTTTCATGAACTCCGGGCAATTCGATATAGCGGCGGAGACCGTTGAGAAAGGTCTGCGCGAGGCCGAAAAGATCGGCGAGCATTACTTTACCGCTGCCTTGCTTCGCATTCGCGGTGAGATCGAACTTGCAAATGGAGCAGGAGACCGAGCGGCGGAGGCTTCTTTCCGCGAGGCGATTGCCTTTGCGCGGCAGCAGAGCGCCAGGAGTTGGGAGTTGCAGGCGACCAATAGTCTGGCGAAGCTATTGCGGTCACAGGGTAGGTTCGAAGAGGCCCGTGCGGAATTGCGGGAGATCAACGATTGGTTCATCGCGGCGGACGTGGCGTAATCAAGGGTGCATCACGTCTCTGCCGGCAATCTCGACGAGCGCGGCTTCGGCGGCATCACGATCCTAACCGTGGCCGAGTATAGGGACTTGTCGCGCCGATATGCAGGCCAGTGGCAAGCTGTCGCAGTTGAGGCCGTCCCGGGTTCGCGGCCGGTGACTGCGACAATCCACCGGCCGCGTCTTTCCGTGCTGCCCTTCAACGAGCCATGAGGATCGGCAGGCCAGGGTCCTCGATCATCGACTTGGTCACGCCTCCAAAGATCCGCTCGCGCAGCCTGGAATGACCGTAGGCTCCCATAACCATGAGTTCGGCGCCGGTGTCGACCGCATGCTGGCGAAGGACTCCGGCGATCGAATGGTCTGCACTCGGCAGACGGTCGACCGTAACCTTCACGCCATGGCGGGCGAGATAGGCAGCCACGTCCGCGCCGGGCTCATCTCCATGATGCCGTTCGTCCTCGACCGGGTCGATCATGACGACACGCACCTCGTCGGTGCCCGACAGCATGTCGAGCGACTCCCGCACGGCGCGCGACGCTTCCAGGCTGGCGTCCCACGCGACAAGGACGCGTTTCGGTTTCAACGTCGTGCGCGCGCCTCGGGGGGCCAGCAGGACAGGCTTTCCGGACGAGAAAAGTCCGCCTGCAATGACCTTCTCCTTGAGCAGGTGGCTTGCGAGCATTTCCGGCCCGACAATGGTCAGATCGGCGTAGCGGGCGCGCCGGCCGATGACTTCATCCGCCCAGGACTGCTCTGGATAGTCGGTGCTGAGGTCAGCCGATACGCGGCTTTCCGACAGCAACTTGGAAACCGCCGAGCCGCGTCTCTCCAGCCTTTCCATTTCGGCTTCGCGCTCCGCGAGCCAGGCCGGCGAGACGACCGCTGCATATTCTCCGCCCGAAGGAGGCGCGGCGATGAGCAGGACAAGCACGGAGAGATGTGCGTTGAGTTCTTCGCACAGACCGGCGGCGAGCCTCAGATCATCGTCTCCGTGATCCGGTCCTGTGACCGTGAGCAATGTCTTGAATGCCATGGCGACGGCTCCTTCTCCGAAAGAGGTTCACTAAGGACGTAGACGTAGCGAGCCGGCCGCAATCCTTCCTTGCGCTGAATCAAACTGACCCCTTCGCAGGATTGATCCCGGTCAACGTGCGCGCGCGCCGCACGCTTTAGTCTGACACCGATAACTGGAGGCGGAGCAATGAGATTCTGGATCGCGGTGAGTTTCGCGGCGCTGACCCTGAGCGCCGCTGCGGCACAGCAGATGAGCAATGGAGAGCAGGAGTATCTGAACTCCTGCGCGGTCTGCCACGGTGTGGACGGCAAGGGCGACGGACCCTTGGCCGACGCGTTGCGGAAGCGTCCCGCGGACCTGACGACGCTGACGAGCCGCAATGGCGGGGAATTTCCATACTGGCGGGTCTACGCGACGATCGACGGCCGCGGCATGATACCGGAGCACGGCGAGCGCGAGATGCCGGTCTGGGGCGACCAGTTCCTGCCTGACGACGTGAAGCGCTACGGACCCTACGGTGGGCAGGCCGTCACCACGGAACGCATCCATAACCTGGCCGGTTATGTCCAAACGCTCCAACGCCAGTAAAACTCATGGGTTTCAGCCGGCAGGATCGAACGATGTTGCAAACCAAGGCCGGGAACGCGGGCTATGATCGTTGAGAACCAGGATGCCGTGGTGGAAATGCTGAAGGATCCCGCCGCCTATGGCGAGGCAGGAGCCGTTGAGGCGATCGAAACTCACATTTCCCGGATTTTCCTTGTCGGGCGGCGCGCCTTCAAACTGAAGCGGGCGGTGAAGCTGCCCTATGTCGATTTTTCGACACCGGAGCTTCGGCTCGGCGCGTGCGAAAAGGAGGTGGAGCTCAACTCCAGGACGGCGCCCGGCCTTTACCTTCAGGTGCGGCGCATAACGCGGGACGGAGACCGGCTCGCCATGGACGGACCGGGAGAACTGGTCGATGCCGTCATCGAGATGGTCCGTTTCGATCAGTCGCAACTTCTCGACCGAATGGCGACCGCGGGCGAATTGACACCCGCGCTGATGACGGAAGCCGCGCGCGTGATCGCGCAATATCATCGTGGCGCGGAGGAAATGCACGCCGGCAGCGGATCGGCGAACATCGGCGGGGTGCTCGAGATCAACTCGGCCGGATTTGCGACAAGCCACGTGTTCGATCGCGGGGAAACCGAAACGCTCGACGCGGCGTTTCGCGCCGCCCTCGCCCGCCATGCCGGCCTGCTTGACCGGCGTGAGGCCTCGGGCCGTGTCCGCCGCTGCCACGGCGATCTCCACCTGCGCAACATCTGCCTCTTCGATGGCGAGCCTCGCCTGTTCGATTGCATCGAATTCAACGACCAGATCGCCACCATCGATGTGCTCTACGACCTCGCATTTCTGTTGATGGATCTGTGGCATCGCGGTTTTCCTCAATTCGCCAATCTGGTGATGAACCGATATCTCGACGACGCCGACGACGAAGACGGCTTTGTCCTGCTGCCGTTCTTCATGGCGGTGCGGGCGGCGGTGCGCGCGCATGTCACGGCAACGCAGGTCGAGGAAGGCAGCTCCAACGCCACGGAGCTGATCGCCGAAGCGCGATCCTATTTCGAGCTCGCCCGAGCCTTGCTGAACGAAACGCCGCCCCGGCTCATTGCGATCGGCGGACTGAGCGGCTCAGGCAAGACGACGGTCGCCGAGGCGCTCGCTCCCCACATCGGCGCCGCCCCAGGCGCCCGGGTCGTCGAGAGCGACCGCATCCGCAAGGCTATGCACGGGGTGGCCGCGGAGACAAGGCTGCCGGACAAGGCCTACCGGCCTGGTGTGTCGGAACGCGTCTATCGCCAGATTGCGTGGCGCGCGGAGCTGATCCTCGCCGAAGGCGGCTCAGTCGTCGCCGACGCCGTTTTCGACAACCCTGACGATCGCGACAGGATCGAGCGCGCCGCAAGGGAGATAAAGGTTCCGTTTGCAGGATTTTGGCTGTCGGCCAATCCGTCGGTACTGTGGCGTCGGGTCAGCGAGCGCAAGGGTGGCCCCTCCGATGCCACGATCGACATCCTGTCGCGACAATTGCAGCGCGATGCCGGATCGTTGAGTTGGCGCAGGATCGAAGCCGATCGCAGCATCGCTGAAATCGTCGCGGAGATGCTGGTTCTCGTCGAGAGCGCAACCGCGGCCGCGGCGGCATAGGAAGCCGCCGCTCACCCGATCTCCAGCGTCGCCACCGACAGGCCGGGCTCGCTGGGGTGATGCGCAACCGAGAAGCCGAACTCCCCGCACATTGTGAGCATCTTGCGATTTTCGTTGAGGATTATGCCCTCGATCCGGCCGATGCGTTCGGCCCTCGCATAGTCGATGATCTGTTTCAGCAGGTTCCATCCCAAGCCATGCCCCTGCAGATCCGATCGCACGAGCAGGGCATATTCGCCGGTCCTGTGATCCGGGTCGCAGGAGAGCCTGCCTATACCGGCGAGCGCTCCCGTGTCCTTTTCGAGTGCGACGAAGGCGATGTCGCGGTCATAGTCGAGCTGCGTGAGCCGTTTCAGCATCTGGTCCGGAAAATTCCTGCGCGGCGAGAGGAAACGCAGCCGCAGGTCGTCGGGAGAAATCCTGGCCAGGAACGCGGGATAAAGCGCCACGTCCGCCGGCAAGATCGGCCGGATGTGGAAGGACATGCCGTCCGACAGAAAATCCCGGCTCCATCCTGACGGATAGGGTCTTATGGCCAGAGCCGGGTTCGGCGCCGGTTCATCCACCCGTCGCGGGTCGATTTCGATGCGGGCGTCCAGCGCAATCACGCCCGTGGCATCGGCCAGCAGTGGATTGATATCCAGCGAGACCAGGCAAGGGAAGTCGACAATCATCCGCGACAAGCCGTTCAGTGCGGCAATGATCGCCGCTCGATCTGCCGGCTTACGGTCGCGATAGCCGGCGAGCAGGCGGCCTATTCGCGTCGCGTCGATCAGATCTCCGGCCAGCACGTCGTCGAGCGGCGGCAGCGCAATGGCGGTATCGTTCAGAACCTCGACCGCCGTGCCGCCGGCGCCAAAAAGCAGGACCGGGCCGAACATCGGGTCAAGGTTCATGCCCAAAATGAGCTCCTGCGCGTGCTTGCGCACGACCATGGTTTGCACGGTGTATCCGTCCGCCTTCGTCCCCGGCGCCTGTGCGCGCAGGCGTGTTTCGATCGACTTCGCGGCCTCTCCAGCCTCCGCGGCGGTCGCAATGTCGAGGACCACGCCGCCGACGTCCGACTTGTGCGAGACCACCTTCGACAGCAGCTTGACGACCACCCGTTCCGCGCTTTCGAGAAGCTGGCCGGCTGCCTGCGCCACCTCCGGGGCCGAGTTGGCAACAACGGTTCGGGGCACCGGAATGCCGTAGGCGGCAATCGCGGCCTTTGCTTCCGGTTCGGTCAGCATGCGCCGCCCTTCGCTTGCCACTTGCCGGAAGATGGCATGCACCGTCGCCTTGCCCTCGGCGGCGCCTCCGTCCTGGCTCGAGGGAGTTCGCAGCAGCGCCCGCTGGGCTCGTGACCATTCGCCGAGATAGGACGCCGCGATCGCCGCATCCTCCGGTGTTTCGAAGCTCGCAATGCCGGCTTCCGTCAGGATGCGCCGGCCTTCGCGCGCGGTATGCTCGCCGAGCCAGCAGCCGAGGAGCGGCTTTCCTCCGATCTCGCCCTCATCGCCAAGCTCGGCCACCTTCCTGGCCGCGTCGGGCGAGGAACCGAGCCCGGTCGGACAGTTCATGACCAGGATGACGTCCGTTCCCGGGTCCGCCGACAAGGCTTCGAGCGCCGCTTGATAGCGTTCCGGTGCCGCATCGCCCACGATGTCGACGGGGTTTGCATGCGACCAGGTCGGCGGCAGAACCCCGTTCAGCCGCTCGATCGTCAGCGGTGAAAGCGCGGCCAATTCGCCTCCGCGGTCGATCAGCTTGTCGATCGCAAGGACCCCGGCGCCGCCGCCATTGGTGACGATGCCGACGCGGGTTCGCTCGAGCGGCGAATAGCGCGCGATCGTCTCGGCGGCATCGAGCAGTTCGGCGAGATCTCTCACCCGCAGCACCCCTGCCCTTCGCAGAGCCGCTTCCACGACCCTGTCCGCGCCCGAAAGCGCTCCGGTGTGCGTCGCCGCCGCCTTGGCCGCCTGTTCGTGTCGGCCGGGTTTGATGGCAATGACCGGCTTGAGCCGCGCCGCCGCCCTCGCGGCCGACATGAACTTGCGCGGACTGGGTATGGTTTCGAGATACATCACGATCGCTCGCGTGTGAAAATCGCCCGCCAGCATGTCGAGGCAGTCGCCGACATCGACGTCGGCCATGTCCCCCAGCGAGATGATCCGGGAAAAGCCGACATCGTTTTCGGCCGCCCAGTCGACCAGTGATGTGGCGATCGCCCCGGATTGCGAGATCAGGGCGATGTTGCCGGGCCTCGCCGGCATGTGAGCGAAACTGGCGTTGAGTTTTGCCGGGGGGACCATCAGCCCGACCGTGTTCGGCCCGATGATCCGCATGAGCGAGGGTTTGGCCGCATCGAGCATCGCCTGGCGCAGCCCGTTGTCGCGCGTCAGCCCCGCGGTGATGACGACCGCTGCCCGCGTACCTTTCTCGGCCAGATCGCGCACGATGCCGGGAACGGTGTCGGGCGGGGTCACGATCACGGCCAGATCGGGAATGCCCGGAAGATCGGCAAGTTTTGCATAACAGCGGTGACCGGCCACCTCTGAGTATTTTGGGTTGAGTGGCCAGGTCTCGCCCTCGAAGCCGCCGCTGACGATGTTGTCAAAGATGACGCGGCCGACCGAGCCGACGCGCGTGGACGCGCCGATGACGGCGACGGATCTCGGTGAGACGGCGTATTCAAGATTTCGTATCGTCATTCCGGAAGCTCCTTGCCGCCACATTCACCAAAGGCGCCAAGCATTCATTGCGCTGGATCAAAGCGCCATCCAGCCTCTTGCGGCTAGCTGGCGCTACACCCCTCACAATCCGAGGAGAACCCGATGAGCTATTATTTCAGCAAAACCCTCGACATGCCGTTCGCGGCGGGTATCGAACATGTGACCAGGAAGCTCGCGGGCAAGGGCTTCGGCATCCTGACGAGGATCGATGTCCAGCACACGATGAAGGTCAAGCTGGGCGTGGACTTCAAGCCATACATGATCCTGGGCGCCTGCAATCCGCATTTCGCGTGGCGTGCGCTGCAGGCCGAGGACAAGATTGGCGCCATGCTGCCCTGCAATGTGATCGTGACCGAGATCGCGCCCGGCAAGATCGAGGTAGCGGCCATCGATCCCATGGCGGCGATGGGTGCGATCGACAACCCGAAGCTTGCCGCGACGGCAAAAGACGTTCGGCTGTTGCTGCAGGAGACGATCGGCGAACTTTGATGGCTGCCGCCGTGAACGAGTCCGTGCTGCGGCGCGCGCTGCTGGCCGTCGCCGTTGTGGGCCTGGCGCTTGGGCTGGGTGTCTGGCGCAGCGGTATCGGCTCCGTCGGACCCAACGCAATCTGGGCGGCGGCAACCCTGCCCGTCGTTGTGACGCTCGCCATTTCCATCCTGCGGGATTTCTGGATCGGCCGGATCGGCGTCGATGCGATCGCGCTGGTTTCGATGTCGGCGGCGCTGCTGCTTGGGCAGGCCTTGGCGGCGGTGGTTGTCGCCATCATGTATGCCGGCGGCACGGTTCTCGAAGACGTTGCGCGCGGGCGGGCGGAGCGGAACCTCAGGGCCTTGACCGACCGGGCGCCGCGGTTTGCGCATCGAAAGTCCTGCGATGGGACGGAGACCGTTCCAGTCGAGCAGGTTGCGGTTGGCGACGATCTATTGGTGCGGGCCGGCGAATTGCTGCCCGTCGACGGCATCCTGATCGACAGGTCGGCGCTGCTCGATGAATCAACTGTCAGCGGAGAGCCGTTGCCGGAACGGCGCAGCGCCGGCGACGCGTTGCGCAGCGGCACCGTCAACGTCGGCGAGGCTTTTGTCATGCGGGCATCGGCTATCGCCGACAAGAGCACCTATGCCGCGATCGTGCGCATGGTCGCGGCCGCGCAAACCGCCAAGGCGCCATTCATACGCATTGCCGATCGCTTCGCGCTGCTGCTCCTTCCGCTCACGCTCCTGATCGCCGGCATCGCCTGGTACGTTTCCAATGATCCGATCCGTGCGCTCGCCGTTCTGGTGGTCGCAACCCCTTGTCCGCTGATCCTCGCGGCACCCGTCGCGTTCATCGGCGGCGTATCGCGCGCGGCCCGCGCCGGCATCCTGATGAAGGGCAGCACGGCGGTGGAGGCACTCGCTCAGATACGAACCGCGATCTTCGACAAGACCGGCACCTTGACGATCGGCGGCGCCGAACTCATCGAGATCGACGTCGCTCCGGACCGGGAAGCCGATGAATTGCTGCGGCTGCTGGCCTCGCTGGAACAGGCTTCGCACCATGTCCTCGCGGATTCGATTGTCCGTATCGCTCGCCATAGGAACCTGGCGCTCTCCCAGCCTCATGACGTGCACGAACATCGCGGAGAAGGCCTGAAGGGTCGGATCGATCGAACATCGGTCGCGGCAGGGTCGAGGTCGCTCGTCCTTGGGGACGGGCCACTGCCTCAGTGGGCGACGGCCGGCGAGGAACGGTATCGCAACGCGCAGGTGCTCAGGGTGTTTCTGGCTCTTGATGGCCGGCTTGCCGGTATTTTCACATTCGGAGACGCCCTGCGCCAAGATGCCCGCGACGCCATCGGCGCTTTGCGTTCGGCTGGGGTCACCCGAATAATCATGCTCACCGGTGACGACGGCTTGGCGGCGGAAAGGGTTTCCGCTTCGCTTGATCTCGATGCCGTCTTTGCCGATGCCACGCCGGCGGACAAGGTCGCGACTGTCGAGGCCGAGAAAGCGATGGCACCGGCAATGATGGTGGGCGACGGCATCAACGATGCCCCTGCCCTTGCCGCCGCGACGGTAGGCATTGCCATGGGGGCTCGCGGCGGAACGGCCTCGTCGGAAGCGGCGGATGTCGTCGTGCTGACCGACAGGCTGCGGCCTGTTCCAGAAGCATTGCGGATCGCCAGGCGTACGCGCAGGATCGCCCTGCAGAGTATCGTTGTCGGGCTGGCGCTCTCAGGCGCCGCGATGATCTCAGCCGCAATGGGGCAGATAACGCCGGTGGTGGGAGCCTTGCTCCAGGAGGGCATAGACGTCGCCGTCATCCTCAATGCATTGCGCGCGCTTGGCGACGGGCATTTCGAACACGACCGAGCTAGGAAAGCTGAAAGGCCATGACGCAGGAAAACCTGGTGGTTTGCACCAAATGCAGTGCGATCAATCGCCTGCCGCTCACCCGAAAAGGCAGCGACGCCAAATGCGGAAAGTGTGGCGCAAGGCTTTTTTCGGGGCACCCGGAAGACGTTGACGCGGTGAACTTCGACCGTCAGATCGGTCGCGGCAGTTTGCCTGTTCTTGTCGATGTCTGGGCCCCATGGTGCGGTCCATGCAAGATGATGGCGCCAGCCTATGAAGCTGCCGCCAAGGAGCTTGAGCCTGACATCCGCCTGATCAAGCTGAATTCCGACGCGGAGCAGTCGGCCGCGGCCAAGCTCGGCATTCGCGGTATCCCGACCATGATCCTGTTTCACCATCAGCGGGAAATCGCGCGCACATCGGGGGCGATGAGCACCGGCCAGATCGTCAACTGGGTTCGCAGCCACCTGCCGACAGATGCCAGCTGAGTCAGTAAATTTGGGTACATTAGTGGCCACCGAATCCATTTACACACGAGAAGGCGTTTCTGCAGTGGACATCCCCCGGATCTTCAACGTCACCGAAAGCGCTCATCGCATCCACAACCCGTTCACGCCCGGAAAGCTCGCCACTCTCGGCGCGGCGTTGCGCCTGGAACCAGAGACCCGTGTGCTGGACCTCGGCAGCGGTTCAGGCGAGATGCTGTGCACTTGGGCACGCGATTACGGGATCAGCGGCACCGGTATCGACAAGAGCCGGTTGTTCACCGAGCAAGCGAAGCTGCGCGCCGAAGAACTCGGGGTCGCCGATCGAGTCGAGTTCATCCACGGCGACGCTGCCGGCTATGTGGCCGACGAAAAGGTCGGCGTAGCAGCCTGTCTCGGCGCCACGTGGATCGGCGGGGGAGTCGCCGGCACCATCGAGCTTCTGGCGGAGAGCCTCCACACCGGAGGGATTATCCTCATCGGCGAGCCGTACTGGCTTCAGTTGCCGCCCACGGAAGACGTTGCCAAGGGATGCCTTGCCGGTTCGATCTCCGACTTTCTCATGCTTCCAGGACTTCTCGCGTCCTTCGGCAACCTCGACTATGACGTTGTGGAAATGGTTCTGGCGGACCAGGACGGCTGGGACAGGTACGAGGCGGCCAAGTGGCTCACCATGCGCCGGTGGCTCGACGCGAATCCCGACGACGATTTCGCGAAAGATGTTCGAGCCCAACTGACCTCTGAACCCGGACGCTACGCCGCGTACACGCGCGAATACCTGGGCTGGGGCGCGTTCGCGCTGATGGCGCGGTGATGTAAGGCGATTGGCATCCGGCGGATTATGTCGTGCCGCGCGACAGATGGTGCGGGGGAGGCGTAGCCCCTCGAGCACCACCTATCCGCGTCCGTCAAATTGACCCTGATCAAGGTCACACGCGGTCGCTGCGATAGGAATGGCTTCGAAGGAGCTCGCCATGACCACTTTGCACGACCTCACCCCGAAATTCAGGAACATCCGACTGCTTCTTGCGCGCGAGAAGGGCCATCCGGAAGGAGACCACGAAGAAGGCTACGACGTGCTGGCGCCTCTCACCAGCGAGGGGCGGCTCGACGCCGAGGAGTGGAAAACACACCGAGCCTTCTGTCGTGTCCGCCGTTTTCGCACCGGCGAAGACGACCTTGTCGGCCGGTTGCGCCGCAAGCCGGGCGGACAGTGGTTCTTCGACTATGCCGAGGGCGACCGTGACGACGAGATAGGGTTTCATCTCGGCGAGGAACGCTTCGTGACCGGCGAATATGTCTCGATAAAGCGCAATGGGGCCATGCACACCTATCAGGTCGCTCGCGTCGAACAGCCGTAAAGCGGATCGGACTCAGGCGATGCCACGCCGCATACTCGTTGTCATCGGCCATCCCGACCCGTCTCCCGAGCGGCTCTGCCGCGGGCTGGCTTCGGCCTATGCCGAAGGCGCGCAACGGGCTGGCCATGTCGTGCGCAAGATCGACCTCGCCGCGCTGGAGTTCCCGCTGCTTCGAACAACGCAGGAATTCGAGCATGGAATGGTCCCCGACAGCCTTAAGGAAGCTGCCGAGGCAGTCATTTGGGCACAGCACATCGTCTTTGTCTTCCCGCTTTGGCTCGGAACCATGCCGGCCATGCTCAAGGCATTTCTCGAGCAGGTGATGCGGCCGGGGGTCGCGTTCGCCTATCCGGATAAAGGCGGCGGCTCCCCCAAAACCTTGCTGCGCGGCCGCTCCGCGCGCCTGGTGGTGACGATGGGAGTGCCTGCGGCAGTCTATAGGCTTTGGTTCCTCGGCCACGGCTTGGCCGCCATGCGGCGAAGCATCCTCAACTTCGCCGGCATCAAGCCGGTGCGCGAGACCTTGTTCGGCATGATCTCGAATGCCAGCGACGCGAAGCGGGCGGGCTGGATGAAGCAAATGCAAAGCCTGGGCGAGCGCGCCGTGTAGTCGCTGACGAGACTACGGCTGCAGGACCGCGGCCCCGCTCAATCTGCCCATCCGCAAATCGTCCAGCGCCTGGTTGGCCTGCTCGAGCGGATATGTCTTCGTATGCGTGCGCACCCGTGCGCGCTGCGCAATCGGGAAGAACTCCTCCGCGTCACGGCGGGTAAGGTTCGCGACCGACACCAGTTCTCTCTCTTCCCAGAGAAGCTTGTAAGGCATTGCTGGAATGTCGCTCATGTGGATGCCGCCGCAGACCACGCGACCGCCCTTGCGCACGGCCCGCAACGCGGCCGGCACCAGTTCGCCGACCGGCGCGAAGATGATCGCTGCGTCAAGCTCGACCGGTGGCAGTTCATCGGACGCCCCTGCCCAGACAACGCCTAGCGAGCGCGCGAATTCCTGGGCCTGGATATCGCCTCGCCGCGTGAAGGCGAAGATCTCGCGTCCCTGCCAGATCGCAACCTGGGTGATGATGTGAGCGGCGGCGCCGAAGCCATAGATGCCGAGCCGCCTGCCGTCGCCCGCCTTCCTGAGGCAGCGCCAGCCGATCAGGCCCGCGCACAGCAACGGCGCCAACGCGACCGGATCGGCAGCGGCGTCGAGTTCGAACGCGAAACGCTCGTCGGCAACGACATGGCTTGCGAAGCCGCCATCCCGCGTATAGCCGGTGAAGAGAGGCTCGTCGCAGAGATTTTCGGCGCCGGAGGTGCAATAGGGACAGTGCCCGCATGTATGTCCGAGCCACGGGACACCCACCCTCTGCCCAAGCCGGGACCGCGATACGCCTTCACCGACAAGATCGACGATACCGACGATTTCGTGACCCGGCACAAGCGGCAGCTTTGGTCTCGGCAAGTCACCGTCCACGACATGCAGATCGGTTCGACAGACCGCGCATGCCTCCACCTTGAGCCTGATCTCGCCCGGTCCCGGCGTGGGATCAGGGCAATCGAAAAGCTTCAAAGGCGTGCCGCGCTTCTCCAGCACCATTGCCTTCATGGCAATCCCGGCTTCTCCAAAAAATGCAACAGGAACAGACTAGCTGACTGCCCGGCAACAAGAAACGCCAATTGGCATGCCGACTGTCTAGCGCGAGTGCCTGACCTTCACCGGCTGAAGCCGATGCCGACCGAAGCCATAGCTTGCCGAAGCCCGCCTGCGCTTCGCGCTGGAAGCCGTTTTGAAATAGAGTCCCGCGCCGGCAAGATAGGCAAGGCCGAGTATCCCAGCCCAGATGGCGATGATGTCGGAAGTCATGGTCGGATTCCCTTGGTTGGACGTCGGTTCCGACCAAATAGTTGCCGAGCCAATTCATGCGGGCCTTGATCACGGTCAATCGCATGAAACAAATGACTCACGAGTGAGGCATGGCTCGATAACGATGAACCGCTTTAGACGGCCGTGCCGAAGATCGCGCCGATGCCGGCAGTCAGGGCCATTGCCAGCGCCCCCCAGAAGGTAACGCGAGCAGTAGCCTTGAGCACATTGGCGCCGCCGGTCCTCGCGCCGATTGCGCCCAACAGCGCCAGGAATAGCAGCGATGCAATCGAAACAACGGCGACAAGTCCTGACGGCGGCGAAAGCAGAACCATCGACAAAGGCATGATCGCACCGACGGAAAATGCCGCAGCGGAAGCCAGCGCGGCCAGAATCGGCCGTGCTGCGGTTGTCTCGGAAATACCGAGCTCGTCGCGGGCGTGAGCGCCGAGCGCGTCCTTGGCCATCAATTGATCGGCCACCTGCAACGCCAGTCGAGGCTCGACCCCGCGATCGATATAGATTTGCGCAAGCTCCCGCCTCTCGAACTCAGGTTGGCTCGCAAGTTCCTTTCGCTCGCGGGAGAGGTCCGCCTGCTCGGTATCGGCCTGGGAACTGACGGACACATATTCGCCGGCGGCCATCGACATGGCGCCCGCAACCAGACCCGCGATGCCCGCCAGCAGGACATCGGCCGAGGTGGCGTTGGCGGCTGCAACCCCGATGATCAGGCTGGCGGTCGAAACAATACCGTCATTGGCGCCGAGCACTGCAGCCCGTAACCAGCCAATGCGTGACACCAAATGGTTTTCAGCGTGAAGACGGCTCATGATCCTGATGATGGGTTCCACATCGACGAGCTTGAGAAAAGCGGCCCTGACGCTCATTGCCTTCGATCCGAGCAAATGCCTTGATCCACGTCAATTGGCCACTCCTGTTCGCCAACCCGGCAATTTCGCATGCCAAGGCGGCTGACAGCCGTTTGTCAGCCAACTCGTGAGATATTTCCCCGGCACGCATGCAACGGCTCGGCCGCTGCATGCCTCAATCTGGGATGCACCGCCTATGAAAAAGACCGCCTTGTCGCTGTTCGTGATCGCGTCGTCCGGAGCCTATGTCTGGAGCCAGGCGGGCAAGCTCCCCACTGACGACCTGATCGATCTGGGGAGTCCCGCCAATGCCACGGAGCAGAGCATGTTGCCGCCGGTCGGCCAACCGGCGCCAGCCGATCCGGTTGCACCGGCAACGCGCCTGCCCAGGGTTCCTCAGAATATGCGGCGGGAGCCTGCCCCACGCAGTCCCGTCGATGTCGGAACGGACACGGCGGCGACGATATCGGCTGCAGCTCCGAAGCCGGCAGTTGCCGCCAGCCCGCCGCAGGTTTCGAAGCTGCCGCCTCCACCACCGAAACGAAACCCCGCGCCGGCAGCCGCAAGTGTCGCTCAGCCGGAAGCACGGTCGTTCTCTGTGACGCCTGCCGTCTATATTCCAATTCCGCAGCCGCGACCGGCAGATCCGCGAGCGCCGGCGCACGTGATCCGTACAGGTATGAAGCTCGCCGCCCACGGCTATGCCGACGGGGTCTACACCGGTCCCGCGGCCGACGCATACTACGGCATCATCCAGCTTCAGGCGCTTGTTCAGGGAGGCCGCCTGACGGCGCTCAAAATATTGAGATACCCGAACGACCGCCGCACCTCCGTCAACATCAACCGGCAGGCGTTGCCGATGCTGCGCGACGAGGCGATCAGCGCGCAAAGTGCGGATGTCGACATCATTTCGGGCGCCACGCTGACCAGCAGGGCTTTCATCCAATCGCTTGGCGGCGCGCTCAAGAAGGCGTCGTCGTAAATTTCATGCGCGAAACGAGAATATTGATGGGCATGCCCATCACCATCGACATCGGCGGCTCGGCCGGCGGCCTTGTCGAGAAGGTCTTCGACTATTTCGACGACGTCGACCGGCGTTTCAGCACCTACCGGACGGATAGCGAGATCTCAGCCATCAATCGTGGCGACATTCCGGTCCGCGACTGGAGCGGCCAAATGCTGGACGTGATGAAGATCGCAGAGCAGACCAGAAGGGAGACGGACGGGTATTTCGACATCCATAGACCCGACGGCGCGCTCGACCCCTCCGGCATCGTCAAGGGCTGGGCCATCCGCAATGCGGCCGAAATCGTCCGCCAGGCCGGCGTGAGCGACTTCTTCATCGAGGCGGGCGGCGACATCCAGTCTTGCGGCAGGAATGCTTCCGGTCGGGACTGGAGCGTTGGCATCCGCAATCCGTTCCATACGGATGAGATCATCAAGGTGATCTATCCGCGAGGACGCGGCGTCGCTACCTCCGGCAGCTATGCGCGGGGTCAGCATATCTACAATCCACGGGCGGGCCGTGATCCGATCACGGATATCGTCAGCGTTACTGTCATCGGCCTGGATGTGCTCGAGGCCGACCGCTTCGCCACCGCCGCTTTTGCCATGGGCCGGAATGGCATCCTCTTTCTCGAGCAGGCCGAGGGCCTCGAGGGATATCTCGTCGACAGCAACTGGCGTGCCACGCCAACAAGCGGCTTTGGAGCATTCTGCCAACCATGATCAAGACCATGGATCGACTTCTGGACCACCTGACCATGTATCGGCTGGTTCTCTATTACCTGATGGCGCTGCTGGGCGCCGCCTTCGTGTTGAGCGCCGCAGGGCTGGTGCCGCATGATCCGGCCGAACTCGCCTTTACGACCGGTTTGGTGCTGGCCGCCGGCTGGATCGCCAACAGGGTTTTTGCACGCATCTTCGAAGTTCCCGCCAACAGCGAGTCTGTCTACATCACCGCGATGATCCTGGCGCTCATCCTCGATCCGGTTGCCGCCACCGACTTCAAGGGCATCGGCGCTGCGGCATTCGCGTCGGTCTGGGCGATTTCCTCGAAATACATCCTGGCGGTCGGCAGGAAACATCTGTTCAATCCGGCCGCCCTGGGCGTTGCTTTGACCGCGCTCTTGCTCGATCGACCGGCCACATGGTGGGTCGGGGGCAATGCCTGGCTGCTTCCCTTTGTGCTCGTGGGCGGCGTTCTCCTGGTCCGCAAGCTGCGCCGGCTCGATCTCGTGGCCACATTCTTCGGGACGGCGCTGGTCACGA
Source organism: Mesorhizobium sp. (assembly GCA_004020545.1). GTDB lineage: Bacteria > Pseudomonadota > Alphaproteobacteria > Rhizobiales > Rhizobiaceae > Mesorhizobium. Next base: position 8,931 of record SAQE01000001.1, on the reverse strand, counting down.
TACTGGCCACGACCGACCCGTCCCAGTATGGCAGCGGTCTTCGCGAGACTTTCAGCTCGTCGCCGCTGCTGTTCTTCGCCTTCGCGATACTGACGGAGCCACTGACGGCTCCGACAACACGCTGGCCGCGTATCGCGTTTGCCGGCATGGTCGGCTTTCTGTTCGCACCCAACATCCATATCGGCTCGTTTTATTTCACGCCCGAACTCGCACTTCTGGCGGGCAACCTCTTTGCCTATGCCGTGGGCCCGAAGGGCCGGTTCGTGCTGACTTTGGAACGCATCGAGCAAACGGCCGTCGATAGCTACGACTTCATCTTCAGGTCGCAGCGAAAGCTCGCCTTCCAGGCGGGCCAGTACCTTGAGTGGACGCTTGGCCTCGACAGATCCGACAACCGCGGCAACCGGCGCTATTTCACGGTGGCTTCATCCCCTACCGAGCAATCGGTACGGCTGGGCGTCAAATTCTATCCGCGGTCAAGCGCTTTCAAGCAGGCGCTGGGCACCATGAAGTTGGGCGGCACGATCCACGCCTCGCAGTTGGCTGGCGATTTCACGCTGCCGTCCGATCCCAGCATCAAGATCGCGTTCCTCGCCGGCGGCATCGGCATCACGCCATTCCGTTCGATGCTGCGTTATCTCATCGATCGCAAGGAAGCGCGGCCAATCGTCGTTCTCTATGGAACGGAGAGCCAGGAGGACATCGCCTATCGAGAAGTGCTCGGCGAGGCGAGGCGCGAGCTGGGCATAAGGACGTTCCACGCCGTGGCCAAGGGCGCTGGGCGCGGCCAGTATCCCGGCTATATCGACGCCCGCCTGGTGCGCCTCACCATGCCCGACTATTTCGAGCGCACCTTCTACATCTCCGGCCCGCAGGCCATGGTCAAGGCTCTGCGGCAGAAGCTCCTGGCCATGGGCGTTCGCCGTTCCAGAATTAAGGTCGACTACTTCCCGGGATTTGCCTGAGCACCGTTCAACCATGCCGAGGCAGGTAAATGGTCACCGCCAGACCGGAGTTGGCATTGGCCATTTCGAGGCGGCCTCCATAGGCTTCGACGATATCCGAAACGATTGCCAAGCCGAGGCCGCTGCCTCCGCCCTTGCTGTCGAGCTGAACGCCACGCAACAAGGCGGCATGCCGGGCGGCCTCGGGGATACCCGGCCCATCATCGACCACGGTGATTATGACCTCGCCCGCTCTTGCGGATGCACTCACATGAACCAGGGATTTCGCAAAGCGCGTCGCGTTTTCCACCAGATTGCCGAGAATCTCCGACAGGTCGCCTTCGTCGACCGGCACCAAGAAATCCTCGGCGGCATCGATCACGAATGAGAGCTGCTTGCCCCTTGGCGTGCGTTTGACGACGGCAATCACGCCGGCCGCCACCTCCCGGACAAGGCACGCGGCCTTGCCGGAAACACCAGGCGCCAGACGGGCGCGTGCCAGCTCCCGCTCGACGTGGCGGCGAATTGCGCCTGCGCTCTTCTCGATTTCGTCGGCAAGCCCGGTCTCGCCCTTTTTGCGTAAAGTCCGGATATCGGCGGACAGCACCTGCAGGGGCGTCTTGAGGCCATGCGCGAGATCGGTGGCGCGCGAGCGGGCACGCGCGAGGGCTTTCTCCTGGGCGTCGAGCAGGCGGTTGATTTCATCGGCGAGTGGCTGCACTTCGCTCGGCGCGGCCACGTCAAGCCGCGCCGTCCGCTGCGCAATCACGTTTTTGACGGCAACCCTCAGGCTTTCCAGCGGCGCCAAACCAACGGTGATCTGGATGAAGAACGCTCCCATCAGCGCGAAGGCGAGCACCGTGAGCGCTGGCGCGAGATCGCGGACATACTCGCCCACCGACACTTCGACGTTGCGATGGTCTTCCGCCACGATGGCGCGAAAGGCCCGCCCGTCGGCATCGGTGATCGTGCGCACGACGGCGACGGTGAGCTCTCCGCCGGGCCCCTTGAGCTCTTCCTTTCTCAGCTCGCCATTGGCCACCTTTTCCGGCAGGGTCAGCGTCGCATCCCACAGGGAGCGCGATCGCACGAGGCTATGCGTGGCCAGATCTTCCACCTGCCAGTAGTGGCCGGACAACGGGCTGGCGAAGCGCTGGTCGGCCAGCGCCGCTTCGACCGACAGCCGGCCGTCGGCTGCGAAACTCGTCGCGCCGATCAGTTCATTGAGGTCGACAGTCAACTCACTGACGACCCGCCGCTCGACGTTCAATTCAAACAGATAACGCAGGCCAACGCCGGCGATGGCCAGAGCAATGACAATCGATACGGCCGCCGCCGACCACAGCCTGAAACGGATCGAATTGCCCATCAGCCTGGCCCGTCAGGCACGAGATATCCGAATCCGCGTCGCGTCTCTATGATGTCATTGCCAAGTTTGCGCCGCAGACGCGCGACGATGACCTCGATCGTGTTCGGATCGCGTTCATTGCCTGAACTATACAGATGTTCCGCAAGTTCGGTTGGCGGGACCACGCGGCCGGCATGATGCATCAGAAACGCCAGCAAGCGGTATTCCAGCGGCGAAAGTGCCACTGGAGCGCCGCGGAGCGAAATGCGCATCTGGCGCGTGTCGAGCAGCAAGGGGCCCGATTGCAGCACAGGCGCCGCCTGTCCGCTTGAACGGCGCAGAATGGCGCGCAGCCGCGCCAGCAGTTCCTCCATTTCAAAAGGCTTTGGAAGGTAGTCGTCGGCGCCGGCGTTGATGCCTTCGACGCGCTCGGTCCACAGGCCCCTCGCCGTCAGGATCAGAACTGGAAAGCGGCGGCCATTGGCGCGCCAGCGCTTCAGCACCGTAAGACCGTCGAGCTTCGGCAATCCCAGATCGAGGATCGCTGCATCATAACTTTCGACATCGCCTGCAAACCAGGCCGCTTCACCATCACCCACAATATCGACGGCCATGCCCGACGCCTTCAAGACCGCCGCGATGTCGGTCGCAATGCGTGGTTCGTCTTCGGCCACCAGGATTTTCATCTGTCGTCGCCTTCACCGCCCACAACGGCGCCGGCCCTGGCATCGACGTCGACGATCCTACGGCGACCGTCGGCAGCGACCACCTGAACCCGATAGACCCACTTACCTCCTGAGCGAATGAGATCGACCGCGACAATCTCACCGGGAGCCTTGGCGTGGACAATGCTCAGAATACCGGCAAGGCCCTCGATCTCGCCGCGTTCATAAAGATCGCGCGCCCGATCGTGGTCATCGTCGTCGTCTTGCGCCCGAACGGCAAATGGCGCGGCCAGGACAAGTCCGGCCACGCTCAGAGCTGCCAAGCGCATCAGTACGACTTTCATGGAAGTGAGCTGTCGCATGCGGAAGCTGTCAAACCGCTGTCAATCATCGTCAGCCGGCGGCAAGGACCGGGTCTCTATCAAAGGCCATCGCGCTCGATCGTGGGCGCGCAGAGAAGGATCCGAAACCATGCGCAATGTCCCTGTTTTGCTTGTCGCCCTTGCAGGCCTCACCGCTTTTGTCATACCCGCCGCCGCTGAATCCAACCACGGGTCATGTGCACCCTCCCCGACAGCTTCCGGCCCAATCGACCTTGAGGCTATCCCCATGATGAACACCATCGGTCCCAAGGCGGTCAAAGGTGTCGGCGACGACGAGTGTGACGGCGGCAAGTCCGTGTCCGGCGCCCGCAGCGATCAGCAAGACGAAGAATTCGGCGACAGCGACGATTGACAGGCGATCGAGCGTCCAACGGCTGCCACCCTCACTGTTCCTGGAGAAGAATTTCCGATGCCTGCAATTCAGCATGTCCATCCCATTCTGGTGCACTTCCCTATTGTGCTCATCTACACACTTGTGATCATCGATCTCGTCGCGCTTGCCAGAAGCAATGCCGTAACGATGCGTTCGGGCGTAGGGACGATTTCCACCTTTGTTGCCGTCACCGCGGGATTGTTCGCCGTCGTCACCTGGTTCTTCGGCGGCATGGCCCTTGACTACGCCGAGGCCGCCGGCTTCAGCAGCGAGGTCGCGGAGATCCACGAGAGCTTGGGCACAATCAGCGCCTTCACCTTTCTGGGCTGGGGCCTCATCCGACTCGTGCTGTGGGTGCGAAATCGCGAACTGGGGACGTTGACCCTCGCCATACCCACTATTGAAATAGCCGGCGCGGCCCTTGTCACGGTAACAGGCTATTATGGGGGGCAGCTTGTCTACGACCTTGGCGTGAACGTCGCCAAGGCCGCGGTCGGAGGCTGACACTGGACCAACCGGCCTGGCGGGGTGGTGGCCGTCATAGCGCACGGGCGGCGGCGGCCACTGCTCAAGCATGCAAGCCCCTGGCAGCCCGCCGGTCGAGCAGGCCTCAGCTCGGTTCCAAATCGCACGCCCTCCGCCCATGGAATGGACTTTTGGATCGGTACGGGCAGTCGCGCTCGGCTGGTTGGTCTGCAAGCCGCTTCCTCCCTCTCATCCAGAGGCGTGGGCCGATTTGCTTGTCGTTTGCCTCTCATGTTTGCCCGCCGTTCGTCTGCGTTTGCCCAGGCTGCCGTGCTCGAAAAGCCAGGTCTTGGTGACCTCCGACACGATGACATACAGCGCCGTGATCGCGAGCAGCCCAGCCAGCACCGGTCCCGGCAGCGGGACGAACCCGAACCAACCAGCGAAGGGAGCGAACGGGATTGCGATGGCAATGGCGCCAATGCCCAGGGTGAGAACCGCAAGCAAACGGCTGGGACGGCTGCGCCATAGCCTCTTGTGCGTGCGTACGACGAGCACGATGGCGAGTTCCGTCAACAGGGATTCAATGAACCAGGCAGTCTGAAAAGTAGCCTGCGTGGCGCGCACGACAAGGAGAAGGAATGCGAAGGTCGCGAAGTCGAAAAACGAGCTCACCAGTCCGAAACTCACCATGAAGCGCCGGACGAAGCGGATGTCCCAGCGCCGCGGCCTGCGCAACTGATCGGCATCGACATTGTCACCCGCGATAGCCAGGGCAGGAATGTCCGAAAGGAAGTTGTTCAGCAGGATCTGCTTGGCCAGTAGCGGCAGAAACGGCAGATAGAGCGAAGCGGCGGCCATGCTGATCATGTTGCCGAAGTTGGCGCTGGTCGTGATGGAGATGTATTTCATCGTATTGGCGAACGTCTTTCGGCCATCATCGACGCCCTGCACCAGCACGCCCAGATCGCGCTTGAGCAGGATGATGTCCGCGGCCTCCCGGGCCACGTCGACAGCCGTATCGACCGAAATGCCTATGTCGGCTTCATGAAGCGCCGGCGCGTCATTGATGCCATCCCCAAGGTAGCCGACGACGTGGCCGCTCCGGCGCAGCGCCTCGACAATGCGTTCTTTCTGGTTCGGATCGATCTCGACGAACAGATCGGTTCTGCGGACGCTGGCCAGAAGCCCGTTCTTCGTCAGTCTCGACAGGTCGTCACCGGTCATGATCCCGTCGGCGCGCAGGCCCACGGCCTCAGCCAGATGCGTGGCGACATAGCGGTTGTCGCCTGAAATGACCTTTACTCCGATGCCGCGATAGGCAAGTGCCGAAAGCGTTTCCCGCACGCCCTCCTTCGGCGGGTCGAGAAAGAGCAGGAATCCCGCGAACGCCATTGCGGTTTCGTGGTCGCGGCTGAAGCTTGCATTGTTCTGAAATCGCCGGATCGCCACGCCGAGGACGCGATACCCTTGCGCGCTCCAATGCCTGAATTTCTCGTCGATGGCCCGGCGTTCCGCCGAGCCCAGGGATTTCAGGCCGTGCGGACCCTGCACAAAGGCGCACGCATCGAGAACGTTCTGTACGGCCCCCTTGGTGATAAGGATCTGTTCGCGCACCCCCTGCTGCACGGCGACCGACAGCCGCTTGCGGACAAAATCGTATGGGATCTCGTCGATCTTGGTGAACCCGGACAGATCCTCCTGTCCGGGTTGCGTATTCGCTATTGCTTCGTCCAAGGGATTCTTCAGCCCCGTCTGCAAAGTGGCGTTCAGCAGCGCCCAAAGCAGAACATCCTTCGAGGCATTGCCCTCGACGTCGAACGATCCATCGAGGTGGATGACACCCTCTGTCAGCGTTCCGGTCTTGTCGGTGCAGAGCAGGTCCATGCTGCCCAGGTTCTCGATCGCATCGAGACGACGCACGATGACACCGCTGGCGGCCATTGTCCGCGCGCCTTTGGCCAAGGTGACGCTGATGATCGCGGGCAGCAGTTCGGGCGTCAGGCCAACCGCCAGGGCAAGCGAAAACAGCAGCGATTCGATCAACGGCCGGTCGAGCATCACATTGGCGAAGAACACCAGGATGACGATCGCAAGCATGATCTCGGTCATCAGATACCCGAACATCCTGATGCCGTGAGCGAACTCGGTCTCCGGAATCTTTCGCTCCAAGGCTTCGGCGATCGATGCGAACTCGGTCTTCGTTCCCGTGGCGACCGCTAGCACCTTTGCCGTTCCGCTGCGAACAGAAGTGCCGGTGAAGACCGCATTGGTTCGCTCCGCGATACCGGCGTCCGGCGCGGAGCGGCCGGCCGACTTCACGACGGGAAAGGTCTCACCGGTCAGAACGGACTCGCTGACATTGAAATCCCGCGATTCCAGGATCACGCCGTCGACCGGAATGAGATTGCCGGCTGACAGGCAGACGACGTCGCCGGGAACGATGTCCTCGACGTCGATCGTGCGTTCGAAACCGTCCCGCAGGACGGTTGCTCTGCGGGAGAAACGCTGCTGCAACGCCTCCATCGCGCGAGAGGCCCCATATTCCTGGGTAAAGCTGAGGACGCAACTGGCAAGCACGATCGCGCCGATGATCGCTGCTTCATGGCCCTCGCCGACAAACACCGAAACGGCGGCGGCAAAGATAAGGATCAGGACCAGCGGACTGCGAAACTGGCGGGCGAAGACAGCCAATGCGGATCCGCCGGACCGCGGCACCAGCGCGTTTCGGCCGAATTTGGCGACGCGGATCGCAGCGTCGACGCTCAAAAGACCGGAGGTCGAGGTCTCCAGTCGCCCGATCAACTGATCCGTTCCAAGGGACCAGTAGGCGTGCTCGGCGACAACCAAGGAATGCCCGATCGAGTTCGGCTCGCTTGCCGGCCGTTCGGCTTGATCGACTCTGCCTGTCGCCATCCCCGAGTCCTCAGTTAGACGGGAAGCGATTGACGCTGGCCTGGCAGCCGAAAGGCTGGGCCGGTGCCGCCGCGGTCTGCGCGGCCGATGCCCGATCCGCGTCCACAGCCACTGTGACGACCATCGTATTGCAGGACATGCGATCTCCTCGCGGAACAGCCAAGCGTCTTGCAATTGCGCCCTTCCGGCGCGCGGTGCCTTGATGTCTATCAAACTCGTCGGTCAGCGCGCGCGCGGACGCATGTGGGCTAGACGTCGTCGTTGGCAGCCGCCTGGAACCTTCAGTGCGTTTCGGTGGCGATCGGCTCTCTTTTCGCGCCTGTTTGATGCGGATCAAGGATGCCTGCTCAGGCCGGTGCTTTGATGCCGGCCTCGATCGGCCGAGCATGAATTGGCGATGCGGGCGCGACGATCCGTGGCAAACGCGGAAATCGCGAAGCAATGGACCGGTTCAGCGAAGACGCCTGTCGGGCGGGTCCGCTGGCCTCCGGCTCTGGCGCCTCTTGGGAAGGTGGAGAGCGGAGGCAGCGGCACTTGCCGGTCAACCTGTCTTATGGAGAGAACCATGGCTGAAGCCCCTACCAAACTGCCCGTGAAGTCCGAGAAGAATGCTCCCGCCGCCGCTCGGTCGGACAATTGGATGGGACCGTTCGAAAGCCTGCGTCGTGAAATCGACCGGCTTTTCGATGACTTCCATCCGTTCGATTTTCGCCTGCCCTCCACCCGTTCGCTGTTCGGCCGGGATTTGCCGGCGGTGAACAGCGCATGGTCGGTGGCGCCGGCAATGGACCTGGTGGAAAAGGCCAATGCGTATGAGATCACGGCCGAACTGCCGGGCATCGATGAGAAGAACATCGAGATCAAGCTCGCCAACAACGTGCTGACGATCAAGGGCGAGAAGAATGAAGAGAAGGAGGAAAAGGAGAAGGACTACTACCTCTCGGAACGCCGCTACGGCTCCTTCCAGCGCTCCTTCCAGTTGCCTGAGGGGGTCGACGCCGACAAGATCGACGCCAGCTTCGCCAAGGGCGTGCTGACGGTCAAGCTGCCCAAGACGGCAGAAGCCCGGAAGGCCGAGAAGAAGATCACCGTGAAGGCCGCATAACGGCTCGAACGATCACTTTCTCAGCGCGCCGGACGGCGCGCTGAGATGGGAGCTCTTCTCCCCCGCTTGTTAGCGTTCGCCGGGCTTGCAGACTTCGGTGCGAACGCACAGCAGCACCAACCTTGACCCGGCGCAATGCGCGCGGGGGTATGAGCGAAAAAGAACGTCGAACAAAGAAATAAGTTCAACGGATCGCGACTATGACACATTCTGTTTCACACACTTCGATCGCGCATGCAGCCGAGCAGGCTCAGCAATGGGTGAACGAACTCGCCAAAGATCTGGACTGGAACGAACAGAGCGCTTTCCGGTTGTTGAAATCGGTGTTGCACACTTTGCGCGACTGGCTCTCGCCGGAGGAGATGGCCGATCTTTCCGCTCAGCTTCCTACCCTCATACGGGGTATCTATTTCGAAGGCTGGAATCCGGCGGAACCGACGTGGGAGCGAACGAAGCGCGACTTCGTCATCAGCGTCAGGAACGGCTTCGGCTACGAGGCGGAGGTCGACATCGACAAGGCGATCGCGGCGGTGTTCAAGCTCCTCGACCGCCATATCTCGCATGGCGAAATCGTCCAGGTCCGCAGTTCGATGAAGAAATCGCTTCGTCATTTATGGCCGGAGGGATGACCGATGTTTCGCGATCGCCAAGAGGCCGGACAGAAACTCGCTGCCGAGCTGGCTACGCTCGATCTGCGGGATCCGGTTGTTCTGGCCTTGCCGCGCGGCGGGG
>SAQE01000019.1 GCA_004020545.1 Mesorhizobium sp. | reverse complement strand
CGACATTCTCAGCCGTCAGTTCGGCCTGCCGGTGCGGCTGGAGAACGACGCCAACGCGGCGGCGCTGGGCGAATGGCGTTTCGGCGCCGGCCGGGGCGCCGCATCGATGGTCTTCGTCACCGTGTCGACCGGCATCGGCGGCGGCGTGATCGCCGACGGCCACATCTATCACGGCAGACGTGGGCTCGCGGCCGAGATCGGCCACATGACGATCACCGGCGAAGGCGACCGCTGCTTCTGCGGTGCCGTCGGCTGCTTCGAGGCGGTCGCCTCCGGCACCGCGCTCGGGCGTCGGGCGACGCGGCTCACCTCGCCGGGCGACGGCTCGCTGCTCCGGCGTCTTTCGAAGGATGGCGACGTCTCCGCCCGCCATGTCGTCGAGGCCGCGCGTGCCGGCGATGCCGGCGCCCGCCAATTGGTCGAGGCGGAGGCGAAGTGGCTCGGCATCGGCTTCACCAACCTGCTGCATCTCTATTCGCCCGAGGTGATCGTCATGGGCGGCGGGCTCGCCAACGGCTTCGATCTTCTGGCGCCGGGCATCAGGGCGACGGTCGATGAGCGCGCCATGCAGGCTTATCGCGACGTGCCGATCGTGCCGGCCGAGCTCGGCGACCGCGCCGGGCTGGTCGGCGCGGCGAGCCTGATCCTGTGGGAGGGCGAGCCGGGCACGGCGCTGGCGATGGTGCAGAATGAGGAGACGAAGGCCGGCGGACCGTCCGGCTCTAGTCAAAGCGATAGAGCATGATGTCGTCCGAAAACCGCTTCACGCTTTTTTCGGCATCATGCTCTAGGGAGGCAAGCCATGGCTGAGCTCAAGCTGCGCGGCGTGCGCAAATCCTACGGATCGGCGGAGATCATCAAGGGCATTGATCTCGATGTCGCCGACCGCGAGTTCGTCGTCTTCGTCGGACCGTCCGGCTGCGGCAAGTCGACCTTGCTGCGCATGATCGCGGGGCTGGAAAAGATTACCGCCGGAGACCTAACCATCGACGGCGGGCGGGCCAACGACATCGACCCGTCGGAGCGCGGGCTTGCCATGGTGTTCCAGTCCTACGCGCTCTACCCGCATATGAGCGTGGCCGAGAACATGGGCTTCGCGCTGAAGATCGCCGGCGTGCCGGTTCAGGAGCGCGAGCGCAAGGTGAAGGAAGCGGCCGACGTGCTGCAGCTTGCGCATCTGCTCGACCGCCGGCCGAAGGCATTGTCGGGCGGCCAGCGCCAGCGCGTCGCCATCGGCCGCGCCATCGTGCGCAACCCGAAAGTCTTTCTGTTCGACGAGCCGCTGTCCAATCTAGACGCAGCGCTGCGCGTCAGCATGCGGCTGGAGCTAATGCGGCTGCACGAGCAGCTCCAGGCGACGATGATCTATGTCACGCACGACCAGATCGAGGCCATGACGATGGCCGACAAGATCGTGGTGCTGAACGGCGGCACGATCGAGCAGGTCGGCTCGCCGCTCGATCTTTACAACCGGCCGGCCAACACTTTCGTCGCCGGCTTCATCGGCTCGCCGAAGATGAACCTGATCAAGGTGAAGGCGGTATCAGCCGGGGCCAACGGCGTCGGCGTCAACCTGCCGGGCGGCAAGACGCTCACCGTGCCGGTCGAGGCAGGGGGCACCAAGGCCGGCGACGAGTTGCTGCTTGGCATGCGGCCGGAGCATCTCAAGGTGGCGCCCGACGGGCCGTTCAAGGGACAGGCCTCGCTGGCGGAGCGACTCGGCAGCCTGACGATCTTCCATGTCGAGGTCGCGCCAGACGTCACGCTGGTGGTGCAGGCCGAAGGCGGCGACGCAACGCCGCTGCACACGCCGATCGCGCTCGACATCGCGCCAAGCGCCTGCCACCTGTTTCGGCCGGAAGGCCCGGCGCTGGCGCGGCTTCAGCCGGCCTAAGTCGCCGCAGAAGCTTGTGGTTCGCCGGCGGGACAGCGCCCCCGCTGTCCCGCCGACGCTATTGTTACTGCATCCCCCGCCGCATCGCGGCATATCAAAATGCACAGCGCATCATTTTAATTCTTGACGCGTGTCAAATTTTTCTAAAACATGCGGAAACGCTGGCAAGGCATAGACCAGCGCTCTGGGAGGAGCAATGCCTGACATAGAAAAACCCGAACCAGGGGCCGCAGCCAGCGCACGTCGCGGTCGGCACCCGGTCGTCACTTTCGCAGGACAGGCGCCGGGGTCGCCTATGTCACGTCAGACATTCCCACTCGCAGAAAACGAGGCGACAACCAAAAATTCGGAGGAGGAATATCCATGCGCATCTTCAACGGCCTGACGCTTGGCGCGGGCCTGTTTGCCACCGTCATCTCGGCATCGGCCCAGGCCGAGGAGGCAAAGGTCGCGGCGATCGTGAAGGGTCTCGACAATCCCTTCTTCCAGTACATGCAGAAGGGCATCGAGGAGCAGGCCAAGGCCGACGGCGTCGGCGTGACCGTGCAAGCCGCCGCCAATATGGGCGACGCGACCGGCCAGGCCGACAAGCTGACCGCGCTCGCCATGCAGGATTTCGACTGCTACCTCACCAACCCGATCAGCGTCTCCAATCTTGTGCAGGCGCTGGTGCCTGTAGCCCAGAAGAAGAAGCCGATCGTCAACATCGACAGCACGATCGATCCCGAACAGGCCAAGGCCGCAGGGTTCGGCGTCTCGACTTATATCGGCACCGACAATGTCGCCGCCGGCGCGCTGGCCGGCGAGGAAATGCTGAAGCTGGTGCCGACGGGCTCCAAGGTCGCGCTGATTGCCGGTATCGTCGGCGACGTCGGCTCCAACGCCCGCATCAAGGGCTTCAAGCAGGCGGTCGAAGGCAAGCTCGAGGTGGTGGTGATGGTGAGCGCCGACTGGGATCGCGAGAAGGCGCTGACGGCTGCCACCGACATCTTGCAGGCGCATCCCGACCTCGCCGGCTTCTTCGCCGCCAACGACATCATGGCGCTCGGCGTCGAGCGCGCCGTGCAAACCTCCGGCAAGGAGGTCAAGGTGATCGGCCTCGACGGCATCATCGACGCGCTGAAGTCGGTCGCCGCGGGCGAGCTCTCCGCCACCGTCGCCCAGTATCCCTACGTGGTCGGCGCGATGGGGGTCGAGGCCTGCAAGGCGGCCGCGATGGGCAAGGAGCTGCCAGCCAACGTCCCGGCGCCGGTGCTTTTGATCAACAAGGACAATGCCGAAGCCTCGCTGAAAAACTTCCCGCGGCCCGGCGGTGACTATCCCGATCCCTTCCGCGAGATGCTGAAGTGAGCCTTCCAGCCGACAACGCGCCCGCCGCCCCACGGGCGGGCGCCACGGAGGAGAGCCGTCCCTCCCTTGCGGCTCTCCTCCTCGATCCTTCCTTCTGGGCCGACTGGGCGTCCGTCGTCGGCCTGGTCGGCCTCGTCATCTTGTTCGGCATCACCCAGCCGGTCTTCCTCAGCGTCGCCAATCTGCAGGCGCTGCTTCTCGCGGCGGCGATCCTGGTCGTGCTGTCGATCGGCCAGACCTTCGTCGTCGCGACCTCCGGCATCGACCTGTCGCTCGCCGCCGCCGTCATGCTGGGTGCCGTCATCCTCGGTCTGGCCAACGCCGCCGGCTGGGGCGTCTTCGCGGCCTGCATGCTCGCCGTCGCCGCCACCAGCGCGATCGGCCTGCTCAACGGTGTGCTGATCACCGCGGGGCGCATTCCCGATTTCGTGGTGACGCTCGGCACGCTTTCCGGCATCACCGGCCTCGGCCTCATCATCTCCGGCGGCGAGCCGACAATGGTCGGCTCGACCTTCCTGCTCAAGCTCGCCTCGGGCTCCTTCGGGCCGTTCGGCTATCCGGTCTGGGTGGCGATCGCGGCGGTCGTCGTCGCGCATATCGCGCTCTACCATACCCGGTTCGGCGTGCATCTCTTGGCCACCGGCGGCCAGGCCGAAAGTGCTGCCGCGCTCGGCATCCGCACCGACCGGGTCAAGATCGCCGCCTACACGATCTCGGGCTTCTGCGCCGGCATCGCCGCGATCCTTCTGGTGGCGCGCATCGGCTCGGCCGAGCCGCAGATCAACACCAGCCTGCTGTTGAATTCGGTGGCGGCCGTGGTGCTGGGCGGTGTCAGCCTGTTCGGCGGCCGCGCCAGCATCCTGGGGCCAGCGATCGGCGCGCTGATGCTGACGGCGCTGGTCAACGGGCTGACGCTGCTCAGCGTCTCGGCCTTCTACCAACCGCTTGCCGTGGGCGTCATCGTGGTGCTGGCAGCGCTGATCATGCGGTATCAGAAATGAGCACGGTCAATCACATCGCGCCTTCCGAGGCGATCCTTGCCTGCCAGGGACTGAGCAAGCATTTCGGCGGCATCCGCGCCTTCACCGACGTCGGTTTCGAGGCGAGACGCGGCGAGGTCACCGCCGTGATCGGCGACAATGGCGCCGGCAAGTCGACGCTGATCCGCTGCCTGATCGGTGTGCACGTGCCAGACGGCGGCACGATCTATTTCGACGGCCGCCAGCACCCGTTCTCCAATCCTGACGAGGCGCGCAAGGCGGGCATCGAGACCGTGCACCAGAATCTGGCGCTGATCGACGAATTGACGGTGGCGCAGAACCTCTTCCTCAACCGCGAGATCGTGCGCCGCATCGGCCCGTTTGCACTGCTCGACCGCAAGGCGATGAAGGCCCAGGCGCGCGCCATGCTGTCCAGGCTGTCGATCAACGTGCCCTCGGTGAGCCAGCGCGTGCGGCGGCTTTCCGGCGGGCAGCGGCAGGCGATCTCGATCTGCCGCGCCGCCGGCTCGGGCGCCAAGCTGGTGGTGATGGACGAGCCGACGGCAGCGCTTGGCGTGCAGGAGACGGCCAATGTCGAGGCACTGATCCGCAAGCTGCGCGAGCAAGGTGTCAGCGTCATCCTGATCAGCCACAATTTCGATCAGGTGCGGCGGCTCTCCGACCAGATCTGGGTGATGCGCGCCGGCAGGATGGTGGCGACGGTGCGCGCGTCAGAAACCAGCGGCAACGAGCTCGTGGCGCTGGTGACCGGCGCGGCGTGACGCCGCCGCGCCTGGACGGAGAACTTGAAAACAATCGCATTGAAAAGGAGTGTGCCGTGGCGCTGATCCGTGTCGGGCTTGTGGGTCTTGGAGAAGTCGCGCAGTCGATCCATTTGCCGGTACTGGCGGACCAGCGCGACCGCTGGGTGATCGCCGGCGTGCATGACGTTTCGCCAAGCCTGGTGTCGCTCATCACATCGGAATATCCGACCGCCAGGGCGTATGAGAGCGCGGAAGCGCTGATCAGTTCGCGCGACATCGACGCGGTCTTCGTGCTGTCGTCCGACGACACGCACAGCCGGTTCGTGCGCGCGGCGATCGAAGCCAACAAGCACATCCTGCTCGAGAAGCCCGCCTGCCTGACGGTACGCGAGATCGACGAACTGCTGGCGTTCAGCAAGGACTACGGCAAGACGATCTTCGTCGGCTACATGCGCCGCTACGCACCGGCCTATCTGGCGGCAAGGCAGGAGCTGCCGGCCCATGGCGACATCACCCATGTCCGCATCTTCGACCTGATCTCGGAGGGCCGGCATTTCCTGAAGAAAAGCCAGAACATCCTCTACCCTCGAGACATCGACCCGACGGTTCTGGCGCGCGGCGCGAGCGAGCGCGACGCGCTGATCCGCGAGGTGGTCGGCGAGAATGCCTCGACCGACCTGGTGCGCGCCTATCGCGGTCTCACAGCGCTTTCCTCGCATCATATCTCGGCCATGCGCGGCCTGATCGGCGAGCCGAAGCGCGTGGTGGCGGCGCACCGCACCAATGGCGGCGCCAATACAAGCGTGACCTTCGACTACGGCCACTTCGCCTGTCTCTATGACGCAGTGGTCGACTATCTCGGCCTGTTCGACGCCATGATCGAGGTACGCTCGAACACCAGGCGGGTGCGCATCATCTACGACACGCCCTACATCCGCAGCCTGCCCACACGGCTCGAGGTGACGGAGGCCGGCCCGCTCGGCCCGGTGACGAAGGCGCTCGGGCCGCTCTATGGCGACGCCTTCTCCAACGAGCTCGAGACTTTCCACCGCCACATCATGGAGGGCACCAGGCCGCTCACCGATCTCGCGGACTCGCGACGCGATCTGGCGCTGATGGCCGAGATCATCGAGCGGATGAAGGAGAGCGGCGGGAACTGAGGCCGCCGCCTGTTTCCTGATCGCTGGCGGCCGTTGCGGCCTTGGGCTGAGAGCGCGCCAGCAGGTAGAAGGCGGCGACATGCGTGATCATCAGCAGCGGCACATAGACGATCGGGATCGCGTAGGTGGCGCCCAGTTGTCCCGCCAGGTCCGGAAGGTCGAGCACGGTGCCGTGGTAATAATCGACGACAAGGTCGACTATCCCTACCAGGTTGAAACCTACGACGAGCGGCCAGAAGATCGAGGGTCGCCTCACGGCAAGCAGCGCCAGCATGGCCAGCAGTCCGGTTGCGAAATCGCCATAGGCGGCAAAGACAGCGAAGCCGGCGGGCAGGTTCGGACCGACGACGCCGGGAAGCAGGAAAACCAGCCCGAAGAAGCGAAAGCTGTGCAGCGTGGCGATGGCGCGCTGCGCCTCGACGCGGTCCATGAGCTTGAGCCTTGGCCAGATATAGGCGCCGAAGCAAAGCAGCCATGGCGCGTAGCCCAGGACGAGATGGATATTGAAGATCGTCGCCGGCGACATTTTCGTCTCCTCTCAGTATTTGTTTTTCCGGACGGAAAACCGCTGCACACTTTTCCTGGAATTGCTCTATTCAGCCGGAACTGTCTCGAACACTGCAGTGAGTATACCCAGCCGGCCTTCCATCAGATTGCGTCCGAGATTGGCGGCAAAATCCGCGAAACCCGGCCCCATGACGACGCCGAGGTTCAGCGAAGGCGGCGGCCCTGACGCCCGCAGCGCCGCGAACCACGTCTTCGCCTCCGCGGTATCGTCCCGCTGGACAAGCATGCGGAACCCGGCGGCCTCGATCGCCTCGCAAGTCGCGGCGGCAGTGAGCAGAAAGCTCTCTGCCGGGGTCTTAGCCCAGGGAACCGGATAGAGTGGATCGCCACCGTTCAGCACGACGTCGAAGGTCACGAATTTTCCGCCCGGCTTCAGCATGCGCCTTATCTCGCGATAGAGAAGCGGGCGGGCGGCGATGTTCATCGCCACATGCTGCAGCAAAACGACGTCGAAGCCGCCGTCGTCGAAGGGAAGCGCCAGCGCGCTGCCGGTCTTGAACGACACCTTTGCGGCCTGCCCCGTCCGGGCGGTCAGATAATCCGCAGCTTCGACGAAGGGCTCGCTGAGGTCGACACCCGTCACCTCGCAGGCATAGGTCGCTGCGAGAAAACGGGCCGGCCCACCCGACATCGAGGACCGACATGTCGGCCGTGATGGCGGCCAATTTCGCAAGCTCGGCGGTCGCGGCGAGCCCGCGGGTGTGGAACTGGTCGAGGCCAGCCAGTTGCTCGGGCTTCAGCCGCTCTTCCTCCGGCCCGAAGACAGCCAGCGCCGTCTTCAGACGCTCGGCCAAGCCGGCCGCGTGGTAATGATCGCGCACGCGATTGAGGTTATCTGCCATCCTCAATTCCTTCCTGCTTCTCGTGACAGACATAGGACGGCTTTCAGCCGGCAACTATCCGCGATAATGTCGACAGGCTATGAAGCAGAACTTCACAGTCAGGCATGGCGCGCTGGATGGCGTGGAAGCGTTCCTGAGCGTCGCCAAGCACCGCAATTTCCGCAAGGCGTCAGCCGAGCTTGGCGTGACGCCGTCAGCGATCAGCCAGGCGGTCCGTGCACTCGAAGCTCGTATCGGCGCCGCGCTTTTCATCCGCACGACGCGCAGCGTCGGCCTGACGGAGGCCGGCGAGCGATTCCTGTCGCGCGCAGGGCCTGCCTTCGAGGAGCTGGTCGCCGCGAGCGAGGTCGCGCATGAATTCGGCAAGCGCCCGACCGGATTGCTGCGCCTCTCGGTGCCGCCGGCGGTGATGCCGCTCCTGCTGGAGCCGCTCATCGCATCCTTCTGCCAAGCCTATCCCGAAATCGAGCTGGAGATCGTCGCAAGCGGGGAACTCGTCGATGTCGCCGCCGAAGGATTCGATGCCGGCATCCGGCTCGGCGAGCTCATCGCCGCCGACATGGTGGCGGTGCGGCTGACGCCGCCGTTCCCGCTGTTGGTCGTCGGCAGCCCCGACTATCTGCGCCAGCGGTCGCGGCCGGAGCGCATCGAGGACCTGCGCGGGCATGCCTGCCTGCGCATGCGGCGCTCGAACGGCTCGGTTGCCCCCTGGCGCTTTACCGACGGCAACAAGACGGTCGAGGCCATCGTCACAGGGCCGCTCATCGCACACGATTACCCAACGCTTCTCGGCGCGGCGATCCAGGGTGTGGGACTTGCGCAGGTGCCTGGCCCGCTCGCCAGCGCACCGATCGCCGATGGCCGATTGCAAGCGCTCTTGACGCCGTTCGCCGTCACCACGCCGGGGGCGTTCCTCTACTACCCCGAACGACGGCAGGTCCTGCCCAAGCTGCGGGCGTTCATCGATCATATCAGGGCGGCGCCGGGGCCGCGCTAAAACGATCGGGAAAGCGGCAACCATCGGGTCTGAAGCAGAAAGGTCGTGACGGAGGATTCGGCATAGCCGGACGCGTTGCGGCGTTCGATTTCCTGCTCGACCTCGCGCCAAATGCCGACAGCGCTGTTCGGGGGCTTCGGGTCTGGCCGCAAAGGCAGACATGGAGGACAAGAAAGAAGCCCTATATATCGAACTCGCCCTGTCCTTCGTCCATGGCGCTGACGGTCTCGGCGGCAAGCGCGCGGGTGATCGGCGTCTTGCGCTCGAGCGCGGCGCGATCAAGGCGTTCCACCACCCGCATGGCGGTCGCCAGCGAACGCTCGATGCGCCGCACCAGATATTGCACGACATGCGGCTCGACCTCGACCTGGCGATCGGCGAACAATTTTGTGATGACGCCGGCGAGCAGCAGGTCGTCCGGCTCGTGGATCTCGACCGTCGCCGCCGCCTTCAGCCGCGAGACGAGGTCGGGCAACGCGACGCGCCAGGCGGAAGGAAAGCGGCGCGCGGTAAGCAAAAGCGTGGAGCCGGCGCCGCGCACCGTGTTGATCAGGTGGAACAGGCCCTGTTCGTCGATCGGGCCCTTGTCGATGTCGTCGATGAGCGCGGGCCTGGCGCCAAGCCCGCCGATGTGCTCGCCGATCCTGCCGGGATCGATGGCGACGGCGTGCGCCTGCGTTTGCCAGATATGGGCAAGATGCGTCTTGCCGGAACCCGGGGGGCCGGCCAGCACTACCACCGGCGAGGGCCAGTCCGGCCATCGGTCGACAAGGGCCGCGGCCTCAGCGTTCGTGCCGGAGACGACGAGCTCGTCGCGCGAATAGCCGGTGCCGTGGCCGAGGTCGAGCGGCAGTTGGCGTGGCGGATCGGTTCGCTCACCAGCCATCTCAGCCACGCGCGGAACGGTGGCCGCCGCCGCGATCGGCCGGCAGCGGCGGCACGGACTCGGCGGCATGGCCCTTGTAGAGCGGCGATTCGAGATAGCGGGAAATCGCGAAGCGGACCAGCACCGCGATGGCCGCCGAAGCCGGCACCGCGATCAGCAGGCCGACGAAGCCGAACAGCGCACCGAAGGCGAACAGCGCGAACATCAGCCAGACCGGATGCAGGCCGACGCTTTTGCCGACCAGCCTGGGCTGCAGGATGTTGCCTTCGATGAACTGGCCGACGAAGAACACGCAAGCCACCAGGACCACCATGGCCCAGTCCGGCCAGAACTGGACGAAGGCGACGCCCACGGCAAGAACCAGGCCGGTCAGCGAGCCGACATAGGGGATGAAGGAAATCAGCCCCGAGAAGAAGCCGATGAGGATGGCGAAGTTCAGCCCGGTGAACGTCAGGCCGGTGGCATACATGGCGCCGAGCACCAGGCAGAGCGTGCCCTGACCGCGCACGAAACCGGCGGTGGCGGTGTTGATGTCGCGGGCGAGCGCGCGCACCGTCTCGACATAATCGCGCGGCACCCAGCTGTCGACCACGGCCACCATGCGGTCCCAGTCGAGCAGCATGTAGAAGGCGACGACCGGGGTGACGACGAAGAGGCTGACCACCGAGACCAATGCCACGCCCGAGCTCCAGATCGAGGTGAAGACGGTGGTGAGAAGGCTGAAGCCGGAGGTAAGCAGCGAGTTCAGCCCGTCGCGCAGGCTGCCGGCATTGACGCCGAAGCGCTGCTCCAGCCATCTCGGATCGAAGCTGGTGATCAGCGACTGCAGCCGGGTCAGATATTCCGGCAGCTTGCGGGCGAAATCGGCCATCTGCGTCGCCAGCACCGGCACCAGGATGACCAAGGCCAGCACCACCACGACAATGAAGGCAATGAGGATCACCACCGTCGCCATCAGCCGCGAAAGGCCCAGCCGCTGCAGCCGGTCGGCGACCGGGTCGAGGAAATAGGCAAGCGCCATACCGGCGACAAAGGGCAGCAGGATGCCCGAGAAGACGTAGAGGAAGAGCGCGAGCACAATTGCCGTGCCCAGCCAGAAGAAGACCTGGCGACGCAGAGCCACGCCCGCCGAAACGTCCGCGGCTTCGCTGTCAGTCGCCCGTCGTGGAGCCTTCGCCATAACCGCTCATATGCCTCAGCCAGGCCACGAGATAGGCTGCGGCCGAAGCCACGGTCAAGACCCCGGACAGCAATATGAGCGCGGGCCGGAGAGGATCGAGATGCGTGGAAAAGGCAAGCTCCCCCAGCGCTAGCGCCGCCAGCGCGATCTGCACGGCGGTGTTCACCTTGGACACGAAGAGCGGCTTCATCTCGACGGGATGCGCCATCACGCTGGACAGAAGCACCGCGCAGACGATCAGCGCGTCGCGAGAAACCATGGTCACCACCAGCCACAGCGGCAGTTCCCCGGCATAACCCATGACCACGAAGACCGAGACCAGCAGAAGCTTGTCGGCCATCGGATCGAGATAGGCGCCGAGGCGCGAGAACTGCCTGTAACGCCGGGCAACGAAGCCGTCGACGCCATCGGAAACGCCGGCGACGAGGAAGCCGGCGAAAGCCCAGTCCCAGCGCGCGCTGAGCATGGCCAGCACCACGGCGGGCACCAGCAGCAAGCGCATGATCGTGATCATGTTTGGTATGGTCACGTGATGTCCCGTCGTGGCTTTGTTGTGAAATAGATGATGGAGACGGGGGGTGGGCGCAAGGGAGGAACGACGAAGGTCTGTGCGATGCACCCCCCTCTGCCCTGCCGGGCATCTCCCCCCTCGAGGGGGGAGATCGGCAATTTCGGCGTCGCACTGGCTCCTGCAACGTCGGCGATTGGCGAAATCCGAAGTGATCCTTCAATCTCCCCCCTGAGGGGGAGCTGGCCGGCAGGCCAGAGGGGGGCTGTCCCGCCAGCATTTCCGCTTTTTCCCTGGGCAAAACCGCCTCACCCGCGCGTCATCCTTGCTCCCCGAAACCATTCATGCGAAGAGCCCGCAATGGAAACAGGGATGAGCCGAAGATGAGCAAGGGCGATCCGGCCAAGCGCAAGAACGGGCTCACCTATGCCGAGGCGGGCGTCGATATCGATGCCGGCAATTTGATGGTCGAGAAGATCAAGCCGCTGGTGCGCGCGACGCGCCGGCCGGGCGCCGATGGCGAGATCGGCGGCTTCGGCGGCCTTTTCGACCTCAAGGCCGCCGGCTTCACCGATCCGGTGCTGGTCGCCGCCAATGACGGCGTCGGCACCAAGCTCAAGATTGCCATCGATTCCGGCAAGCACGACACGATCGGCATCGACCTCGTCGCCATGTGCGTCAACGACATCGTCGTGCAGGGCGCGGAGCCGCTGTTCTTCCTCGACTATTTCGCCACCGGCAAGCTCGACCCCGACCAGGGCGCGGCCATTGTCGGCGGCATCGCGCAGGGCTGCCGGCTGGCCGGCTGCGCGCTGATCGGCGGCGAGACCGCCGAGATGCCAGGCATGTATCACGACAAGGATTACGACCTCGCCGGCTTCGCCGTGGGCGCGGCCGAGCGCGGCCAATTGCTTCCGACCGACGACATCGTCGAGGGCGACGTGCTGCTCGGCCTTGCCTCCTCCGGCCTGCACTCCAACGGCTTCTCGCTGGTGCGCCGCATCGTTGCCGCGAGCGGTCTTGCCTGGAGCGATCCGGCGCCGTTCAACGACGAGTTGAGCCTCGCCGAAGCGCTGCTCGAGCCGACGCGCATCTATGTCAAATCGATCCTGAAGGCGATCCGCAACACGCATGGGATCAAGGCGCTCGCCCACATCACCGGTGGCGGCTTTCCGGAAAACATTCCGCGCGTGCTGCCCAAGGATTTTTCCGCCGAGCTCGACCTCGAGGCGATCGAGGTGCCGCCGGTGTTCTCGTGGCTCGCCAGGACCGGCGGCGTCGCGCCGGAAGAGATGATGCGCACCTTCAACTGCGGCATCGGGATGATCCTCGCCGTGGCGTCCGGCCAGGCGGCGCAGGTCGCGGCGGTGCTGCAGGAGGCGGGCGAGACAGTGACGCCGATCGGCCGCATCGTGCCGCGCCGCGACGCCGGCGTCATCTATCGAGGCTCGATCGGCCTATGAGCAGGAAGCGCACGGTCGTCCTGATCTCGGGGCGCGGCTCCAACATGACGGCGCTGATCGCTGCCGCCGCCGATCCCGCCTACCCGGCCGAGATCGTCGGCGTCATCTCCGATCGCGCTAACGCGGCCGGGCTCGGTATCGCCCAGTCGCGCGGTATCGCCACCAAGGTCATCCAGCGCGCCGACCATCCGAGCAAGGACGCCTATGACGCCGCGCTCGATGCCGCGCTCACCGGCTTCGGCGCCGAGATCGTAGCTTTGGCCGGCTATATGCGCATTCTCGGCCGTGGCCTCGTCGAAAAATGGGTGGGGCGCATGGTCAACATCCACCCTGCCCTTTTGCCTGCGTTCAAGGGGCTGGACACGCACGCCCGCGCCATCCGCGCCGGTGTGCGCATCCATGGCTGCTCGGTGCATTTCGTCACGCCCGAAATGGATGACGGCCCGATCATCGCCCAGGCCGCCGTGCCGGTGATGGTCGGCGACAACGAGGACACGCTTGCCGCGCGCGTGCTGAAGGTGGAGCACCGGATCTATCCGCTGGCGCTCGGGCTGGTCGCTGAGGGCAAGGCGCGCATGGAAAAGGGCCACACCGTGCTTGCCCATTTCGCCGACGACGCCGACAACGCCACCTCGGTGGTGATGGCGCCGGACCCGCTGCGCGAGGAAACCGACCTCGAGCAACTGGCGCGGATCACGCCGTAGAGACTGCCATGGCGACGCTTAGACAACTGCTTATCCTGCGCCACGCCAAGTCGAGCCGGGACGATCCCAAGCTCGCCGACTTCGACCGCCCTCTCGCCCGGCGCGGGCTGAAGACGGCGCCGCTGATGGGGCAAGAGCTTGTCCGTCGCGGCTGGCTGCCGGATCTGGCGCTGGTTTCGCCGGCGCTGCGCACCCGCGACACCTGGCGGCTGGTCGCCGCCGAATTGCCGGAGCATGTGCCGGCGGAATTCGCCGAGGAGCTCTATGAGGCGGCGCCGGCCGCCATCCTGGCGCGCGTGCGGCAGGCCAAGGCGACCAGCCTGATCGTGATCGGCCACAACCCCGGCCTGCAGAACTTCGTGCTCAGGCTCGCCGGCGCCGGATCGGACACCGGTGTGTTCAAAAAGATCGAGGCGAAATTCCCGACGATGGCGCTGGCGCGGCTCACGGTGAAGGACGATTGGGCGAACCTCGAATTTGGCGGCGCCCGGCTGACGGATTTCGTGCGGCCGAAGGATTTGGGGTAGAAGCCGAAGCTGCAGATCTCGCCCCTTGTGGCGGAGATCGGCACTTCATCGCCTCGCGCAAAAAACGGCGGACCAAGTCCGCCGCCTTCGAAAATTCCCGAGGCAAAAAATCAGTTGCCCCAGATGCCCTGGCCCGGGTCCGGCCGGGCTTGCGACGGTGCCGATCCGATCGTCACCGAGGTGTCGACATTGGCCGGTTTGACGGGCTCGTGCTTGCGCACCGAGGCGGTGAGGCCGCGGTCGACGCCGGCGGTCGGCTGGTTGGCGCTGTCGGCGCCGTAGTGGTCGCTGCCGGCAGAGGCGCTGCCCATGGCAGCGACGAGCATGGCGGCCGCGACGAATGCGATCCTTGTCATCTCACTGTTCCTTGTCCTGTCGTTTCATCGGCGGCGCCTTGGGAGGATGGCCCCGCTGCCGACAAGACCCGGAACGGCCCGGATTTATTCCCGGTCGAAATCTCTTCTTCGCCGAATGGATTAGAAGGAGATTCCGCCCGACTGATTCAGGCCGACCCATAGCCGGCTCCGGAAAAAAGCAGTGGGGCGAACCCTCGTCGTTACAGGCATCACCGCTTGTGATGAATGCTTGATCTACCACGCGGAAAGCCGGCCCAACGGATAGCCGGCTCTACAAAAACAGAGCGGCGGGACAAGCCCGCCGCTTTGAGCCATCGAGGATCGGACCCGTTTAGTGGTTGCCGAAGAG
Organism: Mesorhizobium sp.; assembly: GCA_004020545.1. Lineage (GTDB taxonomy): Bacteria > Pseudomonadota > Alphaproteobacteria > Rhizobiales > Rhizobiaceae > Mesorhizobium. Next base: position 77,305 of record SAQE01000019.1, on the reverse strand, counting down.
GTCGCGGTCGGCGCCTTGGGTCAGCGGCTTCTGGACGTTCGCATCCGACTTCTTGACCGAAGCGGTGAACGAGGTGTCGACCGAAGCGGCCGGCTGGTTGGCGTTGGCCGAGCCGTAGTTGTCGGAGCCGGCGAAAGCGGCACCGGTGGCAACCAGAAGGGCGGCGGCGGTAAGAGCGATCTTGGTCATTTTAGCTACTCCGGATTTGAATGTTGATGCTTGGTTGGTTCGGGACGGAAGCCGGTTTAGCGGCCCCAGATGCCGTGGCCGGATTCCGGCTGGTTCTGGTCGGGCGTGATCTTGAGATCGCGCTGTTCGAACTTGCGGATCGAGCCGGTGATCCTGCGGTCGATGTTGTCGCCGGACTGGGGCGCGACCGACTGGGTAACGGCCGGCTGGTTGACGTTGTCCGAACCGTAATGGTCGGAGCCGGCGAAGGCGCTGCCCGTGGCAACGAGAAGGGCAGCGGCGGTAAGAGCAATCTTGTTCATTTTAGGTACTCCAGATTCTCAAAATCCTGTCCGTCAAGTGGCGTGCCGAAATGGAAATTCGCGTCGCTCGGACCACCCCGAGATGGGTCGGCCCCGTTGCCATTTCCAATCACGAAAATGTGTGAACCGAACCGTTCGGTTCGAACTTGAAATCCGCGTGAACGCCCCTCGCGCCACATTCTTTTCGTTCAATATCAATTGGTTATGATGATATCCGTGCGGCTCGACAACTCTGCTTCGGCGTACCGTCGTTCACCTGGGTTGCACGATCCGTCAACATAAATTGAACCGAACGGTTCGGTTTTATTCCTTGCGGGAGCGGATCGGGACTTGAACCGGCCGCCGGCGCGGGCCTTAGCTGGTGTTTGCCTTGGCGGCGGATCGATACTATCGATTGTCTTCAACTGTCCGTTCGGGCCGCCGGCCGCGCTTGCGAAGGGCCGGCGGCACCCGGATGGAGGCATTCCTGAACAGCGATCAACGATGCGGCTCCTGCTTGTCGAAGACAATCGCGAACTGGCCGATTGGCTGAGCAAGACGCTGCGCCAGGCGAGCTATGTCGTCGATGTCGTCCATGACGGCGAGGATGTCGAGCACGCGCTGGCGGCCGGCGACCATGCGCTCATCATTCTCGACCTCGCCCTGCCGCGCATGGGCGGAATGGAGGTGCTGAAGCGGCTGAGAGCGCGCGGCAACTCTGTGCCGGTGATCGTGCTCACCGCCAATGCCAGCCTCGATGGCCGGGTCAAGGGCCTCAACGAAGGCGCCGACGACTATCTGGCAAAGCCCTTCCAGATCGAGGAGCTTGAGGCACGCATCCGCGTGCAGTTGCGCCGCGCCAACGACCGGACAGCACCAATCATCTCCTGCGGCGATCTCGTCTTCGACACCAACACCAGGCTGTTCGCGCTCGGCGGCGAGACGCTGGCGCTGACGCCGCGCGAGCATGCGGTGCTGGAGCAACTGGTGGTCAAGGCCGGACGCACGGTGAGCAAGGCGGCACTCTCGGCGGCGATCTACGACTTCGAGACCGATACCGACCCCAGCGCCATCGAGATCTATGTGCATCGGCTGCGCAAGAAGCTGGAGGGATCGCGCGTCCAGATCGCCACCTTGCGCGGCCTCGGTTATCTGCTGCGCCATGAAGATTAGGCGCCATGCGGATTAGCAGCCTCCGCTTGCAATTGCTGGCCTGGGTGGTGCTGCCGCTGGCCGCGCTGGTGACCGTCAATTTGTGGACCAGCCAGCGCAACGCGCTGGCGACCGCCAACCTCGTCACCGACCGCATGCTGGTCGGCTCGGCGCGCGCGATCGCCGAGCAGGTGGCCATGGCCGACGGCGTGCTCGACGCCACCATTCCGCCGGCGGCGATCGAGATGTTCGACACCGGCGACCGCGACAGCGTCTATTACCGGGTCGAGACCGCGAACGGCCGGCTGCTTACCGGCTATCCCGACCTGCCGGAAGCATCGCAGCGCGGCAGCATCGAGGCTTCCTATCGCGATCACCCGTTGCGTCTCGCAACGCTCAGCCATGCCGTGATCGGCGCCGGGATGGACTCGCCGATCAAGGTCACGGTGGGCGTCACGCTTGCCGGGCATGACGCGATGGTGAAGCGCTTGTGGCTCAGCGCCTTCGCCCAGCAGCTAGCGCTGTGGCGATTGCCGGCGTGTTCGTGCTGCTCGGTCTACGCCGCGGCCTCGCGCCGCTGATCCGGTTGCGCGATGCGGTGCGCTCGCCGGACCGCAGCGATCTTGACCCGGTCGAGGTGCCTGGCGCGCAAAGCGAGATCCGGCCGCTGATCGATGCGCTCAACGCCTATATGGAGCGCGTGCGGGCGCAGATGGCGGCGCAGCGCCGCTTTATCGCCAATGCGGCGCATCAGTTGCGCACGCCGTTGGCGCTGCTGTCGACGCAGGCAAGCTATGCGCTTCGCGAAAGCGCCGCCGACCGACGCCAGGAGGCGCTGGTGGCCCTGCAGGCAAGCTCCGGCCGGCTGGCACGGCTGGCCGAACAGCTTCTGACCCTGTCACGCGCGGAACCGGGCAGCCGGCGGCCGCGCGCCGACCGCATCGACCTCACGGAGGCCGCGCGCCAGGTGCTGGAAGGCCAAGCGCCGAAGGCAGTCGAGCGCAACATCGACCTCGGGCTCGAGGAGACCGGGCCTGTGCCGGTGATCGGAGACGGCACGATGCTGCGCGAGATGATCGTCAACCTCATCGACAACGCGCTGCGCTACTCCAAGCCCGGCGGCAGCGTCACCGTGAAGCTCGCCGCTTCGAATGGCGAGGCGGAGCTGACGGTCACCGACGCCGGTCCAGGCATTGCGGTAGAGGAGCGGGAGCACGTCTTCGAGCGCTTCTACCGCATTGCCGGTGCCACCGAGGAAGGCAGCGGGCTCGGCCTGGCAATTGTGCGCGAGGTGGTCGAGAATGCCGGCGGCAGCGTCACGCTGGGCGACGCCCCCGCCGGCGGGCTCAGGGTCGAGGTGCGGCTTCCGCTTGCCTCATCCGATGACGGAGCGAGGTAGAGCTTTGTTTGACGCAATTGCGAAGGTGCCGAGCCTAACCGTTTCACACTTTTTGCTGGAATTGCTTGTCAGGTCCCCTGCTCGTTGAACGGCGCCGGCCGCCATTTGACAACATAGTTCTCGAAGCGGGTGATCAGGAACTCCACCACCAGCGCCATCACCGCCAGGATGATCATGGCGGCGAAGACGCCATTGGCGTTGAAGGCGCCCTGCGCGGTCGAGATCAGCAGGCCCATGCCCTGCTTGGCGCCGAGGAACTCGCCCACCACGGCGCCGACCAACGCGAAGCCGAAGCTGACGTGAAGGCTGGCGAGGATCCAGCTCATCGCCGACGGGATGATCACCGTGGTGGTGATCTGGTAGGGCGAGGCGCCGAGGATCTGGGCGTTGGCGATCATCGCCCGGTCAGCCTCGCGAACGCCCTGGAAGGCGTTGGCGAAGACGACGAAGAACACCATGACGACAGCGAGCGCCACCTTGGAGGCCATGCCGAGGCCGAGCGCGATGATGAAGACCGAGCCCAGCACGACGCGGGGCACGGAGTTGGCGATCTTGATGTAGATCGAAAAGACATCCGCCAGGAGCTTGTTGCGGCCGAGGATGATGCCGGCGGCGATGCCGCCCAACGCGCCGATGACGAAACCGAGGAAGGTTTCTTCCAGCGTCACATAGATCTGCAGCCATAGCGGTCCCTGCGAGGTGCCCTCGGTGATCCACGACCAGATCTGCTCCCAGATGCCGGAGGGGCTGGAGAAGAAGAATGGATCGATGATGTTGAAGTCGGCGCAGAGTTCCCAAAGGCCGAGGAAGACAATGAGGATTGCAAGCCGCAGACCGATGACCAGGGCGTGGCGGCGGCGCAGCCGCGCCCTCGCCCGGGCTTCGGCGGCGACGATGAAGGTTGCACGCGCGGCAGCCTGGTCAGTGGGAGAGATGGCAGTCATTGCGGTACCTCCTTTCAATGGCCGGTCTGCAGGCCGCGGCTCTGGCCGAGCTGCACTTCCTCGCGCAGGTCGTTCCAGATCACCTTGGCGATCTCGATGAATTTCTGATCGTAGCGGATGTCGGCCATGACGCGCGGGCGCGGCAGGTCGATGCGATAGACGCTCTTCACCGTGCCCGGGCCGGCAGTGAGCACATAGACCTTGTCGGCCAGCGCCACCGCTTCCTCGAGATCGTGGGTGACGAAGACGACGGAGGATTTCAGCTCCGACCAGAGGCCCAGCAATTCATCCTGCATGGCGGTGCGGGTCTGCATGTCCAGCGCGCTGAACGGCTCGTCCATCAGCAGGATCTTCGGCTGATTGATGAAGGTTTGCGCCAGCGCCACGCGCTTGCGCATGCCGCCCGAAAGCTGATGCGGATAGTGCTTCTCGAAGCGGGCAAGGCCGACGCGCGCGATCCAGTCGCGCGCCCGCTCATAGGCTTGCCCCTTCGGCGTGCCACGATAGAGCGGGCCGGCGGCGACATTGTCGATGACGCTGCGCCACGGAAACAGCGCATCCGCCTGGAAGACGAAGCCGATGTCGCGGCTGATCTCGGTGACGGGATTGCCCATGACGCGGACATTGCCTGTCGTCGGGCGCAGCAACCCGGTGACGAGATTGAGCGTCGTCGACTTGCCGCAGCCGGTCGGCCCGACCACGCAGGCGAATTCGCCGCGCGCCACCGTCATGGTGAAATCGCGGATCGCCGTCATCATGTGACCGTCGGGGGTGACGAAGCGCAGCGTCACGTCGTCGATGGCGATCGCGGCGTCGGCCGGCGGCGCGGCCTGAGACAGCTTCTCAGCCGCCATGGTTTGCAACTGCATGGCACACTCCTGTGGCGATGGTGCGAGGATGCCTGCGGCTCAACCCCATGGGCCTGCCATGCATCGGCATCCAGTAAGGCGCCGCTGCCGAATTGATCCAGGCTGCCGGCGCAAGTCGTTGTTCGTCAAGGGCGGAGCGGACAAGTCCGCCCCGCCGATCGGTGCTACTTGGCGGCGTCGACGAATTCCGTCGTGTAGGTCTTCGACAGGTCGACCTGCTTGCCCTGCAGGCTCTTGGAGAAGGTCGACAGCACCTTCAACACCGTCTCCGGGCCGTCGGCGGGCATGCGGCCATCGGGCGTGAACATCGCCTTGCCGCCGGCCAACCCTTGCACATAGAGGTCCTTGTTGCCGGCGTAATAGTCCTTCGGCATCTTGTCGGCGATCTCCTCGGCCGAATGGCTGGCGATGAACTTCATCGTCTTGACGAAGGCATTGGCAAGCTTCTGCGCCTCCTCCTTGTGGCTGTCGAGCCAGGCCGTCTGGACATAGAAGGACGCCGCCGGATAGTCGCCGCCGAGCGCTTCCTTGGTCTTCTCGGGCGTGCGCATGTCGACCAGCACGCTGGCCTCACCGGTCTGCAGCAACTTGGCGATGGTCGGCTCGGTGGTCATGCCGGCCTGGATCTGGTCCTGCTTGACGGCGGCGATGAAGGTGTTGCCGGCGCCGACCGGCAGCAGCGTGTAGTCGCCGGGCTTCAGGCCGTTACGAACCGCGAGATATTGCGTCAGGAAATCGGTCGAGGAACCGAGGCCGGTGACGCCGAGCGTCGCGCCCTTGAAGTCGGCCGGCGACTTGATCTCCGGGTGCTTGGCGGAAACCAGCTCGACCTCGCCCGGCGCCTGGCTGAACTGGACGATCGACTGGATGTATTTGCCCTTCGACTGCAGGTCGACGGTATGGTCGTAGAAACCGACGACGCCTTGCACGGCGCCCGCCAGCAATTCGTTCTCGGCCTCGACGCCGGCGCGTGAGTTGACCAGCTCGACATCGAGGCCTTCATCCTTGAAGTAGCCGAGCTGTTGGGTGAGCACGGCCGGCAGATAGATCTGCTTTTCCATGCCGCCGACGATGATGGTGATCTTGTCGGCCGCCGATGCCGCCGTCGCGCCCGTGGCGACAATGGCAAGCGAAAGCGCCGCCGAACGCAAGATGCACTTCGAGATGAAACCGGTCACGTAACTTCCTCCACCTGGGCGGCGCCCCATCCGGGCCGCGCCGCATTTCCTCCTTGCCGGCCGCTCCCAGGCCGGTCACGTGGCGAACGCCACGAAACCGTCATGGCATGCCCAAGCTTTCAGCTGGCTTTCAGCCATTTTAGAGATGGTTGAAATGGAATCCGGCGAAATTGCCGATCACGCGGCAAGACCGAGCACGTCGCGCATGTCGTATTCGCCTGGCGGCTGTCCGGCTACCCAGAGCGCCGCCGCAATAGCGCCGCGCGCGAACATGGAGCGATCGCCTGCGGCATGCGAAAGCGTGAGCCTCTCGCCCTCGGCGAGGAAGCTGACGGAATGCTCGCCGACGATGCTGCCGCCACGCAGCACGGCGAAACCGATCTCGCCGGAAGGGCGCGGGCCGGTGACGCCATCGCGGGCACGCATTGCCACCTCATCCAGCCTGACTCCACGCCCGCGCGCGGCCGCCTCCCCCAGCATCAGCGCCGTGCCCGACGGCGCGTCGACCTTGAAGCGGTGATGCGCTTCGAAAATCTCGAGGTCGCAGTCTTCGGCGCCGAGCGCTCTTGCTGCCTGCTCGACCAGGCCGGTCAGCAGGTTGAGCCCCAGCGAATAGCTGCCGGAGCGCATGATGGCGATTTTCCTCGCGGCGTCGGCGATGGTTTCCAGTTCAGCGGCATCGAAACCCGTCGAACCGATGACCAGCGCCGGCCCGCCGCGCGCCGCGCAGGCCCTTGCCAGTTCTGCGGAAGCCGCCGGCGTGGTGAAGTCGATGACCACATCGGCAAGCGCCAGCGCTTCATCCCGCTCCACCAACCCCTCGCCCGCGCTGCCCGGCCGATGGAAGCGGGCGACGAGGTCCAGCCGCGGATCGGTCGCGACGGCCTCCGCCATCTGCCGGCCCATGCGGCCGAGCGCGCCGGCGATAGCTATCCTGAGCGGCTGCGGCATGGCTTTCCCTGTCGAGAGGCGAGTCGGAACAAAGCTTAAGCACGTGGCCTTGGCAAATTGATTCAGCCAGCGGTCGCGCCGTTCGTCTTCAGCATCATGCCGGCGATCTCCTTGACCAGCTTGGCGGCGACGAGTGCGGTGACGTTGGAGAGGTCCTGGCGCGGATTGTATTCGACAATGTCGGCAGCAACGATTGGCTGGTCTATTCCCTGGATCAGGCCGATCACCTGGCGGGTGGTGAAGCCCCCCGGCTCACGGTGGGAGATGCCGGGGGCAAAGGCCGGATCGAGCGCGTCGATGTCCATCGAGATATAGACGGGCATCTTGAGGTCGAGTTGCAGCCCCTCCTTGAAATGCCGCATCTCGACAACCTCGACGCCGAAGCGCCTGAACTGGTCGCGGTGGTGGTCGTTGACGGTGCGCAGGCCGATCTGGATCAGCCGGTCGGCCAGCCGCTCCTCCATGATGCGCGCGAACGGCGAAGTGTGCGAGCGCGGATTGTCGTCGTAGGAATGATAGATGTCCGGGTGCGCGTCGATATGGACGATCGTCAGGCTCCGATGGCGCCGGCGCACCGCGCGCAGCACCGGCCAGATGATCGCGTGGTCGCCGCCGAGCGAGATCAGCGGATGGCCGGCATCGAGCGCGCGGCCGACCTCGCTCTCGATCCGCTCCCACGGGTCGCCGGCCTGGGTGAAATCGATGTCGCCGTAATCGACGAAGCGGTCGGTCAGGTCGAAGCCGGTCTCCGACCATGAGGTATAGGCGTCGCTGGCGAGCTCGCGCCGGATCAGCGGCGGCGCCTCGGCCGGCCCGCGCAGATAGGACGAGTTCTCGTCATGCGGAATGCCCAGGAGCGAGACTTTGGCCACCGTATCCTCCCTCGTTGCGGAGACAGGATGCCTCTATAAACGCCGGAGCTGACGAGGGCGACCGGAGGCGCTTGGGCCAGATCGCAACGCACGCCGCAAGCGGAGGCGGACTGCGGCGAATGTGAAACGCCACACTCATCATGGCTCGCGCGGTGTGCTAATTTAGCGCTGTGTCCGGCCGCGACGCGCCGCCGGACCGTGCCCGAGGGGGGCGCCAATGTTGCGGCCGGTGCATGTCCTGCTTCTTTCCTGCCTCGCTGTTCTGTCCTGCTTCGCTCTGGCGCCGCTTGCCGGCGGGGCCTTCGCGGCGCAAGTGTCTTCCGACAAACCCGACGATGCGGCGAAGAAGGCTGTCCTCGCCGAGGCGATCAGCATCTGCGACCGGGGCGCCTCCGTGCCGCTCGACCCTGAAGCCAAGGCCCCGCCGGTCCAGTATGGCGAGCTCTTCCCGCAGGATATGAACCTCAGCAAGCTCAAAGGCCTGGCCGACAAATGCCAGGCGGCGATGCTCGGCGCACCGCAGGAAAAGCGGCTGACGCTGCAATGGCTGAGGGTCGAAGTGGCACTCGACCAGCCGGGGCTGACCTGGCTGATCCCGCAGGTCAAGCTGCTGGCCGACGGCGGCAGCCCTGAAGCGAATTTCCTGCTCTACGATTTCTACTCGGTGCATCGGCGCGACAGCGCGGATGCCGATGCGCCGTCGGTCACGCGCGAAATGGCGCTCGATGCCCTGCAGAAAGCTGGCGCCGCCGGTCATCTGACAGCCCTGATGACGCTGCTCCGTCAGTATAACGACGGGCCGCTGCTGCGCCGCGACGCGCGCAAGCTGGTCGAGACCGCGCAGCACATCATCGACGCACCGGTCCAGGGCCAGTCGCCCGGCGAATGGGACAGCCAGGTCCGTAAGGACATGCCGCTGCTGATCGCGCAGACGACGCTGGAGAAGGACGGCTTCACCGGCGACGAGCAGCAAAAGGCCTTTCATGCTGTCGAGGCAGATTCCCAGGCCGGGACCAACGACTCCGGACGATCCGCGCTCGCCTACATCACGGCGCTGCGGCTGGGCCGGGGGACGCCGCAGGATGCAGCAAAGGCCAGGCAGTTGCTGGAGGCGCGCCCCGGTCACGACGATTACGCGATCCCGATGCTGGCCGACATGCTGGCCAAGGGCGAAGGCGGCCCGGTGGACGGCAAGCGCGCCATCGCCATGCTGCGCGCCGCCCATGTTGCCGAGGCCGGGCCGATGCTCGCCGGCCTGCTGCTGGACGGCAAGTTCGTCGGCCGCCAGCCGCGGGCGGCGGTCCAGCTGTTCAACCTCTCATGGGACCTCGATGCCTGCATCAGGCTTGCGGGCTCGCTTCTCGACTATGACGGCGTGCGGGTCGACTATCCCGATCTGCTTACCGAGCGCCTGCGCGACGGCGCCGATGCCGGCGAGCCCGGCGCGGCGCTGGCGCTGGCGCGGCTCGAGCTTTCGGACAATCAGCAGTTCAAGAGCGAGGACCAGGCGCGCGCCATGCTGAAGCCACTGGCAGATGGGGGCGACCGCGACGCGCTCTGGCTCTACGCCTCGACGCAATACGCCAATCTCGATTCCACCAGCTATCGGCCGTCGCGCCGCGACGGCGGCCTGAGCGACGATGATCTGAAAGCGCTGATCGATGAGGGCGAAGGCAAGAAGGAACCGCAGGCCTATCTGCTTCATGCCAAGCTGCTGCGGCGGGGCTTGGTCTATCCGCAGGACGACGTCAGGGCGACCGCGATGCTGATCAACGCCGCCAATCTCGGCAGCGTCGAGGCCATGGTGCTGCTCGGCGACGCCTACGACAACGGTCTCGGCATCGACAAGAACCCACGCGAACGGCTGCATGCGTGGCGCGAGGCGGCCCGGCTCGGTTCGCTCAAGGCAAAGGGCAAGCTCGCCGATGCCTTCACCTTCGACAGTTTCGATCACCTGATGACGCTGCGCGAAGGCATCACCAACCGGATTGCCCTCTACAATGACGGCTTCGGCAGGATGGGCGCCGGCGTCTTCGGCGGCGATGCCGGTATCGAACTGAGCGGCCTGTTTTCCGGGCCGGCCTCCAGCGCCGGAACGGCCGCGGTCGCCGCTGCGGTGATGGACGCGTTCCGTGAAGCGCCGGCCGGCCTCGACGAGGAAAACCTGGTCAGCGTCGGCAAGGCTCTGCCCGACGAGATCCGCGTTGCGATCGAGACGACGCTGAAGAGCGAGGGTTTTTATGCGGGCGAGCCGAAGGGCTATTTCGGCCCGGACGCGCGCAAGGCGTTGGCCGCGTGGGTCGATGCGAAAGGCCCACTAGTCGACGCTTCCAGCCCGCAAGCCGTGGCCGGGACAGAGCAGGCCGCGCCGGCAGCAAGCCTGCTCGCGGGCGAAATCCTTGACCGCGTCCGCGACAAGGTGTTCGCCCAGGCGCAGGCCGCCAAGACCGACAAGCAGAAGCTTGCCGCCATCAAGCGGCTCGGCATGCTCGCCCGCTATGGCGACCTCCCCTCACGCTGGGTGCTGATGCGCAACTACCACCAGGCAAGGGCCATCCGGTCGGTCGTCACGCCCGAGGAGATCACCCGCTATGCGCTGGACATCCTGGTCTCGAAGCCCGACGGCGTCGACAAGCCGGAGTTCGAGTTCATCTTCGACCTGACACAGATCGCGCAGGACCGGAAATCCAAGGCAGTCGGCAGCGCCACCTTGCAGGCAATCCGCGACGATCCGCGTTTGCAGGACGCGCTGACGCTCGGCGCCATCATGGGCCAATTCACCTTCGCTCCGGACGCCTGCGACTCCGTGCTCGCGGCTGCCCGCAAGGCCGGCATCGACGGCGTGGGCGAAGACGGATGCGACGAGCAAGCACGCGCGGCCCTCATCGCCTTCGCCAAGGGCAAGGGTGCGACCGGCATCGATGCCACGGCCCGCAAGGCCGCCGCGGAAGAGATCAAGACCCTGGACGCCCAGGCCGCCAAATAATCAGAGCCAGGTAATCAGAGCGCCCTGAGCCAGACCTTGTTGTCATGGAAGGCGGCACCCCCGTAGGGTGCCGGCGCGTCGGCGCCGGTGAGCACATTGATGCCTTCGCCACGCTCATGCGCGCTGTTGGGCCAGATGCCTTCGGCCACCACCACGCCGCGCTTCACGCCGTCGAAGAGTTTGGCGTGCAGCACGAGGTCGCCGCGCCGGTTGCCGACCTCGACACGGCCGCCATCCTCGATGCCGAGCGCCGCCGCATCCTCGGGATGGAGAAGCAACTCAGGCCTGCCTTCCTTGGCCCTCGACACCGGCGTCTCGGCGAAGGTCGAGTTCAAAAAATTGCGCGCCGGCGAGGTCGTCAGCCGGAACGGATGCTCCTCATCCGCCACCTCGATCAGATCGACGTGGTCGGGGAATTCCGGAAGCCGCTCGACCGGCCCGAACAGGCCCATGCTCTTCGGCGGCCGGTTGGGCGCCGATTGTCCGGTCCAGTTGGCCCGGAAGTGGAATTTCTTGTCGGCATGGCCGAAGCCGTTGATGAAATGCGCGTCGTCGAATTCGGGCTGCAGGTCGACCCATTTCTGTTCCTTCAGGCTGTCGAAGCTGCCGATCCCGCGCTTGGCCAGAATGATGTCGATATGCTCCTTCTCGGTCAGGCCGAAGCCCGGCCGGTCGCCGACGCCCAGCCGCTTGGCGAGTTCCTCATTGACGTAGTGGTTGGTGCGCGGCCCTTGCGGCGGCTCGATCAGCTTGGGGCCGAGCGTGATGTGCTGGTTGCCGCCGCCCTTGTAGATGTCGTCATGCTCCAAAAACATCGTCGCCGGCAGCACGACGTCGGCGAGTTTGGCCGTATCGGTCATGAACTGCTCGTGCACGCAGGTGAACAGGTCCTCGCGCAGGAAGCCTTGCTTCACCAATCGCTGCTCGGGCGCGACATTCACCGGATTGGTGTTCTGGATCAGCATCGCGGTCACCGGCGGGCCGCCATAGAGCGCGTCGGCCGCTCCGGTCAGCACCGGGCCGATGCGCGAATGGTCGAGATAGCGGACCTTCGGGTCGCGCATGGCAGTGCCTTCCAGCACGTCCTGGTTCAGCTTGAAGATGCCGGAATTGGAGTGGAAGGCGCCTCCGCCCTCATATTGCCAGGCGCCGCTGACCGCGGCGATGCAGGAGGCGGCATGCATGTTGACCGAGCCGTTGCGCTGGCGGGCAAAACCGTAGCCAAGGCGGAAATAGGTCTTCTTCGTCGTGCCGACGAGATGCGCGAAAGCCTCGATCTCGGCGACGCTCAAGCCCGTGATGGCGGCCGCCCATTCCGGCGTGCGGGTCTTGAGGTGTTCCTCCAGCCCGCGCGGATCGTCGGTGTATCTTTCGAGATAGGCGCGGTCGGCCATGCCATCGCGGAACAGCACATGCATGACCGCGCAGGCGAGCGCGCCGTCGGTGCCGGGCTTCAGCACCAAGCCGAGATCGGCCTGCTTCATCGTGGCGTTCTCGTAGATGTCGATGACGACGATCCTGGCGCCGCGTTCTTTCCGCGCCCTGGTCGCATGGGTCATGACATTGACCTGGGTGACCACGGCGTTAGTGCCCCAGATCACCACGCAGTCGGACTTCGCCATCTCGCGCGGATCGGGACCGCGCAGGGCGCCGGCGCCCATCATCCAGCCGGTCCAGGCAAGGTTGGTGCAGATGGAGCCGAAGAAGCCGGAGTATTTCTTCGCATGCCGCAGCCGCTCGATGCCGTCGCGCTGCACCAGCCCCATCGTGCCGGCATAGAAATAGGGCCAGACGGTTTCCGAGCCGTATTTCTCTTCGGCCGCGATGAACTTCTCCGCGACGAGATCGAGCGCGGCTTCCCAGCTCGCCTCCTTCCAGGCGCCCTCGCCCTTCGCGCCCGAGCGCACCAGCGGCTTCAGCAGGCGGTCGGGATGGTGGACGCGGTCGGCATAGCGGGCGACCTTGGCGCAGACGACGCCCGCCGTGTAGCTGTTCGTCTTGGCGCCATGGACGCGACCGATGCGGTTTTGGTCGAGCAGCTCGACTTCGAGCGCGCAGGTGGACGGGCAATCGTGCGGACAGGCCGAATGGCCGATCTTGAGCTTGGCGTGCTGGTTCATGCGGGGTGTGTAGCGGGTTTTGTCGGAGAGGTGTAGGGCCAGAGGCTCCTTCCCTTCTCCCTTTGTGGGAGAAGGTGGATCGGCGCGAAGCGCCGAGACGGACGAGGGGTGCTGGAAGGAATGAGGCGGTGACGATCCCGTTGCGCCTCCAACGCTTGCGAAGGTTGCGTCAAGCTGGAACACCCCTCATCCGGCCGCTTCGCGGCCACCTTCTCCCACAAGGGGAGAAGGGGGACCCCTACTCCGCGATCCCTTCCTCATACTCCGCCGACATCGCCAGCCACTTGTCCTCGTTCTGCGCCAGCGTGTGCGCCAATTGCGAACGTTCCTTGGCGAGGCGGGTGGCGGTCGAGGGGTCCCTCTCGTAGACAGCCGGGTTGGCGAGCTCGTCCTCGATCAGGTCGATGCGCTTGCGGATGCGGTCCATCAGCGCTTCGGTGGCGCGGATCTCCTTGGCTAAAGGCTCCAATGCGGCGCGGCGCTGGGCGGCCTCGCGGCGGCGGTCGGCCTTCGACGCCTTGTCCGCCTCCTTCTGCTCGCGGCGGTTGGAGGAAACACCGGTGACCAGGGTCTTGTAGTCCTCCAGGTCGCCGTCATAGGGATTGACGGCGCCGTCCTTGACCAGCCACAGCCGGTCGGCGGTTGCCTCCAGCAGATGCCGATCGTGCGAGATCAGGATCACGGCACCCGGGAAATCGTTGAGCGCATGGATCAGCGATTCACGGCTGTCGATGTCGAGGTGGTTGGTCGGCTCGTCGAGGATGAACAGGTTCGGCCCCTCGAAGGCCGAGAGGCCCATCAAGAGCCGCGCCTTCTCGCCGCCGGACAGGGCCTTGGCGGCAGTGTTCATCTTCTCGGTCGAGAGCCCGAACTGGGCGACGCGGGCACGCACCTTGGCTTCCGGCGCGTCGGGCATCAGCCGGCGCACATGCTCATAGGCGCTTTCCTCCGGCCGCAGGTCGTCGAGCTGATGCTGGGCGAAGATCGCCACCTTCAGCCCCGGCGCAACAGTCATCGTGCCGGTCTCTCCCTTCAGGCGGCCGGCGAGCAGCTTGGCGAAGGTCGACTTGCCGTTGCCGTTGGCGCCGAGCAGCGCGATGCGGTCATCGGCGTCGATGCGCAGCGTCATCTTCTTCAGCACCGGATTGTTCTCGGTGTAGCCGACATTGACGCCGTTGAGCGCCACGATCGGCGAGGCCACCGTCTTGACAGGTTCGGGGAACGAGAACGGCCGCACCGTGTCGTTCACGATCGCCGCGATCGGCTTCAGCTTCTCCAGCGCCTTCAGTCGCGACTGCGCCTGCCTGGCCTTCGAGGCCTTGGCGCGGAAGCGCTCGACGAAGGATTCCATATGCTTGCGCTGCGCTTCCTGCTTGACGCGGCTCTTTTCCTGCAGCTCGCGCTGCTCGGTGAGCTGCCGCTCGAACTGGTCGTAGCCGCCGCGCCAGAAAGTCAGCTTCTTCTGGTCGAGATGGACGATCGAGTTGACGGCGCGGTTGAGCAGGTCGCGGTCGTGCGAGATGAGCAGCACCGTGTGCGGATATTTGGAGACATAGTTCTCCAGCCACAGCGTGCCTTCGAGGTCGAGATAATTGGTCGGCTCGTCGAGCAGCAGAAGGTCGGGCTCGGAGAAGAGCACGGCGGCGAGTGCCACCCGCATGCGCCAGCCGCCCGAGAAGGACGAGGCCGGGCGCTTCTGCGCGGCATCGTCGAAGCCGAGGCCGGCCAGGATGGTGGCGGCGCGGGATTCGGCCGAATGCGCGTCGATGTCGGCCAGCCGCGTGTGGATCTCGGCGATGCGGTGCGGATCGGTGGCGGTCTTTTCCTCTTCGAGCAGCGCCGAGCGCTCGACATCGGCCTTGAGCACGATCTCGATCAGCGGCTCCTCGGTGCCCGGCGCCTCCTGCGCCACCTGGCCGATGCGCGTGTTCTTGGGCAGGCTGATCGAGCCGGTCTCGGAGGGAAAATCGCCGGTGATCGCCTTGAACAGCGTCGTCTTGCCGGTGCCGTTGCGGCCGACGAGACCGGCCTTGGTGCCGGCGGGCAAGGTCAGCGAGGCATGATCGAGAAGCAGGCGCCCCGCCATGCGCAGCGAGAGGTCGTTGATGATAAGCATGGGCGGGCTTTTGCACGGGACATCGGCGCTTCGCAAGAGCCAGGCCCTTCATGAGGCTAGCTGCGCGCGACCGCGAACCATTCAGCAAAGCACGACGGGACTGGAACCAGTTGCCGGCCGGAGCGTTTTGAGCCCCGTGATCCGCTATTTCGCCCTCGCCTTCATCTTCTTCCAGGTCGCCACGACAGCCGCGCTGGCGACGCAGGTGGTGTTGTTTGAGGGCGATACGGATGGATCGCCGACTTTGCAGTTCCAGTAAGTGAGGCGCCGACCCGGCGATCTCCCCCCTTGAGGGGGAGATGGCAGGTCGTGCGCTTTCGCCAATCACCGGTCACACTTTGCTTGCCACGTCACCGGTTTGACGTTGATCGCTGCCATGTTCTCAACCTATGCTGGTTGCAGCGGCGGGCTTTGTAGAACTCTCATCATGAGGTGCTCCTATGAAGCGATTGCTCCACGCCGCCGGCGTTGCCCTGCTTCTCATCATGCCCGCGGCCCATGCGGCAGCGGCGGATTGCGCGGCGGCGAAGACGCAGGCCGAGCTTACCACCTGCACCGCCAAGGACGCTGCCTCGGCCGACACCGCGCTCAACGCCGTCTACAAGGGGCTGTCGGGACGCCTCGCTCCCGCCGACCAGCAGCGCCTTCGTGACGCGCAGCGCGCCTGGATCCCGTTCCGCGACAAGGAATGCGCCTTCCGCACCCAGCCCTATGCCGACGGCTCGGTGTATTCGAGCCTGGTCGAAACCTGCAAGGCGGAATTGACCCAGGCGCGGCTGACGCAGCTGCAGCACCAGTTGCAATGCCCGGAAGGCGACCTCTCCTGCGTGCCGCAAACCGCCGGCGGCACCAAGCTTGTGACTGCTGCCCCTAGCGCCGCGCCAGCGAAGGCTGGCGCCGCGCCCGCGACACCTGCCCAGGCAAGCCAGAACGACACGAGGCCATGCGTGCAATCCGCCGGCAAGGCGAAATCAGACCAATATGTCTCGCAATGCGTTCAGGTGTCGCCGGCGACACATCCGCCCTGCAACGGGCAGAATGCGTGCAGCATGATGATCGACGAGATCAAGCGAGGCTGCGCCATGATCGGCAACGACAATCCGCCGGCCTTCTGTTCCGCCTACAAGAACTGAGCAGCAAGGCGGGCCGGGCCGTATGGCCAGGCCCGCCTGCCGCCAGAACACCAAAGCGCGTCGCAATCTTTCAGATTCGCCCGCGCGCTTTAGATTCTTGATTTTACGCATGTCTTCGTCCCGAAACCGGTTCCCACTTTCGGGAGACATGCTTTAGCACTGACCAACCCATGCCGAAGATCAAATCAGTCGGCCAAGACAACCCGAAATCGCGCCTTGGCCTATATTAGCGTGATGGATGCCGAAACCACCAAAAAAAGTGCCAAATCTTTTGATCCGGCCGCGATGCTTGGCGAAAAATCGATTTCAGTTTTGCCGCAATCCTGCGAACTTACGAAAGCGTCGTGATTCGCGCGTAGGCGCCAATAACAATCAACAATAACAACAATAGCTTGACTGTGTCAGGAGCTCACGATGGGCGAGGCGGCCAACGATCTGCGCATGCTGAGATATGTCGCGGAGATCGCGCGCAGGCTGGCGAAGATGCTTTCGCGCACGCGCTACCAGATGCTTGTCTATTTTCTGGAGATGACGGCTGTCGAGGCGGACAGCCTCGCGGCCGAGCAGGACCGCCGCGCGGAGGCGCGTAAGCCGCCCCGCAACTGAAGGCGGCCAGGCGGAGGACTGGTTGGCCACCCTGCGACGCAATGCGTCGAGCGTGGCCAAGCAGTCGGCCGACGGCATGGCGTCGGCCGTTGCGAGCATCAGCGGCCGGCCTCAAGCCTTGGGCTTGCGCTTGCCCTTGCCGGAATCCGCGGCCGGTTTGCGGCCGAGGCCGGAAGACTTGGCCAAGGCCGAGCGGGTGGCCGAATAGCTGGGGGCTACCATCGGATAGTCTGCCGGCAGGCCCCATTTGGCGCGGTATTCGTCCGGCGTCAGCCCATGGTCGGTCGACAGGTGCCGCTTCAGCGACTTGAACTTCTTGCCGTCCTCGAGGCAGACGATGTGATCGGGGAACACCGAGCGCTTCGGATTGACGGCTGGCGTCAGTGGCGCGCTTTCCTTGACGGCCGCGCCGCCGGCGAGCTTGCGAACCGATGCGCTGACGCTGGCGATCAGATCAGGCAGGCCGGAAGCCGGAAGCGGATTGTTGCCGACATAGGCCGAGACAATGTCGGCGGTCAGCTCGATTGCAGTCTTGTCGTCGATATTGGACAATTTTTTCACCTTCTGCTGGCTCTCAAATGACCAGCTGTTTTTAAGACTTTGGTCTAGGTATCGTATTGGACCTGCCCCCCAACGGACCGTCCAGAGTCAGTAAACGCACGAGACTCAATACCAGATACACGTTTTCACCGCGGGTTGCGACCGCGCAAGTTAGGAATTCTAATACCTACAACAAACAGTTTACAGCGCCGTAAATCTCGCGGGCGCGTAAATGACGCAACAGCACTTCAATTTTTGCGAGTATTTCCAGCAAAAATCGAAAACAGCACCCGAACACCGAAGCAGGCGCGCAGCATCGGTCTCGAATGACCTACTATGACTGATCATGCCCGATTCGATGACGTCACGACGAGTCGCCTATTTCGCTGCGGCGCTCCGGCGGAGACGCGCCGATCCGCTGTCGGCCAGGATCTCCAGCACGCGCTTCCAGCGCGCGCAGCGGCCGAAATCCTTCTGCTCGATGGCCTTCTCGGCCTTCATGGCGGCATAGAGCGGTGCCTCGGCGCCGAATTCCTTCACAAGCCAGTGCGCCTCTTGCCGGGCGCGGCGTTCGTCGTCGTCAAGTATGATCCCTGGCATGCTTCCTGACATGATCTTCAGGCCTCCGGACGTTCGATGCCTACAGCAATGCAGCTGCCGATGACGAGGACGGCGCCGGTAACGGCCGTCATCGACAGGCTTTCGCCCGACAGCGCAAGCAAAAGCGTGGAAGCGATCGGCGTCAGATAGGCGACGACCGCGAGCCTGCCGCCCTGGTCGAGGCTGAGCGCGCGCGACCAGAAATAGTAGCCGAACCCCATCGGCCCTGCGCCGAGATAGAGGCCGAGCAGGAGGTGCGTGCCGCTCAGGTCTGCAGCGCCGTCATCTAGGCACCGGGCGAAGGTCAGCGCGACGCCGATCAGTGCCGAGGGCAGCAGAAGGCGATCCGGCGACAGGGCAAGACGGCCGACGGCGAGCGAATAAAAGGCCATGCAAAGCGCCGAGCCAAAGGCGGCGCAATAGCCGGCGAAGCTGCCTTCGAGCCAAGCGGACGCACGTCCGCTGGAGATCACCAGCGCCACGCCGACGAAGCCGAGCGCGGCAGTCAGCCCAAGCAGCAGCGGTCGCTGCGGGCGGCCGAGCGCGATGACCGCCGCGGCGACCATCAACGGCCAGGTGTAGGCGACCAGATTGGCCTCGATGACCGGCATCGAAGCGAAGGCGATGTATTGCAGCACCATGGTGCCGACCAGGCCAATGAAGCCGACCACGTAGGCGGCGAGCGGGATCCTTCCCTTCTCCCCTTGTTGTGGGAGAAGGTGGCCTCGCGAAGCGAGGTCGGATGAGGGGTGTTTCAGGGAACGCCGACGTCTCACTTCGCTGGAACACCCCTCATCCGTCTCGGCGCTGCGCGCCGATCCACCTTCCCCCACAAGGGGGGAAGGAGAAGTGCTCGTCAGCCTGATCACCGCAAAAACCAGCGCGGCGCCGCAGAACTGCAGGAACTGCACTTGCGAGACCGGATGACTTGCAAGCAACGTGTTACCGACCAGGGCATTGGTCGCCCAGAGCGCCACCGCGCCGAAGGCAAACGCCAGCGCCGCCGTCGAGGCGGCGCCGGACCGGGGTTGCTGGCTTTCGGCCATGACCGGAGCGAGGCTCGGCGACGCCGAAGGCAACCGAGCCGGGTCATCACTCGCTACCACGACTCTCTGGCTCCGCCGGAAACCGGCTCGACGGCCGGCTTCGGCACCGGATGCTCCTCCGTATGGCGGCGATAGGCGGGGAGCTGGTTGGTCCAGACGTCGTCGGCCAGCTCGTTGACCCATTCGCGGTCGTGGTCGTTGTCGGCGGCGAGGTAGAACATGCGGTTGTCGTCGACATAGGGCTTGGTCACCGAACGCTGGTTGAGAACCAGGGTAACGCGCGAGCCGAGTTGGATGGGCGCGGTGCGATGGAGCACGCCGAGGAACTGGCCGAGCGTGGCGTAGTTCATCTTGTGGTCGATGCGCATGACCTTGTTGCGCGGCAGGTCGCGGCCGGATTCGAGGATGGCGCGCCCGGTCTCGGAATCGTCGCAATAGATTTCAAGATGGCCGCCGATCAGAGGGTCGCTGATCGACAGCGGAATGAGCTCCGTCACCGGAACACCGTCGCAGTGCCATTCGACGGCGCCGTCTTTGGGGTTCATGAAGGTGACGGTCGAGCCGACGATCGACAGCGGGTAGGGTTCAAGCCTGGTGCCCATCATGTCGGACAGCCGCTCCAGGCGCAGCTTGTCATGCAAAAGCTCCTTGATCTCCGGAATGTAACGGTCGGCGCCGGTGATGAAGGTGAGGTCGAGATGCTTGTGCACCGCATGGCTGGCCTTGAGCTTGAGCGCCGCCTCCTCGATCGCGGCAAGCAGTGCGGGGTCGTAGCCGTGCAGATACTGGGCGACGCCGAAGCTCGACACTTTCCACGCCGTATCATGACCAATGATGGCTTCACGGCTCATCGCATAGCGCAGTTCGGGGATCGTATGGGCGTTCATTCTACTTCTCCAAGATGGGGGCAACACTTGGTAAACAGTCGATTAAGCCGCCCGCCCCTGTAAATTTAGGAATGCTGGTGCTACTTTAAGCCCAGCTAAAGGTCGAACCCCGTGCGTCTGCTCAGTCAGGTCAACTTAAACTCGCTGAAAATCGTGGAGAGCGCCGCAAGGCACAAGAACTTCACGCGCGCCGGCGAGGAGCAGTTCATCACCGCCTCGGCTGTCAGTCAGCGGGTCAAGAGCCTGGAGGATCAGCTGCGCTTCAAGATTTTCCAGCGCGGCGGAAATGCGGTGTCGCTGACGCCGGAGGGCGAGACCTATGTGGCCCGGGTGCGCGAGGCGCTGGAGCGGATCGTCGCCGCCAGCATGGAGGCCACCGGCCAGTCGCAGGCGCATGTGCTCAGGATCTGCGTTTTGCCGACATTCGCGGCGCGCTGGCTGTTTCCACGGCTTTCGGCCTTCCAGCGGCAGTATCCCGACATCGAGATGCGGGTCTCGACCTCCTATGCGACGCACGAATTCTCGACCTCCGAGTACGACCTCGAGATCCGCTATGGCGACGGCAATTTCCCCGGCCTCAAATCCGAGCTGCTGTTCAAGGAGGACCTGACGCCGGTGTGCAGTCGCAAGCTGTTCCACGAGGTGCTTGGCGACAAGCCGCTGTACAAGGTGACGCCCGAGGACCTCAGGCACTTCACTCTGCTCCACTCCGACACCTGCACCCAGAACTGGCAGTCATGGCTGGGCTTTGCCGGCGCGAGCTTCGTGCTCGGCGAGACCAGGAGCATCTATTTCGATTCCTGCCTGATGTCCTACGAGGCGGCCAATGCCGGCATGGGCTTTGCCGTCGCCAACCGCGCCTACATGGCGAGCGACATCCGCGCCGAACGGCTGGTGGCGCCCTTCGCCGTCCATCACCCCAACACCGCCGGCTGGTATTTCGTCAGCCCGATCAAGGCGCTGGGCGCGCGCAAGGTGGAGCTGTTCAAGCAGTGGATCATGGCCGAGGCGGCGCTGACGCAGCGCCAGCTGGACATCGAGATCGCCGATATGCCGGTGAAGCGGGTAGCGATGGCGTGAGGCTGTCGGCCACCAGACGCAAGTCTTCCCAGTCCGGGTCTCTCCTTGAAAGAATGCAGCAATGGTTTCGGCCCTGGCCGGCTATCTATAGCCGGCTGGCGCGATCGCACCATGACGCGGCGGAGAGACTCAGCTATCTTTGACCGTGCGGCGGGCCTGATTTCCCGCTTGGCCGGCGCTTTCCCAGCTTCCTCCCAAGCAGCGCCGGCCTTCTTCTGTGGCGGCGCTGCTTCATTTCCCGACCAAATCGTCCCGCGATCACTGCTTCGGCGGCGTGCCGGGCTGGTCGCCACCGGTGGTCGATTTCGGCACCGGATTCTTGTCGAGCTGCGGGGTCTGGTCGGCGGGCGCCTTGGTGGGCTGCACGCTGTTGTCGCAGGCGGCGAGCGCGAGCCCTGCCGCGAGAGCCAGCAGCACAAGAAGCTTCATCATGACGACCTCCTCTCGTTCGCCCCTTTCACGGGCAAACGAAGCGGCAGCGGTTTGGTTGCGTAGGCGTGCGGAACCAATCCCCCAGGTTCCGGTTGAACTCTCGACTGATCGAACGGAACTGGGAGGTGGTCATGATCCGTCTGATACTTGTCGGCCTGTTCGCCTACACGGTCTACCGCGTGACGATGCGGATCATCGAGGAAGTGCCAGGCGACGTCGCACCGTTGGACATGCCAGGCGATGAAAGGCGGACGCTGCGGCGCCAGTCTGCCGCGATGGGGGCGGAGCCGAAAAGGTAGCGGCCGTTTCCTCGCCCCCACGAAGTGGGGAGAGGTGGCTCCGGCGAAGCCCGAGACGGAGCGGAGGAATGCGCCCTTCGCTTCGAACTTCCCTCGGCGGAGCCCAATTTTTAGATGCTGGCGCAGGCCCCCTCTCCGGTCGCTACGCGGCCACCTCTCCCCCGCTCTCGCGGGGGCGAGGAAATCTTGCGAACAAAGCGGAAACGATGCTTGATGGGCGATGAACATCGCTGCCCGTGATTCGTCCTTCGAAGCTCCCGCCTATCTCGCCCGGCTGAATGACGAGCAGCGGCTGGCGGTGGTGCATGGCGACGGCAAGGTGGCGGCGCCGCTCTTGGTGATCGCCGGCGCCGGCTCCGGCAAGACCAACACGCTGGCGCATCGCGTCGCCCATCTCATCGTCAAGGGCGCCGACCCGCGCCGCATCCTGCTGATGACCTTCTCGCGCCGCGCGGCGTCAGAAATGGCCAAGCGCGTCGAGCGCATCGCCGGCGAGGTGCTGGGCCGCGACGCGGCCATCATCGCCGACGCGCTCGCCTGGGCCGGCACCTTCCACGGCATCGGCGCCAGGCTGCTCCGCGACTATGCCGAGCAGATCGGCCTCGACCCGGCCTTCACCATCCACGACCGCGAAGATTCGGCCGACCTGATGAATCTCGCCCGGCATGAGCTGGGATTCTCGAAAACCGAAAGTCGCTTCCCCACGAAAAGCACCTGCCTGCAGATCTATTCGCGCGCCGTCAACGCGCAGGCGCCGCTGGGCGAAGTGCTGGGCTCGGCATTCCCCTGGTGCGCCGGCTGGGCAGACCAGCTCAAGCAGTTGTTCGCGGCCTATGTCGAGGCCAAGCAGGCACAGAACGTGCTCGATTACGACGACCTGTTGCTCTACTGGGCGCAGATGGCGGCCGAGCCGGAGATCGCGGCGCATCTCGGCTCTCGCTTCGACCATGTGCTGGTAGACGAATACCAGGACACCAACCGGCTTCAGGCCTCGATCCTGCTAGCGTTGAAACCGGACGGCGCCGGGCTCACAGTGGTGGGCGACGACGCGCAGTCGATCTATTCCTTCCGCGCCGCGGAAGTGCGCAACATCCTCGATTTCCCGAAGCAGTTCGCGCAAGGCGCCGAGATCGTCATGCTGGAGCGCAACTACCGCTCGACCGAGACGATCCTTGCCGCCGCCAACGCAGTGATCGGTGAGGCCACCGAGCGCTTCACCAAGAACCTCTGGACGGAGCGCCGATCGTCGCACAAGCCGCAGTTGGTGAGCGTGCGCGACGAGGCCGAGCAGGCCAACTATGTCTGCCAGGCGATCCTTGCCGAGCGCGAGGCCGGCACGGCGCTGAAGGCGCAAGCGGTGCTCTTTCGCGCCTCGCATCACAGCGGACCGCTGGAGGTGGAGCTCACGCGCCGCAACATCCCCTTCGTGAAATTCGGCGGGCTGAAATTCCTCGACGCCGCGCACGTGAAGGACATGCTGGCGATGCTGCGCTTTGCCGAGAACCCGCGCGACCGCGTCGCCGGCTTCCGGGTGCTGCAATTGATGCCGGGCATCGGCCCTTCCGCCGCCTCGCAGATCGTCGAGGCGATGGCGACCTCGCTGGACGAGACGATGGGCCTTGCCCGCTTCCGGCCGCCGCAGCGCGCAGCAGAAGACTGGCCGGTCTTCCTCGACATCTACGGTGGGCTGCGTGCCGGTCCCAAATGGCCGGCCGACCTCGAACGGATCAGGCTGTGGTACGAGCCGCATATGGAACGCATCCATGAGGATGCGATCACCCGCCGGGCCGACCTGTTGCAGCTCGAGCAGATCGCGTCCGGCTATCCCTCGCGCGAACGCTTCCTGACCGAGCTGACACTCGATCCGCCGGACGCCACGAGCGACCAGGCCGGGCCGCCGCATCGCGACGAGGATTACCTGATCCTGTCGACCATCCATTCCGCCAAGGGCCAGGAATGGAAGAACGTCTTCGTCCTCAACACCGTCGACGGCTGCATCCCGGCCGATCTCGGCGTCGGCACCAAGGAGGACATCGAGGAGGAGCGCCGGCTGCTCTATGTGGCGATGACGCGGGCCAAGGACAGCCTGCACCTGGTGGTGCCGCAGCGCTTCTATCCGCACAACCAGCCAGTGCGCGGCGACCGACACATCTATGCCTCGCGCACCCGCTTCATCCCGGCCTCGATGCTTGCCGCCTTCGAGCAGACGTCGTGGGCGAGCGCGCGCATGACGAACGATCCGCGGACCCAACCCCAAGTCAAGGTCGATCTCGGCGCCCGCATGCGCGGCATGTGGAAATAGACCCCGCGCCCGGCAGCAGTACCGGAACCGCACGCCGCTCGAAACCAGCCAAGCCGGGCCGCGACCCGGTGGCTTGCTGCCTCTGCAATGGAACTTTTCACCCGGCAACGGATTTTCGTTAGTAAAATCTAATGCAAGGAGGCCAGTTATGAAGAATCTCATTCTCGCCGCCATGTTGGGCGTGGCTAGCTTGGCGCCAATGACGGTTCCGACACAGGCGGTAAGCCTGACCATAACCACCGACGATGGCATGGGCAGATACAATGACGATTACTACTGGCGCCGCCATTACATGCGCGACGATAGCTGGCGCTACCGCGGCCGATATGAAATGCGCGACGGGTACCGCTACGGCCACCGCCGCGACTGCATGGTCCGCGAGCACAGGCGCTGGCATCACCATCACTGGGTCGTGAAGAGGGTCTGGAGCTGCGGCCTCCACAGAGGCTGGAGGGACTAGCTCGGGTGCTGTGGTCGACGCGTGACGCAGGCCTTGAGCCCACCCATGAAAACAGGTGGAAAATGCGCTTCATTCCATCGACGATGAGTTGGCGGCAGCGGCTCGGTGAACTGGCGGGCCAGCTTTTCGTCAACATCGTCGCGGCGCTGATCGCAGGTGTCGCGATCCTCCTGCTGGTGTTGTCGGCGCACTACCAGGTTCCGCAACTTCCACCGGAAATGGCAATCACCGCCGGCGCCAGCCCATAGCTCCGGAAGCCAGGCGCGAAAGATCCCCCGAACGCGGAACCTCACGCCACAAGGCGCGTTGTGTGACGTCCTACCCCAAGACCGAGGGTGGCAGCCCGCCATCCTCCGCCCCAGTCCGAGAGGTCTAAATGTACGACGGGATGTTCTTCGCTCCGGTCGCGCTCAGTGTCGGCGCCGGCCATAGGCGTATGATAGCCACGCTGTCCGACATGCACGTGTTCCTGACCGAATTTCCGCCGTCACGGCGTCGGCTGAGCTATGGCGCGGCGGTGAGGGCCTGCGGAGCCGCGCGGAGCGGAGAAATCTCGGCCGAATCGGCGCGCGACGCGCTGGTCACCTTCGCGGTGACGGCCGGCATCCTGTGGCCGGCGGATCAGCCGATCGTCTCGGTGAAGCCAGTCGCGCGCGCCCATAGTGGCTTCGCCGCCTGATACTGGCAGGCCCCGCACGGCCCGATGGAGGGCCCGCCAGACCCACCTGAGATGATTTTCTCGGGCGGGTTTTTCTCGTTCAACCCAGCCTTCCGGCATGCATGCCGCTGCCCCGGCCAGATTCGACGAAACTTTTCCGGCGCTGCGTGAAACATCGCATAGAACATGCCGCTGCGTGAAGCAGCGCACAGAACGGTCCCTTGCGTGAAACATCGCACAGAACACTCGCCTTGCCGGTGCAGGTTTGCGAACGTGCGGCAAAGAGGCGGATGTTTTCGCGCAACCTATCAATGGAACGTGCTGGAGACGTCGTCCAACAACACGTTGCGCGGGCTTTCGAAGCTTACCTGGTCACGCCCGTTCGACTTCGCCTTGTAGAGATGCCTGTCGGCGACCTGGAACATGTGGTGATAGGTGGTGGGTCCGCTGAAGGCGACGCCGCCGATGCTGACCGAGAGCGGCCATGGCTGCCCGCTGGGCGCGAACCCGGCCTCGCGGATGCCCAGCCTGATCGATTCCGCGACCAGGAAGGAGCGCGTCGCATCGGCGCCCGGAAGAAAGACCGCGAATTCCTCGCCGCCTATGCGCCCGACGATGTCGGCGCCGTGAAGCTGGCCCTGGATCGTCCTGGCGATCAGCTTCAGCGCCTGGTCGCCGCAATCGTGGCCGAGACGGTCGTTGATCGACTTGAAATGATCGGCGTCCACGATCAGCAGCGCGCCGGTATCGGCGACGGCATGGCCGCGCGCCTGTTCGAGATAAGCTTCCACCAACATCGAGAAGGCGCCGCGGTTGAAGACGGCCGTCAGGCTGTCGGTCGCGGCGACGATGCTGAGCTCTTTCTGGGCGATCGCCAACTGGCGCATCTTCCACATCAGGAAGAACAGGAAGGAGCCGCCAAGGACGAGCGGCAGGAACAGGTCGGTGAGTTCTGCCCAGAGCAGCGCGTCCGGCGACAGCGAGGGAAAGTTGAAGGAATCGACAAAGAAGGCCGCGGCAATGAAGAAGGCCGTGCCGGCGATGGTGACCAGCGCCACCCTGCCCCAACTCGTGGGGGACAAATCGATGCGCATGTCACTGCTCCCACTGCAACTGGCCTATTGTGGAGCGCGAGCGCAAACGAAGTCCTAATATATTAGCTTCAATGCAAGCTTGGTTAACAAGCAATCAGGCGTAGGCGCGGCCTTCCTCGGAGCGCTGGAACAGCATCAGGTCGAGCGGCACCGAGGGTCTGCCGAGCACGGTGAGGCACATATGCGCCTGGCCGCGATGGTGGGTCTGGTGGTTGAAAAGATGGCTGAGCGCCGGCGCCAGCCGCTGCGAGACGGTGCGCATGTCGGTCGTCATATAAGAAAAACGTCCGGTGAACGCCTTGTCGGTCATGCCGCCTACCCAGTCGACGATCCTCCTGTCCTCGGCCTCGCGCGCCAAACGCAAGCCTGGGAAGGCGCGATAGAGGATTGTCGCAAGGTTTGAGGGCGCATCACCCTCGCTGGTAAAGCGCTTCATCCAGATGCGGTCGGTGACGAGCAGATGGTTGAGCGTGCCCAGCATCGAGCCGAAGAACGCGCCGACATCGCGGCCGAATTCTTCTTCGTTGAGATCGGCGGCGGCATCGTAGATGCGCGCGTTGGCCCATTGATTGTAGGCTGCAAACATCATGAAATGCTGTTTCATTCTTCCATCCGGCTCGCAACGAATCCCGGCTCTTCGTAAACCTCAGGGACCGACCCGCCAATGACCATTCTGTTCTACGACCTCGTCGGCCACGACGCCCAACGCCCGTTCAGCCCGCATTGCTGGAAGACGAAGATGGCGCTGGCCCATAAGGGGCTCGCCGCCACCAAGGTGCCGACGCGCTTCCTGGAAGTGCCGGAGGTCGAAGGCGGCGTCTCGAAGACGGTGCCGGTGATCCGCGACGGCGACCGCGTGGTGGCCGATTCCTTCGCCATCGCGCTCTATCTCGACGAGGCCTATCCGGAGCGGCCGGCGCTGTTTGGCGGCGAAGGCGGCAAGGCGATGGCGCGCTTCATCGAGCGCTGGTCGCAGCTCACCATCCATCCCTACGTCACAAGCGTAGCGCTTACCGACTTGCATGGCATGCAGGACGAGGCGAACGCGGTGTATTTCCGCGAGAATCGCGAACAGCGCTTGGGCAAGAAGCTGGAAGAGGTAGTGGCGGGCCGCGATGCGGGACTGGCAGGCTTCCGCGCTTCGCTGGAGCCGCTGCGCTCGATGTTGACCTACCAGCCCTTCATCGGCGGGAGCTCGCCGCTGTTTGCCGATTACATCGTCTTCGGCGCGCTGCAATGGGCGCGCATCGCCTCGCCCTACCGGCTGCTCGACGAGAGCGATAGCGTGGCCCAGTGGTTCGAGCGCTGCCTCGACCTGCATGGCGCGATCGGCCGGCAGGTCGCGGCCGCAGCGTGACGCTGGCGATCTCCCCCCTCGAGGGGAGATCGCCGAAGGCGACAGAGGGGGTCGCCTCAACTGCCGCGACGCCATGAGGCGGCGAAAGAAGAGGCCGGCGCTCCACGCGAGACGACCCCCTCTGGCCGCTTCGCGGCCATCTCCCCCTCGAGGGGGAGATTTGCCGCTGCCGTCATTTTGCCTCATCCTTCTGGACCAGCCTGACGCAGATCGGGTCACCCTTTTCCATGCGGGCGCATTGCCATTCCGGGCCGAAGCCGAAATTCTTTTGTCCGGGCTGTGGGAAGAACAGCAGCACGAAGACGATCGCGGCAAGAACCACGGCCATGAGGAGAATGCCGGCGATGTCGTCGCGTCTGAGGTAGGGCCGGTTCATCGCCTCCTGCTCCGCCGCTGCGGCGCCCGGGACTTTGAGCGAGGCGCGCTCGCAGCCGTCTAATTATCCCGCAAAGAGCCAGCCTTGGCCAGAAGCTGCCGCCCCTTGGCAAGCCGCCGAGCGACTTGTATAGAGCCCGCCACTCCAATTTCCATTCCCAAAACAAGGACGAGCCAATGGCGATCGAACGCACCTTCTCCATGATCAAGCCGGATGCGACCAAGCGTAATCTGACCGGCGCCATCACCAAGATGCTGGAGGACGCGGGCCTGCGCGTTATCGCATCGCGCCGCGTGTGGATGAGCCGCCGCGAGGCCGAAGGTTTTTACGCCGTGCACAAGGAGCGTCCGTTCTTCGGCGAGCTGGTCGAGTTCATGTCTTCGGGTCCGACCGTCGTGCAGGTGCTGGAGGGCGAGAACGCCATTGCCCAGAACCGCGAAGTGATGGGAGCCACCAACCCGGCCAACGCCGCCGAGGGCACCATCCGCAAGGTACATGCGCTGTCGATCGGCGAGAATTCGGTGCACGGCTCGGACGCACCGGAAACCGCCGCGCAGGAGATCCGCTACTGGTTCTCCGACACCGAGATCGTCGGCTGAGAAGCTGCGGTTTTGCAATGAAGGCGGCTCTCGGGCCGCCTTTTTTGTTGCAGTGGGGTGGGCGAGCAGGCCGACTGCACTAAATCGGAGCGATCGGTGGCAGTGGCAATGGGCGCCACCGGCTGTGAGCGAACATCATGCTTCCGCCCAAAGATAGGGAGGGAAGCATGATCAAAGCCCATGTTTCCACAAGCGGCGTTGCATATCCGGACGATCTCGTCCTGTTGAAGCGCATCTATGACCAGGTCTGCGAGGAGCGGGGCATTACCCGTGGCAGCCCTGAGGCTTCCGAGCTGGCGATCGAAGCCATGAGGCTCTTTTCCGCGGGCATCTTCGACGAAGACACGATCGGCCGCCGTCTTCGCCATGGCTGATCGGCCGGCCGAGTTCAATTCCCGTCACCGTAGCGGATGACCTCGACCTTCTCCTTGGTGATCAGGCAGCTCATGGTCAGCGCCTTGATCTGGGGGATCAGCGCATCGATCTTCTCCGGCGCGTCGACGATCTCGACGACGATAGGCAGATCCTGCGACAGCCGCAGGATCTTGGCGGTGTGGAGCACGCTCGAGCGGCCGAAGCCGAGCGGTCCCCGGAGCACGGTCGCGCCCGCCATGCCGATCTCGCGCGCCTTGATGACGATCGCCTCATGCAGCGGCATGCCGTCGGCCGCCCTGTCGTCCTCGCCGAAGAATATCCTGAGCAGCACGCATTGGCTGGGAAGTTCCATGTTCTCCTCCCTGAGTCACCTGGTGATCGGCAAGCGGTTGAGCCTGGCCGCCATGAGATAGCTGAGCCAGGCCGAGGCAAGCGACAGCACCACCACACTGACAAGATAGGTCGTGGCGAGGCCGAGGTCGCCCTCGAAAAGCAGGATGAAGGTATCGAGGCTCATGGCCGAGAAGGTGGTGAGGCCGCCGCAGAACCCTCCGGTCACGAACTGGCGACCGGCCGGGCCGACCATCAGGCGCCCGTCCGGCCGGGTCAGCGTAGCGAAGAACATGATCACGAAGGAGCCGACCACGTTGACGAAGGCAGTGGCATAAAGCGCGCTCAAGCCCAGCAGCGAGACGATGACGTAGCCTGAGAGAAAGCGCACCAGCGAGCCGATCGCCGCGCCGCAGCCGACCGAGAGATAGAGGCGAAACTCCGTCTGCCTGTCGTTTCCGGACATGACGCCCTACCCCGCCATCCAGACGACAGCCCGGAAGCCCAGGGCGACCGCAAGCACGCAAAGCGCCGAGGAAGCGACGATGTTGAAGACGGCGAGCCGCCGCTCGCCGTCGAGCGCCAGGTTCAGCGTCTGCAGGCAGAAGGACGAAACCGTCGTGTAGCCGCCGAAGAGGCCGACCACGATCAGGTCGCGCACCAGTTCGGCGGAAAAGATGCCGCCGACGGCGCGCGCCGCGCCGGCGAAAGCGCCGATGGCGAGCGCGCCGGAGACGTTGACCACCAGGGTGCCCCAGGGAAAGGTCTCGCCGATGCTGCGGCCGATAAGGCCCGACAGGAAGAAGCGGGAAACGCCGCCGAGGAAACCGCCGACCAGGACCAGGGCGCAAGCCGCAAGGGTCATCGTTTCAATACCTTTCCAAATGCGATTCCACTTAAGGAATCACCTCATGAAAACAGGCATGTTGCGAGCGGAAAAACAAATCCTGCCGCGCGAAAGCACGCCTGGCAGGAGTCATCGGCCCAGATACGAAACGCTCGGGCGTTTTCGGGGGAACCCCATCCCCATTTTGCACCGGCAAACTAGGTGCTTCCGCCATCCCGGTCAATCGGCTGGAGGAAGTTGGCAGGCGCGTCGAAACGGCGATGCCATGAATTGCAATGGAACGACAAAGGCCGTGATTCACAACTCACTCCCGAGAACATCGTACTTTGACTACGGCCGCGCCGCTGCATCGCCTTGTTTGCTTGTGATTTTTCGCACCCGTATGCCTGTGCTAACATGGATGCGCGGTAGCCCGTCCATTACGAAGGTCAGTCCAATGGCTGCCAACCGGGGAATCGCGTCCGCGATCGAGGATTGCTACGACGCCGCCTTCGAATTCGGGCGGTGGCCGCGGGCCTTGCAAAACCTGGCCGATTCCCTGGGCGTGACGAGTTGCGCTATCCGCACCCACGATAACACGCATCCGTTCCGCAGCGATCAACGCAAGCGAACCAGACCGACCCCGGACTCGCTGGAACACGCTGAATTCACGGAGCTCTGGGTCGAAAATGCCCGAGACGCGCCCGACCCGCATCCGGAAAGGGAGCCGCGGCTGCCGAAACCGGCGCCCTACTTCACCGTCGAAGACGAAATCTCCACGCCGGAGGAAAGAAAGCTCCTGCCCTACTATCAGAAGATAGCCCGTCCGGGGCATCGCGAGTTGTGGGCCGCCGTTGTCTTCCCGGTCAGGCGACGCAAATGGGTCCTGTCGATGTACCGTGATGCCACAAGGAGCGACCCCTTTGACACATCCGAGGCCGACCATTTTCTGCGCGTGGCACCGGATCTGATCCGCATCATCAGTCTGGCCGAGAAGATCTGGGATGTTTCGCTCGACCCGGCATTAGCCGTGCTCGACCAGTTCAATTGCGCTGCGGCGCTGCTCGACTGCCGCGGCGGCGTGACGCGTTCCAATGCACATGCAGATGCCCTGTTCGGTTCCGGTCTCATGATCCGCCATGGCCGCATCCATGCAGCCGACCGGGAGAGCGATTCCAGCCTGCAGCGCATGATTGGTGCGGCCGTTTCCAGTGCGCGGGACAAAGCGCTCCGGAGCGAGCCGGCCGTCATCACCCGTGACGGGTCGTTCTGGCTACTGGCCGAGATCGTGCCGATGACGTCATTCGTGCACGATCTGTTCAATGGCGGTGACTTTCTGCTTTGCTTCACTGATCCTGTCAGCGAACGGGCGCCGCCGGCGTGGTTGCTCCGGCATGCTTTCCAACTGACCCCGGCCGAAGCGCGACTGGCTTCCAGCCTCGCCACCGGCTGCGGGATCGAGGCGGCGAGCGAGCGATTGGCGATCGGCCACGAAACCGCCCGAACCCAGTTGAGGGCAATCCTCGACAAAACGGGAACGCATCGCCAGGCTGAGCTCGCGGCACTGCTGTCGCGCTTGCGAGTGCCTTCAAAACCCTGATTGATGCCCTCACCCGTTCGGGTGAAGCGCGCATCCGTCTGCCAGCGCAGATTCCTTATCCGATTGCCGAAACCGTATGGCGCCGCGCCGCGACGGATGGCAGCAATGTTAGGCTGGAAGAACAGACTCGCCCCGCCCAAGAGATCGAGGCCGACAGGATGTCTCTTGATCCTGTCGCTCCTTGTCAGCAGCCCCTGCTCGCCAACAGCGGCCGGCGGGGTCCGAAAATCCGACGTCGACCTCGAACTGGTGCTTGCCGTCGACGTCTCTTCCTCGATGAGTCTCGCCGAGCAGCGCGTCCAACGCGACGGCTATATCAGCGCATTCCGCCACCCCGACTTTGAACGGGCCATAGGATCGGGGGCGCGCGGCGCGATCGCGGTATCTTACCTTGAATGGGCCGGGCCAAAGTATCAACGCGTCGTTCTGCCATGGACGATTATCAGCAGTGCTGGGGATGCAAAGCGTTTCGCTGATGCCCTTTCCATGAAGCCGATCATGGCGGAAACGGGTACGTCCATTTCCAGTGGGCTGCTGGCGGCAGCCGGCCTGTTCGCGCACATCCAGGTGGCGGGCGAGCGCCGGGTGATCGACATATCCGGCGATGGCCCAAACAATGCCGGCCCGCCGGTTGGGCCGATACGCGATATGCTGACCGGCTCGGGCATCACCATCAACGGCCTGCCGGTTTCGCTGCCGCATAGCGACGCCAACGGCTTTCAATCCTTCGCAGGCCAGTATCTCTCGCTATACTACGAACATTGCGTCATCGGCGGGCCGGACGCATTCGTGATCGGAATTGACGATCTCGCCATGTTCGAGGTCGCGATCCGCCGAAAGCTGCTTCTCGAAATCGCGGGCGTGCCCGCACGACCCAGGCTCGCTTCCTATGCGGGGCCGGGCGCCCTGACATTCGACTGTTCGATGCCCGGAACGGCCCCGCGCTAACTGGCTCATGCGGAGCGAAAAGCCCGCCGCTCCTCGCAGCGGGCTGACGTCATTTCGCTTGGCGCTCTTTCACATTCGCATGATCGTTTGCCGCATCCGTGTCGGTGGCCGGTGTCTTGGTCTCCTCGCCGGTGAACGGACTGCCCTGCCCGGGCGCAAGATCGCCGCTGTGGCCGGCCTTGTTGGTCTGGTAGGGCTGGCTGTCGAGGCTGAGGCCATGCAGTGTGGCATTGAACAGGTGATCGTCCGCCTTCGCAATGCCGGCGAAGGCAAGGAGCGACGCACCGGTGGCAGCAAGGATGAGCGCGTGCTTTTTCATTTCTGGTCTCCTTTGAGTGGCCAGATCGAGCCGCGCATTCGGTCCGGCGGTTTCAACGAAGGGACATGTCCCTTTTGCCTGCCCGCATATGAGAGGTAACGCCTCCGCAGTGCAGATTATTCCGGGGGATCGCGGGATATTGGCTGACGCCGCGTCGCGATCGGCGCCCCAGAAAGGTCGTCGCGGCCTCAGCTCGCGGCGCTGAAGCGCAGGATGTCGCGGCCGTCCTTGTCGGCGATGGTGAGCTTGCCGGCGTCGATCCGGTAGGAAGCAGCCTTGCTCAGCGCGTCGAACAGCGCCTGCTCCTCAGCCATCACATCCGGCGCACAAGCCATGCGGGTCGAGCCGATGTCGCCGATGGCGATGCTGTGCCCTGCCACCGTGGCGGTGGCGAAATAGGTGTTGCACGGGCCCTTGCCGCCGGCCTTGCCGGCCTCGCTGATGCGGAACGTCGCCCGCGGCTCGGCGATCGCGCCGATGCCGTCGATATATTCGACGAGCCAGCTCTGGCCGTACAAGGCCGCGGCGTCCGGTTCGGCGGCGGGCGCGGCCATTTTCAGCACGACGGTCTGAGGCTTGCCATCCAGCGGATCGACCTGGTGGCGGGTGTCGGTGACAAACAGCAGCCGGTCGTCGACGGTGATGCGGGCCTGCAGCGCATAGGTTCTGCCCGGCAGAATCGCCTGGGGATCGAAGCTGATCTCGAATTTGATCGGCACCTGGCCGGCCGGCACGATCTTGCGCTGGCCGATGATCGTCGCCGGCGCATCGGCCAGCGAAACATCCACGAGCTCGACCGAAAGCACCGCATCGGGCGGCAGCGCGATGCGCTCGCGATAGGTCGCCTCGCCGGCAATCGTCTTTTCGGCGGCACTGGTGAGCTCCGGCACGGCAAGCACGCCGACCATCAGCGGCACAAGGCCGAAGATGAAGAATTCCGCAATCCTGTCCAGCATGAGATTGCTCCGCCAAGCAAATCAAACCGGTTTGCAAGGTCGGGACGGATTGCGGTCCTTCGATGGCGTTGGTGAGGAAATTCTCGCCGGCTTGGGCCCCTCACCCGGATTGCCAACCGAAATGCGAAGAGGCAATTCGGGCCAATCCGACCTCTCCCCGAGGGGAGAGGAGCTTGTCGGCGCCGGCGCTGACCTCTTCCCCTTGGGGCCCCTTGGGGAGAAGGTGGCCGCGCAGCGGCCGGATGAGGGGCGATCCCCAAGCTGTGCAGTCTTGGCTATTCGTCCGATTTCTTCCAGCGATCCGCTGCTTCGTCGTCGGCTTCCTTGGCCTCGACCCAGCCGCCTTCGGAGCTATCGGCGCGATGCTCCTTCTTCCAGAAGGGCGCGCGTGACTTCAGATAATCCATCAGGAAATTCGCTGCTTCGAAGGCCGCCTGCCGGTGCGCGGAGGCCGCCACCACCAGCACGATATTCTCGCCCGGCACGATCTTGCCGTGGCGGTGGATGACGGTGAGCCCCTGCAGCGGCCAGCGCTGAACAGCCTCCGCGGCGATGCGGCCGATCTCGGCCTCTGCCATGCCGGGATAATGCTCGAGCTCGAGGGCCGACAGCGTGCCCGCTTCATCCCGGCAGAGACCAGAGAAGGTCACCACGGCGCCGATATCCGCGCGGCCTCCGGTCAGGGCGGCGATCTCGGCGGCGACGTCGAAGTCCTCGCGCTGGACGCGGATGGCCGGCACGACAGCGCCCGCCATCTCAGCCTCCGGTCATCGGCGGGAACAGCGCGATCTCGCGCGCGCCCGCGATCTTCTCGCGGTGGCCGACATGTTCCTGGTTGATGGCGACGCGGATGACGTCCGGATATTGCAGCGCGTTTTCGTATTCCTCGCCGCGCGACTTCAGCCAGCGCAAAAGGTCGGCCACGGTCTCGATGCCGGCCGGCAGCTCGACATCCTCTTCCGGCTTGCCGATCCGCTCGCGTACCCAGGCGAAATAGATAAGACGCATCTCACTCGTCCATGATGTGCTTCAGGCCGGCACGAAAATAATCGTAGCCGGTGTAGAGGGTGACGAGCGCCGCAATCCACAGCAGCACCAGTCCGATCTGAGTGGTCAGCGGGAAGATCTTGTCGCCGGCCGGACCGACGAGCAGGAAGGCGATGGCGACCATCTGGATTGTGGTCTTCCATTTGGCGAGCTGCGTCACCGGCACCGAGACCTTCAGCGCGGCCAGATATTCGCGCAGGCCCGAAACCAGGATCTCGCGGCACAGGATGATGATCGCCGCCCAGAGCGACCAGCCGGCGATGCCGGCATGGCGGTCGGTGTCGGCGGCTAAAAGCAGAAGGCAGGTGGCGACCAGGAGCTTGTCGGCGATCGGGTCCAGCATCTTGCCGATGTTGGACGTCTGCTGCCAGGCGCGCGCGAAATAGCCGTCGAAATAGTCGGTGATGGAGGCGAGCAGGAAAATGACCAGCGCCGACCAGCGGGCGAAGTCGGACGACTTCAGATGGCCTTCGAGGAAAAAGCACAGCACCACCAGCGGCACCGCGACGATGCGGGCGTAGGTGAGGATGTTCGGCAGGTTGAAAGCGCGCTGGGCCATTGTCTGATCGGGAACTCTTCTCCGCCTCCCGTACTCAAATCAGAAGCCGATGTGGGGGGTCAACAGGCGAGATTCGATTGGTCAGATGAAAATTGGCGCAAGAATGGTCAACTGTCATGAAAATGGTTGTAGACCAGCTTCGCCACGTGCTCTGAAATGCCATCGACCTTGACTAGGTCCTCGACCGCCGCGCGGCTGACCGCCTTGGCGGTGCCGAATGCGAGCAGCAGCGCGCGCTTGCGGCCGGGGCCGATGCCGGCGATCTCGTCGAGCGGGCTTTTCACCATCTCCTTCTTGCGGCGGGCGCGGTGCGAGCCGATGGCGAAGCGGTGCACCTCGTCGCGCAGGCGCTGGACGAAATAGAGCACCGGGTCGCGCACCGGCAGCATGAAGCTCTCCCTGCCCTTGACGAAGAAGCGTTCGCGCCCGGCGTCGCGGTCCTGGCCCTTGGCGATGCCTATTGCCGCGACGCGATCCTCGATGCCGAGATCGGACAGAATCTTGCGCACCGCCGTCATCTGGCCCCGGCCGCCGTCGATCAGGATGACGTCGGGCCAGGCCGGGAAGCCGCCGTTTCCCTCGACGATGTCCTCGGCAGCATCGTCCTCGGCTACCGCGCCCGCCACGCCCGAAGATTTGGCGTCGCCGTGCTCCCTGAGCAGCCGCGAGAAACGCCGCTCCATCACCTCGCGCATCATGCCGAAATCGTCGCCCGGCGTGATCTCGGTCGAGCGGATGTTGAATTTCCGGTACTGGTTCTTCACAAAACCTTCCGGGCCGGCAACGACCATGGCGCCGACCGCATTCGTGCCCATGATGTGCGAATTGTCGTAGACCTCGACGCGCACCGGCGGCTTTTCCAGGCCGAAGGTCTCGGCGAAGCCCTGCAGCAGCCGCGCCTGCGTCGAGGTTTCCGCCAGCCTGCGGCCGAGCGCCTCGCGCGCGTTCTGCAGCGCGTGGTCGGTCAGATCCTTCTTCTCGCCGCGCTGCGGCACCGAGATCGCTATCCTGCGGCCGGCGCGGGTCGAGAGCGCCTCGGCAAGCAGCTCCTGTTCCTGCACCGTCTGGGAGAGAAGCAGCGTGCGGGCCGGCAATTTGTCGTCATAGAACTGCGCCAGGAACGAGCCCAGCACCTCGGCCGGCTCCAGCGCCGGATCGGCCTTGGGGAAATAGGCGCGGTTGCCCCAGTTCTGGCCGGTGCGGAAGAAGAACACCTGGATGCAGGTCTGGCCGCCTTCCTGGTGGATGGCGAAGACGTCCGCCTCCTCGACCGTCTGCGGGTTGATGCCTTGATGCGCCTGCACATGCGAGAGCGCCGCGAGGCGATCGCGATGAATAGCGGCGCGCTCGAAATCGAGCTCCTCCGCGGCCTGCTGCATGGCGGCCGAAATCTCGGTCTTCACCTTCTGGCTGCGCCCGGAGAGGAAATCCTTCGCCTCGGCGACCAGCTCGGCATAGCCCTGATGCGAGATCTCGCCGGTGCAGGGACCGGCGCAGCGCTTGATCTGATAGAGCAGGCAGGGCCGGGTGCGGTTCTCGTAAAAGGAGTCCGTGCAGCTTCGGAGCAGGAAGGCGCGCTGCAGCGAATTGATGGTGCGCCCGACGGCGCCGGCGGAGGCGAAGGGACCGAAATAGTCGCCCTTGCGCGAGCGCGCTCCGCGATGCTTGTAGATGCCAGGCGAGACATGGTCGCCGGTGAGCAGGATGTAGGGGAACGACTTGTCGTCCCGCAGCAGCACGTTGAAGCGGGGTCTCAACCGCTTGATGAGGTTCGCCTCGAGCAGCAGCGCCTCGATCTCGGTGCGGGTGACGACGAATTCCATCGTCGCCGTCTCTCGCACCATGCGGCCGATGCGGGCGGTATGGAAGCGCCCCTGCGCATAGTTGGTGACGCGCTTCTTCAGGCTGCGCGCCTTGCCGACATAGAGCACGTCGCCAGCGGCGTTCATCATGCGGTAGACGCCGGGCTGGTTGGGCAGCCGCTTGACTAAGGTCTGGATCACCTCGGCGCCGACCATGCCCTCGGCGTCGCCCGCATGCGGCGTCCAGTCTATCGCGGTGAAGGCGACATCGGGACCAGCGGGAGGCGCCTCCGGCTCGACGATCTCCTCCGCCGCCTCGTCCTCAATGTCGATATCGGGGTCGACATCGGGCGGCAGGTCGTCGGCGGCGGTGTTTTGTCTGTGTTTTTGGGCGGGACTCATTCCACCATGCCTGTCACATCGGGCGTCTGCCATGCAAGATGCTGGCCGCCGTCGAGCGCGATCATCTGGCCGGTGACCGAGCGCGCTTCCCAAAGATAGCGGATGGTGGCGCCGAATTCCGGCAATTGCGGGCCGCGCTTCAGGATCAGGCCTTCGACCTGCTTGCCGAAATCGTCGTCGTCCTGGCGCTTGTTCTTGAGCGTCGGGCCGGGACCGATGGCGTTGACGCGGATGCGGGGTCCAAGCGCCTGCGCCAGCATTTGCGTCTGCGTCCACAGCGCCGATTTCGACAGCGCATAGGAGAAGTAGCGCGGCGTCGGCCGCCAGACGCGCTGGTCGATTATGTTGACGATCAACCCCTCCGCGCCGTCCGGCAGCGCGCGAGCGAAGTTCCGCGCCAGAAGCGCCGGGGTCTTGACATGGATGGCGAAGTGCCGGTCCCAGGCCTGCCAGTCGAACTCCTCAACACGGTCGTCGACGAACAAAGAGGCATTGTTGACAAGCAGCGTGACCGGACCGAGGGCGGCCTCGGATCGGCCGACGAGATCGCCGACGGCGTCCATGTCGGTGAGGTCGGCAGCAACCACGGCGGCGCGACCGCCTTCGCTCCTGATGCGATCGGCCAAGGCCTCAGCCTCGGCTTCCGAACGGTTGGCATGGATGGCGACGGCAAAGCCGTGCCCGGCCAGATCCTCGACGATAGCCCTGCCGATCCTTCTCGCCCCACCCGTCACCAGCGCCACGCCAGCGGCTTGTCTCATGTTGTCAATCCTCAATCGGCCTCACGATTCCGGGAAGCCGGCACAATATGACGGGCCAAGCGTTAAATGCCATTTCCACCTGGGGCAGGAATGTGGCGAAGCGGTCGGCACGCACGCTTGCCCGGCCCGGATTCGGGTCCGTCATAATTCAATATATGCCGCCGGACCCCTTGAACCAAGCGCTGTGCGGCGCGACATGATTAGCCTGCTGACATTCGCTGTTGCGAAGATGCAACGTCAAGTTTCGGCCTCATTCGCGCCGGGGAATGACCCAAGTTAAGGTTCGCTTCAGCCGCATTTCAGCACGACATTTGGAACCGTTGAACGCCAGGCCCGTTTATCCCCCCGGACGGGCCGGGGCATTCATGAACATAAAAAGCCTAGTGTCTTGTGGCTTAAGGAGTAAACAACAATGCAAGCCAATCTCAAGTTTGCGCGGCCGCTGGCGGTTGCGCTCGGGCTCTTCGCCCTCGGCGGTACCGCCTATGCCGCGGACGTGGTTTCGGAAGAGCCGCCGGCTCCCGCCCCGGTTGCCGAACTCCCCGTCGCCTCCTGGGCCGGCCCCTATGCCGGTATCAGCGTCGGTTACGGCTTCAGCGGCCATGCCGATGCGCGCGACGCCGGCGTCAACGTGAAGACCAAGGGCTTCATCGGTGGCGTCTTCGGCGGCTATCAGTGGCAGCAGGAGAATTTTGTCTACGGCGCTGAAGCCGATATCGGCTACAACGGCGTCAAGGGCGACAGTGAAGGCATCGAGGCCAAGGGCGGCCTCGAAGGCTCGCTGCGCGCTCGCCTCGGCTATGCCGTGACCCCGGAAATCCTGCTCTATGGCACGGGCGGTCTCGCCGCCAAGAACCAGAAGATCACGGATAGCGTCACCCTCACCGACGAGAGCAAGGCGATGCTCGGCTGGACGGCCGGTGTCGGCACCGACATCAAGATCACGGACAACGTGTTCGGCCGCGTCGAGTACCGCTACACCGACTACGGCGACAAGGACTTCGGCGCTCTCGGCAACGTCAAGTCCAAGGACAACCGCGTCACCTTCGGCGTCGGTATGAAGTTCTAAGTCGTCCAAGCCACGACACGGAAAAGCCGGGCCTCGCGCCCGGCTTTTTTTGTTGGTCTGAGCAACCCAGACCTTAACGCGTTTCGGTGGGCGAATGACCTGACGGCTGTTGCTGGAAGCCCTCATGGGCAGGAATCGACGACAGCCGGTCGAGCCATTTCATCCGCGAGCGTATGAGGACCTGCGCATCGGGCAGGTAGTCCTCCGGATTCGCCATGGTGGCGGCGTGAACGTGGATCTCATGAGGCCATCTGTCGGAACGGAAATAGAGCCTCGTGCCACAGGACGGGCAGAACCCGCGAAAGGTGTTCGGGCTGCTTTCATAGTGCCTGATGTCACCGGTCCAGCTCAGTTGCTCCGGCCTCATGCCGAGGAAGGCCGTCAGCGGGGCGGACGTGGCGCGCTGGCAATCGGCGCAGTGGCAGACCAGGTTGCGCGTGACTTGCCCGGAATAGATCCAGGTGACCGCGCCACACATGCAACGTCCCGCGAGAGATGCCATTGCTTCCTCCGTCAGCCGCGTGTCCGGGGCGGCCCGCCGTGCGGCGCAGAATAGGCCGCGCGATCTGCTCAGGCTGGCCGCTTTGCGACCTTGGCGGGTTTGACCTTCGGCGGCAAAGTTTCGACGAAGGCCAGCGCGCGGTCGAGCCAGGCCCGGAGGTCCGCGTCGGTAGCCGTGCCTTCCAGCGCGACGTGGACATAGCCCTCCATCGAGCGCCCACCCATTTCCATCGGCCGCGCATGCGGCCGTGTGGCCGCGGCCGCATGCGCGGCCTTGCCAACGCGAACCAGCAGCCCGCGCTTCGAGGTTCCGATCAGCATGTTGCCGTTGATCATGAAGCAGGTGCCGCCGAACATTTTTTGTTCGGTGAATTGACGTTGCCCGAGCGCCGCGCGCAGGCGCTCGACCATCGGGTCGGGTGCGGCGCTGTTCCTGACTGATTTCGCCATGCTCACCGTCCGTCGCGATTTGCCGAGACAGGCAAGCACGGAAGCCAGTGGCGGTTCAAGAGGCGGGGCGTCCGCCTCCCTCCCTTGTCGATCGTTCAGTGCCGGAAAGAGGCCGCCGCCGGAAATATCAGCGCAGAAAGGCCTCGTGATCCTGGCAACGCTGCCTCGACTATCGCCGCTCCCGGTCAGGCTCTGGCGTGGTATGCAAGGAAAGAGCGGATCATTTCCAACTTGTCTTCCGACAAGCCGGCGAGACGGTTCTGTTCCAGATATCCCTCTCGAATGAGAGACGCAAAGACGAGAATAAGCTGCGAATAGCGATAGTCGAACATTTGGTCTATCTTTCGCCTTTGCCGCTGGAGGTAGTCTTCGATTTCCCACATGTCGGAAGGCGTGGTCGCGGCGCTGGCCCTCCTTTTGAGTTCAGCCATTATTTCAGCAAGCGCCGCCTGCAACGCTGCATCGAAGGCGCTGCGGGCGACCTTCTTTTCCGACGGAGACCATTTGATGTCATTGAAAGTCACGTACTTCCCATCCTTGTTGCATCAAGCAATCTAGCGCAAGCATCAGCCTCGGCCGTGGCTGGATCGAAAGGCGCCAGCGCTTTCCCACTAGGCGCGCAGCAAATCCGCCAGGCTGTCCGACTTCTCCACCTTGTCGCTGAGGTCGAGCCCGGACAGCAGATCGACCAGATGGCTGTTCATCAGCGCCGCAGCATCGGCGCTGTCGCCGGCCTCGATCGCGTCGACCAGCGCATGGTGGGCGTGCTTCTCGCAGGTCGCGTCGCGGCGCTTCCAATAGAGCGCGATGATCAGCGAGGAATGCGAGACGAGGTCGCGCACGAAGTTGGTGAAGACCGAATGCGCGGCGATCTCGGCGATGCCGACATGGAAGCGCGCCGACAACATGATGGCGTCGCTGTCGCGGCCGTCATGCAGCGCCTCGTGTTCCTTCTCCAGGTGGGCCCGCAATTGTGCGATGTCGGATGGCACCGCCGCCTTGGCGGCAAGCGCGGCCACCTTGGGCTCGATCAGGGCGCGGGCCTCGAACACCTCGCGCGCCTCGATCTTCGACGGCTGCGCGACGAAGGCGCCGCGATTGGGCTCGAGCCGCGCCAGCCGGTCATGCGCGAGCGCCTGCAGGGCGGCGCGGACGACGGTGCGGCTCACCGAATAGATCGAGGCCAGCTCGTCTTCCGGCAGCTTGGTGCCCGGGGCGAGGCGATGGCTGACGATGGCGTCCCTGAGGCCATAATAGATCGGCGACCAGCGCGCTGCCGGCCTGTCGTCGCGATCGTCTTCCCTGAGTACCGTCAACATGCTTTCAATGCACAGGCCCGATCCGGCCTGATCTGCCCCCAAATCGCCAGCAGC
Organism: Mesorhizobium sp.; assembly: GCA_004020545.1. Lineage (GTDB taxonomy): Bacteria > Pseudomonadota > Alphaproteobacteria > Rhizobiales > Rhizobiaceae > Mesorhizobium. The sequence continues at coordinate 35,461 of SAQE01000019.1, read as the reverse complement.
GCGTTCAATCTAATATCGCTCGCGCCCCGGTCAATCCCGCTGGGATCCGCCGCTCCAGCCCGGCGAACCGGCGCCCATCGGCGACGCTGACGCAAACATACCTGCGAAGCGCTTGCCGCGAGGAGCGGCATAGCCTCCAATCTTCGATGTCTTCAAGCCCGCCTTGAACAGGCTCTCGGCCAGCGTGACCGCGCAGACGACGCCGTCGAGCACGGGAACGCCGTGTTCTTCAGACAGGCTGTGCGCGAGGTCGGCCATGCCGGCGCAGCCAAGCACGATCGCCTCGGCCCGATCCTCGCGGATGGCGCGCGCGATCTCGTCCGAGATCCTGTGCCGCGCATTCGAGCCGGGCCGTTCGAGGTCGAGCACGGCGACTTCCGACGAGCGCACCCTGGCGCAGCGCGAGGCGAGGCCGTATTTCGCCAGATTGTGCTCGATGGCGGGAACCGAGCGGGCGAGCGTGGTGACGACGCTGAACCTGCCGGCGACAAGGCTGGCAAGGTGGAAGGCCGCCTCGCCGATGCCGATGACCGGAGCTTCGGCGGCGCAACGCGCGGCATCGAGCCCGGTGTCGTCGAAGCAGGCGATCACATAGGCATCCGCCGCCGGCGCCTTGCCCATCTCCGCGATGACGCCGGGAATGGCGAAGACCTCGTCGAAATACCCCTCTATGCTCGGCGGACCGTCAGCCGGATTGACGGCGACGATCTCGGTTCCCGCGGACGCGACGCTTGCCGCCGCCTCGCCGATCTTGGCGGTCATCGAAGCGGTGGTGTTGGGGTTGATGACGAGTATGCGCATTAAAATCAGCCTCAGATCTCGCCGCCGAGATAAAGACGCTTGACCCGGTCGTCGGTCAGCAATTCGGCGGAGTTGCCGCTCAGCGCGACGCTGCCGGTGGTCAGCGCATAGGCGCGCTGCGAGATGCGCAGCGCCATGCGGGAATTCTGCTCAACCAGGAGAACGCTGACTTTCTCGTCGCGGTTGATGGCGACGATAGAACGGGCGATGTCCTGGACGAGCTTGGGCGCGACGCCGAGCGACGGCTCGTCGAGCAGCAGCAACTTCGGCTTCGCCATCAGCGCGCGGCCGATGACCAGCATCTGCTGCTCGCCGCCGCTCATCGTGCCGGCGGCCTGCGAGAAGCGCTCCTTGAGGCGGGGAAAGCGCCCCAGCACCATCTCCATCGAGGCAGCGATCTCAGCCTTACTGGAGCGTGTGAAGGCGCCCATCAGGAGGTTGTCCCTGACCGTCATGTAAGGGAAGACCCGGCGCCCCTCCGGCACCATGGCGATGCCCATCTTGACGATCTCGTCAGGGGCGGCGCCGTCGATGCGCTTGCCGCTGTAGTGGATCTCGCCCGACCTGATCTTGCGCAGGCCGGTGATAGCGCGAAGGATCGACGACTTGCCGGCGCCATTGGCGCCGATCAGGGCGACGGTCTCGCCTTCATTGACCTCGAGCGAGACGCCTTTCAGCGCGTAGACGTGATCGTAATAAAGCTCGACGCCGGCGAATTTGAGGATCTGGTTCATAGGCCGATCGCCTCGTCTTCGCTGCCGAGATAGGCTTCGATGACCTTCTCGTTGGCCTGGATTTCCGGCGGCGTTCCCTCGGCGATCTTCTGCCCGAAATTGAGGACCACTATGCGGTCCGAGATCTTCATCACCGCCGGCATGTCATGCTCGACCAGCAGGATGGTGAGGCCGAGATCGCGCAGGCGCCGCACCATCGCCACCATGCGCATCGTCTCGTCGTGGTTCATGCCGGCGAAAGGCTCGTCCAGCAGCAGGATCGACGGGTTCGTGGCGAGGCCGATGGCGATGCCAAGCGCCCGCAAATGGCCGTGCGGCAGGTTGTGGGCGGTCTCGCCGGCAAGCGAGGCCAGGCCGAGCAGCGCCAGGATCTCGTCGGCCGATTGGCCGAAAGCCGCTTCGTCGGCCTTGGCCGTGCCGGTGCCGAGGAAGAAGCCGACGAGGCTCGCCTTCGAACGCAAGTGATGCGCGATGATGACGTTGTCGCGCACGCTCATGTTCTTGAAGATCGTGGTTTCCTGGAAGGTGCGGACGACACCCTTGCGGGCTGCGATATGCGGCGCGAGGTTCGAGATACGCTCACCCTTCAGGCGCACTTCGCCGGATGTCGGCCTGAGGAACGACGCGATCAGCTTGAACAGCGTCGATTTGCCGGCACCGTTGGGGCCGATGACCGAGAGGATTTCCTTCTCGCGCACAGAGAAGGAAACGTTGTTGACGGCGACAAGACCGCCGAAGCGTTTCGTCAGGCCTGAGACTTCGAGCATGTCAGCCATGGCTCAACTCTTCCGGCTCGGGAGGGCGAGGCTGAGCAGCCCATTGGGTAAGACAAGCATCAGCACGATCATCAGGCCCGAGTAGATCAGGAGCTGGAACTCGCCGGTCTGGAAGAGCAGGTCCCAGCCGAAATAGAGCACCAGCGTGCCGAGCATCGGCCCGAACACGTAGCCAAGACCGCCGAGGAAACAGTTCAGCATGAAGTTGACGGAATCGGTGACGGTGAAACTCGACGGATAGATCGATTGCGAAATGGCAGCGAAGATCGCGCCGGCGACACCGCCGAAGAAGGACGAAACGGCGTAGGCGATGACGCGCAGATAGGCGATGTTGACGCCGATGGACGAGGCCAGTTCCTCGTTTTGCTGCAGCGACTGGCAGAGCTTGCCGATACGCGAATGAACCAGCCGGTACATCACCGCGAAGCAGACCACCATGAGCGTGACCGCCAGCAGATAGAAGGCCAGACGGGGATTCTGCAACGTGGCGAAATCGGGAATGATGGTGAGGCCGAAGACCGAGAGCGCGCCGGGCAGCGGGATGCTGACGATGCCCTTGGCGCCGTTGGTGATCGGCAGTGCCAACGCCAGGAGCCGCGCGACCTCGGTCAGCGTCAGCGTCACCATGGCGAAGTAGACCCCGCGCAGGCGCAGGATCGGCAGGCCGATGAGCACGCTTGCTGCCGCGCAGAACAGGCCTGCGACCGGCAGCGTCGGCCAGAACGACCAGCCGTGGTTCATTACGAGGATGGCCGACACGTAGCCGCCCATCAGCGCATAGGCGCCCTGGCCGATATTGATCCGGCCGATATAGAAGGTGAGCCACACGCCGGCGCTGGCGATGCTGAGCAGCGCCACTGAGGTCAGCGTGTAGTAAAGGTCGGTGCGGCCGCTCGCCGCGATCAGAACCGGCACGGCGATAAAGACGATCGCCAGGAAGACAGCGACCGAGGCGATCTTCACGCTGAGCATCATGGCAGGATGCGTCATGGCACGATCAACCCCACGGCTTGCCCATCAACCCGTTGGGGCGGATCGACAGGAACACCATCAGCGCAGCAAAGATGGCGAGGTAGGTGACGTCGCCATACTGACGCAACACGGTAAGGCCGATCGACTCCATCATGCCGAGAATGAAGCCACCGGCGATGGCGCCGCCCACGACGCCGGCGCCGCCGATCATCACCATCAGGAAGGCCTTGATCGAAATCGGTCCGCCGATGCCGGAATTGACGCCGGTAATTGTGACCAGAAGGCCGCCGACGATGCCGGCCAGCATGGCGCCCATGGCAAAGCCGATCATCGAATAGCGATCGACCTTGACGCCCATCAATTGCGCGGCGACGCGATCCTGGGCCAGCGCCCGCATGGCGCGGCCGACCCGGCTGTACTGGATGTAGAGGACGAAGGCCGCGATGAAGATCAAAGCGAGGGCGCCGACGACCAGACGGTCGTAAGGCATGATGATGCCGCCCTCGTTGAAAACGCCTTTGACGATCTTGGGAACGCCGCGCTGCTTCTCACCGAACAACAGCAGGATGACCGCGTCGAAAAAGAAGGCTGTCGCCGCGGCGAGCAGCATCGTGCTTTCCTCGCGCAGGCTGCGCCTGATGACGGTGCGGAAGAGGAATTTCTCCATCAGCGCGCCGATCACGGCGAGCGTCACACCGGACGCCAGCAGCGCCACGACGAAAGGCAGGCCGAGCTGACCGTAGATGGTGTAGGTGATGAACCCGCCCAGAACGTACATCTGCCCGTGGGCGAAGTTGAGCACGTTCATCAGGGCGAAGATCAGGGTGAGGCCCAGCGCGATCAGCGCGTATTGGGCACCGAGATACAATCCGTTAGCGATAACCTGTTCCATGGAACCTTCGATCTTCCGCGGGGCCCGAGCATCGCCCGGACCCCCGGCATGCGGGAGGAAGTAACCTTAGGAACCCGACCCTAGTCGACGGAGCCGACGAACAGGGTCTGGAATGCGCCGTCCTTGTACTCGTTGACCACCATCGGCACGGCGAGCTGGCGCTTCTGGCCGAACGAAGTCGTGCCGACATAGCTCAGCTTGGCGTCGCCCTTCAGGAAGGGATTGGGCGCCGAGAACGTGTCGATGGTCTTCTTGAATTCCGCGACGTCGTTGATTGCCGCCGGATTGGCCTTCAGCGTGTCGAGGATGTATTCCAGCGCGTAGACCTTGGTGTTGGACTCGTCGTTGTATTCGCCGAACATCTTGGTGTAGCGGGCGACGAACTCCTTCATCTCGTCGGACGCGATCTCCGGGGTCGAGGCGCCGCCGACGGAGATGAAGCCGTTGGCGTATTCGCCGGCGCCCTCCTCCAGGACCTTGGCGTCCTGCGCGGTTTCGGTCGAAATCAGACCCTCGTATCCGAGTTCGCGGGCGGCGCGGATCAGCAGCGGCGCATTGGCGGGCGCAACGCCCGACAGCACCAGCAGGTCGGGTTTCAGCGCGACGATCGGCGTCAGCACCGGGGTGAAGTCGCGGGTGTCGTTCTGATAGGTGTCGTTCTGGGCGACGACGTCGAGCCCGAGCGCCTTGGCCGCCTCGACGCCGCTGTCACGCTGGCTGAGCGGGTCGGATTCGTTCGCGGCGACAAAGGCGATCGTCTTCACGCCATTGTTTTCCTTGAGGTATTTGTAGATCGCCGGGCCCGACTGGTAATTGGCGATCATGCCGAGCACGGCATTCGAGGCCGGCTTCTGGTAAAGCGCCTTCGGGAAGGCATAGGGGAAATAAATGATGCCATTGGCCTCGGCGACAGGGCGCACCGCGGCGGCGCCGTCATCGACATTCGGCCCGACGACATAGTGGATGCCTTCCTGCGCCATCTTTTCCATGCCGGCGATGGCGCGCTTGGGGTCCTTTTGGTCGTCGAAGGTGACGATGTTGATGTTGTAGGTGTCGCTGCCGATCTTGACGCCGCCTTTTTCATTAAGCCAGGCGGCGCGCGTCTGCATCGAGCGCACGTTCGACGTGCCCCAGGCGGCGGCGGGGCCGCTGGTGACGCCAACGAAGCCGATCTTCAGCTCCTTGTTTTCGGCCTGCGCGGACGGAATGCCGACAGCAGCAATAGCCAGGGTCGAGACGGCGCCAAGCACCATCGATTTCAGAGTCGAGCGTCGGTTGATCATCTGCAGTTCCCCTTCTGGTTATCGCGCTTTGTGTTTTGCTCATCGGCTGCGCGGATGGCTTAAGGGAAACCGGCTGCGACAGATTGTCAACATCTTTCTTTATTATTGTATACAATGTTTGGGGCCGAATGTGTGCGATGGTTTGAGACCCGCACGGAAGCCAGCAGCCGGCCGCCCGACCGGTCAGCCTCGGTGAACCCAACAAGGGAGCGGCGAAAATCAGAAGCGGTCGCGACCGAGCGGCCGGGTGGCCACGCGGAACGAAAGACTGGTGCGGGTGGCCTATTTTCCGCAGTGATGATCGTTGATCTTGTTCAGCGCGTTCGCGTCCGGCCCCGTCCGGTGGTAGGAGCAGGCCCCCGCCGCCGTGGTGACCAGCATGGCATCATAATAGCGCGGTCCGCCGAACAGGATGTCGATGAGGTCGCCTTCGGCGGGAACGTAGCGTTCCTGCTCGACCGGACGATGATGGTGCCGGTCGCCGGCAAATGCCGGGGCGGATACGGCAACGGCCATGGCCAGAACGACAGTGGAGATCGCAAGGTTTTTCGTCGTCATCGTCAAACAACCCTTCTGGCCATCAGGTACCGAAACATATAGCCAAAATCGCCAGCGGAACAAAGGTTCCGTCAGCAACCTTGCAAATGCTCTGGCCAGTTGCGACTGCTAATGCAGATGCCGCAGCTTGTCGGGATTGCGCATCACATAGATCGCCGCGATCTTGCCGTCCTCGATGTCCAGCGCGGTCGTCTGGAGCTCGCCATCGGACTCGCGCGTGACGAAACCCGGCAACCCGTTGATGAAGCCAAAGCGGACGAGCTGCGAGCGATTGTCCTTAAGCCAGGCGACAATCGTCTCGTACTGCTTGATGACCGCATCGTAGCCGAAGACCGGCGCCATGGCCGCAGGACGCTTGCCGCCGCCGTCGGCATGGGCGCTGACATCGGCGCTCAGCATGGCGCCCAGCGCCTTCATGTCGCCGCTGCGCGAGGCGTTGAAGAAGGCCTCGGCGAGTTCAAGGCCACGCTCCTTCTCGACCTTGAAACGCGGCCGCGCCTCCCGGACATGGCTGCGGGCGCGGGCGGCGAGCTGACGGCACGCAGCAGGGTCACGCTCGATCTCAGCCGCAACCTCCTCGAATTGCAGCCCGAACACGTCGTGCAGCAGGAAGGCCGCCCGCTCGAGCGGCGACAGGCGCTCCAGCGCCAGCATCAGCGGCAAGGTGACGTCATCCGGTTCGTCGTCTTCGACAACCGGATCGGGAAGCCAGGAGCCGACATAGGTCTCGCGCTGGTGGCGCGCGGATTTGAGCTGGTCGAGGCAGAGGCGGGTGACCGTGCGGCGCAGGAACGCCTCGGGCTCGCGCACCTCGGCGCGGTCGGCCCCCATCCAGCGGACGAAAGCCTCCTGCACCATGTCCTCGGCGTCGGCTATTGAGCCCAGCATGCGGTAGGCGACCCGCATCAGCTTCGGGCGCAGCGGCTCGAACACTGCCGCCGCGCCCTTTGATGCCGGCTCCGCCGTCAAGCGGCGGCCGCCTTGTTGGAGGCCGTCGCATTGGCGGCTTTCAGGGCCGCCGGATCGACGAAGCCGCCGAAGCCGACCGCGATGCGGTTCCAGCCATTGATGATGTTGATCATCAGGGTGAGCTTCACCCGCTCCTCCTCGGTGAAATGGTCCTTCAGCGCTTCGTAAGCGGCCTCATGCGTATGGCCTTCGCTGATGCGCGTCAGCGCTTCGGTCCAGCCGAGCGCGGCGCGTTCGCGGTCGGTATAGCACGGCGCCTCGCGCCAGGCCGCCAGCAGGTAGACGCGCTGCTCGGTTTCTCCGCGTTCGCGGGCGTAGGTGGTGTGCAAATTGATGCAGTTGGCGCAGCCGTTGATCTGGGAGGAGCGGATTTCGATGAGCTCGGCGAGCGCCGGATCGAGGCTGGCGGAGATCGCGAGCGAGGCGCGGTGCCATTCCCTCATCAGCGAGGGGGCGGCGGCAAGGGGGTCAAGTCTGGCAGTCATGGTCGGTTCCTTTCGTTGGTTCCGACCTCAAGACGAGCGAGGCATCCGCCAATGTGACATGGCGCCGAATTTTTTACGCCCAGGCCCCACTATTCGAACGAGTAGGTGAACCCTTCCGCCGAGGCGCCGACGGTGACCTTCGTCATCTTCGCGCCCTCGAGCGAGCGGTTGAGCACGCCGCGGCTGAGCTCCGGCAGCAGCGTGTTGGTGAGGATGGCGTCGATCATGCGGCCGCCGGATTCGATCTCGGTGCAGCGCGCCTTGACCAGGTCCATGACGCCTTCGCCGATGACGAGCTCCGCATCGTTCGTCGCCCGCAGCCGCCGCGCGATCTTGGCGAACTGGTGCCGGGTGATCGCCTCTATCATTGAATCCGACAGCGGATAGTAGGGAATGGTGACGACGCGGCCAAGGAAGGCGGCAGGGAAGACTTTCAGCAAAGGCGCGCGCAGCGCTGTGTCCAGATCGTCGATCCCGGTCCGCACCGTGCCGTTCCTTGTGCGGTCCATGATGACATCGGAGCCGACATTCGAGGTGAGCAGGATCAGCGTGTTCTTGAAATCGATGCGCCGGCCCTCGCTGTCGTCCATCATGCCCTTGTCGAAGACCTGGAAGAATATCTCGTGCACATCGGGATGGGCCTTCTCGACCTCGTCGAGCAGGATCACCGAATAGGGTTTTCTACGGACCGCCTCGGTCAGGATGCCGCCCTTGCCGTAGCCGACATAGCCGGGCGGCGCGCCCTTCAGCGTCGAGACCGTATGCGCTTCCTGGAACTCGGACATGTTGATCGAGATCAGGTTCTGCTCGCCGCCATAGAGCGTCTCGGCCAGCGCCAGCGCGGTCTCGGTCTTACCGACGCCCGAGGGGCCGCAAAGCAGGAACACGCCGACAGGCTTTTCCGGCGCGCCGAGGCCGGCGCGGCTGGTCTGCACGCGCTTGGCGATCATCTCCATCGCATGGTCCTGGCCGACCACGCGCTCGGACAAAGTGGCCGCGAGCCTGAGGGCTTTTTCTGTCTGGCTGGACAGCATGCGTCCTGTCGGGATGCCGGTCCAGTCCTGCACGACGGCTGCGACCGCATTGCGGTCGACCGACGGCAGGATCAGCGGCGTCTCGCCCTGCGCGGCGGCGAGCTCCGCCATCAATTCGCGCAGCCGCGCGAGGTCGGCGGCGGCTTCGTCCACCGGCTCGGCAGAAGCTGCTTCGGCCTTCGCAGCCTTTGCCCCCTTGGCTTTCGAAGCCTTGGCTTTCTGAGGCTTGGTCTCGGCGGCCTTGCTCTCGGCCGGCTTTTGCTCAGGCGCCTTTGCTGCCGCGTCGGCGCTCTCCATTTCCGCAGCAGTCGCGGCGTCGTCGAGCGGCACGCCCTCGCCGCGCAATTTGGCGCGCAGGTCGAGGATCTCGGCCACCAGCGCTTTTTCCCGGTCCCAGCGCGCCTGGGCGGCGGCAAGCGTGGTCTCGGTTTGCGCCAGCCCAACGTCGACGCGGGCCTGCCGGTCGGCGACCTCGATGCCGATCGCCGCCTCGCGGCCGATGATACCGAGCTCGACCTCCAGCGCCTGGCGGCGGCGCAGAATGTCCTCGACCTCGGCCGGCGTCGCATGCTGCGAAATGGCGACGCGGGCACAGGCGGTGTCGAGCAGGCTGACCGCCTTGTCCGGCAATTGCCGCGCCGGGATGTAACGGTGCGAAAGCGCAACCGCCGCCTCGATCGCTTCGTCCAGGATCTGCACCTTGTGGTGCTGCTCCAGCACGCCGGCGACGCCGCGCAGCATCAGCACGGCTACCGCTTCCGACGGCTCGTCGATCTTGACCACCTGGAACCGGCGCGTCAGCGCCGGGTCCTTCTCGATGTGCTGCTTGTATTCGGCCCAGGTCGTGGCCGCGATGGTACGCAGCTCGCCGCGTGCCAGCGCCGGCTTCAGGAGATTGGCCGCGTCGCCGGTGCCCGCCGCGCCGCCGGCGCCGATCAGCGTGTGCGCCTCGTCGATGAACAGGATGATCGGCGTCTCGGACGCCTGGACCTCGTCGATGACCGCCTTCAGCCGCTTCTCGAACTCGCCCTTGACGCTGGCGCCCGCCTGCATCAGCCCGACATCGAGCATGCGTACGCTGACGTTCTGCAGCGTCGGCGGCACATCGCCCTGGGCGATGCGCAGCGCAAAACCTTCGACGACCGCCGTTTTGCCGACGCCGGCCTCACCGGTCAGGATCGGATTGTTTTGCCGGCGTCGCATCAGGATGTCGACGATCTGCCGGATCTCCGGATCGCGGCCGACGACCGGATCGATCTTGCCGTCGCGGGCGCGCTGGGTGAGGTCGGTGGCGTATTTGGCCAGAGCCGAATCCCCACCCGGACCGCGCTTCATCGGCGTCTCGGCGGCGGCTGCGGCGGGAGCTGAGCCGGCTTCGAGCGAGCCTTCGGTGACATCGGCGAAGCGGGCAACGACACCATCGGCGTCGATCTTGTCGAACTCGGCGCTGATCTTCGACACCAGGCCTTCCAGCACCGGCGTCTTCAGACAGGCAAGCAGGATATGGGCGCTGCGCACCGCTTCGACGCCGAATTCCAGCGTTGCCAGGTTCCAGCCTTCCTGGATGGCGTGGAAGATGTGGTCGGAGAATTCCTCCACCGAGGTGGCGCCATAGGGCAGCTTGTCGATGGCGCGGGTCATGTCCGCTGACAGACGACTGGCATCCACGCCGGCATCGGCGAGGATCATCTGCACGTCCGAACGCTCCGACAGCACCAGTTGCTGAATGAAATGGACGAGCTCGACATAGGGATTGCCGCGCAACTTGGCCGTGTCGGCCGCGGCCTTGAAGGCGCGCACCCCCGTGGCGTTGAGCTTTGCGACCAGTTCCTTACGCTTGAAGCTCTGCGATGACCGGCGCTGTTCCATTGAACCTGCTCCCGAAATCTGCCGACCGTACCCTGCCATATAAGCGGCAACTTGACAAAGCCATGTGACGGGCAAGGCGCGTGGATATGTCCGGGCGGCACCGCCCTGTTACAAAAGTCTTGCATACACGTGCAACAAACACCGGATCGCCGTTCGGGCTATGCGAGCCATTTCACATACCGGGCCTGGCAATCGCGCAATGGGTTTCGCCGAAGAAAACGGTCGCCTTTAGCATCCGTTAGTTTTTGAGCAGCTGCTCAATTGTCGTAGCGCGAGGCCGGTGATAACGTTGCGTCATATAGGGTCTCAGGGCCGCTGGCTGGGGGTTAGTGTGATTGATCTCGCACTCTGGCTGAATCCTCTGAACGGTGAGAATCCGTCAGGTGAAGATTTGCGCAACGACCCGGCTTTCCACGAGCTGGAGCGCCTGACCGAGCCGCTACTCAAAGTTCTCCATGACGGCAACAACAAGCCGACTTCGCAATCAACGCCGGTCGACTGGACCGCCGTCCTCGACAAGGCGGAAGAGCTTCGCTCCCGCGGCCGGGATCTGCGCCTTTTGGTCATCGTCGCTCGCGCCCTCGCCAACGAAGAGGGACTGGCCGGTCTCGCCCAGGGTCTGACGCTGATTGCCAGCACCTTCGACCAGTATTGGGAGACGATGCATCCGGCATTGCGGCCGAACGCGCCGCCGCGCGACGCCGCCCTGCGCCGCATCAATGCATTGCTTGATCTCCAGAACAGCCAGGGGGGCCTGCTGGCGAACCTTCGCGAGACGATCTTCTTCTCGCCGCGTCAGGTCGGGCCCATCAATGGACGCGATCTGGAGCAGGGCGCGCTCGACGAGCGCGTCATGCTGCAGGAGGCGGCTTCTGGGCTGGGCGCCTCCGAAAAGGCGGCGCTGGCGACGGCTCACAGCCAACTCCTGAACCGGGTGCGCAGCGGCTGCGCGGCACAGATCGATCAGGCCGGCGACGCGATGACCTCGCTGCTGGCCGACGCCCGGGCGGCGATCGCCGCCCTCGACGACGTCGACACCGCGCTCAACAAGCGTATCGAAGGCAACGGCCCCACCGTCCCGGAATTGAAACGGTTCCTGCAGCGTTTGCTGACGACGCTGGAGCGGAACTCGGCCGTCGGCAATGCTGCGAATGGGGCCGCAAAGCCCTCCGCGCAGCCGACGGGACCGGCAGCATCGGCCGGAAACGGTCATGGAGCCGAAGGGAGGGGAGCCGAAGGGAGAGGAGCCGAAGCGATGGCAAGTGCGGCAAGCTATGCGGAACCCGGCGCCGGGCTGCCCGACCGGATCACCTCGCGCGACGACGTCGTCAAATGCCTCGACCTCGTCGTCGCCTTCTACGACCGCACGGAGCCGTCGAGCCCGATACCGCATCTCGCCCGCCGCGTGCGCCGCATGGTGCACATGGATTTCGTGGAACTGATGGAAGATCTCGCCCCGTCGGGGCTGAAGGAATTCCGGCTGCTTGCCGGTGTTCCCGATCCCAAGAAGCCGGCCCAGAAGGATGAAAGGTAACAAGCATGCCAGCAGAAAGCAAAGCGAAGGTCATCGAAAGAAACCGCGCGCCGCGCGTGCAGATCGCCTACGACGTTGAGACCTACGGCAGCCCGACGACGATCGAACTGCCGTTCGTCATGGCCGTGATGGCCGATCTTTCCGGCGCCTCACAGACCAAGGATGCGGTGAAGTCGGTCCTGGACCGCAAGCTCGTCGAAACCGACGCCAACCGCTTCCCCAAATTCATGGAAGCCATGGGGCCGCGCGTGAAGGCGCGGGTGAAGAACACACTGCCGCAAGCCGAGGGAGCCGAACGCGACGAGGAGCTCGCGGTCGATCTCACCTTCTCGAAGATGGGCGATTTCGCGCCCGACAAGATCGCCGAACAGGTCCCGCAACTGGCCGAGATCCTCAAGATGCGCCGCCAGCTCGAGGAACTGCTCGGCTTCATGGACGGCCGCGTCGATGCCGAGAAGCGCATCGCGCAGCTTCTGAACAACGAGCCGCTGCTGAGCAAGATCGCCGACCAGGCGATATCCGACGGCAAGGGCGAGGAGTAAGTCATGGCTGAACAGCAAAAGACCGCAGCCGCCACCGCCGAGGCGGAAGCGATAGACCTCGGCGAATTCAGCGGACTCCTTGAAAAGGATTTCAAGGTCAAGAAAGACGACAGCGAAAAGCTGCAGCAACTGGTGCGCAACCTGGCTTTGGCCGCGCAGTCGCGCTCCGAGACCACGACGATCTCGTCCAACGCGATCAAGTCGATCAAGTCGCTGATCGCCGGCATCGACAAGATGCTGACGACGCAGGTCAACGAGATCCTGCACGCGCCGGAAGTGCGGGAGATGGAGGGCACCTGGCGCGGCCTCTGGTATCTCGTCAACAACACCGAGACGGATACCAAGCTCAAGATCCGGGTGATGAACATCTCCAAGGAGCAACTGGCCGACACGCTCGAAGACTATGAAGGCCAGATGTGGGATCAGAGCCCGATCTTCAAGAAGGTCTACACGGACGAGTATTCGATGCTGGGCGGCGAGCCGATCGGCTGCATCATCGGCGCCTATGAATTCTCGAACCATCCGCGCGACGTCGGCCTGCTGCGCAACATTTCGGGCATCTGCGCCTCCGCGCACACGCCCTTCATCGCCGCTGCCTCGCCTCGCCTGTTCCGCATGGACAGCTGGCAGGAACTGCCGAACCCGCAGGACCTGCAGATGATCGTGAACAACCCGGCCTACGCCTCGTGGCAGTCGCTGCGCGAGAGCGAGGACGCCCGCTATATCGGGCTCACCATGCCGCGCGTGCTGGCACGCCTGCCCTACGGCACCGAGACCGTTCCGGTGAAGGGGTTCACCTTCGAGGAGGAGGTGGGTGGCGACCACAACAAATATGTCTGGATGAACGCCGCCTTCCCGATGGGCGTCAACATCAACCGCAGCCACAAGCTCTTTGGCTGGGGCACGCAGATCCGTGGCGTCGAGAACGGCGGCACGGTGCTCAACCTGCCGGTCCACGCCTTCCCGACCGACGACGGATCGATCGCGATGAAATGCCCGACCGAGGTCGCCATCGACGACCGGCGCGAGGCGGAACTGGCCAAGCTCGGCCTGATGCCGATCCTGCACCGGAAGAACACCGACCTTGCCGCCTTCATCGGCGCGCATTCGCTGCAGGACGACGAGACCCGCGCCGGCCGTCTGGTCGATCCCGACGCGCAGTCGAACGAGCGGCTGTCCGCCAACCTGCCCTATCTTTTCCCGGTGTCCCGTTTCGCGCACTACCTCAAGGCGATTGCGCGCGACAAGATCGGCTCGTTCAAGGAACGCACCGATATGCAGATCTGGTTGACCGAATGGATCAACCGGTACGTGCTGGCCAACCCTGCCTTCGCCGACGACAAGGCGCGCGCCAAGCGCCCGCTGGCCGCGGCCGAGGTTCAAGTCGACAGCGTCGAAGGCCGGCCCGGTTACTACAATGCCCGTTTCTATCTGCGTCCGCACTACCAGCTGGAAGGCATCAATGCCTCGCTCCGGCTGGTGTCGGAACTGCCGTCAGTGAAGGGCTGAAATGCAGCAAAGTCATCTTGTTTCGTTTGAAAGCGGTGGAGAAAGACAATGCCAGTGAAGATCGACGGTTTTTTGAAAGTTCCGGATATCAAGGGCCCCAGCAAGCGTGACGGCCATGAAGACGAGATCGAAGTCCACGGTGTCGACTACAAGATGGTAGCTCCGTACGACCCGAATTCGCTCTCGCGGCGCGGTCGTGTGTCGATGGGGATGATCAAATTCACCAAGCACTACGACAAGTCGTCGCCTTACCTGAAGAAGGCGCTGTTCGACAACAAGGCGCTTGACGAAGTGGTGTTTTCGGCCCGCCGCACGATCGACGGCGAGACCAGCGACTATCTGGTCGTGACGCTCACCGATGCCTCTATCATGGAATACGACATGCGGCAGGCGGAGGATGAGGCCGACCTGATCGAGGAAGACGTCAGCTTTGCCTACAAGAAGATCAAGTTCGTCTACGACAAGGACGACGAGATCGAAATGGATGTCTATGTCGGCAAGTGAGGCCAGGCGGCCCGGCGCGAACAAGGCGCAGCTGGCCGGCAGTTCGCGGGCAAAGCGCGAGGCGGTCCAGCCCTCTCTCTGGGACCGCCTCATCAATGACCTGCCCGGCCTGACCTCGGAGATAGAGGGGCTGCGCCGACAGTTGCAGGAAGAGCTCGGCGCCGAGCGCGTCGAGGCTCTTCTTGCCGGCAGCGCGCGCGCCGTCGATGCCGATACGGAACTGACGCCGGACCAGAAGCGGCGCCTGCACCGCCTGGTCTTCCAGGCCGAGCATCGCGCCGAGATCGAAAGTCGCGGCGTGGTGGTATCGGCGCGGGTGCTCAGGGAAGCCGTCCGGCGCGACATCGAGGCCTTGTTCAACACCGAACGTTTTGAATCCGTCCCGATGCTTTCCGATGCCGAGCACGAACAGCCACTGGACGAACTGCCGTCGCTCGCCGATTTCCCGGAGGTGCGGCGCAGCGTGATCAACTATGGCGTGCCGTCCTTCTCCGGCCGCTCGTCGCGGGACTTCGACCGCGATACTTTGGCGCGCGAGATCCGCGCGGTGCTTGCCACCTTCGAGCCGCGCCTCAAGGAGAGCGCCACGACGGTCAATGTCACCCTCGGCGACAAGAGCGTCGGTCTGAAGATCGAGATCGACGCCGTGCTGATCATGACGCCGACGCCGGAACGCATGCGGCTGCGCACCACGATCAATCTCGACAACGGCCTGGCGCGAACCGAATTTAGGGAGACCTGAAATGGATCGGGTCTTCGTGGAATACTACGAAGAGGAACTGACCCATATCCGCGCGCTGGCCGCGGAATTCGCCGACATGCATCCCTCGATTGCCCGCAACCTTTCCCTCGACACGGTGCCCTGCCCCGACCCCTATGTCGAACGGCTGCTCGACGGCGTGGCATTCCTTGCCGCGCGCACGCGGCTGAAGGTGGACGCCGAGCGCTCGCGCTTCTCGCGCGCCGTGCTCGATGTGCTTTATCCGGATCTGGTGGCGCCGGCGCCGGCAACGGCGATGGCCGTGCTGAAGCCGGGCCAGCAGGTGCAGTCGATGATCGCCGGCCATTCTGTCGGACGCGGCACGCGGCTGGTTTCCAGCCTGCATCCCGGATTGTCGACACGCTGCACTTTCACCACCGCGCAGGAGGTCACGCTGTGGCCGATCGCGATCACCTCGGTCAGCTATTTCCAGGACCGCAGCGGGCTCGCGGCGGCGGGCATCGGCCCCATCGGCGGCGTGCGCGGCGAAGCGGCGCTGCGCATCACGCTCGCCCGGACCGGAAAGGGCAAACTCAACGAACTCGCACTTGATCGCCTCGATCTCTATTTCGCCGGGCGCACCAAGGCGCCGCTCCTCTTCGACGCGATCTTCGGTGCCTGCTCGGCTCTCGGCGCGCGGGCGGAAGGCAAGACCAATCCGCTATCGGCGCTCCCCGAACCCGAGATGGTCGGCATCCGCGACGACGAGGCGTTGATGCCCCGCACCCGCCCGACCTTCGAGGGATACCGGCTGCTGCGCGAATATTTCATGATCCCCGAACGCTTCCACTATGTGCGGGTCTTAGGCCTGCAGCCGGTGGTGCGCAAATGCGAGGCGGGACTGGAGATCATCTTCCTGTTCCGGCGGCCGGTGCCCGAGCTCGCTGACGTGACGCCGGCCGATTTCGAGCTCTTCGTGACGCCGCTCATCAATCTCTTCGAGCGCGAATGCAACGTCATCGAGATCGATCCGCGCAGGACGCGGCAGGTGGTGCATGCCGACCGGACGCGGGCGCGGGATTTCGAGATTTTTCGCGTCACCCGGGTGGAAGACGCCGACGCGGAAGGCGGCGAGGCCCAAATTCCCGAGCTTTTCAGCCTGGGGCAGAACCGCGGCAGCGGCTGGGTCTATTCGACAGAGCGGCGTCCCCGCCGGGCCACCGAAGACGAGCGGCGCGACGGCCTGACCCGCACCTCCTACACGGGTGACGACGTCTTCCTCGCGGTCTCGCGGCCCACGGGGAGCCCAGCCAACCGGCCGCTCAGGCGCCTCGACGTGATGGCGCTCTGCACCAACCGCGATCTGCCGATCCTGGACGACACCCCGACGCTGACGCTGGAGACGGCCGACCCGGTCGAGGCGGTCAGGCTGCTCGGCGCGTTGCGGCCGCCGCAGCCGGCGATCCCGGCATCGCTGCCGGCGAGCGCCGAAGGCGAGTCCCGCGCCGATAATCTCGCCTGGCGGCTGGTGGCGCAGCTCTCGCTCAACTTCCTGAGCCTCGCCAAGGAAGGCCGCGGGGTTGACCCCCTGCATGCGCTGCTCGATCTTTATGCCGACCGCGGCGATCCGAGCCTTGCCCGCAACGTGCACTCGATCACCCGCATCGACTCGCGCCCGGTCATAGAGCGGCTCAAGATCGATGGGCCGATGTGCTTCGGGCGAGGCACGGAGGTGACGCTGCATGTCGACCAGTCGGTGCTGGCGGGCCAAAGCACGCTGCTGCTTTCGGCCCTGCTTGCGCGGCTGTTTGCCCGCCACGCCGGAATTAACGGCTTCGTGCGGACGCGCACGCGGCTGTTGCAGAAGCAGGAGGATGTGCCATGGCCGATGACGCCCGGCAATCGCTACCTGATCTAGGCAGGTCCGCCCCCAACGCAGCGGCTCCGAGCGGGGCCGAGGCGCTGTCGGACGGCTTCGATTTCTTCGAGCTGCTGCGCCGGCTGGAGCAGAAAGGCGGGCTGTTCGGCTATTCCGGCCAGGCCAATCGCGAGCCGGCCCGGCTCGGCCAGCATGTTCGCCTGAGCTTCTCCGCCAGGGACGTGGTCAAATTCCAGGAGGCGGGCGAAAAGGCCCCGGCGCGGGTCACCGTCGCCAATCTCGGTCTGCTCGGGCCTGAAGGACCCATGCCGCTGCATCTGACGCGCTGGGTTCTCGACCGGCTGTCGCAGCGCTGGTTTAGCGGCGCCGATGCGGAGCAGACCAGCGACACGACCTTCGTCGACTTCGTCAACATCCTCCAGCATCGCATGATTGCGCTCTACTACCGGGCCTGGGCCGACGCGCATCCGGCGGTCCAGGTCGAACGTTCGGTCGGCGGCCGCGTCCGCGCCATGCTTGAAGCCATGGCGGGGATCGGCCTTCCCGGCACACAGGATCCCGAGCTCGACACGGTTCGGCTGCGCCAGGCGGCATCGCTCGCCAACCAGGTCGACGGAGCGGAGCGGCTGACGCTGTTCCTCGCCACGGCCTTCAAGGTGCCGGTAGAGATCAAGGAGTTCGTCGCCGCCTGGATCGCCATACCGGCGGCACTGCAGAGTCGCGTCGGCAAGGCCTATGCGGCGCTCGGGCATGGGGCCACGATCGGGCCGCGCGTCTTCAGCCGCCAGAGCCGGATCGAATTGCGCGTCGGCCCGCTCAGTCTCGACGACTTCAAGTCATTCCTGCCCGGCGAACGGCGCCTCGCCGTCTTCAAGAAAGCGGTCCGCGACATGATCGGGGAAGCGCTGGATGTCGATTTGCGCATTGTGCTTGCGCGCGACGCCGTGCCGCCGCCCCGTATCGGAACCGTCCAGCTCGGCCGAACCTCCTGGCTTGCGCGCCCCGCCGAGATGGGCGACGCCGACGATCTCAAGCTGCGCACCATCGTCGGCTGGCGGCCGGAAATGGCGGAGGCTGCCTGATGAGCCTGCTGCTGACGCTCGAACAGGGTCCACGCTCCCAGGTGGTGAGACAGACCCGCCTGGACGAGGGCGAACTGGTGATCGGCCGCAGCGCCGATGCCGGCTGGCAGATCGACGACCCCGACATGTTCGTCTCGCGCGCGCATTGCAAGATCAGCGGCGGCCGCGACGGCTACTTCGTCACCGACACGTCGAGCAGCGGACTGTTCATCGACGATTCCGACAGCCCGCTCGGCACCGGCAGGTCGACGCGGCTGCAGAGCGGGATGCGGCTGAGGTTGGGCGACTACGTTCTCTATGTCGAGGTTCAGCCAAACGCGAGCCAGACGTCGGTCGGTCAGGCCGCCAACCAGTCCACCCCCGCATGGGCGCCACCGCAGCCGCGACCTTCACCCAGCATCGGCGGCGACGATTTCTTTTCGGCCAAGGTCGAGGAAGAGCCGCGGCGGCCGCGTCCGGCCGATCTGCCGAACCCGTTCGAACAGCCTGTGCCCGGCGCTTATGATCGAGCTTCGAACCAGCGCAGTTCGCCTGCCTTCGATGACCCGTTCAGCCTCGATCCGGTGGCAACGCCGGAATCCAGCGATGCCGCGGCGCCCGGCCGGTCGGATCCGTTCGGTTTCGACGAGATGCCGTCCCGCGACAGCGCGACGGAGCCGGCGCCCAAACCAGCCGACTTCGATGACGATTTCAGCTTCGGGCCGGCTGCGGCGCCTGCCTCGGCCAACGGCGCCGATCCGGCCGGTCGTGATGAACGCCCGGCTGAAAAACCGCAGGCCGCTCATCCCTGGGATATGCCGAGCCAGGCGGTCGAGACTCCTCCGCCGCCGCGCCCCGCCCCTGCTCCCAAACCGCCCCGTCCGGCACACGCGGCACCTGCGACGGAGATGGCGCTTCGTGCCGCGTTCCTGCGCGGCATGGGTGTCGAGGAAGCCGATTTCCCCGGCCGCGATCCGGTCGCCGAAATGGAGAAGTTCGGCCGCGAATACCGGCTGATGCTGGAAGGCCTGATGCAGCTCTTGCGCAAGCGCGCCGAGGAGAAGGGAAGCGCGCGTGTCGCCCAGACGATGGTCGGAGCTTCCGAGGTCAACCCGCTCAAATTCCTGCCGACCGCCGAGGATGTCATCGTCACCATCATCTCCGAGCGCAGCCCGGGCTTTCTCTCCGGCGAGGCGGCCATCTCCGATGCGGTGCGCGACCTCGCGCAGCACCATGTGCGGGCCTGGCGGGGCGTGCAGGCGGCGCTGCGGCGCATGATCGACCGCTTCGATCCGGCGGCGATCGAGGAAGAGCTGAAATCCAATTCCGCGATCGGCAACCTGCTTTCGGGCGGGCGCAACGCCAAGCTGTGGGAGCTTTACCAGAAACGCCATCGCGACATCGCCCAGAGCGCGGAATCGAGTTTCCTGGGCGAGATCGGCGCGGACTTCAGGGATGCTTACGAAGAGGAGTAGGACATGATCGACAGACGCGAATTCATCGTTGCCCTCGGCGCGACGGGGCTGCTTGCGGCTTGCCAGAGCGGCCCGCCGAAACCATCGGTTATCTCGGTCAATGTGAGCGGTGGCGCCGGCATGAATCCCGGACCGGGCGGCGGCGACAGGCCGGTGACCGTGCTGGTGATGCGGCTCGCCAGCACCGGAAAGTTCAATTCGGCCGACTATTTCGCGCTGCAGGGCGACGCGGGCTCGGCGCTCGGCGCCGATCTCATCGGCTCCGACTCAATCTCCGTCGCGCCGGGAAAGACTGCGGCTAAGACCATCACGGTCGAGCCGAACGCGACGTCGCTCGGCTTCGTCGCGCTGATCCGCGAACCTGGCGGCAGGAACTGGCGTACGACCAAGTCCGTGTCACCGGGGTCGAAATTCACCATCAATGTCACGCTCGGCAGCGGCGGTATTTCCGCCTGACGGCCAGACAACAGGTGGCAGTGCAGAGAGTAGCAGCATGAGCGACGCAAACAGGGTGCTGTGGTCCGAGGGGCTCTTCTTGAGGACCCAGCATTTCCAGCAGCAGGACCGGTTCTTCGAGGCGATGGTGCGCGGCACGTTGCAGGCCGGCCAGCTCCACACGTTCGGCTTCCAGCAACTGACGCTTGATCAGTCGCTGCTCGAGGCAGGCCAGATCTCGATCATGTCGGCGCGGGGTATTTTCCCCGACGGCACGCCCTTCTCTATCTCGGAGCTGATGGATGCGCCGAAACCGCTGCCGGTGACGGCCGACACCGGCGCCGGGCCGGTGCTGGTCGCCCTGCCGCTCGAGCCGCCCGGCGGCGTCGGTTTCGACCCGGCGCACGCGGCATCGACTGGCGCGCGCTATCACGGCAAGATCGTTTCGGTGCGCGATGCCGTCCAGGGCGGCTCCGACCCCGAAGAGATCGAGATCGCGCGGCCGCAGGCAGTGCTGCTCGCACCCGGCAAATCGGTCGGCGGCTACACCGCGCTGCCGATCGCCGACATCAAGGGTGTTCGCGCCGACGGCGGCGTTTCGCTCGACGAGAGCTTCCTGCCGCCGACGCTGATTACCGGCGCGGTCGCCTGGTACCGGCAATTGCTGCAGGAAGTGGTCACCGGCCTCGACCAGATCGCCGAGGCGCATGGCAAGATGGTGATGGGCGGCCCCGGCCGCAGCGTCGAGGACCTCCTGATGCTGCATCTCGCCAATGCGGCGCGCCCGCGGCTCGCCCACATGCTGGCGCAGGACGTCTTCCATCCGGCCGAGCTTTATCTCGAGCTTGCCGGCCTCGCCGGCGAAATGGCGACTTACGGTTCCAGCTCGCGCCGGCTTGGCGAGTTGCCTGCCTACGACCACATGGCGCCCGGGCCGGCCTATATGGCGCTTGCGGACGCCTTGCGCTCGCTGATCCTGAGCCTGCGCTACATCGAGCCGAAATCGCGCGCGCTGCCGGTCATGCGGCACGCGACCAATGTCTGGAAGGTGCGCATCGACAATCCGAAGCTTCTGGTCGCCAGCCGCATCGTCATCCGCGTCGGCTCCGAGTTGTCGGAGGACGCGCTGCGCAAGATCTTCGTCAACCAGGCGACCGTGGGGTCGGCCGACCAGTTCGAGGGACTGTGGAAGTCGCGCCTGCCCGGCATTCCGCTGAAGCCGTTGCATTCGCAGCCGCGCGAGATCCCCTATGACGGCGACCGGCTGTGCCTGGAATTGGATCAGAAGAGCGAGCATTGGGCTTCGCTGCTCGACGCCCCCGGTTTCGTCATCGGCGTTTCCGGTGTGCTGCCGAGCGAGCCGCAGGTCGACTGCTATTCGGTGAACAGGTGAGGCCATGAGCCGGGATGATCCCTTCGGACTGTCGGAGGATCGCGAGCGCACGCGCATCAGGCTGACCGGCGCGTCGCCGCGGCCAATGGCACCGCTCACGCCGGGCGCGCCGGTGAAGCGGGCGCGCGCGCATCCCAATACGCTGATCAATACATTCGCGCCGCTGCTCGAATTCGCGCCGGAGCTTGAAAGCGCGCTGGCGCCCGAGAACCCGGAGGTGCTGCGCACGCGCCTGCTCGACGAATTGGTCCGGGCGCGCGATGCCGCGATGGCGGCGGGATCCTCGCTGGAGCGGGCAGACCAGGCCGCCTGGGCGGTGGCGGCGCTGCTCGACGATCTTGCGCTCAATACGCCCTGGGGCGGCGCCAGCGCATGGCCGCGCCAGCCGCTGGTGGTCATGTTGCGCGGCGACGTCGACGCCGGCACGCAGTTCTTCTCGCGTCTCGACGAACTGGAGCGGCATCCGAACCGCGACCGCGAAATGCTGGAGCTGCAATATTACTGCCTGGCGCTCGGCTTCCGCGGCAAATATCGCGTGCCCGGCCGCGCCGGCGACCGCTCGCTCAACGCCGTTCGCGTGGCGGCGGCGCGCTTCCTGCGCAACGCCGACGCCGAAGACGCGCCGCTGTCGCCGCACTGGAAAGGCGTGACCGCCTCCGACGAGCCACAGCGCTTCATCGTGCCGATCTGGGTGATGGCGTTGGCGGCCGTGGTCATTGCCGCCGCAACCCACATCGGCCTTTCGATGGGGCTGAGCAGCCAGGCCGTCGAGCTCTCCGCTCTGGTCCGCGCGCTGCCGCCGCCGCAGCGCACGGATGTCGCGCGCGCCGCGCCCAAACCCGATGCTCCCGAACCCGAGCCGCCGCAGCCGGTCGATTTCGCGTTGCTGCCGGAATTCAAGGCCGAGGCGCCGGATAGCCTCAAGGGAGCGCTGAGCGGCACGGAGAGCGTGTCGCTGGCCAAGCTGGTCATCCAGTCTTCCAACCCCGAGCTGTTCCAGTCGTCGCGGCCAACGCTCACACAAGGCTACGAGCCGTTGGTCGAGTCGATCGCCAAGGTGATCCTCGCCAATCAGGAGCTGATTGGTAACATCACCGTCGTCGGCCATACCGACAATGTGCGCCTGCAACGGTCGAATCCGCTTTCGACCAACCAGCGGCTCTCGGAAGCGCGCGCCGAAACCATCGCCACCCTTCTGGTGCAGGCCGGCGTGCCGCAGGAGCGCATCCATTCCGAAGGCCGCGCGGAGACCGATCCGGTGGCCGACAATTCGACGCGCGAGGGCCGGGCGCTCAACCGGCGCGTCGAGGTGCTGGTCGAGAAGAGGCTGTGATGTTTATCCTGCGCTTCCTCTGGGCGGTTCTCACCTCGCGCTTCCTTTGGACGCTGATCGGCATCGCGCTGCTTTCGCTGCTGATCTGGGTGTTCGGCCCGATCGTTCAGGTCGGCCCCTATGCACCGTTCGAATCCGACAATGTGCGCATCGCCATCATCGCCGGGTTGATCATCTTGTGGCTGATCTGGCTGATCATCGCGCAGCGCCGCGCGATCCGCGCCAACCGCATGTTCGTCGCCGAGATCGCGGCACCCGTGCAGGAAAAGCAGCTTACCCCCGGCGAGGAGAGCGTCGCCGCGGTCGGCGCCAAGTTCGGCGAGGTCATGGCCGAGCTCAAGCGGCGCAAGCTCGGCGGCCGCAAGTTCCTGCGCGAGATGCCGTGGTATGTGATCGTCGGTCCGCCGGCCACCGGCAAGACGACGGCGCTGCGCCAGTCGGGCCTCAGCTTCCCGATCGACCTGACCGATGACCTGCAAGGCGTCGGCGGCACGCGCAACTGCGACTGGTTCTTCTCGGAGACCGCGGTGCTGATCGACACCGCCGGCCGCTACGTCCAGCAGGAAAGCCAGCCGGACGTCGATGCGGCCGAATGGCTGGGCTTTCTCGATCTGCTGAAGAAGCATCGGGGCCGTCGCGCGCTCAATGGCGTTATCGTCACGCTGTCGATCGATGCGCTCTCGGAAGGCGACGAAGCCATCAAGGCGCATGGCCGCAAGATCCGCCGCCGGCTGGCGGAGCTGAACGACCGTCTCGAAATCCGCCTTCCCGTCTATCTGATGCTGACCAAGGCCGACCTGATCAAGGGGTTCGAAGCCTTCTTCGGCGGCTTGTCGACCGCCGCCCGCGAGCAGGTGTGGGGCACGACCTTCGCCCTCGACGCGCGCATCGACGCCAAGACCATCGACAAGGAGCTGGCCGCGCTCGCCACGGAACTGGAGCGTCGGCTGGTGCCGCGGCTCGAGGACGAGGACAAGCTTGGCGCGCGCGCCGAAATCTTCCGCTTCCCGGCCCAGCTCGCCAGCCTCTCCGAGCCGATCCAGGTGCTGATCGAGGCGATGTTCGGCGAGAGCCGCTACGAGGAGGCGGCCTGGCTGCGCGGCCTCTATCTGACGTCGGCGACCCAGGAAGGCGCGCCGATCGACCGGCTGACAGCGGCGCTGTCCTCCTCCTTCGGGCTGCCGCCGCGCCGCGCCATGCTTTCGCCACGCGTCGAGAAGCGCAGCTTCTTCCTGCGGAATCTTTTGACCGAAGTCATCTTCAAGGAAGCTGGTCTCGGCACGTTCGATCCGCTGGCGCAGCGCCGCCGCGCCTGGATCTGGCGCGGCGCGGCCGCCGCAAGCGCGCTCGTGGCCCTGCTTGCCGGCGGACTGTTCACCTGGTCCTATCTCGACAACCGCAATGCCATCACCGAGCAGGCCGGCCAGTTCGAGGCGCTGCAGGCGCCGCTGACCGACGTTTCCGCCGCGCCGGCATCCGTGGAGCAGCCGACGATGGATGGAGCGCTGGCCGCGATGGATGCGATCGCAACGGCCCGCACCGCGCCGCCGGACGCACCCCACAACCTGCTTGGCCCGACCGCCTCGGCGGAGCTGGTGCGCGCCCAGACCGACACTTACGACCGTGCGCTGCGCAACCTGCTCGAGCCACGTATGGTGGCGCTCCTCGAGGCCACGATGTGGCGGCAGATCCGCGATCCGGATTTCATGCTGGGGGCGCTCAAGACCTATCGCATGATGACGGGCCTGTCGCAGATGGACACCGACTTCGCCCAGAACTGGTGGGCGAACAGCCTGCCGGAATTCGCGCCTGCCCCGCCCTTCCCCACGGCGGACGCCGAAGAGCATCAGCTTGCCGCGATCCGACGCATGGCGGTCGACGACAGCTATATCGCCCCGGACAAGGAACTGGTGGCCGAGGCGCTGAAAACGGTGTGCACGATCTCGCTGCCGGAGCGTGCCTACAAGCAGCTTCTCGCCGATCCGGAAGTGGCTGGCGTGAAAGAATGGGTGCCGGCCAACTTCGCCGGACCGAACGGCGCGAAAGTGTTCGCGCGCCGCTCCGACAAGACGCTGCGCGTCGGCGTTCCCGGCGCCTATACCTATGCCGGCTTTCATGACGCCGTTCTCGACCGGGTCGAGGATGTGGCGGCGCAGGCGGCGCTCGATCGGGCGGTGTTCGCCGGCGGCTGTTCGGAGAACGCGGAGACCTCGGTCTCGGCGCTGTCCGAGGACATTCTGAAGCTCTATTACGACGATTATATCGCGCAGTGGGACAGTTTCCTGCGCGACATGCGACTGGCCCCGCTGAGCGACCTCAACATCGCCAGCGAAAATCTCAAGGACCTTTCGAGCGCCGATTCCGCGTTGAAGCGGCTGCTGAAGGCGGTGGTCCAGGAGACTGACCTGACCCGATCCGACGAAGCGCCGGCCGACGACAAGGGCGGCGCCGCGAAGACCGGCTCGAAGCTCTTGAGCAAGCTCGGCAAGCTGGGCAAGGTGGTGAAGACGGGAGCGAAATTGCTGCCCCGCGCGGGCTCGGCCGATCAGGTCGACATGACCGGCAGCCTGGTGGCCGCGCACTTCAGGCCGCTCAAAGGCACGATCGCCGAGGTCGACGGCCAGCCGCCGGCGCTCGACGCCGCCGTGGTGGCGCTGACGGCGCTGTCCAACGTCTTGCAGACGGTGACCGCCAATCCCAACCCGCAGGACGCCATCAAGAAGCAGGGCGGCCTCGCCGAACTGACGGGCGCGGTCGCAAGACAGGCGCAGATCCTGCCCTCCCCGATCAACGACTGGCTGGGCGGAATTGCCGGCGACACAAGCGGCCTCTCGCAAAAGGCCGTCACCAACGAGCTCAATGCCATCTGGCGCGCCGACATCCTGCCTTTCTGCCAGGCCGCGCTCAACAACCGCTATCCCTTCAGTCCCGACAGCGCGGTCGACGTCAACGTGCGCGATTTCCAGCGCCTGTTCGGGCCGACTGGGCTGATCGACGCCTTCATCAACGATCATCTGATCAACTATGTCGACACGGCCAGCGAGCCCTGGAAATGGCGGGCCGATTTCGGCCTCGATCCCGCGGCGCTGGCGGCGTTCGAACAGGCAAGGCACATCCGCGACGACCTGTTTCCCGGCGGCACCGGCCCGGTCATGAACTTCACGCTGGAGCCGAAGGACCTGTCGCCCAACGTGGCGCGCGTGACGCTCAACCTCGATGGCCAAAACCTCGTCTACTACAACAACGCGACCAGGCCGCAGCCGATGACGTGGCCGGGCAAGGACGGGACCGGCGTGATCTCGCTCGCCTTCCAGCCGGTCGACGGCTCGCCCGAGGTCATGCTCAACGAGACCGGCAGTTGGGCATGGCTGAGGATGCTGCGCGGCGGCAAGTTCGCCGGGACCAAGCTCACCGACGTCTACAGCCTGCGGCTCGGCACGAAAGGCATGTACGCCGATTTCGAGCTCAAGGCGGCCAGCGTCGAGAACCCATACACGCTCGAAATGTTCAAGAAGTTCACATGTCCGCCGCAGATATGAACACCGGCTTTTTCGGAAAGATTCCGGCGACGGGGGATTTCGTCGCGTGGAACCTGCCGCGGACCTTCATCGACCGTTGGGACCGGTGGATGTCGACGGAGCTGCGTGCGCGGCCTGATGAGGGAGAGTTGGATCCGCGCGTCTGGCGTTTCACGGTGCCGGCCGGCATCTTCTGCGATCAGCCTTGCGCAGGCGCATGGCGGATGAGCGAGGATCGCGTCGGGCGGCGATATCCTTTTGTCGTTGCTGCCATCGGACGCCCGCCCCGGATGGATGACGGATGGTTTGATGCAGTATCCGAGATCGCAGGTGACGCGGTGTCGCGCTACTGGACGAGCGCTATGGTCGCGGAGCAAATCAAGGCCGTTCAACCGGCAGCCAACAGCGCAGAGCCCGAGATAGTCTTCTGGTGCGACGGTTGGAACGTCCACGAATGCCATTTCAAAGACATTCATGATCTGGCCGAAAACGGCCTACCGGTCATGCGAACGGTGCCTCTGCCGGCGGAGGAAAGCTGATAATGGCCATTACTGTCTTCGCCGAGAATATGGGCTTCTTTCACAAGGGCAGCAATGGCAAGGGCATTGCGCCAGGCGACGTCTGTCTATCTCCGCCGTCACCTCCGGCAGGCCCAGTCCCAGTGCCCTATGTCAATATGCTCTCTTCCTCCGACCTGTCCAACGGCACCAAAAGCGTCAAGATCGACGGCGAGCCTACGGCGATCGAGAATTCTTCAGAGATTTCAACCAGTACCGGCAATGAGCCAGCGACGCAGGGACTCGGTGCGGGCGTAATCACTCACAAAATCAAGGGCAAAGGCGTCTTCAAGCTGTGGTCGTTCACAGTCAAGGCGGAGGGTAAGGGTGTCGACCGCCATGGCGACATGATGGCTCAGAATACGGCCAGCGATCTGCCCAACTGTATCGATCAGACAGCGATCAATACGTTCAAGGCATTGCTGAGACGCAAGGGTATCGCGCCCGGCCCCTGTCCGGGCAAGCCTTACGACGCGAAGGTTCACCGGCCGGATAAGGATCCTTCGCCGGCTCAGAAGAAGGCGGTCCGCAACAAGCCGTGCTGGGAATGCGCCCGAGACGACAAACGGGTATCACGCGCTCACTGGCGCACCACGCGTTCGAGCAGTGGAGCGATCGTGCGATACGAGGACCCTGTCCATGGAAAGGATATGGCGCGCGGCAAAGGCCATATGACCCATGACCATCAGCCGCCGCTGTGCGTGGCCTGGGCGCTCGGCGGATGCAATATGAAGCTCGCAGACTTCAAGAAATACTTCGAACGGGCAAGCAGGGTCAAACCTCACTGTGAGGCACATTATCGCAGCCAGGGAAGTCAGGCAGAAGCCTATGCGGCCACGCTGTGAGGGAGTGAAACCATGATCGTAATCGCCAAGAGCTACGATGATATCCAGCAGCGCTATATCGCCGAATTGCGGACGCTCCTGCCTGAAATCAAAGCCTGGTGGAGAGGCATCGTCGCAGCCGAAACCATCGATGCGACCTCGCTAATTTGGCCGACTGGAATTTCCGGACATCCGCGCTTTCTGCATGTCTTTCGGAAATACTATTTCGAGGTGGAGAACCTGAACCGAAAGAACGAGCACGAATTCGTCGAGCAGGCCGAGAAATCGGCCGAGGAAAAATGGGGCGTAGACGACCTCGGGGACAGCGCGCGCTATGCCGGCCACATCGATTTGCTGATCGACGATATCCCCAGTAAGGCGCCCGATTTGACCACGGTGGTCAATGGCTTCGTCTTTGTGCCGATCGGGCTCGACCAGGACGAGGAGATCACCTGATGGCGTTGATCACCTATTTTGAGACCGATCGCGGCATTCACCGCCTGCTGCGCCAACCCGGCTGCGTCGAGCCGAGGGATGCGAAAATCGCGGCGCGCAAGCTCGCTCAGAGTTCTCAGCGGCACCAGGACCTTTTCGATGGCTACCTGGAAGATATCCAAACGGCCTACGAGATCGCGGTGCCCTGGTGGGCCGACACAGTCAAGGCACAAGAACAGCAGGGATTGGGTCGCGAGGAGGCCTTACGCAAAGCGTTCATGAAACGCGCGGCTGGCGCAGCCGCGCACGGGAACGTGATTTGGATCGTACGCAATTACTGGCTCGATTGCTGCGACGCCAACAAAGGCTCCGGGGAAATCGTCTATCCCGAAACCCTGCTGCTTCAATGGCTTATCGACGCCAAGAAGAAGGAACTGGTGCGCCTGATCGCCTGCATGCCGTACTGGCCGATCGGAAAGGACGAGAACGGAGTCTGGTGCTGAGCAATGAGCTTTGCTGTCTGGTTGGAGAATCGTACGCCGTTCGCGGTCGGGTCTTACACATTGCCTAATGCCGACGGTCAGGAGGTTTTCCTGGGCCTGTTCTCTGCGAGCTTCCAAGGTGCGGATGAAATGATCTCCGTGGAGCCGGCCAATGAACAACTGCCAGTAACGCTCAGCGATGTCTTTTTCGGCGATCCTTCCCGTTCGTCGACGCGTTACGAGGCCGATATCGCAATGCTGAAGCCTAGCGTCGACATCATCGTCAACGGTACCGCATACGCGCCGAACGGAAAGCCGGTTCGAGAAATGCAAGCGGGTTTGAAGTTCGGACCGATGCAAAAGGTGCTCAATATTGTCGGCGACCGGATCTACGATGCCGGCAGTTACAGCACCCCACATCCATTTACACAGATGCCCATAGTTTATGAACGCACGTACGGGGGCACCACCGCCGATCTAAAGACCGATCCTCGCAACCCGCTGGGAGTGGGCTTCGCCCATGCCCGCTCGGCCGATCCGGCAGTCCAGACGCAGGCGCCAAACATAACTTATCCTGGTGAGCCGTTCTTGAGTCCCTCGGATAAGCCGCGGCCGGCCGGTTTTGGAGCACTTGGGCGCGGGTGGCAGCCGCGCCTGTCTTTCGCAGGGACCTACGATCAGGCTTGGATCGACACCCAATGGCCCTTGCCGCCGAAGGATTTCGATCCGCGTTACAATCTTGCTGCACCCGCGGATCAGCAGCTCACGGACCTCAACGGCGGAGAAGATGTTACTTTGATCGGTCTCACCCCCGGCGGCCGGTGGAAGTTCAAACTGCCGCGCGTGATCGCGCCCATCCGCCTGATCTTCGACGACCGCGTCGAGGACACGGTTTTCAAGGCGGATACGATCATCATCGAACCCGACTTGTTTCGGGTGACGCTGAAGGCGCGAATAACCGTAACGACGCTGCGCAACCGGCCCGCGCTGCGCGAACTTGTCTTTGGTCATGTCACGCCGGCGCTGATCGCGGCGAAGCGAAAGGGCAAGGACTATTTTGCGCTGCGCGGAACTGACGGCACCGTTACCGGCCGTCCGGCGTGGCTGCCATGAAACGGCCGCTATACATCACCGGCGGTGGCGCCGTGACACCCGCGGGCCTGAACCGGCGTCAAGCATTGGCTGCTATTCGTGCTGGCCTCTCCGCGTATGAAGAGTATCTGCTAGCCGAGCCTATGGGTGCATCGCAGACCGTCTCGCGCATCCCCAGCCACTGGTCGCTGAGAGCCACGGATTGGGACTGGCTGGTCAACATGGCTGCGCGCGCCATCTCGGACGCGCTCGCTTCGACGGCAGCTTATCCACACACGACCGTGCTGATGCTTGTTTTGCCGGAAAAGTTTAGGAACCATGTCGCCTTCGAAGAATACACCCCCTCTGGTTTCCTGGATGCCGTCATGAGCGCATGCGGCGGCCCGTTCCATGAGGCGTCGCGCGCGATCGACGGCGGTGCGGCAGCAAGCATCGGCGTGTTGGATCAACTGTCAGAGTTGCTTGGCCGTCCCGGCGTCGAGCACGTCTTGCTCGGCGGAGTCGATAGTTTGGTCAATGACAAGGACATCTCTCGGCTGGCTGCATCGGGACGGCTGAAAGGTTCTGACAACCCTCAAGGGCTTGTTCCTGGAGAGGCGGCGGCCTTTGTTTGCCTACAATCAAGGCCCGATCCGAAGTCGCCAGATATCGCCGCCATCCACGGCGTCGGTTTTGCACAGGAAGCGGATAGTGTCCTGACGGAGCGGTACAGCCAGGGCAAAGCTCTGCTTGGCGCGCTTCGGGGTGCGTTGAACGGAGTTGGCAACGGCCCACGCGAGCCCGACATCGTCTTTGTCGTCAGCAACGGCAATGGGGAGCGGTATAGCGGATGGGAGGCAAACATAGCGCGGTCGCGCTTCTACCGCACCCGGCGCGAAATCCTGCCGGTTGCCTATCCGGCGATGACCGTTGGCGACGTAGGAGCAGCCGGCGGAGCCTTGGCTTTGCTTGTGGCAGCAGACAGTTTCACTGCCGGCTATGCGCCCGGTCCGGTGGCTATGTGCGAGATCGCCTCCGAAGCAGGATTGCGCGCCGCCGCGCTGGTTAGCCGGGTCAATTTCGACTGAGTTACATCCAAGCTGGGAAACGCTGCGTGCGCCGCCAGTTGGCCAACGGGAGTTTGGGATTGTCGAAAGAGGCCTGAATGGCCACAAGCCGCTGCTTGCGCATCGAGCGGAACGGTTTGTGTTTGCCCGGTCCCCGTCCTTCGTCCCACCATGCATTCGCGCGATCGGCGGATGGAAGCGGCGACTCGATGTCGGCGAATTCCTCTCCGAGGAATGCTGGATCAACAATGAAGACGTCGGTGTCGTTGAAATCGACCTCGAACAAATCACGCCAGGCAAGGCCCGCCGCATAAGCGCATTGCGGCTCGCGCATGCGTTCCATCAGCCATGGGACGATCGACCTATCGCCAAGCATCCCAGTGGCAGACAGCGCCCGCTGTCGCAACAAGGGCTGATTCAGATATTTTTGAAGCCAGGCCTTCGCGGGCGGCCCCGCCGAGGCGAGCAATCGGATATCGATCACCTCACTTGGAGAAACGCCGGCAGAGGCAAGCAAATCATCCAGGACAGGTAGGGACGCACGGCCCGCGCCGAGCAGACAAGCGGCGAACGAGGCCGCGAACCGTTCCCGCGGCTGATCGGCAGCGAGACACTCAGCTACGACTGGTAGCAAATCTCGGCGGCGCAATGCGCCGGCCAACCGCAGCGCCCGGACTCGGACCTCAGTCTGGCCGTTCGCGACCAACTCACCGAGGCGCGGCCCGGCATCGCTGCGATGATGCCAGAGCGCCGCGAGCCCGATGCACTTGAGCATCGTTTCTCTGGAGTCGACCCATTTTGCGACAAAAGGTCGGAGTTTTTCGCGCGGTGTCCTGGCAATAGCGCCCGAGACAGCCTTAATTCCCATTTCGCCAAGCGT
This sequence comes from Mesorhizobium sp., assembly GCA_004020545.1. Taxonomy (GTDB): domain Bacteria; phylum Pseudomonadota; class Alphaproteobacteria; order Rhizobiales; family Rhizobiaceae; genus Mesorhizobium. The sequence continues at coordinate 3,889 of SAQE01000019.1, read as the reverse complement.
GGCAGCGGCCTCGATCACCGCGGCAACCGACTTTTCCAGTTCCCAGCGGAGAGCCAAGCAGGCCATGACAAAGAGTTCGGGAGCCTCCTTGTAGTCCGAGAAACGCGCGTTCGCCGCCGCCCACGCAGCTTCGCCAGATGCGAACAGGCCCTCGAGGTTGGCGTCGAGGCGCTGGTCTATGCGGCCAATGTCGTTTTCGCCAAGAATCGGCCCGTCAATCTCGCGGCATCGCCGCGACCAGAGGAAAGCTGCATCCTCCGCGTGCTGGTCCACGATGGCTGGGATCGTTGCAAGGCGCTGCATCGGTTCGGCCTAATTCAGGTGAACGGCCGCCCCCCGTATCCAGTTCGTCCCGGTGGCGTGACTGTTGAGCTGTGTACCGCGGATGGAAACTCGCCCGTTCTTCTCCAGAATAATAGACGCCAAACCACACCGGAGTTCGATGCGATCGCGCGCGTCCAGCGTCACTGTCTCGCCGTCACGCAACACTTCAACGGGACACGCATTGGGGCGCGGATCGACTATCCGCCCCACGACAAGCGGCCGGGAGGGGTCGCCCGCTTCGAACAGCAGCGCCACTTCCGAGCCGACAGACGAAGCGTCGAGAACAGCGAGGCTGCGGGCCCTTACGGCCGTGTCGCTGGGATTGTCGACGAAAACGACGAGCGGCGAGCCGTCATCGAAGCCAATCAGCAAACCGATGACCACGCCGTCAATACGCTCGATAAGGTCCATCGCTCAGCCCTCGATATCTTCAATTGTTGTGGACACTGCTGCCTTTGATCTTGGTCTTGCCATTAGCCTGCACGTCGATGTCACCGCTGCCGTCGAGCCTTATGTCCTTGCCCTTGAGGCTGATCGTGCCGTCCTTTTTGAGGACGATGCTGGCGTCGCCGCATTTCAGGGCAATCTCGTCTGCCGCCTCGACGTACAGCTTCTTGCCGTACTTCATTACGCCGTCTTCACCGATGATGACGCTGCTCGCTTTGGCGACCTTGAGAGAATAGCCGCCGCCGACCTCGATCCCCTCGTCCGCCGCGATCTTGGCCAGTCTCGCCTTGCCGACCTGCGACGAGTGATCCCCGCCGACACTGAAACTCTGGTCAGCACCGATGGTCACGCTTTGGCTGGCTCCTACCGTCCAGCTATCCGCTGCCCCTATATCGTGACTTTGATTGGTGCCGACGCTGACAGATCGCGTTACGCCGATCGTGTTCGTCTGCGAGGCGCCGACGGTCCTTGCTTCAGCGGCGCCCACAGTATCGACACGCGCAGCCCCCACCGTCACCGTCTGCACGAGCCCAACCGTCTGCGAATGGTTGGCGTCGATGTTTTCGGTGGAGTTGGCGACGACGTGGATCGTCTCGTTGGCCTGGACGGTCAGCTTGCGGTTCGCGCCCACCGTTTCGGTGTCGTTCGACCCGATATTCGTCGTCTGGTCGACGCCGACCTTGACCGTCTTGTTGTTGCCGACATCCTCGTCGAGGTTGTGGCCGACGGAGTGCTTGGCGTCGTGGTCGATGCGGTCGGACTGGTCGTGCTGCACGGTCTTGTTGCGATCGTGCTTGATCAGCAGGTGATGGTCCTTCTGGGCCTGGAAATTGACCAGCTCGGAGCCCGCCTTGTCCTCGAACATCAGCTCGTTGTAACCGCCGCCGCCTTTCGAGGAATTCGATTTCCAGCCCGATTGCGTCGCGTTGGCGGGCAAGCCGTAGGGGGGCATCTCGGCGGCGTTGTAGACGCGGCCGGTGATGATCGGCAGATCCGGGTCGCCCTCGATGAAATCGACGATGACCTCCTGGCCGATGCGCGGGATCTGGATGAACCCCCAGCCGCTGCCGGCCCAGGTCTGCGACACGCGCACGAAGCAGGAAGAGTTCTGGTCCTTCTTGCCGAGGCGGTCCCAATGGAACTGCACCTTCACGCGGGCATATTTGTCGGTGAAGATCTCTTCGCCCGAAGGACCGACCACCGTCGCCGTCTGCGGGCCGCGCATGATCGGCCGCGGCGTGATGCGCGGCGGCCGGTAGGGCAATTTGGTGGGTGCCACGCCCAGCACGACCTTGAAATTTTCGCTGTGGGCCTCGTTCTGGGTCCGGTAACCCGGATCGAACAGCCGGTATTCGGCGCTGATCACCAGATAGTCCTGGTTCTGGTCGTCGCGCGGAAAGCTCTCGAGCTTGAACTTGCAGCCGGAAAAGAGGCCGCGCACGGTTCCCACCGCCGTGCAGCGCTGATGCACCGCCTGAAGTTCCTCGCGGCGAACCCCCGCGATCGTGTCGCCTCGCCCGACATCGAGATGCGCGCCGGGCTGGCGGTAGTTCTCGCCCGCGGCCTCCTTGTGGCTGAACGGCTGGGCGGATTTCGCCATCAGATCGGCGCCGGGCTTCTCGAAATCATAGTCGGTGTGGGCGTAGGCGCCCGGCCGCACCGCGCTGCCCGGAATCCATTCGGTGATGTATTCGACATCGCGCCGCGAGGCTTGGCCCTCGAAATTATAGAGCACCTTGTCGTAGCCCGGAGCGGTCTTCAGCTTGCTCATCGCATCGCAGAGGACCAGCGTGTGCTTGCCCTCGTCATGCTCGAAGAAATAGAAGATGCCCTCGTGCTCCATCAGCCGCTGCACGAAATCCAGGTCGCTCTCGTCGTATTGCACGCAGTATTCGCGCTGGGGATAGGACCCCTGCAGCCGCTTCTCGAATTTCGCGATGCCGTATTTGGAGAAGATTTTTTCGACGATCTCAACCGCCGTCATATTCTGGAAGATGCGGCAATCGGTGGTGTTGCCGAGGAACCAGAGCCATGGCCTGACCACCGCTTCGTAATAGGCCAGCCGATCCTCGATGCGGGTGAGCTTGAAATCCGACACGAGGCCGCTGAACCAGCGCTTCGGGTCGGATTCGCCTTCGACCGAAACGGCGCCGCCCAGCATCTTCAGCGGGTCGACATCATGGCTCTTCGAGACGAAGCCGACCGTATAGGCGAAACAACGGCTGATCTCGTCACGGCCGACGAGATGGGTGAAGGTCAGCAGATCGCCGCCAAGCGGCGTCTGCACAACCGTGGCGCGTTCGTTCGGCATGGGTCGTGCCCCTCCTGGACGCGGCCGCCAGTATGATGGATTGAAGCCCCCGCTATGTTAACCGCATCACGTTCGGGAACTTTTCGCACCCCACCGTACCGGACCACTTTCAGCCTAGCACAGGTTTGCTGGCAGCCAAACAACAGCGATGGCTAAACCGCACCCATGCGCCGGTGTGAAACGCTCCTCTCCCGCCGCGCCTGTAAGCTGCTAGAATGCCGGAGCAATTCCGGGAAAAGCGCGTAGCGGTTTTCCGTCCGGAATCGCGTGGAAGATAAGTATTTATTGACCAAGTTCGGCGACGCTTCCGGATGTTCATCTCGCTCCAGATCAGCAATGTCGACAAGCTGCCCCCGGGCACCGCGACGAGCTACGCCGCCCGCGACCGCAGCTTCGAGATCGGACGCGAGAATTGCGACTGGACGCTCTCCGATCCGGACAAGTTCATTTCCGGACGGCATTGCGAGGTCCGCTACCAGGCGGGCGGATTCTGGCTCTACGACATCTCGCGCAACGGCACCTTCATCAACGGCTCCAGCCAGCGTATGGCCGGCCCGCACCGGCTGGCGCATGGCGATCGAGTGCTGATCGGCCGCTATGTCGTTTCGGTCTCGATCGACGAAGGACGGCCGGCCTCCGGCCATCCGCAAATCCGGGCCGGATCGACGCAACGCGAGCTGCCGCCGTCGACAGGCAGGCCATTGGACTTCTCCAACGAGCCGTTCTTCAGCCCGGCGGAGCAGCGCCCCGGGCAGGCAGCGCCGGCATCGACGTCCTCGGCGCTGCAACCGCCCCCGACCCCGGCAC
>SAQE01000018.1 GCA_004020545.1 Mesorhizobium sp. | reverse complement strand
TTACCTATGTATCCGGTTCAATCTGTTACCCATCTATCCGCTGGACACCGGCAGGCGGATGAGGGGCGGCGCGGCGTTTGCAAACTATCCAAACGGTTCTCCGGGCTCTTGCGGATTGAGTCGCAAACCCTTGCCGCACCCAGCAGCATCGGTTAGGACACGCGCGCCTTGGAAATAGGAATTTTCCAATCCATAGCGCGTCACGAAACACCGAGTACCATCCCATGGCCGACAAACCGGAAAAGACGAAAGCGCGGCTGCCGCGCGGTTTTGCCGACCGCAGCGCCGAAGACATTCGCGCCGTCGAAAAGATGATGGCGACCATCCGGTCCGTCTATGAGCTTTACGGCTTCGAGCCGGTCGACCAGCCGATGATCGAATACACCGACGCGCTCGGCAAATTCCTGCCCGACCAGGACCGGCCGAATGAAGGCGTCTTCTCCTTCCAGGACGACGACGACCAGTGGCTGTCGCTGCGCTACGACCTGACGGCGCCGACGGCGCGCTTCGTCGCCGAGAATTACGACCGCCTGCCGAAACCCTATCGCAGCTACCGCTCCGGCTGGGTGTTCCGCAACGAGAAGCCCGGCCCCGGCCGCTTCCGCCAGTTCATGCAGTTCGACGCCGATACCATCGGCACGCCGGGCGTCGCCGCCGATGCCGAGATGGCGATGATGATGGCCGACGTGATGGAGGCGCTCGGCATCAAGCGCGGCGACTACGTCATCCGGGTCAACAACCGCAAGGTGCTGGACGGCGTGCTGGAGGCGATCGGCCTCGGCGGCGACCAGAATGCGGGGCGCCGGCTGACGGTGCTGCGCGCCATCGACAAGCTGGACAAGTTGGGTATCGAAGGTGTTCGGCTGCTCTTAGGCGAAGGTCGCAAGGATGAAAGCGGAGATTTTACGAAGGGCGCAGGACTTGGGCCTGGAGAGATCGACGTAGTTTTCGAATTTCTCGACCCAGCTTCAACCGTTGTAGTTCCGTCGGCGAAAATTCAGCCACCGGATAATCCGGAACTGGCCAATATGAAGGGCGGCATACTTTCGCGCCAACCTCCGACGCTGGCGCACAACAATATCCGCCTTTCAGACAGCAGCCTCTATCGCGAGGGAATTGCCGAGCTCGATCAGATACGGCTCTTAGTTGAAAGTGCAGGCTATGCCAGTGACAGGGTCAAGATTGACCCCTCCGTCGTGCGCGGCCTCGAATACTACACCGGCCCGGTCTTCGAGGCCGAGCTTCTGGCCGAGATCCCCAACGAGGATGGCCAGATCGTTCGCTTCGGCTCGGTCGGCGGCGGCGGTCGTTACGACGGGCTGGTCTCGCGCTTCCGCGGCGAACCGGTGCCGGCAACCGGCTTTTCCATCGGCGTCTCCCGGCTGATGACGGCGCTGAAGAACCTCGGCAAGCTCGACACTTCCGATGTCGTCGCCCCGGTCGTCGTGCTCGTCATGGACAAGGATATTGAAAGCCTCGGCCGCTACCAGAAGATGGTCGCCGACCTGCGCGCCGCCGGCATCCGCTCCGAAATGTATCTCGGCGGCGCCGGCATGAAGGCGCAGTTGAAATATGCCGACCGCCGCGGCAGCCCGATCGCCGTCATCCAGGGCGGCGACGAGCGCGCCAAGGGCGAGGTGCAGATCAAGGACCTCATCGAAGGCGCGCGCCTGTCGGCCGAGATCACCGACAACGCCGAATGGCGCGCCGCAAGGCCCGCGCAGGTAACTGTGGCGGAGGGTGAACTGGTTGCCGAAGTGAGGAAGATCCTGGCGGCGCAGGCCGAGGAGCGGGCACGTGGCAAGTAGGGCGCCAACCTCCCCTTCTCCCCTTCTTGTGGGAGAAGGTGGCCGAGCGAAGCTCGGTCGGATGAGGGGTGTTCCAGGGAGCGCCGGCGTCTCATTCCTTCCAGCACCCCTCATCCGTCTTGGCGCTGCGCGCCAATCCACCACCCGGCCCGTCGCAAGCTCCGGGCGTTCGAAGCTCGAAAAGCCAAGCAGTTGGCTTTTCGTCCGCTGTGCGAACCGCTTCTCGCCCCACAAGGGGAGAAGGGGAGGTGCTTTATGACCTCCCGCTACCCCGCCATCGCCGCCGACATCATAAAGCTCTTCGCCGCGCGCGACACGCATGCGGTCGAAGTGGCCGTGCTGCAGCCGGCCGATCCGTTCCTCGACATGGCGGGCGAGGACCTGCGCCGCCGCATCTTCCTGACCGAGAGCGAAACGGGCAAGACGCTGTGCCTGCGGCCCGAATTCACCATTCCGGTCTGCCTCGACCACATCGCCAGCCAGGCCGGCACGCCGCGCCGCTACTCCTATCTCGGCGAAGTATTCCGCCAACGCCGCGAAGGCGGCAACGAGTTCTTCCAGGCCGGCATCGAGGATCTCGGCGACCGCGATACGGCCGCGGCCGACGCCCGCTCGCTGGCCGACGCGCACGCGCTGCTGTCGCTTGTGCTGCCCGGACAGACGCTTGCCGTGACGCTTGGCGACCAGACCCTGTTCGAGGCGGTGCTGGCGGCGCTCGGCCTGCCGCGTGGCTGGCGCATGCGGCTTGCGCGCGCCTTCGGCTCGGCGCCGATGCTGGAAGCCGCACTTGCCGATCTCGCCAACCCGCCGCGCAACAGCCAGCTCTCCGGTCCGGTCGCCATGCTGGTGCTCGACGGCGATGCGGAAGGTCTTGCCGCGCATATCGCTGCCGGCATGGAAGAGGCCGGCCTGTCGGCTTCGTCCGGCCGTGCACCGGCCGACATCGCGCGCCGGCTGATCGAGAAGGCGCAACTGCGCAGCGTGCGGCTGTCGAAGGAGGCGTTCTCGGCGCTGAAGGGTTTTCTCGGGATCGACGTCGCGCTGGGTGGCGCGACCGAGGCACTCGAAAAATTCGCCGCCGATGCCGGCCTGTCGCTGGGCGCGGCGCTCGAGAATTTCGCCGCCCGCGCCGGCGCGATCGAAGCGCATGGGCTGCCGGTCGAAAAGATCCGCTACGACGCTGCCTTCGGCCGTCCGCTCGATTATTACACCGGCCTCGTGTTCGAGATCGCGGCGGAAGATGGCGACCGCCCGCTGGTGGGCGGTGGCCGCTACGACCGGCTGCTGACCCTGCTCGGCGCCAAAAAGCCGATCCCCGGCGTCGGCTTCTCGGTCTGGCTCGACCGCATCGAAATCTTGCGGGAACACGCGAAATGATCACGCTGGCGATCCCGTCGAAAGGCCGTCTCAAGGAACAGTCGCTGGAAGTGCTGGCCAAGGCCGGGCTGGCGGTGACCTTGCCGCAGGACGACCGCAAATACCGCGCCCGCATCGATGGCCTCGACAATGTCGAAGTGGCGTTCCTGTCCGCGTCGGAAATTGCCGGCGAGATCGGCAAGGGCGCGGTCGATCTCGGCATCACCGGCGAGGACCTGTTGCGCGAGAACCTTGCCGACTGGGAAGCGCGCGCCGAAATCGTCGCCCGTCTCGGCTTCGGCCACGCCGATGTCGTGGTGGCCGTGCCGGACATCTGGCTCGATGTCGACACCATGACCGATCTCGACGATGTCGCCGCCGATTTCCGCCAGCGCCACGGCCGACGCTTGCGCATCGCCACCAAATATTGGCGGCTGACGCAGCAGTTCTTTTCGCTCAAGCACGGCATCCAGGTCTACCGCATCGTCGAAAGCCTCGGCGCCACCGAAGGCGCGCCGGCGGCGGGGCTGGCCGATGTTATCGTCGACATCACCACCACCGGCTCGACGCTGCGCGCCAACCACCTCAAGGTGCTGGGCGATGGTGTGATCCTGAAGTCGCAGGCCTGTCTTGTCGCCTCGAAGAAGACGCGCGGGGTCGGGGACGAAGCGGTCTTGCGCGACATCGCCGCGAATATGGCGTCAGTGAACAGATAGCCGGCCAAAGTGGGCGCTGCCCCTCATTGTCCTGGGGAGAAAGGGCGCGTCGCCGATGATTTCGCCAACTGCCGACGTTGCAGGAAGAATGCGGAGGCTGCGGCAAGCCTCTTTCTCCCCGTTAACGGGGAGAAATGTCCGGCAGGACAATGAGGGGCAGCGCCAACGTATCGAAACGTAATCACCGTGATGCGATTGCCCCCATACCTTCGGCGGGTTTCCACCATCCCGGCAGGCTGATAGGCTGGCGCATCCCGGGAGGAGACGGCGATGGCGATCAAACTCGACGAGCTCATGAACGCCACGAATCTGCGTGGGCGCGGAGGCACCTTCATTGCTCCGGTGGACGGCAGGGCGCATGTTTCGGGCGATCGCTCGGTGCCCTTGCTCGACAAGACCATTCCGGAACTGTTTTCCGATACGGTGAGCAAATACGCCACGCTCGATGCCGCCGTCTTCGTCGGCCAGGACAAGCGCTTCACCTGGAGCGAGCTGTCGGACACGGTCGATGCGTTAGCTGCCGGCTTCCTGGCGCTCGGCCTGGAGAAGGGCGATCGCGTCGGCATCTGGTCGCCCAACCGCTGGGAATGGCTGGTGACCCAGTTCGCCACCGCCCGCATCGGCCTCATACTCGTCAACATCAACCCGGCCTATCGGCTGACCGAGCTGGAATATGCCCTCAACAAGGTTGCTTGCCGAGCACTGGTCACCGCTGTCAGTTTCAAAACCTCCGACTATCTCGGCATGATCGAGACGCTGGCGCCTGAGATCGCCACGGCCGAACCCGGCGAGCTCAAGGCCAAGAAACTGCCGACGCTGAAGATCGTCATCCGCATGGGTGACGACAACTCGCCCGGCATGTTCAATTTCGGCGATGTGCTGGCTATGGCCGGACGCGACGAGCATGACAGCCTCGACCGCATCTCCGAAAACCTGAAGCCGAATGAGGCCATCAACATCCAGTTCACCAGCGGCACGACGGGCGCGCCGAAGGGCGCGACGCTCACCCATGCGAACATCGTCAACAATGGCAATTTCGTCACCTCGGCGATAAAACTCACCGTCGACGACCGGCTCTGCATTCCGGTGCCGCTCTATCATTGCTTCGGCATGTCGATGGGCACCATGGGCTGCGTCACCAAGGGCGCGACCATGGTCTTCCCGGGCGAGGGTTTTGACGCCGGCGCGACGCTGAAGGCGGTGGCACAGGAGCGCTGCACCGGCATCTATGGGGTGCCGACCATGTTCGTAGCCATGCTCGACCATGCCGATTTCCCGACCTTCGACCTCTCCAGCCTGCGCACCGGCATCATGGCCGGCTCGCCATGCCCGATCGAGGTGATGAAGAAGGTGGTGTCGCTGATGAATATGCGCCAAGTGACCATTGCCTACGGCATGACCGAGACCAGCCCGGTTTCGTTCCAGAGCAGCGTCGACGATCCGCTGGAAAAGCGCGTCTCCACCGTCGGCCGCATCCACCCTCATGTCGAGGTGAAGGCGATCGGTGCCGACGGCGCCACCGTCGCGGTCGGCGCGCCGGGTGAGCTGTGCACGCGCGGCTATTCGGTGATGAAGGGCTATTGGGACGACGCGGAGAAGACCCGCGAGGCGGTCGACGCCGACGGCTGGATGCATACCGGCGACCTCGCAACAATAGACGCCGAGGGATATTGCAACATCGTCGGCCGGGTGAAGGACATGGTCATCCGCGGCGGCGAGAACGTCTATCCGCGCGAAGTGGAGGAATTCCTCTACCGCCATCCCAAGGTCAAGGAAGTGCAGGTCTTCGGCATTCCCGACGACAAATATGGCGAGGAACTCTGCGCCTGGATCGTGCTGAAGCCCGGCCAGGTCGCGACCGCCGAGGAGATCAAGACCTTCTGCGCCGGCCAGATCGCCCACTACAAGGTGCCGCGCTACATCCGCTTCCGCACCGAACTGCCGATGACGGTGACCGGCAAGCCGCAGAAATTTCTGATGCGCCAGGCAATGGTCGAGGAACTGGGGCTGGTGGCGCAGAAGACGGCGTAAGAGGTGCTCCCCACACGCTTTTCCGCTAAGTTCGCAGAAACGCGCGGCGTTTGGGGGGCTTGAATGACTGGTTCCGCACGGTCGGCGACTTCCTACGCGATGCCATTGGCCGCCCTGGTAATGGCTGTCGTGGTCAGAGCCAGCGGTCTCTCGGTGGACGAAGGTTCGCTGAACGTCAGGATTCTTGTTGGGGCGCTTTCGAGCGCGATCATGTTCACCACCATTTTCGTGGTGCTCGACCACGCCGAGGCAGTGGCCCGGCGCGTGGGGGAGCCGTACGGAACACTGGTGCTGACCTTTGCCGTGACGGCAATCGAAGTGTCGATCATCGTTTCCATAATGCTGCATGGAGCGAACAATCCGACGCTGGCACGTGAGTCCGTTTTCTCGACGGTGATGATTACCTCCACCGGCGTTGTCGGCACGTGTCTCACGCTTGGCGGCTGGCGTCATCGCAAACAGGCAATCGTTCGCCAAGGGACCAGCGCGTATCTGGCGGTTCTGGTCGCTCTGACCGTCATGACGCTTGTTCTGCCAACCTACACTCAAACGACGGATCCCGGTGCGTTTTCGGCAGCTCAGCTTGGTTTTGTAAGCGTCCTTTCGGTGATGCTCTATGCAAGTTTCGTGTTCGCCCAGACGGTCCGGCACCGGGACGACTTCGTCCAGGAACAGGCGCACGACCTTTCGACGCGAACCGCCCCTCACGAAAGCGTTTCCGTCGGCATTCTCCTGCTGTTGAGCGGGCTGATCGGAATTGTCATGCTCGCCGAGCAGGTCGCCGCAAGTGTCGAGGACACGCTCGTTGCCTACCAGGTGACCCAGGCGGACAGCATCGTGGGAGCGTTGATCGCGGGGCTGGTTTTGATGCCGGAGGCCATTTCGGCGGTTCGCGCCTCACTCAACAATGAGCTGCAGCGCGGCTTGAACGTTGCGATGGGTTCGGCTTGCGCTACGATCGGTTTGACCATACCGGCGGTCGCCGCCGCCAGCCTGCTGACGGGCAGAGGCTTGACCTTGGGGCTCCCGGCGGCTGACGCGGTCCTTTTGGTCCTGGCGCTCCTCATATGCAACGTCAGCTTTAGTAACGAGAGAACCACGTTCCTGACCGGCATGGTTCATATTGTTGTGTTTTTTACATATGTATTTCTGATATTCGTACCGTGAGAGCTGGCCAATCGGATGCGAATAAGAACAAGCTGGCGACGCCGGCGTCAGCTCGCCAGCACCGCTGCATCCAACCCCCGTATGATCTTCGCCAGCTCCAAGCATTCGTCCTGGCGCACCTTGTTGCGCCGCCAGGCCATGCAGATCATGCGCTGCGGCATCGGCTCCTGGAACGGCACGATCCTCAAGTCCGGCATGACGCCGGCGGCACTTGCCGCCATTTCCGGGACCAGCGTCACGCCCAGCCCATGCGCCACCATCTGCAGAAGCGTCGTCAGGCTGGTCGCGCCGTAACTTGCCATCGCCACCGGCCGCACATTGCCGCAGACGGCCAATGCCTGGTCGCGCAGGCAGTGCCCTTCTTCGAGCAGCATCAGCCGCTCCAGCGCCGGGCTTTCCGGCGGCACCGGCGGCGAGGCGAAGGCTGGATCGCCCGCCGGCACGGCAAGGAAGAAGCGGTCGGGGAAAAGCTCTTCGGTGACCAGGCCCGGGTGGTCGAGCGGCAGCGCGGCGATGAAAGCGTCGAGTCGGCCCGAGGCACTGTCCTCGACCAGCGATGCAGTCACCGCCTCGCGCAGTTCGAGCTGCAGCGCCGGGAAGTGCCGCTTCAATTCAGGCAGGGCCCGCGGCAGGAGATAGGGCGCCACCGTCGGGATGATGCCCAGTCGGAAGCGCCCTTCCATGGCGGGACGGCCGCGCCGGGCAGTCGTCTCTACGTCACGTATGTCGGCAAGGATGCGCTCGATGCGCGGCTGCAGGACGAGCGCCTCGTCGGTCATCTGCACCGTCTTGCCGCCGCGTTCGAACAGAGGGCAGCTCAGCCGCTCTTCCATCTCGGCGATCTGGGCGGAGAGCGCCGGCTGGCTGACGCCGGCAAGCTTGGCGGCGCGGCCGAAATGCAGCGTCTGCGCCAGCGCGTCGAAATAAAGCATCTGCCTGACGGTGAGACCGATCATAAGGAAATCCTATCGGAAAAAACAGGAAAGGCAATTTGTCTTTATCGTCAAGCCGGCCTAGTCTGGAATCGTTCCAGATTGGCGCGGCCGCCGGCCGCCCCCGGAAACCCAATTCAAACTCGGCAAAATCGGAGAGTAAGATGGACGCGAAAACCGACGACACCAGTGCTGGCAAATGCCCCGTGGCGCATGGATCCACCGGCAGGACCAACCGTGACTGGTGGCCGAACCAACTGAATGTCCAGGTCCTCCACCAGCAATCCCCGCTGTCCGATCCGATGGGTGAGGCTTTCGACTACGCCAAGGAATTCGAAAGCCTCGACCTTGACGCGGTGATCAAGGATCTCACTGCGCTCATGACCGATTCGCAGGACTGGTGGCCCGCTGACTTCGGCCACTACGGGCCGCTGTTCATCCGCATGGCCTGGCACAGTGCCGGCACCTACCGCATCGGCGACGGCCGCGGTGGCGCCGGTGCCGGCCAGCAGCGTTTCGCGCCGCTGAACAGCTGGCCGGACAACGTCAATCTCGACAAGGCGCGCCGGCTGCTGTGGCCGATCAAGCAGAAATACGGCCGCAAGATCTCCTGGGCCGACCTGATGATCCTCACCGGCAATGTCGCGCTGGAATCGATGGGCTTCAAGACGTTCGGCTTCGCCGGCGGCCGCGCCGATGTGTGGGAGCCGGAACAGGACATCTACTGGGGCCCCGAGGGCAAGTGGCTTGCCGACGAACGCTACAGCGGCGACCGCGACCTGCAGAACCCGCTCGGCGCCGTGCAGATGGGTCTGATCTATGTCAACCCGGAGGGCCCGAACGGCAATCCGGACCCGATTGCCGCCGCCCGCGACATCCGCGAGACCTTCGCCCGCATGGCCATGAACGACGAGGAGACTGTGGCGCTGATCGCCGGCGGCCACACCTTCGGCAAGACCCATGGTGCCGGCGACGCGGCGCTGGTCGGTCCAGAACCTGAAGCGGCCGACATCGAGCAGCAGGGCCTCGGCTGGGCGAGCAAGTTCGGCACCGGCAAGGGCGGCGACGCCATCGGTAGCGGCCTCGAGGTGACTTGGACCACGACGCCGACCAAGTGGACCAACAACTTCTTCTGGAACCTGTTCGGCTACGAGTGGGAGCTGACCAAGAGCCCTGCCGGTGCGCATCAGTGGACGCCGAAGCACGGCATGGGCGCCGGCACGGTGCCGGACGCGCACGATGCCTCGAAGCGTCATGCTCCCTCGATGCTGACCACCGATCTCGCGCTGCGCTTCGATCCCGAATACGAGAAGATCTCCAGGCGCTTCTACGAGAACCCCGATCAGTTCGCTGACGCGTTCGCCCGCGCCTGGTTCAAGTTGACTCATCGCGATATGGGTCCGCTCGTGCGCTACCTCGGTCCGCTCGTGCCGAAGGAAGAGCTGATCTGGCAGGATCCGATCCCGGCGGTCGACCATGAACTGGTCAGCGGAGAGGACGTCGCCGCGCTGAAGGCGAAGATCCTGGCCACCGGCCTGTCGGTATCCGAGCTGGTCTCGACCGCCTGGGCGTCGGCCTCGACCTTCCGTGGCTCCGACAAGCGCGGCGGCGCCAATGGCGCGCGCATCCGGCTCAGCCCACAGAAAGACTGGGACGTCAACCAGCCGGCGCAACTCGCCAAGGTGCTGGAGACGCTCGAAGCGATCCAGAAGGACTTCAACGGCGCGCAGTCGGGCGGCAAGAAGGTGTCGCTCGCCGACTTGATCGTGCTCGGCGGCGTCGCGGCGGTCGAGAAGGCGGCCAAGGATGCCGGCCAGGACGTTAATGTACCCTTCAAGCCAGGCCGCATGGACGCCTCGCAGGAGCAGACGGATGCTCATTCCTTCGCGCCGCTGGAGCCAACGGTCGACGGCTTCCGCAACTACTCCAGGGGCTGGCAGCGCCTGCCGGCCGAGGAAGCCCTGGTGGACCGGGCGCAGCTCCTGACGCTGACGGCGCCGGAGATGACGGTTCTGGTCGGCGGCCTGCGCGTGCTGGGCGCCAATGCCGGCGAGTCCGAACATGGCGTGCTCACCAAGCGTCCGGGGACGCTGACAAACGACTTCTTCGTCAACCTGCTCGATATGGGCACGGAGTGGAAGGCGACTTCCGACGATAAGACCGTGTTTGAGGGACGCGACCGCGGGACGGGCGAGGTGAAGTGGACCGGCACGCGTGTCGATCTCATCTTCGGTTCGCACTCGCAACTGCGTGCATTGGCGGAAGTCTACGCGACCGCGGACGCAAAGGAGAAGTTCGCCAGGGATTTCGTGGCGGCATGGACGAAGGTGATGAACGCCGACCGCTTCGAGCGTGCCTGATCCGATACCAAGATATCAACCTCGACAAAAAGGCGCGGGCCTGGACCCGCGCCTTTTTCACCCGTCCAAGAGCAGATATCAGTCCTTTTCGAAGATGCCGGCCTTGGCTACGACGCCGGCGATCGCCCCGCCGATGAGCGGCGCGACGATGAACAGCCAGAGCTGACTGAGCGCGGCTCCGCCCGAAAACAGCGCCGGGCCGATCGAGCGGGCAGGGTTCACCGAGGTGCCGGTCACCGGGATCATGGCGAAGTGAATTCCTGCCAGCGTCAGGCCGATGACCAGGCCCGCAAAGGCCGTCGTGTGTTTGGCGTTGGTGACGCCGAGGATCACCGTGACGAAGGTGAAGGTGCCGATCAGCTCCCACAGGAAGGCCGAGCTCATGCCCCATTTTGCCTCGTCCCAGCCATTGGCGCCGAAACCGCCGGTGTGGCCGCCGGCCTGGCCGGTGACGATAATCCACAGCGCCAGCGACGCGATGATGGCGCCGATGATCTGCGCGATCCAGTAAGGGACGACATCCTTGGCTGGCATCCGTCCCGCAAGGAACACGCCGAGCGTCACCGCCGGGTTGAGATGCGCGCCCGAGATCGGGCCGATCGCGTAAGCCGCCGCGATCAGGCCGATGCCGAACGCCAGGCCGATGCCCTCCTGGCCGAGCGGCAGCGCGCCGCCGAAGCCGCCCGTGACCACGGAGGCCGTGCCGATGAACACCAACAAGAACGTGCCTAGAACTTCTGCCAGATAAGTCTTCATTGCCCTCTCCTCATTGGGATCCGTCAAACCGCGTTTCCCGCGCCGCGAATCACAGGCGAAAGACTATTCCTGCCGGCAAAACTTGGAAAGCTTAGTGGTTAAGCCAGCAGGATTGCTTGCACCCGCCAGTTAAAACATTAGAGACATTTCATGTTTCGATCGATTTGTTCTTGGTTTTTGCCGGCGGTCGACTGCTTCGAAAAGCGTTCCGTTTTTTCGCTCTCAGGATGGCATTGCGCAGATCGTTTTGGCCTCATCGCAACAGAACTGTTTCAATCCGGGCAGGAAAAGCTCTATGAGCAAGGCCGAAAGCAACGGTTGACGGAAGCAGGAATGAGACTGGGCGGAAGGCTGGCGGCGGCCATCGAAGTTCTGGAAGACATCGGCCGGCGACACCGCCCGGTGGCCGATGCCTTGCGCGACTGGGGCCTGTCGCACCGCTTCGCCGGCGGCGGCGACAGAGCGGCGATCGGCAACATCGTCTACGACGCGCTGCGCCGCAAGCGCTCGGCCGGCTGGCTCTTCGGTGAGGACACGCCGCGCGCCATCGGCTTCGGCGCGCTGCTGCTCGAATGGGGCCAGACGGCGCAGTCGCTGAACGACGCGCTCGACGGCGACAAGTTCGCGCCGCCGCTGCTCAACGCCGCCGAGCTGAAAGCGGCAGCCTCGGGCAGGCTCGCCGATGCGCCGGATGCCGTGCGGGCCGACGTTCCGGATTGGTGCGCGCCGCTGCTGGAGCAGGCCTATGGCGATGCCTGGGTCGGGGAAGGGGCGGCTCTCGCGATGCGCCCGCCGCTGGATCTCAGGGTCAATGCCTTGCAGGCCGACCGCGGCAAGGTGCTGGCCGAACTCCAGGGCACGGGTGCGGCGCCCGCGGCGATCGCGCCGCACGGCATCCGCATCCCGCCGATCGACGGCGACGGCAGGCATCCGAACGTGCAGGCCGAGCCCGCCTTCCAGAAAGGCTGGTTCGAAGTGCAGGACGAGGGCTCGCAGCTTGCCGCGGCACTTGCCGGTGCCGCGCCCGGCATGCAGGTGCTCGACTATTGCGCCGGCGCTGGCGGCAAGACGCTGGCGCTCTCGGCCGAGATGGACAATCGCGGCCAGCTGTTCGCCCATGATGCGGAGAAGGTGCGGCTGGCGCCGATCTTCGAGCGCATCCGCCGCGCGCACAGCCGCAACATCCAAATCGTCAGCAAACCCGCGGAACTCACGCCGCTGGCCAGTCATATGGATATCGTGCTGATCGACGCGCCCTGCACCGGCAGCGGCACCTGGCGGCGGCGGCCCGACGCCAAATGGCGGCTGACGGACAGGCAGCTTGATGCCCGCAAGGGCGAACAGCAGGCGATCCTCGACACGGCGCAGGCCTTCGTGAAACCCGGCGGACTGCTGGTCTACATCACCTGCTCGGTGTTCGATGCCGAGAACGGCGAGCAGGTCGCGGCCTTCCGCGGGCGCCACGGCGACTTTGCGCCGGTCGATCATCGCCAGCTCTGGAACAGCCATTTCCCCGGCCACGAAGGCGCCGCGCGCATCGCCGACGCCGGCGGCATCTCGCTGTCGCCGGCGCTCAGCGGCACCGACGGATTTTATTTCCACGCTCTGCGCAGGGCCGCCTGAGGCGGTCGGCATTTTGCTGCGCTGCAACATAAGAGATTGCCTGTCCTGCCTGCCTCTGCAATAAGCTTCGCCAGCAAAAGTGAAGGCGAAGGCCCATGGCAGCCAAGATCGTACCCGCTCCCGACTATGAGGATCGCGTCAGGACTTCCTTTGCCCGCCAGAAAGCGATGGCCACCATCGGCGCGGAACTGACGCTGGTCACGCCCGGCATTATCGAGATCGAGATGCCTTACGCCGCCGAGCTGACGCAACAGCACGGCTTCCTGCATGCCGGCGTCATCTCGACCGCATTGGACTCGGCCTGCGGCTATGCCGCGTTCTCGCTGATGCCGCAGAATTCCAGCGTGCTGACCATCGAATTCAAGGTCAACCTCTTGGCGCCGGGCAGGGGCGAGCGCTTCCTGTTTCGCGGTTCGGTGACCAAGCCCGGGCGCACCATAATCGTTGCCGACGGCCAGGCCTATGCCTTCGCCGCCGATGGCGAGGCCAAGCTGATCGCCACCATGACCGGCACGATGATGACGGTGGTCGGCCGCGACGGGATAGAAGGGTGATCCATGGCAACCGCTGCGCGGATAGGAGACAAATCCGTTCTTGTCGTCATGGCGGCGGAGGCCGAATACGGCCCGCATCTCCAAAAGCTGTTCACGCCGCTGATGACCGGCGTCGGCCCGGTTGAGGCCGGCGTGCGGCTGGGCGCCGAGCTTGCGGCGTTGAAGGCGGCGGATGCATTGCCGGATCTCGTCGTCTCGCTGGGCTCCGCCGGAAGCCGCACGCTGGAGCAGACCGAAATCTACCAGGCCGTGTCGGTCAGCTACCGCGACATGGATGCCTCCCCGCTCGGCTTCGAGAAAGGCGCGACTCCGTTCCTCGACCTGCCGGTGACGGTGCCGCTGCCCTTCGTCATTCCCGGTATCAGGACCGCCACGCTGTCGACCGGCGGCGCGATCGTCACCGGTGCGGCCTATGACGCGATCGACGCCGACATGGTCGACATGGAAACCTTCGCCTGCCTGCGCGCCTGCCAGTTGTTCGGCGTGCCGCTGATCGGCCTGCGCGGCATTTCCGACGGCGCTGCCGATCTCAGGCATGTCGGCGACTGGACCGAATATCTGCACGTCATCGACGAGAAGCTGGCCGGAGCAATCGGGCTGCTCGAACAGGCGATCGGCGGCGGCCTGCTGGATGGCTGACTGCTGCCCGGATCAAGCAGCCAGGTGCTGCGGATCGCCGAAATCGATGCGTGAAATGCGTCCGCGGGAGGCGCCGGTCGCATCGACATAGTCGATCGCTCCCGGTGTGTGGTCCAGTTTCCACGCGCCGGCGGGACCGTCTTTCCACTCGACCTTGTAGCCGTCGTCCACCAGCGTCCAAAGTCCGTGAAAGCGTGTGCCGTCCGGCAGGAGCATGTGCGCTCGATCGTCGGTTTCATAGTGGATGAAGGCCTTCTTGCCGCCCATGTCGATGACATGCGTGGTTCCGATCATGATAATGGTCAGCGTGTCCCTGTTCAGTATCGTCATTGTCCCTGTCCACGGGTTCGCGTTTCGAAAGAGTCTCGACGGCGTGAATATCGTCAAGTATCTTGACTATAGGGAGTTCGGATCGAGTGGTCAAGGAGCTTGACGAAAAGACCGATGCGCTGCCCGATCATGTCGGCTGGCGGCTATGGCAGGCGAGCCGAGCCTGGCAGGCGGAATTTGCCGCCGCCATGCGGGCTGCCGGCCACGCCTGGTTCAGCGAAGCGCGCGCCGGGCTGCTCGGACACATCCCCCGCAACGGCACGCGCCAGTCGGCGCTGATCGAGCGCGCCGCCATCTCCAAGCAGGCGGTTCAGCAATTGCTCGACGGGCTGGAGGCGGAAGGCGTGCTGGAGCGGCTTCCCGACCCATGGGACGGCCGCGGCAAGCTTGTGCGCTACACGCGCAAGGGGCTGGACGCCTTGCAGGACGGCGACCGCATTAAGCTCGAG
The DNA here is from genome assembly GCA_004020545.1 of Mesorhizobium sp. Taxonomy (GTDB): domain Bacteria; phylum Pseudomonadota; class Alphaproteobacteria; order Rhizobiales; family Rhizobiaceae; genus Mesorhizobium. The sequence goes on along the minus strand of SAQE01000018.1, from coordinate 79,248 downwards.
ATCGAGCGCGGCTACATCGATCGCATCGGCCGAGAGCGGTTCGCGGCGCTGATGGACGCCTTGCGCACGCTCGATGCCGGGCGGGCCGCCGCATCGGAAACGGCCGCCGGTGTTCACGATGAAACATCGGAATCGACGTGAGCGGCGCGACCGTGCGACCCATTGCGTCGACTCGTTTCTTTCTTTAAAGGCCCGCCATGACGACACATCCCGACACCGTTCTCATCATCGACTTCGGCAGCCAGGTCACGCAGCTGATTGCGCGGCGCGTGCGCGAAGCCGGGGTCTACTGCGAAATCGTGCCGTTCCAGTCTGCCGCCGAGGGCTTCCGCCGCGTCCGCCCGAAAGCCGTCATCCTGTCGGGCAGCCCGCACTCGACCGTCGACATCGGTTCGCCCCGCGCGCCCGATGAAGTCTTTTCCGCCGGCATTCCGGTGCTCGGCATCTGCTATGGCGAGCAGACCATGTGCGCCCAGCTCGGCGGCAAGGTCGAGGCTGGCCACCACCGCGAATTCGGCCGGGCTTTTCTGGAAATCGAGGACGACTGCGCGCTGTTCGACGGCATCTGGGCCAAGGGAACCCGTCACCAGGTCTGGATGAGCCATGGCGACCGCGTCACCGCCATTCCGGAAGGCTTCAAGATCGTCGGCACCTCCACCGGGGCGCCCTTTGCCGCGATTGCCGACGAGACGCGCCAGTTCTACGCCGTGCAATTCCATCCCGAAGTGGTCCATACCCCTGACGGCGCGAAGCTGCTTGGCAATTTCGTCCACCATATCGCTGGCCTCAGCACGGGCTGGACGATGCGCGCCTATCGCGAGCACGCTGTCGAAACGATCCGCAAGCAGGTCGGCAAGGGCAAGGTCATCTGCGCGCTCTCGGGCGGCGTCGACTCTTCGGTCGCAGCGCTGCTGATCCACGAGGCCGTCGGCGACCAGCTGACCTGCATCCTCGTCGACCACGGCCTGATGCGCAAGGACGAGGCCAAGAGCGTGGTGGAGATGTTCCGCCAGCACTACAATCTGCCGCTGATCCTGGTCGATGCTTCGGATCGCTTCATCTCGGCGCTGGAAGGCGAGGCCGATCCGGAGAAGAAGCGCAAGACCATCGGCCGGCTGTTCATCGAGGTGTTCGAGGAGGAGGCGAAGAAGCTCGGCGGCGCCGATTTCCTGGCGCAGGGCACGCTCTATCCCGACGTCATCGAAAGCGTCTCCTTCTCGGGTGGCCCCTCGGTGACGATCAAGTCGCACCACAATGTCGGCGGCCTGCCCGAGCGCATGAACATGAAGCTGGTCGAGCCGCTGCGCGAATTGTTCAAGGACGAGGTGAGGGCGCTCGGCAAGGAGCTCGGCCTGCCCGAGAGCTTCATCGGCCGCCATCCGTTCCCGGGTCCCGGCCTTGCCATACGCTGCCCGGGCGGCATCACCCGCGAGAAGCTGGAGATCCTGCGCGAGGCCGACGCCATCTATCTCGACGAGATCCGCAAGGCCGGCCTCTACGACGCCATCTGGCAGGCCTTCGCCGTGCTGCTTCCGGTGCAGACCGTCGGCGTCATGGGCGACGGTCGTACCTATGAGTTCGTCTGCGCGCTGCGCGCCGTCACCTCCGTCGACGGCATGACGGCCGACTTCTACCACTACGACATGAACTTCCTGGGTGCGGCCGCCACCCGCATCATCAATGAGGTGAAAGGCATCAACCGCGTCGTCTACGACGTGACGTCGAAGCCGCCCGGAACCATCGAGTGGGAATAAAGGTGCATCATTAGCTAGCTTTCGGTAAGTATCGATCAGAGTTGTATAAGCCTCTGAAATAAGTGTGTTTTCCTTACTGCATCTATCGCCATCTATCGCCTGGAAGCGGAATCATTTGGCGGTAAATTTGACGGCATGCGTTTCAGCGTTCTCTTTCCTGCCATGCAATACCGTCGTCCCGCCGATTGCGAGCGCACTCACTTCTTGCCCATCAAAGCATTGAAATACAATGATCGTTCCTAACAGTTGACGGTAAAATTAATGACGGTAAAATTGGCGGCCGAGAAACCCAAGTTGTGATCCGATCCTCTGTCATTATGTTAACAGATATTGCCCTTAAGCGGCTGAAACCGAAAGACAAAATGTACAAAGTTGCCGACCGTGACGGTATGTACGCTGCGGTGTCTCCGACTGGGCAGATTGCGTTTCGGTACGACTACCGGACCAATGGTCGGAGAGAGACTGTGACGCTGGGCCGATATGGGAACGGAGGTCTCACGCTGGCAGAGGCACGCGACCGCTGCCTTGCCGCGCGAAAAATGGTGGCAGCCGGAAAGTCGCCGGCGCAAGAAAAGCAGCGCGAGAAGCGTCGCCTGTCAGGCACGGCGAGCTTCGGGGATCAAGGCAAGCGCTGGTTAAAGGAAGCGAAGATGGCGGATAGCACCCGCTCGATGCGCAAGGCTATTTTCGATCGCGACATTTTGCCGATTTGGGAAAAAAGACTCCTAACCGAAATAACACCTGACGACTTGCGGGCGCTCTGCGCAAAGGTGAGGGATCGTGGTGCGCCGGCAACCGCCGTCCATATCCGCGATGTCGTGAAGCAGATCTATAGCTACGCCATTCTGCACGGCGAGAAGATCGCCAACCCTGCGGACGAGGTGGGACCAGCCTCAATTGCCACGTTCGAGGCGAAAGACCGCGCTCTGTCGCCTGCAGAAATCCGGATAATGCTGAAAGAGTTGGAAAACGTGCCGACGCTGCCGACGATTCGGGTCGGCCTAAAGTTCATCCTGCTCACGATGGTCCGAAAGAGTGAACTACTCGAGGCGACTTGGGACGAGGTCGATTTCGAGAACGCCGTCTGGAGCATCCCAAAAGAGCGAATGAAGCGGAAGAAGCCGCATAACGTCTACCTGTCACAGCAATCCCTCGATATCATGATCGCGCTCAAGACTTGTGCGGCGAACTCCCGATATGTGCTGCCGTCCCGCTACGATGCCGATGAGCCCATGTCGCGCGCGACGTTCAATCGGGTAACCGCGGCGATTGTCGAGCGGGCAAAGCAGCAAGACTTTCCGCTCGCGCCTTTCACAGTGCACGACCTTCGGCGCACCGGCTCAACACTCCTGAACGAGATCGGATTTAATCGCGACTGGATTGAGAAATGCCTTGCCCACGACGACAGGCGGTCCTCTCGAGGTGTCTACAACAGAGCTGAATATGAGCCGCAGCGTCGTCATATGCTGCAGGAATGGGCGGACATGGTCGATGCGTGGGCGGCAGGCAAAAAGCACACGCCCAGACTCCAGCCGCCTGCAGAGGCAGCGGTTATCCTTGATCCGATTTGACGGGTCTTGCCTTTCGTAGTCTTACGTCAGGCGCAGGCTTGGTCTTGATTTTTCCGACAGATGACGCATTCCGCCGCTCCTCGATCCACGCTTCGACTTCTGCCAAGTCCCAAACAACACAGCGGGCGGTGAGATTGAAGCGTCGTGGGAACTCGCCACGCTGTTCCATCTCATAGACGGTCGTATCAGACAGGGGAACGATTTCTCGCAGCTGCGACCGGCGAACAGTTCGCACTACTCGACGCGACGCGATGTGTGGTAGAACCAGAAGTGGATCCGGCTGCCCAATTTCGATGCCCTTGAATTTATCGACCTCGGAAGACTGCTGCCGTTTGACCATTTGCGTGACCGGGATGGATTGCCTTACTGGCCAACAATCGCGCAACTTTTCGAGGTTTCGTACAGCCCTCAATTGCGACCACGTATCCTCGCCTACTGACGTGAAGACTCAAGGGCATTTCACTGCGGATTATGTCAGGACCGCACCACCAATGGGATCCATCGAGCAGGCGCTGCATAAGGTCCGACAGGCGATCCTTGCTGCAGGCTTCTCGATGCTCGAATATCTCAAGCTGCGCGCTGACAATGACCTTGCGCCAATTGACGCGTTAATCGGCCGGCGCGGCTAGATCGCGGCGGAGGCGAAGCGCCGCGAGATCACGCTCACAGCCGAGGACGCGAAGCGCCGCCGGCTTCGCAGTTACGCCGTCGCCGATCTCACCAATCATGAGAGATTGCCGACATGGACAGCGAGACTTGGTCTTTGGTTAAACGGCAGCAGGCTCGGCGGTCGCAACGGCTACCTTGTCAAATACTGTGATGAGAAACGTTGCATCGCCAACATCTTCATCGAAGATGTGCTCGCATATTTCGAATTCCTGCGTGCCTTAGCGTGGCTGATCACGGAGGACGGCAGAACAGCCGATGCCGACCGACAAAAGGTGAAAGGCAATGAAGGCGAGCATAGTTCCTGCTCCGCTTGGTTGTTTGCGGAACCGGACCGAGTGTTGGAAAATGAAAGTTGGGGACAGTGCTCTCCGGCAGTTGATTGCAGACGCATCACAATGCGTATTACTCCGACTCAACCGCGCGGGGAAAACCAATGGCGAAGAAACCCAATGAGACTACGAGCAAGAAAGTTGCTTCGACGGCATCCAAGTTGCTTCGTTCTAACAGCTCCTCAAAGGCAGTCAAATCGGTCGCGGGATCCGCTCTTACGCAAAGGGTGAAAAAAAAGAAATAGCGCCGGTTTGACAGACATGAAGCAGTTTTGGCCTCATTCAGAAGAGCGCCAAGGAGTTTGGTTTCCGGCGAACTGGTTGTGTCCGAAAAGGTGGACTGCACGTTGGCGTCGACGCCATCCACAAACTGGAGAGCGCAGAGATTGGCGTTTTGGTTTGCCTTGATCCACCAACGGCACCGATGCTGAGAGAGGCTGCATCCGAGGGTGAGGTCGGCCCGCGCTCAAAGCAAGTTCCTAAAGTCCAGATTTAGAAGACGCCCGTCGAACGCCTGGGGGATGATAGATCTTCCGGAAGTAGGAAGACAGCCGGCTGTTTCGCCACAAAAGCTTGGCCGCAAGCGGGTTGAGGGTCAAACGGAAATGATGTTTCCAATGTCTTCAAACAGCAGAATGTCGAAGGGCCAAAACGCAAGGGAAATGGGCCCATCCGGACGGTCGACATCGAAGTGACCCGCGGACCATAGCCGAAAACAAAATAGCCTTTAAGGGCCCGCTCGACTGAATCCAGGAGCGGGCTTTTCTAATTCAGGGCGGGGTTCGAACCCACGAGACCGATGAAGGTCCACCTCCTTATCAGGGATGCGCAATCGACCGCTCTGCCACCTATCCACAACGTTGGTTCGATTGATCGATCTTCAAGCCCCGAGACATTCTCGGTGCGAATACGGCGGACTTTTGCCGCAAGCACGGCATTTCGGCAGCGACCTTCTATAAGTTCAAGGCGAAGTTTGGCGGGATGGAATTGTCCGACGCCCGTCCCCTGACGGCGCTGGAGGACGAGAACGCGCGGCTCAAGAAGCTGCCGGCGGAGCGGATGCTCGACAATGGATCTTGAAGGATGCTGCCGCAAAAATGTATGGTCCGCCCCGTCCGGGCAAGGTGTCGCGAGATCGCGAATGACCTATGGAAGGGCCGATACCCTCGAAGAGCGGCTTGGGTTGAAGCCGCTGGTTGGCCAGCGCATTGCGCCGATCATCATCTTCGCCGCCAGCATCGAACATCACCTGGAGCGGCGTTGTGGAAGCTCAAGGGCGTCAATCCAAAGGGCATTCGACCCGAGACCGACGCGAAGATGATCTCTGATTTGATCGGGATGCTTGAAACATTCGCGTCAACCGCTGCCAGCGGGAGACGAGCGCACCCTTCTTCAGACATGGTCCAATGCGGCCAGTCTTGCATTTGCGATCAGGAATGACATCGCTCATGGCGTGCCACCAACTTGGGCGAGAACGCGCAAGAGACCGTCCAGCGACTATTGGGCCGACGATCACTCTCTCGATCTCGTTCGTCACGCCTTCGCGGTTCTACTGCGCGTCACTGTTGGCGTTTCGACAGAGAAGATGCCGTTGATCGAGCTTGCGAACCCATCTTTGCTACGTGCCCTCCGCCGCGAATTATTCTGAGCGAGATGGCCTGCAAAGACTATAATCCGACCTTCAGAAATACTAAATCGGCAGCGATGGCTTCCTATTTCCCCGCGAGCGCTACACTGGTCACTTCAAGAATGGCGGCACCGTACCGCGGGCGCGCAGGCCAGGATGTCCAGTTCGACGTCACGGAAGGCCAATCGAAGACACGATCGAGGCATTCAACAATCTTGGATTTAACGATCGCACGATGACGATCAATCGTACGGCTACTCGGGCTATATCGCTCGAACTTGGACCGATTGCCCTTGGCCGCTTCCAGGTCGCATTGGTTTCGAGGTTGTGCCGGCATTCAACGAAGCTTTCTACGGCGCGCTCCACGTCGATCATATCGATCACAGCTGGAATGAGAATGACGGCCTCGCTTTTCGCATTCAAAATACACTTGGCCTTGCCGGCTTAGTGGTCGGCGGCAAAGTAGAGTTCTGCAAGATAAGCGGCACCATTCCAATCGGCGGCGCGCTGGTTACCTTGGGCGCGAAGTCGGCGACGGGGTCGACATCGCTTGATACGCCCAATGGCGACAGCACAACCTACCATGTGCGGCTCACGCAGCCGATCTACATGCTCGCCCATGTCGTCACGCCGGTGTTTTCAGGTACGGTCCCCCTGTGGTTCAAGTTGGAACTGACCAAGGGCAAGATCCCTACAACGCTGGGACAGAAGGGGTCGATCCAGATCACACCGACAGGACAGCGCCGTGACTACGTCCTTGTCGTTAGGCTCGATCAGGCCGCCTTTCTCCCGCAAGGGCTGACCGCGTCGGGCAAAGTCGACGTTAATTGGCAGGCACCGACCACGCTGCCGCCGACCGCGGCCGGCATCACGATGCCGCACCAGTAGCGAATTTCTCGCTGTAGCCGGGTTTGAGCGCAGCAAGCGATCTATTCGTCGCACTGCAATCGGCCTATGGCGAACTGAGTGCGAGGCCCTTTTGGAGGGCTTTTCCGTGTTGGCCGAAACGGTAGCTTTGGGTCAGGTCACGACTATGCCTAGCGGGGTGCCTCAACGTTCGTTTCCGACTATTTGTGCCTTAAAACTGCCAACCTGCAACGGCCCAACGCCGCCTGGCAGCTTTTGCGCCTCGTGTCGGCCATAGAGGCGAACTTTACCTCTGCCCGGAAGCAGACATTTCGGTTGACAACGCGCGCCGTCGCGGTCGCGCCATGAACAGGCATGGAATGTGGGTTCAACTGAAATGGATAGCTGGAGACTAGTATTGGCAAAAGTGCTTGCATCGCGGTGCGAACTGACGCTCTCTATTAGCTTAAGGTAAGATCAATTAGCTAAACCTAGTGCCATGGGCGATACTGACATCAACGCCGCTTTCGCGGGGGTGGACATAGCGCGATTTGCCCCGAGGGGGCATGAGCGTTTTGATGGTCCTATTCGAACGTTCTCAGACGCAGATGGGACAACTCTCTCAGCAATATCGGATCGAACGTTTCTTAGGTGGATAATCAGAGAACTCGGCGATCTGAGGGGGGAAGCGCATATACGAAATTGGAACAGGAACTGGTTATCTGGTGTCAGTACTCTCCTTGCTAGCCGGCAGGGAAGGAGACGTCCCACTGATATTTGGTTGCGAGATTATTCCCGACCTCTTCGATCAATCACAGCGCGCCCTCATCGGCACTTCTGGTGTGCGCGTGCAATTAGGTGATTGGGTCGATCGACTACCCGAGCTGGGTCTCTTCGACGTCATAATAGCCACTTCTGCGTTTCGTGGCATCCCGCGACTGCTTCGCGAGGCGTTGCGGGTGCCGGGAGGCATGCTCGCTATGCCTGTAGCGATTCCGGGTGGCGGGGACTGCTTTACGATCTTCCTAGCAACCGAGAAAGGACTACTCACGGTCGGCGCTAGGATGTCCGTGTCCGTCCCTACAACCGGTTCCATTGCAGATGAGGACACATGGTACATCCCGCTTGAAAAGCTTATTGATCCGCGACCGAAGTCCTTCTTGCATATTGAAAAGGGCCGAGGCTTTGGTCACCCTGTTTTGGATTCTTTGGCATTCCGGAGCTACCTTTTTGGCGCTGAACCGAATTTCCGCGCTGTGAACCTAGGCGTCGAGCGTACATTCGACCTCACACACTACTCTTTCGGTCTCATCGATAGCGAGCGCCGCTCGGGCGCGCTTTATCACGGCCGCGACATAGTCGTGTTCGGTGATCTGGGCCTCGAATTTGCCGGCACCTTGGCAGCCCATCGGGAACGATGGCAAGCAAATGGGCAGTCGGATCTTAGCCGAGTGCACTATCATATCCCTTGGACCGCGTTCGATGCTGACCAGTTGCCAAGCGGATATGTTGCTGCCCTTGGAGGCTGAGGATGTTGCAGACGGCTCCTCCAGACTTGTCATACGTTTGTCCCGATGTGAGATTTCGGGAAATAGGTTGCATCCCCATCATCGGAATGAAGTGCGCAGCAGAGCTGATGGAAACTCCCTGGGTGTCGCGAGACGTTTCCGCTCTGGATGAACTTGCTGCCCTCCTCACACCCCAGCGTATCGCGGCACGGCATGGGACGCGCTTGGTCACGCTCGAGCATAAGGAACGATGGCGGAACCTCCGGGCGCAACAGAGATTGGGCGATTATCTCGCTGGTCTCGACACAACTGAATTTTATCTCAGGCAGAGTGACGCGTCCTTCGTCGACATCGCGCATCGATTGCCTGTTTCACCTCGATCACGCGAGCCGGCATACTTCGACAACATATGGATCGGTCCGCCAGGAACGGTGCAAACCTTTCATCAAGATAACCACAACGACTACGTCACGAACCATAATTACTTCATTCAGTTGTTTGGGTGGAAATATGTTGCAGTCTGCCACCCACGGGATACCTTCGCGCTCACGGACGGCGCCACAGTGCGAGGGCACCATTGCGATGCCTCGCCGACGGACCCCAATGTCTGGCAACGCGTGCCGTCGTTACGTCATGCAATCGTCGGTCCATGCGACCTCCTGCATATCCCTCCCAGTTACTGGCATTACGTCCAATCCCTCTCAGTTAGCATTTCGGTGTCGCGTTGGTGGTTCGATAACCACTTGGCAGAGATCATTTACAGCGTTGGGCAAGAGCGTTGGGAGCGTCCTGCAATCGTTGTGGCGGATACTAGGACATTCTTGGCTGACCTTGAAGAGTTTGGCGGCGCTTCTGCTTTGAAGCGTGTCCTTTTGCAATTGTCTCCCATCGCAAGATTTGCAATTATAACGGCGTTCAGTGAATTCTATGGCAAAGGAGTTTTCGACTATGTCTGAAGCACCGCTTTCCTTCGAACTGAGTGAAGATCAAGCTAAGGCCCTCAGGTCCCTCGCTGGAGGTAAAGGCATACGCATTTCCGGTTATGTCGATGGGACAACCCTGAAGGTCGACAACATTGCCATCAACGCAGGGATAATCGGTATCAGCAGTTCACCCTTCAAGGACGGCATGGCCCCTTTTATCGCTCTTGCAATGGCCCGCTCGAAGTTGAAAAATGACAATGGACTACGTCGCGCGTTTTGTTGAAACTGCCCTTGACGAACAAGGCGACATAGCAACGCGCGACTACCTTCGGCTGTTTGGCGACGCTGTTGCACGTCACGTGCCGCCATACTTCCTCGCCGACTACGGCAACAGTTTTAGGTCGCATATTGAGAACCCGGTATGGGTGCTGCAGTCGCTTGTCTCGAATGCGATCAAAGAGGGCGAGGGTTCCCGCGACTTAGCGAAGATTGCCAACGCTTGCACAAGTGCCGGGCTTGTTGACGATCTGAGCCAGCATGTCGAGGATGAGGCAGGTCATTGCCGAATGTACCTTCGTCTCGCCGATCTGGTATTTCCAGACGCATTGCCAGATAATGTGCGCGGGGCCGTTGAGACCCAGTTTCCCCCCATGCAGCACAGCCAGGTCGAGGCCGCTAGCCTCGAAACCTGGAGGGTGCTCGACTATTTGATTCAGGTGAACCTCGGTGAGGTGAGGACCCGCATTCACCAGAAGTTGTTGGAGCCCGTGCTCGAGGCATATTGCCCGCACCGTAACCTAGACATGCTGGGTCGAACGCTATGCAAGTTAAGTGGCGACGAGTGTAGCCACATCCGCTACACTGCAAGACGCATCGGAGAACTGTCCAAAGAATTTGCCTCGACTCGGGTTGAAGAACTCTTTTGGCAGAGATTGCTACAGTTCACCGCATACACAGAGCGCGAATTGGGTAGCCAGAGGGCTGGAGGGTTTGCGACGTCCCTAGTTAGGGATCGGTGATTGCTCCGTGGGGATCGTGTTGGCAGGCACGCTCTTATTCAGGTCGCCTTCGCCGTTGACCCGCGCCGTTAGATCTGTCGACCTCCTGGATGAAAATTCGCTTGCGAACCGCGGGGAGTCAACCGGACAGTTCTCAGGACGGCTGTTGGCGCCAAGCGGTCCGCGCTATGCTGGACGTGTTAGTCCGTTTCTAGACCGGCCAACCCGAAAACAAATAGTCCGCTTGCGGCCCAGAAGCCGACGCATCTGGCCGCCGACAGCGCCTACGGATCGGCAGCGAACCTCGCCTGGTTGGTCAAGGAACGGGAGATCGCGCAGCATATCCCCGTGTTCGATAAAACCGCACGGATGGCACTTTCTCGCGCGCCGACTTCATGTTCAGCGGAACTACTGGTTCGCCCTGAGCGAGGATCGACCGCTATTCTTTTTCGCCGGCCTTCGGACGCCTTGGCATGGTATCGGAAGGTTACTCGGGTCTAGCCGGCGCGGCCGTCTTGTCCCGTTCCTGCCCGCTCCTTCGCTGCGCTCCCGTGTTGGGGACAAGCCAGCCCTGCACGCCGTCTCCTTTGGAGCCGTCCTCCCGGGACAGCGCGTCGGCCGCATCCAAGTCTGACGCTTCGTGAAACGAACGCCACCCTGCGACGGCGTTCGTCACGTCTCTTCGATTGAGTGCCAGGAAGGGCGGGCCTGAGACGTACATTCCCGCTGGAAGCTCTGTGTGATAGCAACGGCTTGGCGCGGGTGTTTGAGCGCCCCCACGGCAGTGCCGGAATGGCGGATCGCTCAATTGCATGGCGGAGAACAAGAACCAGCACTTTGTTCCCCGGGTACATCTATCGCCCTTCAGCGTGTGTGCCGAAGGCAAAGCCATTCACCTGTTTAACCTTGATCGCAACCAATCATTCTTCGATGCCCCGGTGAAGAATCAGTGTTCCAGGGATTACTTCTACGGGCAGGACCCAAGGCTCGAAACCGCAATCCAGACCGTCGAGGGACACTATGGCGACTGCGTTTCGTCGTTGCTCAAGCCACGTGCGGTCATCAAGGATCTTCATGCCACAATCCTCAGGCGTTTCGCCTACCTGCAGCATGTCCGCACAGAAGCCGCCGCGCGTCGATCCGCGGAGTTTGCTTTCGCTGCCACGTCAGTCAAAGGTGCGGACTTCGAACAACCGTCTTTCAAGGAGGCCGTCAAAAGTGCGGTGATCTCGGCGATGCATCACTACGCCAAAACGATGAGCGTCGTAGACGATCTAAAGGTGCGGGTTGTTCGCAACCTTACCTCGGTGCCGTTTCTCACATCAGATGACCCTGCTGCTCTCGCCAACCGCTGGCATCAACAGCACAGGCATGCGCAGCACAGATCTTTTGGAATCTCCAGCGCAGGTGCGCTTCTCTTCCTGCCGCTTTCGCCAACGCTGTTGGCTGTTCTCCTGGATGGCGACGTCTATCAAGCCGAGCACGTCGGTGGCTGGATCGATGTGTCAAATACGGCGGACATTCTTGCGTGCAACCACCAGCAGGTACTGAACTGCGCGGCAAATCTGTACTTTGGCGAGCGTAGCTCTGGGGATGATGTGCAAGCTATAGCGATCTCAGTTGCGCATCTGCGACCCCCGAGTCGGTTTGACGTGGTTATGGCGGTAGCCGACGGCAGAACCGAAACTCATACTCACTACGCAGTCGTAGATGCCCCCGACGCTCGGGAGCATGACGACGTGCTTATCCACGTGAGAACTGTCAGGCCGGTTCCGCCAACGTGGCCCTCGTTCCTGAAGTTTCGAAACAATCGTTTCGTCTTCACCAACGATACGGGCGCAGGCTTCCGCCGTCGGAGGACTGCGACGTCAAGTCTTTGGGGTAGTCCGCCTTGGCGGAAGGTTCGAGGCTAAGGAGACCAATGCTATTCTGGCGCTTCGCCATCATTCTCACCTGGCGGCGTTTTCGGGTTGTTCGGTTTCATCGAAGACCAAGAAGAGGGTGTCGTCATCCTCGTTCATGGCCCTTTCCGCCAATCCTTTTGCCAATCGCAAAGGCAACGCGTTGGCCGATGGCGGGATGCTGGTCCCCGAGTGGGTCATAGAACGGAGGTACGGCGTCGGCTTTGACTTTACAGCTTAGCGTGTGAAGCACGAAGAGCAGCCGCTATCGTTTGCGGGAGTGGCGTCCCATGCGAACTGGGACAGATTGGTTAGGTTAGTCTCCTACGGGCTAAGCCCACCCGACGTCGTCCTTTCTGGAAAGTCTCAAAAACAGATCGAACCAGAATCGATATTCGGCATCTTCACGATTGCCAGACACTTCCAAGGGACACTAGGCGACCGACGTGGTAGCGTCCTTGCCGTGCCTTCGATCTCGGCTTCCATCGCCTCGTCGTCGGATAGGAGTGCCCAATCTTTAACAATGTCATACTGGCTTCGCACATCGATGCCCTCCGTCTTGCCGAGAAGCAGCCTTAGGTACCCCGACGCCTCCCGACCTTCAACACAATGACAATGGCCATCACCAGCCCCGACGCGGCCAAGACGCCGTAAAACCCTTCGGCCGTTATTGCAAAGCCCCAGAAGTCGATTGTGATCTTGTCCATTGGTTCGGTTGCCTTCACCAGATTCCAGGTTCAAACGACAGACTGAACCGTCTGCGCTCGTGTTGCGTTTTACGGCGCAAGCATGAGGCACCCTTGCAGGCGTCAATTGCAAAAGCGCCATCTTAGAAAATTATACCTACAAAATGCGTCGTTTCAGTCCCGGCTGGGGCCGAAATCTGTCCTTCGCGAACCGGTCGCGCGCTGCCTTGGCGTCAATTGCCGTTATTGGGCAGTTTTTGTAGCCTCAACCCCATTTTTTCAGCTCGGCAAGGAAGCGATCCTGCTCCTCCAAGGCTTTCAGCATCGTTCCATGACAGTGGAATCCGTCATGCGCCGCAATTCTCGCTGAATGGACGATTCGTGAAGACCCAGCGCCGTCCTCAGCGCCAGTGAGTCTAAAACACCATGTACCTCTTTCCTGAGGGGCGTATCGAGGTATCCAGCCGCGGCCTTTTGGAGAGCAGATGCTTCCGAAAAATTGTACATACTCGCCGTCTCTTTGGCTTTCCGCATAAGGTACTCGCTAGCCGAGTCGGAGATCGATGACGTCGTGCGCGAGGGCGCTCTCGCCGTCCTTGCAGCTCTCGTTGCCGCCGCTTCGTTCATGAATTTCTGTCTGTTCAGCTTCCAGCGCCCCTGCCATCGACGGATCAAGGTAACGTCTGTCTCCCTCCGCGAGCTGGACATATCATTGAGGACCCGCCTCATGGCTGAAGTCGCCTTCATGGAAGGATTATCCAGCAAGATACTTGCGACCTTGGCAAGGGCCTGATCGTTGTTCTTGACGCCGCTGCCAATTGGGCGGCCGACGCGGCGCTTCTGAATCTCTTCCATTGCTTTGCCTCCAGTTGGTGTCGGTCTGCCCCGTGCGCTCTTTGATATTGTAGCAACGGATGGATTCTCAAGCGATTTAAATAGCTCCGATCAGTTTAAAAGCGCGGAAAATTCCCGCTCGTGAATCCAAAAGCGCGGAAAATTCAGCGACACGTAATTTTCCGCGCTTTTACGGCTTACGGAGAGGCTGAGCGCGAAAAATTCCAGCCGGTGCGGCGTTTGGCAATCGGCGTTTTCATCCGAAAACGGCCCCGCATTATTCCTCTAAAGCTTAGAACTGCCGGCCATAGCGCGGGCGAGCGGCACTGCTGAGGTAAGCAACTCAGCTCCCACCTTGCAGGACCTGGATGACGGACTGCCCGCAGGTGCTGCCCCATCTGCTTTGGACCGCATCTGCGAAATTCTCACGTATCCTGCCTGTGCGCATGTAAGCATAGGGTAGCGCCTGGGCTCGATTGGCCACCACACTAAGAACCACCGTCGGCATGGCGACCGCAGGCTGATGTCCCAAACGCCACTCCAAAAGGATCATCCTCTCATGGATCCCAATGCCATCATTGCGTCCCTGCCAGTCGCCGGGGCTGATCGATCTGTGCTCATCGAAGTCGCTAATGCCGCGTTCGAGCCCGTCATTGAGCGGATTGAACCGAATATTAGGAACGACCCGAAGCCTTTGGGATGCTGATAACTACATCGACAATAGCCTTCTCGGCGTCTCTCCCACAAGTCCGTGGGAAACGGCTCAGGAATTCTTTGCGGCTCTCGCACGCAAGGAAACCTTGTTCACCCATACTTGGCAGCTGGTCGGCAGAGAAGCTCCCCTTGCTGAAGCCTTGGAAGCACACAAGAATCCGGACGTTGGCGTGACGCTGGTAACGGGGTCTGGCGGCGGCGGCAAATCTCGAGCTCCAAGCCATTCTGGACCAAATCGCCGCCGATCAGTCTGCGACTAGGATCAGGCTTGTCTCACCGACAATGGAGATCACCAAGGTGTCTCTAGAAGAGCTTGGTTCCGGTGACCTGCTCCTCGTCGTCGATGATGCTCATGACAGCGACAAGTCTCCAGCCATTGTTCAATTACGCCGCGGCCAACGTGGGTCGTGTAAAATTGCTCATTGTCTTCCGACGATATGGAGTTGAGCATATCCGGGCCCAGGCAAGCAGCTATTCCTTTTCTGGAGACCGTCTGAGCGTCATCGACGTACCGCCTCTTTCCAAGGAGGAGTCGGAGTCGCTTGCCCGCCAGGTGCTTGAACACCTAGGTGGACCTATGGAGCTTGCGGCCAGCATTGCTCATCTCACCCAAGATTGCTCGCTCGCCACAGTGGTCGGGGGCTCAGACCTGCATGAAGCCCCATCTTGTGCAGCGTCCTTTGCTTAGGCGCGGAACCATACGGAGCGATACGGGAAGATTTCTGATTTTGGCCCACGAGAAAGCCAATGAAATCAACGGTCCCGGCACATCCTCCGGGCCCACCATAACCATTGATTTTGTCGGCGCGCAAATTTCATGAAGCGGATGCGCAAATTTGCTGAAACCATTTTACGATATTTTTGATGACAATTGATGGATAATAGTTTGCAATCAATACCTTAGCTGTACAGCAGACTCGATCGGCGTCATCTTTTTGACACATTTTTGCCACGCTGAAGCTCATGCCGGATTTTCGAATTTTTGAATCGTGTAAGGGAGACGGCTCGTTTTCGTCATTTAGTGTACGGACTCACCGAAAGTGGTTCAAAACCCACATTGGCAGTTCATCCGCTTTGGCCTAATCTTCTGATATTGAAGTCTTTTTAACGGATTTTGGCGATTTTCCGACCACAAAGAAGCCGCGATTAGAAAGCCGGAAACGCCATTCTGAGGTGCTGTAGCTACCGAAGATTCGGTGGCTTGTTTATCATTCCTGAGATCGTCTGCCTTGCTTTCGAGGGCGCTTGTCGCCTCAGTCAGAACTCAAATCTGGAACCCCACCTTCCTAACGAGTCCCTTCCGGATCCTGATTCCCGGGCCTTCCGTCTCGGTCTCGGGCAGGAACTCCACTCCGGCCTGCTCCAGGGCCTTCTGGACCCGCATGCTGACCTCAAGGCCGACCGGCTCGCAGGCCTCGATCCGCACAAGCGAACGCTTGCTGATGCCTGCCTTGGCGGTGAGGTCATCAGTGCTCATGTCGAGGGCCACGCGAGCAGCGCGGAGGAGGTCGTAGGAAGCCTGCATGACCGGCTTCTAGCGGGCAGCAACTGACTCCGCCAGTGGGCGAATCCTGTGCATCAGGCGTCGCCACGCCGTAGCCGCCGGCTGGACGCCTGAATCGGCCGGTTGACGCCGGCCCCTCCGACGCCGCATGGAAGGGCTCCATTTCGACGAATCGCCAAGGACTCGGTTTCCCGCGACACCTTGGCCGGAGCCCGGAGGCAGCAGCATGGTGGCATTCAGCATCCGCATGGAACAAGGTCCCACCTTCGCGCTCGAGCTCGCGCGGCTTTCAGCGCTTGTCGCCGACATGGAGGCCATCGACCGCGGCCTGGCTCCGGAAGACCTCGTCGAGGGAGAGGCGCCGCTTCTCGACCGCTGGATCCTTGGCCGTCTTCCGGTCCCCTGTCTTGTCGGCCTGTCGACCGGGCATCCGCGGCTCCCGGGCGAGAACCGCCCGATAGGCACCTCGGATGTCTGGCTGATCTCGGAGGGCCGCAGCTGGGCGCGCACGCTGTCGCGCTGGTATCGGCTCGGCAGGCCCGCCGACCATGACGACCTTCATTCCTGAGGCGCCGCGCGTGGTGAACGAAGCGACGCCCAGGGACCGGCGCTTCTCCCGCCGCTTCGTGGCGGCGAAGGCCGGTCGTCATCTGCCCAGTGAAGAGGAGCTGCTGCGCGGCATGCCCTTCTTCCGCGAGGCGCGCGGCGAAGATATCCGCGAATATGCCAACCGGCTGTCGCGCCGCCTCAGAAAGCGCAACCGGTCGGCCCTGTCGGTGCTGGTCGAGATCCTGGATAAGCTGGCCGGCGATCCGAGCGAGGCCACGGTCGCAGCGCTCGAGGCGCTTCTGGACAGCCTCAAGGATTCGAAGCGCTTTCCGGTACATGGTTGTCGGCTGCGCTGCCGTTTCTACCGCGCGAGCTACGGCGACCCCGAGGCCGCGGCGCTGGTCGCCGGCGAGATGGCGAGGCTTGCCCTCCACGACATCCGTCAGAAGGACCCGCCAACTCTGATCTGGCGTTCGCTCAGCTGGTCTGTCTATTCCACCCAACTTGAGGACTGGAAGCGCTCCCGCATTGCCGTGGGTGGCTCCGGCGTCCGCGCGGCAAACGAACTCCATGCCTTCGAATCGCAGTTCAAGCGGGCGATCAACGACCTTGGCGACCATGAGGCGGTCAGTCGGAAGCCGGAGCCGAAGGATCCGGTCGCCAACGATCTGCAGGATTCGGATGGGCTGAAGATGCTGCCGCACTACGGCGTCGTCGTGGTGCAGTCGATCGGCAACGACGCCACCTCCGACGGCAAGCGGGTGGCGCGGGAATTTGCCGCCCTGATCAAGCAGCCGCTGACGCTTAGGACGGTTCCGGACCTGGTCAAAGTCCGCGCCCGGCTGTTGGGAGAATTCCCCTATGCACTGCCCGTGGTCGACGAGGTGCTGAAAGGATCCGTGGGACGGCGCCATGTCTGGATCCGCCCAACCATCCTGCTCGGACCGCCGGGCTGCGGCAAGACGCGTTTTGCACGGCGGCTGGCCGAAGAGCTGCGCACGCCCTACGAGCTGGTCTCCTGCGGCGGGATGAGCGACAGCGCCATCGGCGGGGCGGCCCGGCGCTGGTCGACCGGCGAGCCGAGCCTGGCCATGATGGCGATCCGCCGCCACGAATGCGCCGGGCCGATCATCGTCCTCGATGAGATCGAGAAGGTCGGCACATCCAGGCACAACGGTAATGTGCACGACGTGCTCGTCGGCCTACTTGAGGCGGAGACCTCGCGCCGCTGGCACGACCCCTATGTCGAGGCGAGCTGCGATCTTTCACATGTCTCCTGGATGATGACCGCGAACGCGCTCGATCCGGTGCCGGGCGTCCTGCTCGACCGCTGCCGGGTCCTGCGCTTTCCCGAACCCGGGCCCGAACAGGTTTCCGTCCTCGCGCCGCGCATCCTCGAGCGGCTCTATGTGGACGCGGGCCACGATCCTCGCTGGGCGACGCCGCTCGAACCATTCGAGCTGGAGGCGCTGTCCGCGGCCTGGCCGGGCGGATCGATCCGCAGGCTCGAGCGGCTGGTCGAGGTGCTGATCGAGGGGCGCGAACGAGAAAGGTCACGGCAATGACGAATCCTGTACGACCGGAAGGGCCCGCAGCGGCCGGCAAACCCACTGTCCGCCCTCGCGGTCGCAAGAGAAACAAGACCTCGTCATCGGGTCAATCCAAGGCGAACCCCGACAGCCCCCGGACTCCGGCGCGCTCGCCGCAGCTGCTCTGCCGAATGGCCGTCCATGAGGCGGGCCATGCGATTGCGCGGCTTTGCCTGGGACTCGGGACGCTTGAGATGATCACGATCGAGGCGGCCGAGGGCGGCGCGATCAGCTGGCGCTTCGACCGGCTGGACGACCAGACCGAGGACCTGCTGGCTTCCGTGCTCGTCGCGACGCTCGCCGGACGCGCGGCCGAGCAAGAGTTCATCGGGTCGGTCGCAGCCTCATCGGGCGGCGGCCCGGAGTTCAGCGACCTGGCGCTGGCGACCGACATCGCCTTCCAAATGGAGGCGACACTGGGATTTGGCCAGAAGTGTCCGCTGCTTTACCGCGCGACCTCCGAGCCGGCGCTTCTTCTGGCGCTCGATGCCGACCTCAAGGAGAGGGTCGACGCACGCCTGGAAACGGCTCACGCAGCGGCACGGATGCTGGTGCACCGCCACAGGAACGCCGTCGAGTTCCTTGCGGCTCATCTCATTGCCCACGGGACGCTCGAGGGGGCCGGGCTGGACCAGCTCGTCGCGCGGATCAAGGAGACGATCCACCAATGAAGCTCTGGATCTGGTCCGATATCCATCTCGAGATGCAGCCGGTCGCCTTGCCGCCGTCGGCCCCTGGCCGCGTCGACGCGATCGTCTGCGCCGGCGACCTGTG
Organism: Mesorhizobium sp.; assembly: GCA_004020545.1. Taxonomy (GTDB): domain Bacteria; phylum Pseudomonadota; class Alphaproteobacteria; order Rhizobiales; family Rhizobiaceae; genus Mesorhizobium. The sequence goes on along the minus strand of SAQE01000018.1, from coordinate 60,472 downwards.
CTACGCGCCTGACCTTGAGCGCAATGCCCGCGAGATCGTGGACCGGTACGGCGTTCCGCTGATCCTCGTGCCGGGCAACCACGAGTTCTATAGCGGGGTCAACCGCCCGCGGACCAAGCCCTCCGACCACCTTCTCATGAAGCAGGCGGCGGAGGCATCGTCCTCATGGCGCAGGCCGCTCCATGTCCTCGATGACGGCGTAGTCGAAATCGCCGGCGTCCGCTTCGTTGGCGGCACGCTGTGGACCGACTTCAGGATGGATCTTGCCGACGAGGCCGATTTGCCGCGGCGCATGCTTTCGGCACCCTCGCAGCTGGCGGATTTTTCCCTGATCCGGCTTGGCGACGGCGAGCTGCTGACGCCGCAGGTCATGCTGGGCTTCCACCATTTGACCCGGGGTTTCATCGAGCGCCAGCTGGTAGTCCCGTTCGACGGCAAGACGGTGGTCGTCACACACCACCTGCCGCATCCGGACTGCACGCCTGCCGTCTATCGCGGCTGGGACACAAATCATTTGTTCGCCTGCGGCAGGGAGGCCTTCGAGGACATCCTGCATTCGGAGGCTGCCCCGGCGCTGTGGATCTGCGGGCATACGCATCATGCCAGTGACGTAACAGTCGGCCGGACGCGGGTCGTCTGCAATCCTCACGGCTATCTCAGGGTCCGCAGCGAGTGGAACAACGGTTTCCGCGGAGACCTCGTGATCGACACGGAGGCGTTGCCATGAAGACCCACGCAAGAAGCCCGGTAAACCAGAGCCAGAGTTGCTAGCTGATCCGGCAGGGTATCACCGAAGGACCGGACGCATGGATTCGGCGATCGAAGACGGGCTTCAGGACGCGAATCCTGGAGCTGAATGGCTGTGCGCGAAAACGAACCAAGGAATCGACGGCAATGAAAATCTGGCTGTTCTCCGACCTGCATCTCGAATTCGCCGTTCTTCGCCAGCCGCTGGCAATTCCCGACGCCGATGTCTGCGTCGTGGCCGGCGACCTGTGCCGCGCCCCCGCCAACGGCGTGCGCTGGCTGGCCGGGAACGTCGCTCACGCGATGCCATGCGCCTATGTCGCCGGCAACCACGAATTCTACAAAGGCGGCATCAAGGAGGGCCTGGAGGACGGCCGCGCCGCGGCGGCCAGCTTCCCGAACGTGCATTTCCTGGAGAACGACTTCGTCGTCATCGGCGGCATCCGCTTCATCGGCGCGACGCTTTGGACCGACTACCGGATCGAGGGGCACCCGGAGCTTGCCATGCAGCATGCGCGCGAACGGATGAACGACTACCGGAAGATCGCCATGCAGCGGAACCCCTGGTGCCGATTTCTGCCCCAGATCGCCTGCCGCATGCACATGGAGTCGCGGCGCTTCATCGAAATGGCTCTGGAGGAAGATACGATCACCACCGTCGTGGTCACGCACCATTTGCCGCACGCCCGATCGATTCCTTCAAGGCTCAAAGGCGACCTCCTCAACTCGGCGTACGCGTCTGACCTATCCGAGGTGATCGAGGCCGGAGCGCCTGCGCTCTGGCTGCACGGGCACACGCACGACAGTTGCGACTACCAGGTCGGCAATACTCGCGTCGTGTGCAATCCGAGGGGCTATGAGGACGAGAACGGTGACTTCGATCCGGCATTCGTTGTTCGGGTGGGCAGCTGAATCGGCGAAGCCTCGCGCGGTTGGTTCTCGGGAGGCGAAGGGGGAAATGGTGACCCGAGCCCACTCTTTGCGCGCATATGGAATGGCGGCTTCGCGCCCCCATATCCGCCATTTAGCCTACTGCTGTAGGGCACCAGGAACGGACACTCGGGGGGCATTTTTTGAATGTTCTATTTCAGCTGCAGATCCGCAATCGTACAATACCTTATATTTGATTATAGCTGTCGTAGCTTTTCAATAGCTCAGTCTGCTGCTTAGCGAGTTGCCGTATCTGTTCGCGGTCCATCCGCTCCAGATTCGCCTGGGGAGCGACAACGACTTGGTCTGGTTTGCTATCGGGCTCAAGCCACCAAGTTCCCTCATCATTCACTAGACCAGCAATGCTTGCACTGAGCGTAACGCCGCGGTCGTTGGTGCATGCGTAAGATGCATTGATATAGCGCATGGCAAAAAAGTCGCGATAGTAAGAAACAGACAGATCAGGAGACGAAAAGTATTGGAATAGCTTCATGATACTAAATTCCGCTCGAGAGAACCTTCTAACCTGATCACCGGTCGACCATAAACCGGCGACCGTGAATGCAAGGCGTAATTTTCGAGATTCAGCTGCGATTTTCTCAGCTAATTCGGCGCTATATATCGAGGGGTCTATATCTTCGCGGGCCACCGCGATGATCGACGTCCCATCGGCCTGCGCCGCGTATGAATAGGTTTTGATCTTATTGGGAAAGAAAAGCTCGCAGATGTTACCAGCCTGCTGCACCAGCTCTTGGAAGCTGCGATTGCGATCACTGGCGGTCAGTTGCTCGTGAACGAGCAGCGCCTGCCATGCAGATGCCCCTGCACTAGCCACGGAGACGAGCAGAGCCGCAACAGCGACTAGAGTTGAAAAGAAATTCGACGATTGATGACTTTGATTTTTAGTGCGCGCCTTAACAATCCTTGATCGCCGGGATCGATGCCTATCGAATTTGTACATTCCGAACACCAACCTGCCAAAGAATCGCATTCAAAAACTCAACCAAAACCGGAATATATCGATTCGCAGCCCACGAAACAGCGCACCATCTGATTGGCATGATCGAAAACCGCCCGAAGCATCTGACCGCCCAAGACGGCTACAACCGCTTTCCGTCGGAGCCGTTTAGCGTCGCCTTCGAAAACCTTCCACCGCTGTTGCGGGCATGCCTGGCGCCAGTGGGTGGCGTCCAGCCCATCACCGGCGCTATGTTCAGGGCCGCTGGCACCATCCTCCGCGACAAGCCCTCGGAGGGCGAGATCGAGATGTTCCGCGCTGCCGGTACCCAGTTCCAGATGATTAGCATGGTGGCAAGTATCGCTCACCTCAAACGGAACGGTGGGCCTCCGCACGCGGTCCCGTATGCATTGACGCTGCTCCCAGCCTCGAAGCGCGGCAAAGTCGATCCCTGCTCCATCGACTACATCGCCAATGTCATCGGCGGCAGAGCAGACAGCGACGATTCATGCTACACGGGGTTCGATCCGTTCTGCGGTGACTGGGGCATGTACGGGTCGCTAAGCCTATTCACGCAGACGGGCTACAACGGCCACCTCGACGAACTGGGTATCGTGGTCGGCCGCTACTATATTCCGCTGCAGTACGACGCCGCCGACGTGGTCGAGACGCCGCTTGGATTCGACAACCCCCGCCTTGAGGAGAAGTACGCGAAACATCGCGGCAGATTGCTCTACACGCCATTCAAAAAGGTCGAAGCGCGACCGCTGTGGGGTCTGGACTCGCCGATCGAGCTGTTCCTGTTCCAGGAGCTGCTGCGCCGTGGCCATGAACCTGAACCGCAGGTTCTGTTCACCACCGACGGCAAGTGCCATGCGTCGCTCTACCATCTCTGGAAGGACATTGAGTTCCGGCACATGCCGCAGACCGTCACCGTGTCGGATTTCTATTTTCCCAAGCAGAAGCTGGCCGTCTTCTGCGACTCCAATGCTTTCCATCGGAGCCCCAAGGCGCAGGCGAAAGACCAAGCGATCGATGAGAAGCTCAAGGCGGCTGGTTACCGCTCAGTCCGGATTCAGGGGCGGTCCATCGTGAAGAACCTCAAACAGGCAGCCGACCTAGTCGAAGACAGTCTGTGACCCGCGGCAGGGTGCACCGATGGTCTCCCGCTGCCTGTATTCGCCGTCCAAGGTAGCGAGCAAGGTCCAGCGCATTTCTCAGACATAAAACTTGAAAGGTTGGCGCTCCTCGCCCCTGGCCGACCCCATTGTCAGGACATCGCCGACCATGCGTGCGAAACGAACCGTAACAGGCAGCCCATCGTTGAAGTTGCACGAATTGTAGTTGATCTTTGTCAGACCCATGATGTCGTCTAGCACGGTGCCGATCTTCGGTTTTGCATCCTTGGAGCGCATCACTGTGATGTGCAGTGGATTGGGCGTCTCGGGTCCAATATAAGTATCGAGCTGTGGTACGTAGCCTGTTGTCCACAGGTAGGCGGTCTGATCGTCAAGCAAGAGTGCCGTGCCCCGCAGCACCGGATAGTCACCGTCGCGAAAGAGCTTCGTCTCGCCGCCCGTGGGTCGGATCCTCACGCCGACGACATTTGTCTCCTTCGGCGCGGCCGCGACGAAGGCATTCCACTCTTCATCGTTGAAATAGGTCTGTCCGTGAATGAACAGCTCCTTCGGCGGGCCGCCATGCTCTTCGCTGTAGGTTTTTAGCACGAGTTCGAGCAGGTCCTTCGCCGCCGACGCCTTGAGATGATACTCGTAATCGCCGGTCTTCCACGGACCATTGGCACCGCGGAAAACGACGCCGTCACCCTCGTTGAGGAACATCTGCGCCGCGCAGCAGGCGTGCCCATCGGGATCGTTCGGCAGGCTCTTGTAGACCATTCCGATGTAGCAAACGCCAGGCCGCACATCGGCCAGCCGCCATGGCGGTTTCGGCTGCGTTTTATAGTAGAGCCCGGTGGCGAGATTCCATGCGACCGTCGCGGCATCTTGAGTCTTGCGAACGGGATAGTTGGCCTTGTTGACGAAGGCACCGGGCGCGAGCGTCGTCTCACGCACCAGCTGGGTCGGCGCGATCCTCAGGAACTCGGCCTTGATCCTGCGATGAAAGTCCGGGACGTCCTCAAAGATCGCCTCATCGGACTGATCGATCGCACCCATGGCGGACAACAGCGGCAGATTCTCTTTTGCCTTCTGCCGCTTCTTGAAATCGCCCAGCTCCATCGCAAGGCCCGTCCGCTTAGACTGGGGCCGGCAGCGCTCATAGACAATGTCCGGCAGGACAAGGACCCAGACATCGACTGATCGCTCGTCGTTGCGACGATGCTGGTCGACCCGATCGATGTAAAGGCGTGCGACCTTGTCGACGGCCTCGTTCAGATTGAAGATGCGCGTGGAGCGGTCGATATCTTTCAGCTGGATGGATAGCGCACTGCATTCATCCGGATCGAAAGAGATCCCGAAGGCCTCCTCAAGACCGGGGAAATTCGCCAGGTGCAGGCGATCGGCCTTCTCACCCTTTCCGGGCGGTGGAACCGGAACGACGGACTTCAGCTTGCGCGCCCAGGTGCGAAAATGCGCAATGCCGTCGCTTGTGCCGACCACCCCAACGCGGATTTCGCGCGTCCTCTTCGCCTTGGCGTGGGGCCCATAGAGAAACAGACCGTCTTTCGGATGAGGACTACGCTGCGCGTAGGCGAACTCCAGCAACGGCTCGTTGAAGTGTTCGACCTGGAGCGATTTCTCGGGAAACTTCATTCGTCGGCCTCGTCATCGTTTTCCGGACGACCCAGGGTGCTGATGTCGGATTCCTCTTCGTCGGCATCGAGAATATCGGGCAGTGCTGTACTCACCGGCGACGTGAACAGCATCGGCGCCCCCTCGATCACAAGCTCGGCGTCCCGCGCGAGCGCAAGGCGGATATTCGCACTTTCGCCAGACAGGAGTTCGAGGAACGCAAGCATGCGGCCGTGCCATTGCTTGTTGCGCCATCCTTTGCAGACGCTACGGCGTAGGCGATGCAGTTTCTTGGCATCATCAATATCGAGCCCGGTCGGCGTGTTGTTGTCGACGGAGAACAGCACCCGGGCCTTCAGCTTGAGATGCCAGAACGGCCAGAAATAGGGCATTGCGGTGACGCCGAACTGCCAGATATGTCCCTTCGCCACGTTGCGCAGCATCGAGGATCGTTGATCTCCTTGCCTGCCCCAGGGGATGCGTTGGCCGGTCCGCACCTGCGCGGCCGACGCATGGAAGCCAACCGCGTTGGAATAGTGATACTCGACGAAGCCCCTCTCCCTGCAGAACGAGAACCAGGCCTGCTTGATCATCGCAATGACTAGGTTGGATGCCACCTGACGCTCAATGCCAAGCTTCAGGAAACCGTTGTCGACGAAATCCAGCAACGGGATTTCGTGCTTCATCTGAAAACGGCCAGCGGATGCCAACGCGATGTTGACCTCGGTCTGGTCCGCGAAGGTGATGAAGCCAGCGCCCTGCAGGGTGCATGGATACTTGAACTGCTCAATAGCTCGATCAAGCAATCGGCTGTCGATCGCTCCAATGCTCTCGTAGTAGCGGATGACGTCAGGAGCCTCCACGGCGCGCAGCCAGTTCGATGTCAGGCGCTCGGCTTCGTCGATGAGCGGGACCGCGCCACGACGACGAAAGATTTCCCAATTCGGATCGATCACGGCTGGACCGCCGGATCGCGGAACCTTCTGTCTTTGAAGGGCATCCAGAAGGCCGGCGACGCCTTCTCCCCACCCACGGACGAAATCGACGGGCATCGCGTCGCCGAGACCTTTGACCTTTTTCCCCTGTTCGAGACGCAAAGGGATGATGAAGCGCGGATCGTCGATTTCCTTCGCCACTTCCAGCGCAATGTCGAGATCGTCCTGCACGTGCTGGTCGGCGAGCGTCGCGTCGCGCCAGACGACGAGGACCTTCGTCGCTCGATACTGCAGCGCCTGATTCATCTGCCGCCGCCATTTGTCGCCCGGCTGCAGCGTCAGGATATCGGCGAAAACCCGATAGCCTTCGGCTTCAAGCTTAGGAGCCAGCCACAGCGCAAATTCGTCGTCGATCGGCGAAGCCTTGAGCAGAAATATCGTGTCGCGCACCGCTGGCGCGGCAGCCGCATCTGGTGCGGGTCCTTGCGCAGGCGGCAGCAGATTAGCGAGAACGGGAGGAACAGGTCCCGGCTTTGCGAGCGCTTCTTCGAACGCTTCCTTGATCAACGATTTCAGAACGGGGGTGCTTTGCGCCCAAAGCTTCTGATGAGCTTTCTCGATCTCCGGATATTTGCGAAGCAGCGCATTGAGGTCGCCAGGCCCGAATATGTCGCCGGGGCCTTGTAGCGCAGGCCCGACGATCTCCGCCAAGGCCGTCTTGTTTTTCGGTGTGAGCGAGGCGGACGTGACGAGGATGTAGCGCGTGGGTGCCAGCCCATCGATGGCCACGCGCTCAATCTTCATCTTAGATTTGAGCGCCGAGAAGCCCGACCGGTAGTAGTGCTTCGCCTGCAGCACAATATCGCCGTCGGCGAGCGCGTGGCGCCCGTCCATCGCGTCGTCCGGTCCCTCCGGAAAGGCCTCGAAACGCTTGTCGATCTCACGACCTACAAGATCGCGGGCCAAATCCTCAAACTCGTTGTGAGACAAACTCGAGAAATCGTAAGGCATGCGCCCAGATTGAGTGCCCGCTTCATGGGCAGTCAAGTAACCGAGAGCACAATTGAGTAGCGCCTAAGCCTTACCAACAAAAAGATATCGTGCCTTCCCGGTCGAATGGCCAGGCTTACCTCTGCAAATCCACCCAGCCGCATAAAACAGCTGACTATAGCGCCCCCGCCTGATGCAGTTGGCAAATTGATGTCGCCTTCAGCACGGGGCGCAATCGGGATCGTTCGCGGCGTTTGGGATCCACGGCAATCGCCGCACCCTTGGCCCCGCCTTGCGGAGAGTGCTGCCCGGAGATGATTTGGGCCCCGGGGGATCCTTCCCGCTTAGCTTTCGGTTCGGTTCCGGCGTGGGACGCAATCGGCGAAGAGGCTGCAATGAACACGCCACCTAGGAGCTTGCGGCCGAAGGGTCGTAGCTGGGAGGATCGGCCTCTCGATGATCTCGGCACCAGGGCCATCATCCCCGTCTTGCGACTCAACAACGTTGCAAGGTCCCGATGGCGCGCGGCTATTAAGGAATGAAGGAGAGTCGTCCATAAGCCTGCATGGTCAGCTTGCTGACCTCTTCTGCCAAGAGCCGCTGGTCCGCTCACGGCCCCCCGAAACTGCCGTCGGAAATGCGCCGCATATCGGTCATTGAGGTGACCGTTAACTCGACCTGAAAGCCAACATCGCTTGGGTGCGTATCGGAGGTCGCGGTTGCCGTAGCAACACGTAGTGAGCCTCATCAGGGTGGCAAGCTGACCCGACGCATTCACACTCGCCGTGTCAGCGTTGCACACCAGCCGGATCGATAGAGCGCGCAAGGGCGCCTAAGTCGTTGAGCGGTCACTCCGTCCACGATCCAATGCTCTGGCTTTCTTCGTTCGCAATGCGGAACTGATTTCAATCTAATCTCGCCGGCCACAAACTCCGCGGCTATCCGCCTGCAGCTGTGATAGGTTTTCGGGTATGGGCAGGAAATGACCGAAGCACGCAAGCTCACGGCAATCCTGGTGGCGTACATCGTCGGCTTCAGCCGTCTGACGGCGAGCCACGAGGTTCGTACGCTCGCACGCGTCTGAGCGCTGCGAAGCGACCTCGTCGATCGGACCTATCGCAGTTCATCGGGGTCGGATCGTGAAGAGCACCGATGGCGTGCTGTCCGAGTTTCGGAGCGGCGTAGAGTCGGTCCACTGCGCTATGAAGCTGCAGGCGGAGATGCTCGAGCGCAATTCCGGATTGCCGGCAAAGCGTCGAACTGCGCATCGGCATTCACATCGGCGACGTTGTTAGGAAGCAGATGGCGACTTGATTGGCGATGGCGTCAATATCGCTGCACGGCTGGAGGGTTTCGTTTGCCCAAGTATGTTGACAGGTGCCGTTACGTAATGTGACAGTGGAGATGGTCAGGCTAGAGGTATGTTTCGGGGGAGGGAACTGTGAAGCTGAACCATGTCAAGCGGAACTGGGGAGTGGTCTTTCCGAGCAAATTATTGATATGCATAGCAATAATGTTTTCTGCAGCAAATTCCCAACCTGCTCTGGCTGCGCAAGATGATTTGGTAACAGTCGCTGATATATTGAAGATCTCTCCGCAGGCTGATAAAAAATTCGCTCAAGCCGTTGTTGATGCCAAGGGGGAGCTTGCTAGTGCTGGTATCGACACGCGCCTTCGGATGGCGCACTTTCTATCACAAGTTATGACCGAGACCGGCGGCTTGCGACGGCTGGATGAAAACATGAACTACGGATACAAGACTCTGCTAAGGGTTTTTAGCCGCAAGACAATTTCGGAAGCCAAAGCGCGCGAGATCGAGCACAAGCCAGTGTTGATTGCCAACTGGGTTTACGGCGATCGCTTGGGAAATTACGGTCGCGGAACCCAAGACGGCTACGACTATCGCGGTTCGGGCTATCTTCAGTTGACTGGGCGTGCGAATTTTCGTGCTCGTGGCGGAGAGATCCAGATACCGCTGGAGAAAAATCCCGAATTCGCGAGGGACGCCAGTAAGGGGCTTACAGCCGCAATTGCCTATTGGACTGCAAACAACCTGAATTCGGCAGCCGACAACAATGATCTAAGACGAGTTCGCTTGCTGATAAATGGACCGGCCGCTCATGGCTTGGACCAATCAACAATTTGGTTCAAGCAGGCATGGACACGTGTTTTTCGTGCCAAGGGGGCGGCAGGCTTCGAGGGTGGCGAGGAATTGGCGGAATCCAACCCAATAGACGAAGCAGCCTTATATGATGACATCCTGGAAAACGGTGGACTTCTGTCGAGCGGATTTGAATCGGGCGCTGACCCCGTAACGGCACGGGCTGCGGCGATAAAAGATTTCCAAGGCGAACTTGGGCTTCCCGAGACTGGGAATCTTGACGAGGCGACGAAAACCGAACTTCTTGACCCGCGAGAATGGCGTTATCTGGATGTCGACGATACTGTGGCGCCAAAGCAGGGCAAAGACCTCGATCAGTCAATTTCATTCAAAATTGTGACGCCTGGCGCCAATGCAGAGGAAGGTATCGCACCAACTGAGCCTGAAAAGGGCAGTGGGAAAACCGCCAGCAATGTCAACTTGACGACGGAAGATGCCCGGGCATTTGACCATGCGTCGCAAATTTATCCAGACTATGAATTGGGAGGTATCGGTAGGGATTCAAGTAAGTTTGTTCCGCATTCCGTAATTGAGCCGGATACTAGAAAGGCCGTTGACAGAACTACGGAGTTTCCTGCCAGAGCAATTGTTCAGATACTATTTGAGACCCAAGCGCATGAGCAATATGTGTGCTCAGGCACCATGATTTCGATAAACACTGTTCTGACTGCGGCTCACTGCATCCATAGCGGCACTGTCGCCGGTGTTCCATTTCAGAACTTTCGCATAATCCCCGGCAGAAATAAGGGGGCGGCCCCCTTTGGACGATGCGGTGCGAAGCAAGTGTTTGTGCTGTCAGGGTGGGTGACGGCGCAAACCACGGATGAGAGCCGGTACTACGACCTCGGCGCGATTAAGCTGGATTGCAATGTCGGCGAGCAAACTGGTTGGCTGGGCGTGCGCATCTTGGGCGATAGCGAGGTCAATCTACCAACAATCGTCGAGGGCTACGCAACCGACAAGCAGCCTCCCGCGCGGCAATGGATCAGTGAGGGAAACATAACCTTTCTTTGGGAACAGAAAGGCTTCTATCAGAACGATACATATGGCGGCACCAGCGGAGCGCCGGTCCTAGCTACCGGAGCGGAAGACACCGTCATAGGCGTGCATACGAATGGCGTGTTTGGTAACGAAGAACCTTGGGCTCACAACAACGCTTTCACGCGAATAACTGCAGAGAGGCTTCAGCGGATTCAGGAATGGATTAGTCAGTAAGCAAGGAACCCCCTATGAGACTATTGTTTCTCGCCGTCGCACTGTTTGCTGACTTTTTATTGATGGGCAATGCATTTGCAGCGTCAGCTGCGTTGCCTGAAGAGACAATTGTCTACATCAAGTGCAATATCCCTAAAACTCAAACGACCCCCGCAGTGGAAATTACGGGATCCGGCGTGGTCGTAAGTCCCGAAGGCTATGTGCTTACCGCGCGTCACGTATTGGGCGGGAAGCCGGGCGAAAGCCTCCCTGCGAACGTCGACTGTCGAGGAACGATCGGGGTCGCCGATTCCGGAGTCGCCAAAAGATTGATTGCTCAGCCGATCGAGGTTGGAACCGATGCGGCTCTGCTGCAGTTTTCCGAAACCAAGGACTATCCATTTGCCAAGTTTTGCAAGGTGGAAGATTGGATGATCCGCCGCGACTTGTTTGTGGCGGGTTTTCCAGGAGACACAGGAAGCGGCGCCGCTTCATTTCGGAAGGGGGTTCTATCGACAGTCAAGCGAAATGCCTACGGTTTGTTGGAGACCGACGGGCAGACAATAGAGGGCATGAGCGGCGGACCAGTGTACGCCAGCAACCTTAACGCAATAATTGGAATCGTGATCGGAGCGTCCTTCGCAAGCGACGGCACTGTCAGCTATTTCGGGATTCTTCCGGTATCCTTCTATCAGCAGCAATTTGGGCTGACCGCCTCTGACGAGCCCTGTTATTATCGCAACAACGAAGTGGAACTTCGAACGCCGCCCGTCTGGAAGGGATCTCCTGTCAAACTCGGCATCCACGCGGGTGAAGGCTTTTGTTTCCTGAGCGGCGTCGGTGGACAATTCAATTCGGCGACGGACTACGTTGGTGTGACGCTTGGAGAAAATGACGAGTATGTGCTGACCGGGGTTGATGACGATGGCGGCGTGACGGCGTCCGCACGCTGTATCCGCAACGAACGGTGATTTATGTGAAAACACGTTTCGTCTCCTTTAACTCGATAGCGGTATTAGTTCTACTGGTTATTGCTTGGTCGGCGCCGTCAGCGCATTCTGAACCTCGCGACCCAGCGTGGATGCTATCAATCGCGAAATCCGCCTATTTTCACCTAGCGGTGAGGGGTAAGTTGAAGGCGGATGCACCCTCTGCAGATCCGCAAAGAACAGGCAAAGCCTTCGCAGTGGGTCCTAACATGTTGGTTACGTCGCAACATAATTTGGGTAGCCCCGACGATTGGGAGAAGAAAAAAGATCCGTCGATACCCGTTGAGATAACCAGAGCACTACAACCGCTTGATCGTGAAATCGTTCTCAACCGAAACTCGGCTGAGCCGTCTATTTCAGGCCTTACCAATCCAACTGTCTTGCCAACTCCTGCGTACACCATTGACGCTGCGGGCCTGTTGCTGCCGAATCTCAATCTTAAGACCTACTTCCAGCTTAGCTTCTGTCCGATCCAAACCGATGGGAGTTATTATGCCATAATGACCAGCGGCGATTCAAAGAGCGCTTCATCGGTTGATAATCCTGTTGTGGCGAAGCTAAAGGCCGTAGGGTACAAACCTGAGGAGTTTGGCGGCCTTTATGAGTTCAGCGCCGAAGAGCCAATTCTTTTCGCAAAAGATAGAAACGGCCACGACGGCTCGCCAATTCTCGCTGGAGACGGGAGCGTAGTTGCAATCGTGTCAGCAGTTAATCTCGAAACGGGCGGAAGATACAGGATTCTTGCCACGCCCGTACAACCGTTCTTTTCCGTTGCGTCGTCTATTTTATCTCGAACAATTGACGAAAGCAGTGTGAGTGAGAATGCGAATGAGCCTTTGAAATGCTCGCTCTCCGAAGCCGTGGACAGGATCGAAAAGGAAGTTGCGGCTCATGCTGTTTGGAGCTTGAAGGTGTCGAGAGAGGAAAATGGCGCGCCAAAGGATGAAATATATTTTTCCTATGAGAGCATATCTGACAAGCCAAACATAGATCATATCGACGTCTACTTCAATTTTGTGGGAGAGAATCGACTGGAGGGAGGCGTAAGAAATAGAAATGAGCTGGTAACCATACCGGTTCCTGCCGATGCAAATAGCAAAAAGTACTTTACGTTGACTCCGACGGTGGACGACGATCACCGATTTGCTACGTCAAAGATTGTGCGACTCGGGAGAGAGGTTATCGAATCTCAATTTGCTCAGGAAGGGTTTGGTGGTTACATAGAGTATGTCGAATTGACAATTTATCCGTTCTTGAAAAATAAGCGTCAACTTAACAAAAGAGTTCTTCAGTTCAACTGGACGGAGGTTCCTAAATGAGCTGGAGGCCATCCCGATTGCGCGGCGACAAAGCCTCTCTTCGCCGGAGGAAGCCGTTCGTATGTTTCTGGACGGTTGCTCTGCTGGCGTCGTTTGTCGCAAAAGCGGAGGCGCAAGATTGGCAGAAGCATCAACTTCTAGTGCCGGCGGAGAGGATCTATCCAGGCCCTGGCACGACAATTGCTGCTGTGGACGGCGAGGGTGGAAAGATACAACTGGTCAACTTTTCGAGTGGGGAGAATGGGCCTTGGCGTCAACTCGATGGGGAGTTTGTTTCTGCGGTTCCCAGGGTAGTTCACGATAGTCTGGACGGTTCTGATGAAGTCGGGCGAGACCTATGGGAGTATACCATCCTCACCAAGAGGCCCAAGGAGGGAAATAGCGCGGACTATGAGATCAAGGTCTATGGCGCTACACAGGAGTCTTTGAGAGGCAATCCCAAAACCTACAAATTTCCCGGCATTTATATTAATCCCATGGCTCAGCCAGTTTTCAGTCCGGATGGCTATACCCTCGCATGGGACCGCCCGATCGGCGAGTCAAAGGGTGGGCCATACCTTCTCTATTCGGACAAGACAGAGCAACTCGGCCAGCAAGTGTATACGTCACTTGCACCGCCCCATGATTTCCTGCCGATCAGGAGTGGCCGCTTGATGCTTGCCTTATTTCCATCTCGTCAGAAGGCGTCACTCATCGACGTTTCCATCGGTGAGGCGTTGGATAGCATTTCTGTGTTTGGTCTGCATTTTCGTGACCCAACCCATTACGCCGTTTTTGCCCCAGACGCTGTGGATGGCGGTACCGGTGACGTAGTCGTTGCCAATGCTGATGTCGAAGCGCTGACGGTCTTGTCGGTTGAAAAGGATTCGCGCTCCACCAGGCTATCGGCGCCCCTGCAGATTACGCTGGAAAATCTACCTGCGTTGAGAAAAGGTAATCGGCGTGTGCTTCTTGGTGCGAACAAGGACCTGTCCGTTATTTTGGTGGGAGCAATTGGCGATCCCGAGCTGAGTGTCTTCCGCAAAAGCGGAGGGGGCCTAGAGGAACTGGCTCCCGTCACGCTTCCCGAGCCGATACAGGACATGGTAGTTCTTCCCCGGCAGCCGCCCACAGGCGATGAAGCTGTCGCGTTGTTGGGCAGCGCGGGGGATCGTTTATTTGTATTGGCTGACATTCAAGAATTGGCAACGTCGCATACTGTGGACCAGCAGGGAAATTTGATCACGGCCGAATTAACGAGAGAAAACATTCGCCTGATACAGAAGGTCTTGGCGGAATTGGGTTATTCAATTGGCTCAATCGATGGGCTCTTGGGGCCAAGGACGGATGCAGCGATAAGGGCCTTTCAACTTGCCAACGGTATTGCGGTTAGCGGTTCTGTTGACGAGCCAACGTTGACAGCGTTGAACAGAAAGGCGGACAGCGTGTTGCAACCATAGTTCTAAGTCGGCTTACGCGCGCTGCGCTCGGGTGAAATTGGACTTCTGTGGGTAGCGAAAAGCTCGCTCAGGGGCGTATATTGGAGTGTAGTTAGCGTTTGCCAAATGAGTTGTAGCCCAGCCAAAATCGCGGGACACCAACAGCGCCTACCGGCTGTCTGAGATGGATAGATGGCTAAGTCAAATAGTGGTTGCGGTCCACATGCTGAAATTACGCTTGAAAGTTTCGCTTCATCCATATTCTTTCCTGCGATTGTTGGCCAAGCGGACGCTGGAGGAGGCTGCCGTAAAACAGCGATGATCTGCCTTGCGAGTATCCCTTGATCGGCCGCCAGTTGTGGGGTTACGTCGCAGAGGTCGGTCGGTCTACCTGGTACGCTTGGGCAACAGAAATCTCTCTTAATCTGGCGTGCTCACCCCCTTCCTAATTATAGGAATGAGGCGTACGCTTTAAGACGGTATCCGGGGGGATGAAATGCGTTTCAAGGAACTGATTGCAGCTCTTGTTCTGGTGCTGTCCCAAACTTTCGGCGCACTGGCCGACGAGTTTACCGCCGTAACGCACCCCAGTTTCGCTGCTGTTGAGCCCCGGCTGGTTTATGGGCTCATCACATATGATTTTACGTTTACTGGAAAGGACGGCGCTACAAGAAGCCAATCGGCTTCGGCGTTCCTGCAGTCATTGATAAAATCGAGGTTCCAAAACAAGTCCGGAAACTACATCGTAAGTCTCGATGTGGCTATTGGCGACAAGATCATTGCCACCGAGCCGATTATGTCGGCAACGTGGGAAGCGAGCAAATTCCTCTTTGTCACAACATCCGAGAAGTCGAACATCGTCATCAACAGGAACGGTGTCCTTGTCGACGACATCGTTGTGGATTCGGAGACCAATACGATCTCGTTCTCGATGAAGGTCAGATATAGCTCCAACACCTCAGTGGACATGTCCTTGCTGACCGAGTTGTCGCAACTGTCAAAAACCGCCTCTTTGGCAGGGTTGTCGCCCGGCGTTCAGGCAATTTCGGACGCCTATGCGCCGTTCGCGACCATTCTCACCAAGCTCCTCAGCAAATATACCGACGTGTCAATCGTCGACAACACCACCGGCGCGTTCACATTGCTGGATGACGGATTTCCCAATCAGTTGCGGTATAATGGTACCAACTTCAAGGTTAACATATATCTGAAGACGCTAAACTCGCAATTGCCGACCAATTTTTCGCCCGAAGGGTTCAAGATTTCCAATTTCGGCCTACCGCTGACCGAGGTGAAGAGCGGCGTTGGGGCAGCGCGGGCACCGGTTATCGATCTGATATCGGCAGGAACCGATAAGGTTGCAGGATTCGTCAAGGGGATCACGGACGGCATGCCGCTTGGATCCTCCAAACCCATATCTGAAACGGAAATCCATGACACTTGCGTTGCCCTGAAGAACAAACTTAACAAATTCGTCACCTCAAGGGATGCGGCTTTGGTCTACTGGTCGTTCCTTCGAAGCTTCCATGCGGTGCTGGTGCAATACAAAGATGGCGCCAGTTGCGGCAGGGGCGATTTGGTTGAAGATCTGAGCGCGCTGAATTTGCCGCTCAACGCAAGTGACTGGACGGCACAATAGGCTCGAATTTATCGTTGTTTGCCCAGGGTTAGCAGGCCTGCCTGGCAACGCATGCGAGGGATCGACGCAGTTGAGCTTCGCGGGTTCAAAGGCGAACACAGGATTGCCGAGCGATTGCCATCCGCTACCTGCAAAGAGATGATTCTTGCGGCGCTGGATTGGGACCCTAACATAGGAGGTAGGCGATGGCGGCGCGGCCAATATCCGAGCACACCACCGAGCAGCTCCAGAACCTCATACACAACTATCGCAAGAACACTACCGATCCGGTGTATCTTGCTGCACTCGACGAACTCGCCAGGCGCAAGGGTCAAGGGCTTAGCTTTAGCAAGTCCTTGGAGCTTATTCGTACCGCGGCGGCTGAGCGCCGATGCCTATCCTACAAGCAAATAGCGGAAGGAAGCGGCGTCGAATGGTCAAAGGTGCGCTACGCTATTAGTGGCCATCTGGACGACCTGCTGAAGTACGCTCATGGCAAAGGATGGCCAATGCTTACGGCCATCGTCGTGAACCAAGAAAACCTCTCAACCGGCAGATTGGAGCCGCAAGCTCTTGCGGGGTTTGTCAAGGGAGCGGCAATATTCGGCTGCCCTGTCACCGACCGGGAGCAATTTTTGAAGGAGTAGCAGGAACGGGTGTTCGAATGGGCATCGAAGACAAGTGATGAAGGGGTGGTCTAGCAGGGCACAAAGCGCTCTCGAGCCACTCGGCTTCCTCGCCGACGTGCTCGCCAGGATCGTCAACGGCCACCTAAACAGCCAGATCGACGAATCCTGCCCGGGCTATCTCGCCCTCTCCCGAGCTTAAGGCTGTGGCCTGAGAACACCGCTCTGATGTCCGCTGTCGAGGTTAGGCGCGCGAATTCAATGATCTATCATGAACGCCTTTGTCTGGCGGCGGGTTTATGCTGACGTTGTGCGACATTAATTTGCACACTTCGGCTGTGGATTTTACGGTCCACTGAACTGTCCCGGATGGCCAGAGTGACCTCGAGCCGGTCATGCCGCAACGTGCTTTTCGACCCCTGATAGCGGACAGCGCGATACGGCCTTCTGACACCATGCCAGCCGAGTGACTGCCGCACCCACCGCGGAAGAGACAGCCTGCGGGTGGTGACCGTGTGCTTGGAAACCGCTAGCCTCCGCATTCAATCTTTTTTGCGGGGCTGAGATGAAGCTCAAACTACTGATCGACACGTCGGTGTGGCTGGATCTCACGAAAGACCCGCGCCACCTGCCATTGTTGGACGCCTTATTCACGATGACGGAAGCGGGGGAAGTTGAACTGCTACTGCCGCAGATGATCCTCGATGAGTTCGCCCACAATCGGGACCGGGTAATGGCATCCAGCCGTGCCAGCCTGTCGAGTCACTTCAAACGGGTGAAGGACGCAATTGTGCAGTTCGCACCAGAGGACGGCCGGAACGAAGTTCTCAAGCAACTGAACGAGATTGATCATCGCATCACCACTGGCGGCGAGGCCGTGAATGAAGCGGTTGGCCTGATCGAGAAGCTGTTCGCAACGACCGAACCGATCCCCGTCAGCGAGAGCATAAAGGTCCGGGCTGCGGATCGCGCCATCGCCAAAGTCGCCCCGTTCCACCGACAGATGAACGGCATCGGCGACGCGATAATCATTGAGACATACATCGACGCATTCGCCAAGCGGGAGGGCGACGACGTGCTCGCATTCGTCACGCACAATATCCACGACTTCAGTCAAAAGGGTGCCGACACGCGCTTACCGCACCCGGACCTCGCGGCCCTCTTCGATGGGGTGCACTCGCGCTACTCAACCAACCTTGGCGCGCTCCTGAAAGAGTACGCCAGCGACCTAATCGAGGAGATCACCTTCGAGCGGGAATACAGCCAAGAGTCGCGGGCGCTGTCCGAACTGCTTGAAGCCGAGGACAAATTGACGACGCAGATTTGGTACGGCCGCAAGTGGGGCATCATCGGCGCGGTCGAGAGCGGTAAACAGAAGCGGGTTCCAAGGAAGGTCTGGGAGGCTGGCACGCTCGAAGAGCGGCGGAGCATGATCGTGGACGAGATATGGGACGGTATGATCGCAGCCATGAAGTCCGCCGAAGAGCAGTATCCCGACGAATTAGGCCCGTGGACCGATTTCGAGTGGGGAATGCTCAGCGGCAAGCTGTCCGCCATTCGTTGGGTGCTCGGCGACGAGTGGGACATGCTAGACACTTGAGCCATTTGTAACCGACAATCCCCATCTTCCCTGAAGGCAGCATAGCTGGTGTAAGAACTGAGCGGCTTTGACACGTAGTGAACGGCGGCTTTCGACCATGTCGATCTCCAAAGCCGTCAGTCTGCTTCCCCCCTGAGATGCCCTACGCGTCGGGCACCAAGCGTCAGGCGTTCACCACTAGCGGCGAAAATCTGACGTTTGGTACCCGCAAAGCCCGCTGGTCATGGTGCGGGACCAAAAGCGGCCGCAAAATTCAAAACGCCGATAGGAGCTTCGCCGTTGAAAGCGACCCACTGGACCTCGCGAGGATCGGTCCTTCCGTAAGTGAGCCGCCCGTCGCTCCTAAACCCGAAACGGCTGTAGATGGCGGGATCCCCGGTCAGAACACAGCCTCTCGCTCCACTCTCCTCAAGCAGCTTGAGACCAGCTTCAACCAGCGCTCGACCGATTCCCTGCTTCTGGAGTTCCGGTTCGACCGAAATCGGTCCCAGTCCAAACCAACCATCATGTTTGCCGTCGATTGTCACCGGAGAGAACGCCACATGCCCTGCCACCTTGCCGCCGATTTCCGCTACAAGGGAAATTCTGAGGTCCCCGCTGTCCCGCAACATGTCGATTAACGGGGCCTCCTTTCCATCGCTAAAAGACATTGGCACGAAGGCGCGCTTGGTAAGCTGATGAATTGACTTGTGGTCTCGAGGCTCTTCGGGACGAATGAGCAAAATAGTCTCTCCTTCTACCCCACCGCTCGCATACGGCACGCTGCATTATCATTGACATTAAATGCACCGAGTACCAAGCGTTAGACTTCCGCCACTAGCGCAAGGTGCCTCAGCAAAATGGGAGCCAGCCTGTGACGACGAGGACGACAGATGCTGCAATTGAGATCTCGTCCGCGCGGACGCTGGTCAGACCATTCGAGCCGGGCGATGCTCCCGAGGTCTTTGCCTGCATCTCCCCCGAGATCACAAGATTTATGGCGTGGGAACCTCCACCCTCATTAGAAGATTTCGAAGAGGTTTGGCGAACATGGATTCCGTCAATCGAGGATCGGTCAGACCTTCATTTGGTGGCCCGCGCCCGAAAAGACGGCCGATGCCTTGGAATCGTCGGCGTACACGCGGTGCGATCCGGAAAACCAGAACTGGGAATCTGGCTTCGGCGCGATGTCCATGGGCTAGGATACGGTCGCGAATTGATCGGTTCGGTGGCAGCTTGGGCAAGCAAGCATCTTCGCGTCGAATACTTCGAATATCCGGTTGCGGAAGAGAACGATGCAAGCAGGCGGATTGCCGAAGCAATTGGCGGCCGTATCGCGGAGCGACGGACCAATCCGAAATACCACTCGGTCGTCTACCACATCCCGCCTGTCGCTTGACGCGAGCTTGTGAACGCCCTGAAAGCTAATTCGCGCTCCGCCAGCAACATCCAAGCCACGGGGGTGGCGTTTCGGTAGTTGCGCGGTCCCAGGCAATTGGCGCGCTGTCCGCAGGCTCCGAAATCGTCATAGCCCGATCTGGGTCGCTACGACATTGTTCCTAATCTGAAACCGGGTATCCTTCAAGCCATCTTTCCGGAGCACATCGACGGGAGACGCAAATGGCCGGCAAGGACGCTGACTACGCCGATGTAGTCGAATGGCGACGTGACATTCACGCACACCCTGAGCTTCAATTCGAGGTCCACAGAACGGCGGCTTTGGTAGCCGCAAAACTAACCGAATTCGGATGCGACGAGGTTGTAGCGGCCATCGGCAAGACTGGCGTCGTTGGCATAATTCACGGCCAGAAGCGGACCAGTGGGAAGGTTATAGCCCTGCGCGCTGACATGGATGCACTCCCAATCGAGGAGGAAACCGGGGCAGCCTGGACGTCGACAACCAAGGGGGTGATGCACGCCTGCGGACATGATGGCCACACTGCCATGCTCCTTGGTGCCGCACGCAATCTGGCCCGGACCCGCGCGTTCAATGGCACTGCGGTTGTCATCTTCCAGCCAGCGGAGGAAGGTGGCGGAGGTGCCAAAGCAATGCTCGAAGATGGCCTGATGGACCGCTTCGGGATAACCGAAGTCTATGCCATGCACACCGAGCCGGGACTGCCAATTGGCCAATTCACTACCGCCAGCGGACCACTCGGGGCATCTGCGGATGGCTTCCGAATAAGGATCGACGGCAAAGGAGCGCACGGCGCGGATCCCCACACTAGCGTCGACCCTCTCGTCGTCGGTGCGAACATCCTTTTGGCTCTCCAGACGATCGTCTCCCGCAATGTCCATCCCCGCCAATGTGCAGTGGTCACAGTCGGCTGGATAAAGGGCGGCACGGCAGGCAACGTCATCCCGCAGTCAGCCGAAATGGGCGGAACGGCCAGGACCTTCCATCCCCCCACCCGCGACTTGATAGAGAGACGGGTAACAGAAATCGCGGAGCACGTTGCTGAGGCCTACGGCGCGAGAGCCACCGTCACTTACAAACGGATGTTTCCACCGACGGTGAACCATCCGAACGAAACTGCTTTTGCAGTGAGTGCAGCAAGATCATTGGTGGGCGAAGAGAACGTCAAATCCGACATGGGGCCATTGATGGGTTCCGAGGACTTTGCATTCATGCTCGAGGCTCGCCCAGGAAACATCATGCTCATCGGCAATGGGGATGGCCCCGGTGTCCATGACGCTCGTTACGACTTCAATGACGATGCTATTCCTTTTGGCATTGCATATTTCCGGGCCATCGTTGAGCGCAGATTACCGCTCGAATGACCGCAAGGGGGGCGCCATTAGGGCGCAGGCGAATAGCTTCATCGCCATTTATGGCAGACGCTTCAAACGGATGGAAACGCCAACAGGAAGCTGCTGCGACCGTTTCTGGTGGGATGGGGAACCTAGTTTGCGAAGGCCCTCCGCAGAAAGGTTTGAACATCAGTTATGGATTTATCGGCCGCGGCCGCGTTGTATTCCACCCGGTGGCCATGGTCCTCGGTGCCGGTCTTCAATCCCGGATCGGCAAATGCGTGGCGAGCGCCTTTGAAGACCTCAAGCTGCACGGCGCCACCCTTGCCGTTGCGCGGTGCCACCATCTCCTGGCATTTCTTCGCTGGGGTCCAATCGTCAAGCTCGCCGATCAGGATCAAGGTCGGGACGGTCATGTCGCCGTTCGTAACCGAACAGTTTGGATAGTAGGCAATCGCTGCCTTGAACTTGCGGTCCATAAGCTGCTCGGCGCTGCCGCGTTGCACGGCCTCGAGTGTTGTGGTCCCGCCAGCGGAGGACCCGGCCAGCGCTATGCGCTGGGGGTCGACGAAACTCAATTTCGACAGGAACTCCAAGGCGCCGTATGCGTCATAGACGCGATCGGGAAGGGGGCCTTGATCGCATGTCTCGCGAATGCCCCGAGTACTGAAGCTGTCGACGAAGAGGGCGACGTATCCCCAGGAGGAAAGCCGCTCCGACCAGGTTTTCCTTACATTCGGAAGCATGCCCGTACATCCGTGGAGAACGACGACGGCCGGGAACGGTCCCTTGCCCGGCGGCCGCGTCAGATACCCGTTCAACGGAGTTCCAGGAACGGCTTGAAGCGCCTGCCCGTTTTGTTGCGCAATCCGCTCCTGAAAAGGTGTCGGCTTCATAGCGGCGCTTTCAAATTGCACCAACTCATCAGCGTCGGCATGGGAGGCACAAAGATGGCTTATAAGCAAAGCCATCCAAAAGATGTGCCTACGCAGCAGCAGTCGCGCGTAATGGGCCATTCTCTGTCGTTCCACTTGAACGGCTACCAAACCCGCCAATGTCGTTCGCGTTCTCCTCACAAAACGGTGTTGACCACAGCGCGCGAGCTACCCGCCTTCGCGCGAACGCCGCCATTCCGGCTTTCCTATCAACCCGCCAAGCTGAAACTTATCTAGGTTATGCGTCAATATTCACTTATGGGTCAAAAGCAACGCAGCCTATGAATTAGAACTCGATCTGGAAGATGCAGATTTCAGGAATGTCGGGAGTCAGCTTATGGACGACATGTGGCAGACGGCGTCAACTTTCAGTAACAAGGTGCAGGTCTGCCGTTGATTGCATCGCTCCGGGAAGGTAGGAAAACGGATGCTTGAACCGGAGAGTTTGCCTTGGCCGAAGACGCTATCAATTTGATCGAACTGACCGCTGACATTGTATCTGCCTATGTTAGTAAGAACCCGCTGCCCGTGTCGTCTCTGCCGGAACTAATTTCGAGCGTGAATTCGTCACTCTCGAAAATTGGTCAGCCAGTCGAAGCCGAGACGCCGGCCCAGGCTCCCGCCGTCAATCCGAGGCGATCGGTGTTCCCCGATTACATCGTCTGCCTCGAGGACGGGAAGAAGTTCAAATCGCTGAAGCGCCATCTCGACGTGCACTATGGGCTGACGCCCGACGAGTACCGGGCCAAGTGGGGGTTGAAGCAGGACTACCCGATGGTAGCGGCGAACTACGCAGCCCAGCGATCGGCCTTAGCGAAGTCGAGCGGACTAGGTCGGAAGCCCGCAGCAAAGCCGGCGAAGAGCAACGGCAAAAAGCGTTCAACCCGGTGACGGCGGATCCCTGCCCGTTTTGCGACGGCAATGAGGTAAGCCCACATGTGACGGATGAGGCGGGAGTTGTCATGCGACGCGAAAATTGTGGAGCATCCGGCCCGGTCTGCATCGACGAATTGAACGCCGTCAGAAGCTGGAATCGCCGTCCCGCTACGCCTGATCAGGATTGGGACTAAGGGGCGGTCATGACTCGGGGCAGCCACAGACTTCCCGATTGAATTTTTTGGTGCAACCGTAAGATCCCCCATGAGGGCACCCGAAGATCAGGGAACGGACACTCGCAATCGCCACGGCCAGAAAGAGCAGCGCTACAAGCCCCAAGATTACCTTTCTCACCGAACGACCCTTCCGCTGGCGCTGCTGCGCACAATAGCCCGCTGCCGAGGTGACACAGGGGCAGCGGGCTGTTGACGGGAGTGCTGGCCCGCCGAGCAGCAGAATAGGGACGTGTGCTGCTAGCAAGGATCGTAAGCCAGGTTGACCTGAATCGGCGACTTACGGATTCGTAAGCTTATTCGTCCCGCCAGATCACCCGTTTCTCCCATCGGATCTGCACAAGGCGCCGGAAGCGGATCGTGTGCGCTTGCTCGCCCGTCGGATGGAATAGCTGGGCGCTCATCCACTCCCGACTTTTGCATTGCTGACAGCGGACCTTGTCCCGCACCTCGTCGATCGTGACGTTGCCGATCACCTCCCGCAGCTCGAGCGGCTTGTAGTAGCGCGTGATGTTGCAGCGGGCGCAACGGATGCCCGCCACTTGCCCCGCGTCATGGGCATGCGTCAGGGTCCAGGCGGCGCCTCTCGGCCACTTTTCTGGTTGTTCCGGCATAGGCTGAAATGAGGAACATATTCCTGTTCGGTCAAGGTCTCTCTTGACACTTAGTTCTCTTTTTGTTCTCATTTGACGGGATAGCCGCAAGGGAGGGCAAAATGCCGCTTCGCTTGGTCATCGAGAACGCAACCGCCGAAGAACTTGCTCGCGGCGTAGCCGCCGCAGAGGCGGTTTTCGAAAGCTCTGGCATTTCCTGTGAGGATGCCATGAGCGGCATGCTCGCAGTTGAACTCTGGGACATGAAGGGGTTCCCGGAGGATGCGGAGCCGAGTGAGGAACAAGACGAGGGGCCACCGTCTGGTTCAAGGCTGAGCGCGCTGCCTGTGAAACGTGCTGTGCCGGATGGCCCGAGGACAAGGTCGTTCGAGCCCATAGGGTTTTGGGGATCGGTCCCGTCGAACCGAAGGTGAAAACTGCCAATCTCGCGACATGGCCCGACAGACAGCGGCGCTACCGGGAGATCATTGAACGCCTCGAAACGGCTACGGGTCCTGACCGGCAGCTCGACATCGACATCTGCTATGTCATGGGTTGGGTCAATGAGCCGGGGGCGCCGGAAGAGGCCGCCGAGCTGGGCCTGCCCTTTCTCACGGGCAGTTTGCCTGAGGTAGCCGCGATCACCGAGAGATCCCTTCCCGGCTGGAAGATCGAGATAGACCAGGATCCTTGCGATGCCCGCATCATCGAGACGGAGCGCGACGAGGATGACGACGAGGACATAAGCGTGGCCGCATGGCGCTGTTCCGACGGTCGCCTGCATATGGAGAAGCCCCCAGCCAACACCGCGATCGCCCTGACGCTGGCGGCTATGCGCCTTCAGGCTGATAGCTTTCTGCCCCCAGCATGGTGAGACGAAGCCGTGGCATTCCCACGCCAACGATCATCGACCGCAAGATGCCGTACCAGGTCGCGCTGCCCGACGATCTTTGCACGGATCGCAACTACACGCTGATCAGGCGTTTCCTTGCCGAGCGCGGCATGTCGTGTAGGACAAGAGCGGTGATCGCGGTTTGGGACGACGGGAATCAGGAGCAATGGCGGCTGCACTGCTTCGCCGATCACGAGGCAGCGGCGTCGTTCCTTGACCACTTCGGCGGCCTCATGTTCGATCCGAAGCGCGACAGGGAGAAAGGGCAGGCTCGCGGCGTATGGCGACGCCAGGGCGCCTATGAACGAATCTTGGAGCTCGGACAGCTGAGCGTGCCCGAAGCTCTTCGGAACTGAGGTCGAAGGTATGTGCGGGCGCTACACCAGGTATCTGCCGTGGTCCGAAATTCACCGCCTCTATCGGCTTACCGCTCCAGCGGATGTCGGACGGAACGACGCTCCGCGCTATAACATCGCGCCGACCGATGAGGTACCGTTCATCACAGCGGCCGACGACGGCAACCACAGGGTTCGCACCGGGCGATGGTGGCTGGTTCCATTTTGGGCGAAGGAAATGCCTAAGGCGGCGATGTTCAATGCCCGCATCGAAAGTGTCGACACGACAGCGGCTTTTCGAGACGCCTATAAGTCCAAGCGCTGCCTGGTTCCGGCCGATGGCTATTACGAGTGGACGATCTCACCCGCCGACGGCAAGAAAGATCCTTGGTTCATTTTCCAGCCAGGCCACGCGCCTTTTTCATTCGCCGGTCTATGGGCCTACAATTCGAAGCGCGATGTCACCAGCTGCACCATTATCACCCAGCCGTCGGCGGCGCCGGTCAACCAGATCCACGACCGCCAGCCGCTTATGCTCGACCCGGCCTATTACGATGCCTGGCTTGATCCCAAGACGCCGGCTGGCGACCTGAAGGACGTTCTCAGCCACGACATCGACGGACAATTGCAGTTCTATCGCGTCTGCCGGGACGTCAACGCAGCCGCCATCAACAAGCAGCCCAACGATCACGCCGGGCTGATCGAGCCGATCAAGCTATTATGAGCGACGAACCGACCCGCCCTGGAGAGCTTGTACAGCCGCGTGATCACGGACCTCTCGGGCACGTTTGCGAGCACGCCGGATGCGGCAAGGATGCCGGATGGGGTTTCTCTCGACCAAGGCAGCCGTCGCACTGGTTCTGTTTTGAGCACCGTGGCGAGGGAGAGAAGTTCCTATGATCAGTCCGCCTAGACGCGCCATTGCCTACCCAGACCGCGAGGTCGACTGTCAGGAAGCAATGGAGCCCGGCTTTCAGGCGATCGTTGATTGCATGCTTGAAGCAGGATGGGCGCGAGGCGAAGTGATGCGGTCGCTTCGCCGGCTCGTCGCGGCCGACAACATGACGCAAAAGGAAAACGCCAGGGTCGAGGCCGAACTGGCAATCGCACGGGCGATGATCCGAGCAAGGAAATGAAGAATCCTGCCTTTGTGCAGCGGTTCGAGATTGGCTTGCGCTGAAGCAACTTGTTGTCGGCATACAGGCCGACTGAACGACCTTGACTGCCTACACGCGCTAGATCACTCTTGCACCGTGCCTTGAGAGAATCGGCGCCGGGCACTCTGAGTACAACGCCGCGTGATAACCGACGACGGGGGAGCCCTTACGTCGTAGACAACGAGCAGCACGGCTGCCCAACACAACTCCTTGAACATCAACTAGGCTCGCGGACCCGCTCATGCACGTCTGCGGCCCCATGACTATTTAGGAGAAGACTATGCCTAAATTTGTTGAGTACCAGGACGGTGATGTGGAAGTGACTTCCCGCAAGCCGCTGAGAGGCACGCTGGAGTTGGTCACTGACGATGACGACACGGTCGATATGTTGCTCGACCGTGAAAATGCTGAGTGGCTAATGAGCGCGCTCGCTGAATTCCTCCTACAGGGCGAGGGAGACGACATGCCAAAGATTTCAATCGGTAGGCGGTGACACGGCTTGCCCTACTGAGCTAGTGGCGGCATCCTCCTAACCATGGGGGATGCCACTGCGAAAAAGCCGAAAGTTATCCACGGCAAGGAGATGACAGCCTACGGCGTCTTCCGCCTTGCTGAGACCTACAGGATGAGCGCCGACGCTTTGGCGCAGATCGGGCCGCAGATGTCGGACCATCCCCGGAGGCTCCTCCACTTCCAGGCATTGGAAAACTACCTGCGAAGTTTCCAGCTACTCGGCGGCACGATGCCGGAGGATGTGCGGGACTACAACCACAACTTTGCTGCCAGGCTAACAGCCTGCAAGGCCTTAGGGCTGCAATTGCCAAAAGAGGTTCAAGATTTCATTCAATCGCCAAAACGGTCGAAGGAATATGTGAGAATCCGATACGACTATAGGCTCGAAGGTGCACCCTGGCAGGCGGAGCGAACTATGGAGCGGCTTCGCGCGGTAGTGGCTGAGGTCGAAAAGGCCGTCGACCTGGCCGCTCAAGCGTCGAACCCAGAATTCATAATGCTTGGCGATATCAAACTAACCAAGATTTCTGCCTCCCGGCCTTAGGCCAAAAAACCGCGCCTGTAAGGTCTTCGACGGATACTCAGCTTCGCTCCCAAAAGTCCTTCAGCGAGGCGTGGCGAAGCTTCTCTTCGCCCTTCAGGAACTTGACCCGGCCGACCAGGCCGGGCTTCAGCCACTCGGCCTTCTCCTTCGCCAGCCCTTTCGGCGGCAGAGCGCCTGCCTTGCCCTGCACCCGGTCCCATAGGGCCTGCCGCTTGTCGGCTTTGAAGGTGACGAAGGCCCCGCCCATGTAGCGGCCGTTGTCGGCCATCAGGACCATCGCCGGCTTGCCGCGCTCGCGCTTGACGCCAACGATGTCCATCTCCTTTTCGACGTAGCATTTGATCTTGCGCCAGTTCATCGTCGCGCCGCTGCGGTAGACGCTATCCAGCCGCTTCGACACGATGCCTTCCAAGCCTGCCTCGCAGGCCAGATGGTAGACGGCATCGCCAGTTCCCGGCAGCGCTTCGCTGAATTGAATGTGGCCGCCGGCGGGAATGAGCGCCTCCAGGATCTCGCGCCGGTCCTTCAGCGCCATGTCGCGCAGATCGTGGCCGTTAAGGTGCAGAAGATCGAATGCGACCAGATAGAGATCCTGTGGTCGCCTGGTGATGGCCGAGCGCAGCGCGTGGAAGTCGGACAACCCGGCCTCGTTGGTCGCGATCGCCTCGCCTTCGATGATGAAGCTTTCCGCCTCGAGCTTTTTTGCCTCTGCGGCCAGCGGCCGATATTTGGTCGTCCAGTCGATCCCGGTCTTCGTGTAGAGGCGGATGCCGTCAGCATCCTTGATGAGCTGGGTTCGGTAGCCGTCGAACTTGACTTCGTGGCTCCATCCGTCGCCCTTTGGGGGCTGCTCGACGAGCTCGGGCTCCATCGGGCGAATGAAGGACAGCCGGATGCTGCCGGCAGGCTTAGACATGGAAACCCCCGCGCGACACTCGAACTTGATTTAATATCGCACAGCCGGAAGCGTTCCGTTAGCATTTGCTGAAAAACCAACCGGCCTCGTCTCGGCCCCGATGGAAGCACCCGCGCTGAAACCAGGGCGGCTTAGTGAGCGACCAATCTACTTGTCGGCCCGAAACGCGCTCGACGGCTTCACCGTGTCGATTGAATATGTTTACGCCCGGCTGACTCCGGTCTATGAGCAGCAACCGGTTGCGGCTTCTCACCGTCTCATCACCCGAATCCACGGGGTCTGTCTTGATCGCCTGGTAGAACGTCTCGGCCCTGCGGGTGCCGATCCTCCGTGCGAAGGATCGCCCGGAATTCACCCAACTGGCGTCAAGACGACGCGATCAGAGCCCGAAGGCATACGAGGTCGGGTGCTGACGAAGCGGAGGCGAGTCCGCGAGAGCGGATCGACGCGTCGGCACCGGCATAACCAAGCTCCAGAAGCGTTAGTTGTTCGCTCGCCTTGAAGGGATTGAGTCGCGTTCGCATGGACGCAGCCACGGCGGCTGCCTCGTCGGGAATAGCCGCCGCGTCCTGAAGACAATAACTGCTGATGGGCGCATCGATACTCCAATAGGCCACATCGCGCTGCCCGTGATTGGCCATGCCAAACAATATGCGCCGGCGTGAATTCTCGGCCTGCTGCTGGATCAGGCTCAGCGTTCGGAACATTTGGCCGATCCACCGGCCTGTCGGCTGGCCGACTTCGGGGATCGCACGCCCGGCATTGCTGACAAAGATCGTCCGGCAACGCTTCCACACGCGCTCGAGGCCCAGATTGTCATAGATGCCGCCGTCGGCAAGGACCGCCGTATCTGTGAACGGGTTGCGGTGGAGGTCGGCGCCTTCTGTTTTCCGGACGATCTGATCTTTCAGGCTGATACGCACAGGCGAGAGAAAGGGCGGGAACGCAGACGATGCCGCCACTACCCGCGCCAGCGACAATGTCGGGTGGTCGATCATTCCAACCCGGAAGTCAGCCGCATAGGCTTTGGCAAACCGCCAGTTGCTGCCGGTCTGGAGGTTCGTGGCCATGAAGGTAAAGCGCGGGAAATCAGTGATCTCCTGCAATCCAGCGCCGGAAAAAAGGTGCCGGTCGTAGGCGGCGACAATACTGTCCGCCGCCGTGCGCCCGGGAATGAAGCCGGTGAGAATGGCGCGGACATCTATGCCGATGCCAGCAAAGCTAAGAAGCGGCTGAACGACAAGAGCGTCAAGGTTTGAGGCCTTGCCCGCCCGGTCAAATGTCAGTCGCGGCCATGAAAGGGCGAGGACCCCTGCGGTGATCGAGCCGCCGGAAACACTCGCAATCTCACCAAGGCGCGGAAGGAAACCGAGCTCATTCAGCCTGATCAGCGCGCCCGCATGATAGATCATGGCGCGGTAGCCGCCGCCCGAGAGGCACAGCCCGATCGTGTCCTCAAGTTTGCGCGCCTGCACAAAGTCCTTCGTCCCGGCGTTGGCGGCAAAAAGGCTCTGAATGTCGGCAGCAGCAGCGATCACGCTCATGCGCATTCCTTCCTGACACCGTCCGGCGCGCGCTGCCTGCCGCCGAGCAGAAGGGTGATGGAACCGTGATCGCCGGCAATGGCCATCAGAGCGGGAATGCCCTCGTCCTCAAGTTCTTCCGTCAGCCAGGAGAGCTGGCTCAGGTCGATTGTGCTGGGCGTTGTGGACGATCCCACTGGATGCGAATGCCATTCGCCGACATAGCGTACCTGATGCAGTGAAGCCTCCGCTGCGGCCGCGACCGCCTCCCGAAGACCGGAAACGCCGCGTTCAAAACGAGTGACTGAGCCTTGGCTGTCGCCCGGCTGCGGCAGGGCGCGTACAATATGGATCGAGTGGCGGCTCGTATCAGAGATGCCGAGCAGCACACCGCCGGTTTCGTGGGGCAGATTGCGCTCCCGCAACGCGACCAGTTCGGCCTGGACGAGCGTGTCGTACGTGACTGTCCAGTCACCGAGAGTCACTCGTGTCACTTCGGCAGCCGGGCGGAAATAAAGTCGGACTTCGCTCTCGTCGCTGACGCTCCAGATGCGAATCGCGGCACCGTCATCCTTGAGAGCGGTGGTCATGCCTCGCGCTGCAATCGCGCTGAGCAGCGCGGCTTGCGAAGCCGAGATTCGGTTGGTGACCGCCCGGCAGGATCCGCTGTAGCGCAGGCCGCCATCACGCGGCCTCAGGTGATCAGCCAGCGCAGGTTCTATCTGAAAGATGCGATGATACTGGGATTCAAGATCACGCAGTGTGACATCGCGGTTGGTTCCCTCGGAAAGGAGAACGACCGCTGTGCCGGCCGGATTGAAGAAGACCGAAAGACGGCGCCCCGAAGCCGCTGGCAGGTCGGCCACGTATCGCGACACGGCGACCGATGCCGAGGCATCAATGATAATCTCAGCAGCCCTAAGCTTGTCGGCCAGCGCCTCCTTCAGTTGGTCTGAAGGCGCGAGGACGTTGCACGCCAGATGGCCGATGGATTCATCCAGCAACCCGTGCATTCTGCGCGCAACCGCAATCGCCTTTGGCACGCCAACGTCAGAGGAGAACAGGGCGTGGCGAGCCAGGTTGTGTGGCAGCAAGGCATCGTTGTCGACGAGCGTCCACCGAAACCGGCCTTCGCGCGCAAGGTTGATCGCGACCTGCGATCCGAGCGAACCCGCGCCGATCATGACGGCGGCGCGCGTATCTGGCGCCTCCTGTCCGCTGATGGCAGCGCCGAGATCACGGTTGAAATCGAGATGCACCTCGGCAGGCGCGATATCAACAACGGGGACCGACTTGATGTCCTTCATACCGATGAGGCGGACATATCCCGATCCCGATCCCACGTCGCTCACATTGCGCTCGATGACGCCCAGCGCTGCACCTACCTCACCGGCCGTGGCTTCGGTCACGAACGCGCGCAGATCGTCGGCCGTCTTGCCGTCCGTCCCTTCGACGGGGGAAGCGGCAATGATCGCCAGGCGAGATGACAGGCGCCGGAGATCATCCTTCTGGAGGCCAGCCCAGGCGATTACGCGGCGTGCAATTTCGGCCCCGAGATCGACGCCGCACTCCGCCAGTTCGGCGGCGAGCGCAGCCAGGGTCGCAGGGCTCTGCCTCAGCCTGCCTGTCTGCTGCGGTGCCGCGCGCAACGGAACGACAACAAAGCCGTTCGGATGAACGTCCGCCCGTGCATCCTTTCCGACGAGGCGCGTGACGACGATGTTCGGATTGTCCGGGTGCGCAAAGCCGATCAGTTCGGCGGGATCTTCCTGGTCGGCAAGGGCGGCCGTTGGAACCAGAATCTTGAGGGCGCTGCCAAAGAACAGCGGCTCCAGCGGCTGTGCCGGGTCGTGCAATTCACCTTTCGCGGCCCTGGCAAGCCAGAGCTGAATGCGCCGGATGAAGTCCGGGATGGTGAAGGTCAGCTGCGCTTCCGCCCAGGGTCTGTCATCGATACAGAGCGAGCGGGGGAAGCCCGAAGGAATGGCATTCTGATGCATGGTGTCGGGAAAATCCGCGCGCAGCGCAAGCACTGACGGCGCATGCCCGCCGGCGTCGAAGATCACGGCGACGGGCTCGATCGCGCGTATATCGCAAGCGAGGTCCTGCGGCCTTTCCACCTCGATATCGAGTTGGAGCGCGACATGGCTTCCGCCGGCCGTTTGCCGCGCCTCCACAAGGGCAACGCCTGGAATGGCGCCCGACGCGATGAATGCCGCCGCGTCGCGCGCGCGGCCGATATCGGCCGCGACAGCATCGGGCAGCGTCTGTCCGAAGCCCGTCCACCATTCATGAAGCGCGGTCATGCGATCAGCCCGCCCGCGCCGAGTCGAGACGATCGCCGCCGCGCCTGCTGCCGCCGAAATGGTGAGCAGCTGCGCGCCGCGGTCCGTGATCTCAATTTTGACCTGCTTCGGCCGGCTGACCGATGGCGTCTCCATCGTCACCTTGAACTGCCCGTCCGCATTACGTGCGACGGACTTGTAGTAGTTCCCGGCCTGGCGATGCGGCGGCTGCACATCGTCGTCTTCTGCCGACCCCTTGATGGGCATCGGCTTGCTGGTCGACACCATGATGTGTCGCTCGCGCCCCTGCGTCTCGCACAGCCATTCGACATGCGCCGTGGGTTCGGTCTCGTCCTCGCCCTTGATCCAGCCGATGGCCGTGTAAGAGCAGTGATGCGGAACCTTGAAAATATCCCATAGCAGGCGGTCCTCGCGCCCGTGACGCTTGGTAGTCAGGACAATCTGGTCAATGGAGTCCGCGTGGATGTCCGACATGAACAGCGCGTAGGTTTCGCGCCCGCCTTCGAGAAAGGTAGCCTGGAAGACGACGCTGTCCTGGTTGCGGTCAACGACCTCGGTCTCGTTCTGGCGCCAGCCGAAGGGGCTGTGGATGAAAAACTCCGCCCGCTCGGTGCCGAACTTTGAGAAGCCGGGGACGTACTGGCCCGCATCGGTGATGAGGTGCGCGCGCGATTCCAGCGACAGACCCTGCTTTTCCAGCCACTCGCGCAGCTTCTTCGGGCGCGAGAAGACGCGTATGCCGTAGCCTTGGCGCAGCCGGTGGCGTGCTTCCTGCCGGATGATGCGCGCGCTGTCCTGGCAGCCATCTTCAAGGATAGCGGCCGCCGGGACCCACAACTCCTTAATTTCGATGCGGCCGGCGCCCTGGTATTTTGCGGCGTGGTCGAACCAGAAGAAATCGCCCGCTCCGCAGCAATGGTCGTCGTCGAGATGGGTGAAACAGACCACATCGTAGTCGTCGCGGTCGGCGGCGCGCAGGTCCGCTCTCAGCTCCTCCGGCAGTTCGATCCTCTTGTCGTAGGGGTCGTCGTCATTGCGCATGTCGGCATAGTCGACCAGCATCTTCTTGCCGTCGGCAAAGTCGATTCGGGTGCAATCGGCATTGCCGAGCGGGTGGAAGGTCAGGGTGGCAGTCATCTCAATTACCTCGTCGAGCCAGTGGTTGAGCCGCTTTCGGAGGGAGTGCCGGACCAAATGGTTCGGGGCGAACCCGTTTTGAATTGACCGTCAGCGCTGATGGGTATATAAATTATACGCATCGTCTTTTGATGTCAATATAGTTTCTATACCCATTTGCGAGAGCGACAATGAATGACGCGGTACCCGGCGTACGGTGGGGGGTCGAGCAAAGGCTCGAGTTCATAGAATTCCGGCTATTCTGGGAGGGCGGCGTACGCCGGAAGGACATCATCGATATGTTCGGCGTGTCGGTCCCGCAGGCGTCCAAGGACCTGACGCTCTATCAGGAACGCGCGCCCGGAAATGTCGACTACGATAAGAGCGCCAAGCGCTACGTCGCGTCCAAGAGCTTCGCGCCGAAGTTCCTGACGCCCGATCCAGATGCCTACCTTTCGCGTCTCCGCTCGCTTTCCGAAGGCCTGTCAAAGCCGGCCGAATCCTGGCTGGGATACCATCCCGACTCCGATATCGCGCTGACCCCGCATCGCGAGATCGAGAGCGGCGTTTTGCGCGGCGTGCTGGATGCGATGCGCGATCAGAAATCAGTGGAGGTCCTGTACCAGTCGATGAACAAGGCGCGGCCGGACCCCATGTGGCGGCGCATGTCGCCGCACGCCTTCGGCTATGACGGGTTCCGTTGGCACGCCCGCGCCTACTGCCATATCGACGCGAAGTTCAAGGACTTTATCCTGCCGCGCATTCTTGAAGCGCGCGACCTCGGTCCGGGCGGATCGACGGGGCAGGACGACGTGGCGTGGCAGGAGCGCGTCAAGGTCGAGATCACGCCGCACCCGGCGCTCACCGCAAACCAAAAGAAGGTCGTGGCCAAGGACTATGGCATGACCGGTAACAGGGCGGTGCTCTCAGTGCGCTGCGCCATGCT
Organism: Mesorhizobium sp.; assembly: GCA_004020545.1. Taxonomy (GTDB): domain Bacteria; phylum Pseudomonadota; class Alphaproteobacteria; order Rhizobiales; family Rhizobiaceae; genus Mesorhizobium. The sequence goes on along the minus strand of SAQE01000018.1, from coordinate 26,619 downwards.
CTTTTATGTGCTGAAGAGACTGGGCCTGCTGCGCGACGCCGAGAAGGAGCCCCCGCGTGCGCAGCACATCGTTCTCCTCAACAAAGAGGAGGTCATGGCAGCCCTGAAACGCGCGGATTTCGCCGATGCCGACGCATCCGGATAGTTCCGAGCGCGCCTGGTTGGGCCGGGTCAAGGTCCTGGGCTTTCCATAGGCCCCTCCAATTAGTTGCGTCAGGCCGGCCATCGATCCTGAAAATGATGGGCGATACCGGAAACCTCCCCGGGGATATCGCCGGAGAAAGTGATGCCGAGGTAGGTCGCGGCGCGGGTCGCCCCAACATAGAGATACTTCGTGAAAAGTTCGGGCTGCGAGCGGATCGTCTTATCCAGATTCACGAAGAACACCGCCTCGAACTCCATTCCCTTAATATGCTTGATGTTAAAAACCCGGACATCCCTGTCGTTGCCGACGACCTTGCCGTCCTTGCACGGCGCGGCCTTGATGTTGCGGTCCTGAAGTTTCGCGCCGAGCGCCGCCGCAAGCGGTTCCACCTCGCTTTCCTCGTTGACCAGCACCGCGATCGAGGGAACCGCCGTGACGATCGCTTCGACTTCGAGGATGCGGTCCGCCAGCCACGCCGCGGTCTGTTCCACTGTACCGAGACGTGGCGCCCATACCGGGGCGACGCCGTCAGTGTCGACGCGGTCGGGGAGGATGATGTCCTGTTCGGGCGAGCCGCCGATCGAGGCTACGTCCTTCGCGAGCGCCACGAGCCTGCCGCTTTGCCGGTAGGCGGTCGTGATCTCCCGGAAATCGATTCTCGGATCGATCCAGTCAAGATCCTCCTTGCCGGTGATACCCCAGGCAGTAAGCCGCTGGTTGAAATCACCGCACATAAAGAACGAGCGGATCGCGGGATGGGCGAGTTCGCGCATGATGGCAAGCTGAAGGATTGAAAAATCGGTGGCTTCATCGGCCAGCACCTGGATCCTATAGAGACCGCGCACCCGGTTAAAGACCGCGCCCGTCGGCGATCCAGCGCCGTCACCGTACGCGGCAAGGATCGCCGAACAGGAGCGGAGCAGCAGCAGGACAAGCAGATCGATTTCCTGCCAGCAAATATCATCGGGCCGCGCGGGCTCTTCCTTGTACCAAGCGGCGGCGCTCTCTTTGTCGCGGCGGAATTTCTTGTAGAGGCGAGGGATTGACCGCGGCAGAAGCGTCTCGACGGAATTGATGCGGCGGAGCCGGGTCTGTTCGGCGGAGATCGCGGCAAGCTTGTCGAGATCCTCGGCGGCCGGAAGGCGCTCAGGAGTCAGCCATACGGCGAGGCGGCCTGTCCTGCTCGCGGCCGAGAGTCTTCGGCGGTCGGCCTTGGCCCGCGCTGCCGCTAGGGCTGTGCGCCTAAAAATGGCGAGCGCCTGTTCCCGGCTGATGCTGCGCGCCCAGGCGAGCGTCTCTTCTTCCCCTTCGTCTCCACCGTCTTCTTCGTCGTCCTCGCCTTGCGAATGCCGCGCGACTTCCTGCGCAAACAAGTCAAGGAACTGCCGGTTATCGCGCAGGAGCCGATTGACCGTCAGGTTGACGATTTTTTCCACCTGTTGCTTGCGCTGATTGAGGAGCTCGCCAACTTGAGGCCCGAGCGCAGCGAGAGCCGGAACGGCGTCGGCGTCAAGGCTGCCCTCAAAGCGGGAGAGCAGGCCGCCAAGGCGCCGAGCGAACTGTACCAACTCCGCGTTGTCCGAGGCCTCAAGCCACTCCCGGTCGGAGATCAGCTCGGCATGGAGCTCCCCGTGAGCATAGACTTCGAACGCCTCGTACCAGCGAGCGGCGTTTGAGCCGTGACAGGCGGCGGATAGATAGGAGTCGTTCTCGCGCTCGATGAAATGCCCGCCGCCGGTTCCGGTGCGAAGTATGCCAAGATGGTCGCGGGCAATCTCGTTGCGGTACTCGTCCCAGGTCCTGATGTGTTCGTTGGACGCCGGCACGCCTTCGAGCGCGAATGCCTCCTTGACGTACTGACGCAGCAGCTCCGTCGGCGAGAACATGATCCAGCTGCTTTCATGCGTCGTGTCTTCGCGCTCTGCGCGCTGGGCGAGTGTCAGCTCGGCGGGTTCGAGCGCCGTCCGGTCAAGTTTCTGACCAAGGCGCCGGATCAGCGTCGTGGTTTTTCCGGTTCCCGGGGGGCCCGAGAGAAAGCAGCGGCTTTGCAGCGGCAGACGGAAGATTTCGTCCTGAAACTTGTCGAGCACCGGCTGATCGCGCAGGCTCATGCGCAGCAGAACATCGCGCCGGATGCCTTCGACGATCGCCGGAAGCGCATCTTCTTTCAGCAGCGCAGCCAGGATGTCTTCTTCGGCTAGGACTTCCGCCGGTCGGCCAAGCGCCCTTAGCGAAGTGACAGTGACTTTGCCAAAGCGAAGCGAGTCGATCTGATTGTTGTGTGAATCCCATAGGCCGTCGCGCCGGCTGGGATGGAGCTTGGCCGTGTCCAGGACGAGAGCTTCCTGTTCCCGGCCGCCGATCCGTATCGGAGTCTCGTCGCCTGCAGGCAGCGCCGCTATGCGGCCCAGGGGCGAGCGGTAGCTGGCAATCTTGAAGCCCCCAAGTGCCGGGGGAGAACCGCGCGTGATGTAGATCGTCTCGTTGCGGCCGTCTTCCCTTTCTAGCGTGACCCGGGCGATGACCGGCTCGCGGGCGAGTTCTCTGAGCGCAGCCCTTGCCGTTTCACCGATTTTCCTGAAGCCTCCGATTTCCTTGGTGTCCGTCCACGTATTGAGGGTCGCGAGCACTGCGACATCGGAGTCCGTGTAGTTGCGGAGTGCCTCCTCGGCGCCGCCCGCGACCTGCTCAATGCAACCGAGGGCCTCCTCCGCAATGACTTTGATCTTGTTGTCCCGTTCGGTTCCCATCAGCGCCCCTGCCTAGATGTAAAGTCTGAATGAAAGTCGCCTTGTTCCGACATCATCGTCGGGAACGGCGGTCAATCTCTCGCCCACGTCGTCAGCGAACCGGATGGTCACGGGAATGCCGTCGCCGAAAATGCCGGCGGCGAAGTTGACTTTGGCCAGGGCGACGATGTCGACGATTATTTGTCATCTCGACGCGTCCGCGGTCAAGCAAGCCGCATATATGTTATTTCAAATGCCTTTGCGGAGCGAAATTCCTGAAGTCGGTTGGCGAAATTGAAGGCATTGTTCATCTCGTAGGGTTGGAAAACGTCCAGGCCCCGGTCCAACGAAATCTTCCATCCCGTGTCGGTGACGATATGACGTGCATGGATAGTGCCGGTCGGATCGAACTCCCAAGTAAAGTTGATGCCTGACCCCACGCACGCTTCCTCGATCGCAATCAGGTTTGCCTGCTGCTGGTCGCCCTTCAACTCGTCCTTGGCGGTCACCACGTGGATGCCCACCTCGTCCTCTGGAGCCTTGTGTCTCATCACGGTTTCGACGAACTCCATCAGGTTCCGGACTTGGTAGAATAGGCGAAGGTAGGGGTCAGTCAGGGTGATCTGCTTGGCGCCTCGGACGTAGGGTCCAAACAGGAGGTCGAAGGAAACACCCTTCTGGTTCTCGCTGAAAACCCTGTGCCCGTCCCGTGGCCCTGCCGGTTGCGGCGCGACGCCATTCCCGGAGCCGGGTGAATCCTGAGGCGCTTCCATTCCGCTGCTCTCCGATTCCTGCCCTCCGCCAGAACTGCCCACTGCCCGGCGGTGATAGTAGGTCGGATACTCGTCCTCCTCGAGCGTGGTGACCGAGACCTTTGTCCCGCCAGGCGCGGTGTATGAGAAATCGATGTCGGGATAGGTGGTGTCGATGCGCATCAGCTGGTCCTTGACGCGCTTCCGCCCTTCGATGGCCAGCCGGAGCAGCTCCTCGACCTCTTCCCTGGAAGCCCCGCCGCCTGGGAATAGGATCTTCATCAAGCCGGAAAAGGTCTTGTTGATCCCGTCACGGTCGCGGGTCGATATGTCCGACGAGAGCTGGAACGAATCCTTGTAGCGGTCGGAATGGTCGTCGCTGCGTAGGTGGCGCAGGATCTCGGCCAAATAGTCGACGACGAAGCCGTAACCGCTCGAGAACATCTCGCCGCGGATCACGTCCACCTCCCAACCCGGGATATAGGCGTGGAGGCGATCGATGAAGGCGGAGTCGTAGTATTTCTCGGGAAGTTCCTCGAAGAGGTCGGTGTGCTTCAGCATGTACGGGACGTTATGTTTCGTATTCCCCACGAACACCATCGACGCCTCAGCGCCCAACGTCTCCACGCCGCGGGAGAACGTCTTATTCGCCATGTAGTTCTTCATGATGTCGACAAGCGCCTTGTCGACCCGCTTCTGGCGGCCGGCGAACTCGTCAAAAGCCACGACATCCCAGTAGCCGACCAACCCGATCCTGCCCGTGCTGTTATTCACGAACAGTTTCGGGACGGTGACCTCGCCACCCGAGATCAGGATTCCATGCGGGGAGAACTCCGAATAGATGTGCGATTTGCCCGTGCCCTTGGGGCCGAGTTCGATCAGATTGTAATTCCGCTCGACGAAGGGGATGAGCCGCATCAGCTGGATTAGCTTGCTCCGGCGGCCGAACAGCTCCGGATCGAATCCTATGCTTTGAACCAGCAGGTCGATCCATTCGCCGGTCGTGAACCCCCGTCGTGCAGCAAGATAGGCTTCGTAGTCGAAGTGGGAGAGCTGGATAGGCTTCAGGCTGCCAAGGATCCAGGGAGAGATGTTCTTGTCCTCTGTGTGCTCGTATTCGATGTCGCTAATACACCAGACGCCGCTCACTAGCAGTTTCGGGTGGGCCTTCACGGTGCCGGAGTCAACGATGACCTTCTTGATGCCGAGATTGGCGAAATCGGCCTCGTAGGCGTCGTTCTTGTCGTTCAGCGCGACGCTGATCTTGTCGATGACCTTGTAGCGTCCCTTCTCCCGGATGTTCGAGCGGACGAGGCCGGCCTCGTTCCTGTGAACGTAGTGTTTGCGCAGGATTTCCTTGACGGTTTCGATGCCGGACTGGATCGAGGCCTCGTCGCTGGTCGCGCAATACTGGCCAAGCAGGTATTCGAGGACGTAGGTGGGAACGATAGCGTTCCCTTTGACGGTCTTCACGAGGTCCTTGCGGACGACTAGCCCGGGGAAACGCTCATTGATCTTCTGGTCCAGTGCGTTCACCGGGCCCTCCTCAGAAATCGAAATCGTTCGTGAAGCTTCTGCGTAAGACATACCGCATGCTGCGGTAATCCTTGTAGTGGGATGTTCCGGCGTGCTGCTCCTCGAGCCGCAGTGTCACTTCCTGGCCGTTGAAATCGTCCGCCTTCTTCGACAGCAGGAACCGAACCGGCATCTCCCGTTCGCGGGGATTGTCCGAACGGAAGTCGAACAGCAGGTCGTGACTGTCGGAGATCAGCTCGCCGCTTGACGAGAAGATCCCGGCGCGAAAGCGCCGGGGCTGCGTCTTTTCAGTGACGGGCGAGGACTGGTAGAACAACACAGACGTCTGGCTCGACGTGATTGTCTTATTCGAGCTGCCAACGATCTCGACCTCGACGGCGGAGAGATCGCTCTGTCGCTTCTTGTTGATGGTCAGGATCGGGATGACGACTTCCTGGAGCGAGGCGCCGCCATGAACGTATCGGCTGCCTGAGCCCTTCAGCCGGAGACGGTTGATGGATTTCGGAATGGCCACCTCAACGTCCCCCTCAAGCCCGAGCGCGGCAGCATCGAATTTCCGCAGCCCGGGGTGGGGCTGGAGTCCTTTGCCGAGGACAAAACGGCGATCCCGAAAGAGCACGGTCTCGCCGCCAACTTCAGCGCCCGAGAAGTCGCTCTCTTCGATTGGGCGATGCTGGTAGATGAAACCGTGATCGGCGGTCAGGAGCAGATTGCTCGCATTGGCCGCAGTCAGCTTCTTGATCAGCTTGACCAGCTCGTCGAGCGTGTCCTCGACCGCCTCGAACACCCGTTCCTCGGAGACAGTCTTGTCGCCCATGGCATCGATGCGGTTGTGATAGACGTAGACGACATCGTTCTCCCGCAGCAGGGCGCGCGCCTCGTCGCTCTTCATGTCCATGAATTCTTCCGACTTCATGGCATGCGCACGGTCCCCGGTCCGGCCGCTCGCTCCCAGGATCTTCTGCCTGTTTGCGAGTCCTTGGGAACTCAGGCCGTCGACCAGCACGACGCCGGTGTCGTTATCGGCGATCCGAATATCATCGTTGGGCAGGAGCGAGGCCATGCCGAGCTGCGTATAGCTGGGCAGTGATGACAGCGCCGGCGCGAGCTCGGCATCGTAGCGATCGAGACTGCGGATGCGGCCGAGGAGTTCTTCGCCGATCTCGTATCGCATCGCGTCGGAGATGATGACGCAGAGCTTCAGGTCCTTGCGCCGGAAGGGCGAAACCTGAGTGGCATAGAATTCCCGCTGGCGGGGATAGGGCGGTGCCTCCCAGCGTTTGGCCCGGTCGACATAGGTTTGCCAGGAATCGTTGAGCTTCAGGAGATAATTATTGACGTAGAGATTCTCGATCTTCTCCGTCAGCCCGCCGAGCAGGGAAGGCTGCGCCGACTGCTGCATGTTCACGACGAACTGCCGATAGAGCTGGTCGATACGGAACCAGCTCTGAGCGTAGCGGCGAATTCCGCAGGCAAGGGAGTCCATGCCGAGATCGGCCTGCGCCATGGCCTGCAGGAATTCGGCGGCATAGCCGAGTGCCTGGTAGAGGGTCTTGAACTCGCCGTACCAGTGGCTCTGCCGTCGTTGGCGGATCCATCCGATCACATCTGCGTAGGCGATTGTCTGACCGCTCAGCTCGTCAACCAGGTTGCGGATCATCTCCCGGTCGATCTCCCGGAAATAGTCGAGCTCGAGCAGCGTGCGGAAATCGCGCTTCTCCAGGTCGGACCTGATCCCGAGGACGTCGGCATACTCCTCGGACAGGGTCTCGAAGGATTCGGCGGCGTTCCGGCTGTTCTTCCACCGTCTGAAGAAAACCACGGCCTCCGTGGACAGTCTCGCTTCCGTCCCGACACCCGCGGCGTAGCAGGACTTGAACAGCTCGATTGCGAAATCCTGGATGCCCGGCTCCTTCACCCGGTAGCCGTAGTGACGGCCCATCTGCTCCCAGAGGAAATCGGCAAGGCCGAAACGGGAGATCAGGCGCAGCCTGTCGTCTTTCCCGGTCGCGAGTTCTTCGAGCAGGTTCTCGACGATGGCGTCGAAGTTGGGGTCCGCATTGGTGCAGACCGCGAGCATCTTCAGCCGCAGCGCGCTTTTCGTGTCGTCCGGCTTCATGAGCCGCTTGAGCTGTTCAACGCGCTTGACCGCGAGGAAGAACTCCTCCTGCTCCTTCACCACATCCGCGAAGGCGATGCCGAGTCCCAACTCGCTCAACCAGATCGAGGTCTGGTCGGTCCGGAATGTGCCATAGGCGAGTTGCACGTCGAGCAGCCAGTTCTCTAACGGCTCTGGCTCGGGACCGTGCTTGTAAATCAGAAACTTCTGGTTCGGTTGCTCCCGCAGGATACGATGTTTGAGGCCGAACTCATTGTTGGCTATCTCGACCTTCTCGACATCGGGCAAGTTGACGGCTTCGAATGCCTCGCGGAAATTCTGCTCGGCATCGTACCAAAAGACGATCCTGTCCCCCTTTTCCTCGAACTGGCTCGTCAACCCGAGTGCGATGCGGTCCTGCATGATTAGTCGTCCGCGTCGCCCAGGCCCTTGATCGGCTTCAAGGCGTTGCCGAACTTGGCGTAGTTCACCTTCACGCCGTCATCGAGGTCGATGTCGATCCTCTGCGTGGCCAGCGGGTAGAGGACGTCGCGCTCGTAGGCGTCCAGTTCCTCGATCACAGTGCCGAGGCGCTCGATCTCCTTTATGGCCTTGGTCTTCTCAGCCTGGCTGGCATCGGCGCTGATGCTGATCGTTTCAAGTTGAGCGCGGTGAGCGGCAATCTTGCTTCGGTATTCGCGCAAATAGCCGTTCAGCACAACGCCAACGGTGCCCGGGCGGTAGCGATGCATGTAGATCAGAGCGTTGAAGCTGCCCTTCGGACTGGAGAACATCCAGTAGATCGGTCGCTTCCTGTAGCGGCGTACATGGTCGTCGTAGAAGTCGCGCAGAAAGTAGCGGCGGATATCCTTGCCGAGCGCAGACTCAATGAAGGCAAGGTTCTCTGCGAAATTCTCTTCGCCGAAGGTCACGCGCAGGAGACGACGGAAGCGATCGGCAATATCGTCGGCGAACCAGTCGCCGTCGAGGATTGGAATCACGTTGTCCTGGTCCGGCGGGAAGGTTGGTTCCGGAACCCGCTTTATGTAGTCTTCGAATCCTTCTCCCTGGTTGGCGAGGATCAGGCCGGGTTCGTCGAGGCTGTAGCGTCCAAACATGCAGCCGACCGCGTAGGAGACGAACTCGCGCATTGTATCGGCGCGGAGCTGGTCCTCGAGTTCGGCCTCGGATTTCCTGCCGCCATAGCGATAGGCGGGATTACAGATGAGGGTGATCTCCTCGATCGGTACATCGGGAGTGAGTTCGTCTTGCAGACCGTAAGCATCGATGAAGATGCGGTTGTTCTGCTCCTCAAGCGTTTGCATTTCCTCCGTCACGCCCCGCCAGTAGGTGCGAAGGTTGTTGTAGGTTGCCTCCAGCGTCTTCCTCCGGGGTTCGAGAGCGACAAGCGGGAGAGCGGTGAATTGCCAGGAGGTCTCGTAAGCATCCCAGTCGACGCGGGACAGACTTATAAGGCGCTTTGAAATTCGGACACTTGGTTCGCCGGCATCAATAATCGGAAGACGCCCGATAGCACCTTCGCTATAATCAACGGTTGGAGAAAGAGCAGAGATCAACTTATCAACAACGGCGGAGTTCAAGAACCCAAGAACCTTAAATGCGATTACCTCATCGCTGCTTGGCGAGGCCGATCCTTTACTTTCAAACGCGAAATGCCTCGGAAGCAGGCGCGCTGAGAAGGAACCTATGGTTAGGCTTGACCAAGTCACCCCTCCGACAAAGAAGTACTGTGTATTCTGTGGTCGTGATCGCAGCTTTCCATCTTCGTCCTTGAAGTTGCGAATCTCCTCTCCATCGTCTTTCCAGTTCAAAAGATAGTCGCAATTCCCATACCACCTACGAAATTGGCCGCCCTTTGTGCATGGGAACCACTTCTTCGATCGTGCCGCAGTTTGTGCCGCTTTCTCGTCAAGTGAGGCCTTCGAAGTCGAGACCTCGTGCCAAAAGCGTAGGAACCTTTCGTTATCGCCCGTTTTTATACCTTGTTTCGGCGCAGCGATGCTGGCCAGGGGTGTTCCGAGCGAGAACGTCTTTATGGCGTTCTCGCTCAGCCAATAGGCGATTGGTTCATCGGGTATTCTTGTAAGCATGTCTTGCTTAACTTTGAAGTTTCCGAAATTCGGGTCACGAAATAGCCGTTCTATCTCCTCGTTCGTCCGAACAATCGAGAACTTCTCAAACAGGCGACGTGCGGTTAGTTTTGCCTCTTTGGTGGGCTGGCGATTCTGAACAGAAAACGCCACCGCGCCGAAATCGGCACCGAAGACGCCGCGCCCCAAGTGTACTAGGGAAACGATGGTCTGCGAGTTCAAGAGCTTCGTGCGAAGCTTCCGATAAGACCCGAGGAACATCCAAGAAGGGAGATTTATCATGCCCCAATTCCCCATAGGCACCGAAAGTAATCGGCATCGGTCCATGAAAGCTGTCATCAAGTCCGAGCTGGCACTGGGGAAGTGATAGGTCAACCAAGCAGCGAGTCTGGCATTCAGGCCTTTACTGCCGGCATAAGGCGGGTTCGCCACTACCACATGATACTGGGGCAAGAGGAACTTGGCCATGCGCAGCACAGCGTGCACCCGGTCGTTCACCTCGCGCAAGAAGAGGTTACTCCCGAGATCCTTCGCCGTGACCAGCCGCGCTACCTCGGCAGGATCCTTCAGCCTCGGCACAATCAACGAACCGAAGTTCTTGGCTTCCCCGAACTGCCCGAGTGTCTCGCGCAGATCGGCAGTGAACAGATCATGGCCGACTGCAACGATGTATTCGGCCAGTTCCCCCGCATGGAACGATATGTTCTCCAGGACACAGATGTTGGGCGTCACATTCCTGCGGAGGAAACGCCGCTGGACGCCACGAGCCTTCATCATCAGGGCGAACGCCGCTAGTGCGCCGGCGCGTTCGTCGATCTCGATCCCATAGAGATTTTTCGTCAGGATCAGGCTGGGGATCTCTGACGTGTCGTATCCTTCCTCCTCGTAGATCGCGTAGAGGAGGTCAAACGCGTAGGTCAGCATGTGACCGGACCCGCAGGCCGGATCGCAGACCTTGATCTCCTCCGGCGAGGGGATGCGCAGGAAATCCCCTTCCGGCTGCTCAGGCTCGATGTAGTAGTCCATCCGCTCGCGAAGCCGCGAATTCGGGCGGTTCAGCATCCAGAGGCGGCCGAGGGAATTCTCGACCAGGTAGCGTACTATCCAGTGGGGCGTAAAAAGCTGCGTCGCGGCGGGGATGTTTTCGGGCGTGATCTTCTTGTTCTTTTTCAGCCCGGCGAACACCTCGTCCTTCTTCTCCGAGATGTAGAATTGGTACAGCCAGCCGATGATCTCGACGTCGCGGCAGGCAACCTCGGTCATAACCCCCCGCATGCCTGCGAGGATACTGTTGGCGGACAGGAGATCGTCTGGCATCAGGAGTTCGGTGTAGTCGGCAATCTTCTCGAACAGGAAGGGCATGACGCCGTGCCAGCCATTGCACGCGGCGACGAGCAGAAGCCGATAGGATTCGGCTTGCGGATCTCGGCTCGGGGAGCGCCCATCCAGCAGAGCAGAAACCTTCTGACGGGTTGCATCCGGCACATCCTCGTCGATGTGACCGCCGGCAGCCTCGGCGAGGATTTCAGGCCGGGTCTGCCCATCCGCCGGAGAAACCACTCGAACCCTTGTATAGCCGTTGGCGTCCATGAAGCGGAGCGCCGAGAAGCGGTTGAACCAGGTGTAGGCGACCCGCTCGACGACCTGGTCGCGGCCGTCATTGGTGATCTCTTTCTCCAGCTCTTTCACCGCCTGCGGTTGCTCGCGGCGGGCGGCGCTGCTTTCGGCGAGCACCTGGTCGAGCTTGGCCGACACCTGTCTAATCAGCGTCCGGCGCGCCGCCTGGGCGAATTTCTTGAGACTGGGGGTGTCGAGCTTGTTGAGTGAAGTGGCATCCATCAGACGGTAACCCTGTTGCCGCTGCGGATCTCCGCGAGTAGGGCTTCACGCATGGAGTTGAGGTAGTCTTCGACGTCCGCTTCGTCCGCAAGGTAGGGCTTCGGAAATGAAACCTTCAGGGACATGCCGGATATGAAGTGCAGTGTGGGTGGCGGCGGGGTCGGCGGAGCCACACTCGGTTCCCGCGCACCTGGACCCGATGTCGGTTCTCCAATTGGCTCCTCAACCGGAACCGGCGTCGACGCCAAAGAGGCAGCCTGGGACAGGAGCTGCGGATAGGTTGTCGTCCGAAACGCGGCGACCCTGTCCCGCACCACGGCAATGAGCGTGGCGTCACTGATCCGGGCGATCGCGGCATCCACGTCTGCCAGGATTGCCGCGCGCCGCGTCTCTGTAAGCTTGGAGAATTCCGACAAGGATTCGAGTTTCGTCTTCAGGTTCCCTATCTCAGCCTTCGCCGACGCGATTTCCTCGGCAAGGCGGGCCGCCATTTCGGATCGCAAACCTTCCAACGTCCCCTTTAGCTGCTGGATCGCGCCGCTTTTGAAGCAGCGTGGATCATTCAGCGCCACTCGAATGCGCTCGGCTTGCTCGGTGCCGACATAGGTAAAGTTTGCCCGCTCGTCGTTCAGGAATTTCCGCGCATCGTCGTAGATTGTCCGCTGCACCCCGTTCCAGAACTTGCGGACCGGATCTAGGACCTCCTCCTTTAAGTCGAGCAGCCTTTCCTGGTGAACGTGGAGATCGGTCAGATACCAGCCCGGCGCTTTGCCGGACACCGCGTGTACGGCCTCCAGCATTGAGTTGAGAGCGGACATGAAGGGGTAGGAATCCTTGCGTGCCTCGTAGTCCCGGATCTCCGCTATCACCTTCTGAAAGGCTTCCGCCGTTTCCTTACCGAATGCCTTGCCGTCGGTGGTGGACGGCTGGCCATCGAAGAACTCGGTGTAGAACTCCTTCAGCTGCCGAACCTGCGCCGCCGAGAACTCCACCTGCGGTTCCAGAACGATGTTGCCCTGCGCCTGCGTGTTCTTCAGCGCACGTTCGAGCGCTGCGCCCTCGAGCACATTCGCGTCGGAGCGGGATTCGAGCTTGCCCCGGCCGCAGAGGCTGGCGACGTTGCACAGAACGGCAGGGTAGGGCCACCCATAGGGCTTTCGCTCAAACTTCTCCAGAGTGGCCTTTACCGTAGTCCGGATGCCGGTCCGGCTATTGGCCTGGACGAAGTTGAGGATTTCCTGCTCGCCCTCCGTCAAACCTGCAGCGTCCGAACCGAACAGGCCGTCGTCGGCCTGCTTCAGATACTTGCCCACGTCTGCCTCGGAGTAGCTGAGGCCCCGAAGCATTCCCAAATTGACGTGCACCTTGTCGACGAGGGCCTGGAAGGCGCGAATGATCCGCATCTGGGCATCGTCGCTGCGGATGTCGATCTCCTCGCCCCTGACAAAGAGCTGCGCCTCGGAAATCAGCGTCTTCAGCCTGGTGCTCAGGTCGCGGTGGCGAGTGGCATTCTGCTGACCCTTCTCGCTGATGATCCGTTCGATGGTCGGCTGGTCGCTGACCGTGCGGTTCTGGCGGACATATTTGTCTGTCTTCTTGTATGTCAGCACATCGTTGATCAGCCTCGAATCGGGCCTCAGCAGGACCGCCAGTTCATCCCGAGACATGCTTTGCATGCGCACGGTGGCCGGGTTGTCCGCGTGCTCGTAAAAGGGGGTGAGGATGTTGATGGAGAGCTCGTAGTCGCGGCCGGCGAGCCGATCGTCGACCTTCCTGGCATAGGCGTAGTCATGCCCCGTGGCGTCGTGCCGTAGCTTCCGGTTCTTGATGATCGAGTCAAAGATCAAGGATTCGAGCTCCTGGGCTACCTCCGTGGAATCCACAACGACATTCTTGATCTCTTGCTCGATGTCTTGCTCTTCGTCCGTCAGGAATTCGTACAGCTCGCCATTGCGCTGGATGTAGGTCTGTTGATCGAGCACAGCGAGCGCAGCCTCGATCTGCTTGCGCAGCGCGGAGATGTCCTGGTCGAACCGCTCCAGCATCAGGATGGAGATGTTCCGGACGGTCGGCTTAAAGGAACGAACGTATTTGACCAGGAAGAGCGCCTTCAGCACCCGCACCGCAAAAGGATTCCCGAGGTTCCGCTCAGCCAGCTGGATCGATTGCTGGACACTCGACTTGAGGGCGGAGCGAATCCCTTCGAACATAAGGTCGAAGGGGGCGATGCCGCCGAGTTTCAGGTCCGCGATGTGGATGGCGACCTCCTGGAACACCCCGAGCATCGACCGCTCGCCGACCGAGCTGTGCCGCCCCTCGAAGGCATTGTGCGCCGACAGGCTCTGGATGGCGAGCTGGAACAGCTCGTACTGGTAAGGGATGAAAGGATAGCTCTGGATGAAGTGGTCCCGGTCCCTGAAATTCTTGAACTGGATCGAGCCGTCGGAAAAGTCGAACAGGGTGCGAAGGTTGTTGGCCTGCTCGTGATAGAGGTCCGAGAGCGCGCCGATGCCGTCCTCGGTCTTCTTTAGGAGGCGCTTCTGGATGACCTCGTCAACGTTGGCGCTGGTCAGCGGCATCCGGTTCGCGAAGCGGGCCTGAATCTTGGAGAAGTCGTTCGCCTGGCTCTGGGTCATGTCGCCGATGACGGCCTTCATCTCCTGCTGCGCGGTGATGATGATCCAGGCCCTTCCGCGGCATTTGGTGTTGAGGCTCTCGGCGATCGTCTGCAGGTTGGTCATCAGCTTGACGTTGTCGGCGATGTACTGCCCTACCTCATCGACGAAGAAGTTCAGCCGGAAGGTTGGGCCTTGCCGATCGATATAGTCCTTCACCTGCTGCGCGAAGTCCTCGATCGAGACCTTGTGGTCGCTGCGGTACTTGCTGAGGATACCCTCCGCTGAGGCGGGGTCGGCGCCGCTCGCCTCCGCATAGGCCTTGGCGATGCTCGGCCCTTCGAGCAGGGCTTGCTCCCGTCCGCGCTCCCACGCCTTTCCGGCGGTGCGGGCGTACGAATCCTTGAAGGCGATGTAGATGCCCCGGCTGTCGAGATCCCGTTCGAACTGCGCGATATGGCCCTGCTTGCCGTAGTAGCCGCACATCTCGTCGAACACTTTCTGGAACACCGACAGTAGTGCGTCGACCTGTGTTTTGCTGATGACGTCCGCCTTCTGGTCGATATTGAACAGGATGCTCTTCGAAGGAATCGCGACGGCGCGTTTGAGGTCGCCGCGCAGGATTTCGTTCTCCGCTGTCTTTTCCAGGAAGATGTCGAGCGCCGGCACGCCGTCAACCTGACGGTTCTCGAGGACAAGGGCCAGCATCTTCAGCAGATGCGACTTGCCCGATCCAAAGAAGCCTGAGATCCAAACGCCGTTCGCGGTCTCGTAGTTGTTGTAGGCGTCGAGGAACTGCTCGAGCCGCTTCTCGACCTCGTTGGTGATGACGTATTCCCCAAGTTCGAGCCGGAGGCTTGCCTCGTCATCGGCCTTGATGACGCCTTCTATGGCTCGGTCGACGGGTTTCTCGAATATTTCCCTGAGCTTGATCGTCATCGCGGATCACACCTCGTAGTGGAATATGTTGAAGGCGCGGTAGTATTTGTCGTCATGCAGGCGCCCGAAGAGATCGAGCGAGGCGCCGGTGGCGAGTTCGTGCGTGTAACTGCCCGGGAAGAACATGACTGTCGGCCGGTCCTTTGCCGTACTCTGGAGATTGTTCAGGACATTGTGGGACCGGATGTAGGGGAAGACCTCACCTACTCCGGAGAGGAACAGGACATCGTACTTCGCCGCACGTAGCCGATCGGCGATAGCCGGGATGAGGTGGGTCTCCGGATCAAGGACTCCCTGAAGGAGCTCCTTAAGCTCAGCCTTGGAAATCGAGGATTCGGCATCGACGATATCGGTCCAGATTCCGCGGTCCTGGAGCAATTGAATGGCTAGGTCATAAAGATTGATTTCGAGAACCGTCAGGCCGCGGTTCGAAAGCTGGTTGGTGAGGTGCCCGCGCTGGCGTTCCATTTCGACCGCGTCTTCGGGGTCATACGGGCAGATGAAGAACGGGACCTCGTTTCCCAAGCCTTGCTTCTTCAGGAACCGTTCGCTCGAGATGACCGCGACGAGGTGGTCGAAGCGCTCCTTGCCTGACTTTCTCCTTCGACTCACCATCATGCGACCCCCGCACGTTCGTCTACGCCCGGCAGCCATCGCAACTCGGCCGGGGCAATCAAGGATTGGAGGCGGGGGGTAAGCAGCGTGCGCCGGATTTCGTCGGAAGGGGAGATGATGTCCGCTTCGCGCATGATCCGAAAAAGAACCTGCCGAAGCTTCGCCCGGGTCGAAGGACGGATAGCTGCCAGCTCGGAATTCCATTCCGCCTTAGCCTCGAAGAAGGCATCGAAGGCGGCGTAGTCGAGGTCAACACGAAAGGAAAGGAATCGCTCCCGGAGCATCTCGGTCGCAAATTCCGCGACGAACCGATAGGTTCTGCAAACTGCAAGCCACAACAGCACCGCCTGTTCCTGCGGGGTTCCTTCGATGAGGAGGTCCGTCTCCTCACCGGACAGAGCTCGCAGCCGGTCCACCATTTCGCGCACCGTGCGCTTGGCCGAGCTTCCCGTCCGGAACGTGCCCGAGCCCACGAGCTCTTCTCGAACAGCGTCCCAGTACTTGAGTTGCTGGTATAGCCGGGCGGCTTCAACGGATTCGTTGCGAAACAGCCCTCCAACGGCAAAAGACATGCGGTATGTGGGAGTGGCTCTCGAGGTCATCGGGGTTTCAACTGTTTGTGCGCGCAGGAGCATCGACATCCAAGCCTACGGCCTGATGGTCGTGACGTAAGGACGGTCACTGTGCCTGCTGCGGCTGCCCCCAAGTCTGCCTGGACATCGAATCCCGGTGCAATACTAGCGATTTGGTTTTGTGTGCCAACCTTGCAGAACTCGAATCCACCGGGAGTCACACGACTGTTCCACTCTCTCGGTATCGATCGTAGGGGAAACTCAACAGGAAGTCCCGCCCTGCGGGTCTGGGATGGGTTCTCCAGCGAACCAATACCCGTCGCCGACGTTGACGAATTCGGGGGAACTCCACATGACCTTCGCTACCCGCTTGATCGGCACCTTGGCATCGATCTTGACGCCAGCATGGTTCAACCGCTCGAGAACCTCTGATCTGGTCAACGGGTGACCGGCTTCTCTTAGTTCACGGCGCACGAAGGAGCGGATGATGCTGGCCGCGCTCCCTTCGCGTTCCTTATATACTCTAGCCGTTGATTTTCTCTGCCGTGGGGGGCGGGCCGGCCCGTCAAGCTGCGGTGTTTGTTTTGTAAACCGAGAGACCGGCTTCTGCCTGCGCAGTAACCGCAGGGCCTCCTTCAGACGCGCCAAGTCTTCTACCCCATGACGGATGTCGTCCTCACAAGCTGCAATCGCCGCGATGAGCTGCTCCTCGACTTGCTTGATAGCGATTCCAGTCGAAGCTGAAACCGATCCGCCAGACGTTGTGCTCCGGTTTAGGTCCATCTTTGTCTCCGTGGATTGACATGGAGTCGCGAATCAGTCCTCTTACGCAGCCATGCACCGGCTGCGTAGCGGTGCGGAGTGCCCGGTACCGCGTTCCAAGTCAGAACCGACGAGAGGGCAGACCGATGAAATCCTCATTTTCTCCGTAGCATCGAGCGCGAATGCTTCAAAGGATTCCCTTGGCAGGAGTCCTTCGAATCCTTCTTGTTTCCACAGATGTAATTCGTCTTCTCGCTCGTCGAGCGTGAAAGGAGCTACAGATGTTTGATCGCATCGACGAGGAGTGCCGGAGGGCTCGGACCGTCGTATGGCCCCCCATTGTCCTGGCGCTCAGGGAGGAGATGGTTGCTCTCTACTGGTCTCCCGCACGCCCAACGATACGGGATTCATGCGACTTTTTCTATGCGCGGTTGCGGAAGAACGAGCAGCGGCTACCCCGGTCGGAGGTAGAAATGCTGATGCGGCCGTCGAAGCGCACGCTCACGCGCTGGCTTCGAACGGCCGAAAACTTCGAAGCATTCACCGCGCGCTACGTACGGCGGATGGCGCGGCGTAGATTCGGCGCGAATCCAGGTCCTGCGGCGCCTCCATGATTCTCAACGATGTCGATCGTTTGTGCGTCATGAACTGAACCGTGCTGGGCGCCCTAAAGCCCCTCAAGCGACTGAAGAATTGGAGCGCGGCATCATGAAAGGGAATCCCGACCGGCAAAACGTGGTGTCATTCGCGGATTATGCTCCCTCACGGTTCTTAGCCGCGTATCTGCGCAACGAGGGCGTCATCGTGTCCATCGTCGATGAACTCAACGAGAGTGTCACAGCGAATAGCGCCCAGGGCGCGTGGTTGTTGAAGAGCCTCCTGAATTCGGGCGCATGTCTACAATCGATTATAGTGGGAGGCGAGGTGCGCGATGGAGATTGAAGACCTTCAATGGCGGCCTGATAGCAGTCGGCATAGATCGGGCCGCGACAACGGACGATGGGGTATGATCTCCCCGAGAGTTGGGCAGAGTATCTCAGGGCGAACAATCCTCGTCAAATCGCTGTAGTGAGGCTGTCGCCCATCGCAACGGGCAATTCAGTCACCGTGACGGACTCCGACATTCTCGAGAAGCCTGAATGCTACAGGATGCACTACTCACGGGTGTCGCCGCCGGTACTTGCATCGACAAAGAAGAATTAGGTGAAACGACCATGCAAACGATTTGCGAAGTCGAGGAGTTCCTCGGTCCAACTCACCTACAAGCGCAAATTTTACGATCGGATGACGGCAGGCCTGTAAGGCCAATCATTAACGGTCGCCAGCGCAAATGGACGGGAAAGTATTTTTGCCTGAAGGCAGGCGCGCAGTCGATGCCGTGGGAATCGAGGAAGTGCGAGCTTCCTCTGCTCAAATTGGCCGAAGCTTCAAGTGCAGTAGTAGCTCTGTTGGCTCAGCCACACTGTCTCAGAATGACCCTGGAAGGGAAGCGCTTCGACTACTACCCGGACCTCGAATTGACCGTGCTGCCTTCCTTTTTGAAGGCATATCACGATGGAGCTTCCTTCTGCCGTGCGTTGGTTGGTTGGGCTCCAGCGACGGCAGCCGAGATGCGATACGCGAAGGTGATCGTTGAAGCCAAGGATGACAGCGATCGTCGCATGGCTGACCCTGAATATCTCCTGAAGCTCGATTTGGCCAAGCAAGCCTATCGGAACCTCGGGTTCCATATGGTCACCGTCATGCGGTCGACTGATCTTGATCCCCTGGATTTTGCCGATCTTCATTCTGTGCTTCGGTTTCGTCTCGCCCGGTTTACAGCCGTAGACGAGATAGGTGCGGTATCGTTGCTGAGGGATGCTGCACACGTCTCTCTGCTGGATGTTTGCGACGCATTGGGAGGATGGCGCAGGGGGCGGGCGAAGGCATACGCCCTTCACTGCAGGCGCTTAATATCCATCGATCTGGCGACCAGCCTGTCAGCTTTTACAAGGGTAAGGCCAATGCCACGGGAGATTTCCCTGTCGTGAAACCACGGAAGGGCGAGCTCTACCGATTTGAGGATGCACAGGACCCGGATCTTTTCACATGCCGTGGCTTGCGGCGTGACGGACGATGGGAGTTTGAGAACCAACGCACTGGCCGGATGCGCCGGGTCGATGAAGAGACCTTCTGCAAAGACAGAGTGAACGGCCGAACCGTTCGCGTCTCAGCCACACCCAAGCACCAAATCCATCCGCTGGCGCTGGCTGAAGCCGATCCAGACAAGCTTACAGGCGCTGAGCTGAAAGCGCGGAAGAAGCAAGAAAAGAAGCTTGAACGGTCGCGTACGCTCCTCTTCTACTGCAAGCTCTTCGATACGACCCCTGGTATCACGCTGGACAAGAAGAAGGTGTACGCGTTCCTACGGAAGAACCGCGCAAAAGCGCGTGAGGCCGGCTTCGTTTGGGTTCCTTCGTATAGCACCCTCGTACGGGCGTTGGAGAAGGGAGAGAAAGGAAATCGATCGCTACTTCAACTTGTTCAGGGAAAATACGTCCACGATCCGAAAAAAAGGTACTTACCCTGGGTAATTAGACTTCGCGACGAGATGGTTTCCTCCTATTGGGCGAAGAAAGGGGTCAACAACCATCGCAAGACCGATGCGGTCGCGGAGTTCGTCAGAAAATTCAAGCTTGAGAGCGAGGCACGCGTACTATCCGGGGAAGCAGCTCAGAAGCTTGTTAGCTATTCGACGCTGGTGAAATGGATCAATAGCGGGGAATGTCGGGAATCATACGCATTGCGATATTCACAGCGAGAAGCCGATCGCCGGTTCAGAGGGCATGGCGAGTCGATAAAGGCGTCCTATCCCCTGCAATACGTGATGATAGACGACACCCGCGTTGACGAGTGGGTGGTTTTGCTGGGCGAAGACGGAGAGGTGCTGCTGGTTGAGCGTCCGTGGGTTACGATTGCGTTCGACGTGTACTCGGACGCGGTGCTCGCAGCGGTGTTTACCTTCGAACCTCCATCAGTCGCCACAATGGCGAAGTGTATCCGCGAGCTGAACCGCCCGAAAGATTTCCTTGTACAGAGGTTTGGAGATCTAAAAGCAGCGACAGACTGTTGGGGAATGCCAGAGAGCGTAATTCTGGACAACTCATGGGACAAGGTATCCACGTCATTCCAGGTACTTTGCGAGGCCGTGGGCATCAATGTGGAATATGCCGCAATAAAAACGCCGGAGCATAAGTCTCCTGTCGAGAGAAAGTTTGACGTATGGAACGAGAGACTTTTTCACAGGGTACCGGGAGGGGTTCCCGATAGGCCGGATGCCGCGAGAGTACGGAAGACCGATCCCAAGAAGGACGCAAAGCTGACTTTGGGCTTTGTGAGGGACGCCTTCTGGGGCCTGGTGGTTACCCAGCACCACCTCGATATATGCGATCGAACCGGCTTGGCTCCTGCCGTCGCTTTCAGGTCGGGCCTTGAGAAACTGGGAGATCGACCCGTAGTCGACGACTTTTCTCAGTTGGACAGGTTCTTGGGCGCCACCGAAAACGTTATCCTGACAGCCGAAGGCGTTTCGGTCAGAGGTGAGAGATTCCACGACTCCGCTGCAACGACCGCCCTATTGGATCGACTGTTGAAATACAGTGCCAAAAGGGACCAGCGCACCGACTTGCTTTCATCCGGCCGCGTACCAGTACTCGCGACGCTTCACCCGGCCGACTGCGGATACGTAGATATTTGGGACTTTTCCAAGAACGAACAGGTACGACTTCCCAACATCGACATCAAGCCTGGGGAGTCGTCATGGTTTGAACGCGATCAGGAAAAGAAGCATCGAAAGAAGCGGCAAGACGAGTATGAAACTTGGGATGATGCCCTGGTCAGGCGGGCGGAATACAATCGTTCGCTTGACGACGCCATTCGCAACGGCACCTTCCGCGACGCGCGGAAATACGCACGTGTTCTCGAAGCGAGGGAAGCTCGAGAAAGCTCCACAAGCGACAAGGAAGGTGAAACAGGTTTGATTGAATGCGATTCGATCGGGTCAATCCCAATGACGATACCAGCATTTGAACGCACAGACGATCGGCGCAAGCCGAAGGCCCCGCGTCGCGGTGGGAACAAGGCAGCGGCGAAATCGAAGAGAACGAGAGCGAATAATCGGAAGGCGGCTCAACAGAAAGCGCAGGAACTAACCGCCGCCGAAGAGATCGAATACAGTTTGCCGGAAGAGCTCCTGATCAAAGACCCGGCATCCATGTTGGAGCAACTTGCCCGCGAAAGGCGGTAGGGGAGGGGTCGATGCCAACACCGGACGCTCTGGTTATGGCAAAATTCCAAGATATCCGGATTTGGCATCCCAGGATGGATGCCGCTCATGATGTCTTCAAAACTTTCATGGACTTCAAAGGACTATGTCCACACGCCGAACAGCCAGTAGCAACGATGTTTTCCAAGTCGCACTGTGGAAAGTCTACAACAGTTGAGCACTTTCTTGAAACGACTATTGCAGATGAACTTATCGAAAAGGGAATTTTCCCTCCTACAATGGACCGGAAGCAAATTGCAAGAAAACAGACTGTCGCGCCTCTGGTCACGCTGACCGAGAAGTCGACTCCACGGACATTCTACTCTGACGCTCTCTTCCGCCTAGGCGATCCTGCCGCGTCTAGGGGAACTGCTCAGGCGCTGCAGCAAAGGCTGTACCATCTGCTTGGGCACCATCGAAGCAAAATACTATTTATCGACGAACTCCAACATCTGTGCCCGCGTGGCGCCAGATACCTGGGTGATGGATCCCATGTCACCGATGCAATCAAGACCATGTCAATTCGCGGACTGGTCCCAATCATCTTAGTCGGAACAGATGACGTGCTCCCCTGGATATCGAACAGCAAGCAACTTCAGAATAGGTCAATCGAAGACATAGAATGTGGGCCTCTTGATATTAAGCGTGAAGACGAAAGAACGTTGTTTTACGCTTTCTGTGGAAAACTCGGTATTAAACTTAGAGAACTAGGGGTTTTCTCTGGCGAGACAAACTTATTATGTAACGACATACCAATAAAATTAGCCGTATCATCCGGAGGAATAATTGGAATTTGTTTCAAGATTGTTCGGAAGGCATCCATACTTGGATTGAGAAAGGGACAATGTTCATTGCATTACGACAATCTATCGGAAGCCGTCGAGAGATGGGCAATTCCCCGCGGGCATGTAAAATACAATCCCTTCACAGAAGGAGTTAGGCGCGGTTCTATCTAGGAATCCGGCAGATGAAGGCTGCAACCATGACCACAGGAACGTCCCCGTTTTGACCGACCCGCTGTCCTTAGTCATCCGGCCAATCAGGGGTGAGGGCATCGCAAATTTGGTGTTCCGTGCTGGCGCCGAGAACGGATATCAGAACACCTCCTACGTCTTCACAGACGCTCCTTGCGGCTGGAGGCATTCCAATCGTATCAGCCGATCATCGGTTACGGATTTGAGAGTCATAGCTCGTAGGATTACCGGGGCAGACCCCGACACCACTCTCTCCGATATGCTCCACGTCGGACCTAGCGGCGAGCTGAGTAAGATGGCCTTCTATGGGACGATCATTAACGCGTCCCACTTTCAGTTCAGCAATAAACGCCGCGTGTCAACCGAACACCTTCGAAGGGCGAGCCACTTGAAGGACTTGTGGTCCGTCAAGCCTCTGATGTTTGACCCCCATACCCTCGATCTTCTGATGTCCCATTGTCCCGTCTGCGAGAAGGAATTCGGTTATTCGCAAACCTTTGGTGTTCACTACTGTGACAAGTGCTTCCGATTGGACGAATACGGTCACCGCCAAGGGGCTGTCGATCTGAGGGATTTTGTGCAGCCAGCTGTAGAGCCCGACGATCCGGAGGCGGTGGATTTCATAACGTCGCTCATTGATCCCTACAGCACGAGACGGGATCAGCTCTGGAGGCTTTTGCCCGCCGACCTGTCTGAGCTTGGCCGAGGATCATTGTTTGACGCTGCCATCGAGCTTTCCAAACTTATAGACCGTGACATCAGAACGTTTCGACCAACGGGTACGGCTGCCGACACAGCCAAGGGAATTCATCCAAAATCGCTCGAACTGGTCGGCAGGGCGATGCTGGACTGGCCCCATGGCTTGGACGTTCTGGTGGGGACGGTCCAAGAATTCGCGAGCAAACGCCCAGGTTTCTTCGGGATCGTTAAGGAATTCGGCACGTTAAGCAATGTACTCTGGTCGCGGACAATCCCCCCAATGATACAGGACCGAATGCGAGCTTGTCTCACCTCGGCCTCTTTTGGACAAAACGCCAAGTCCGTTCGTCGGGTCGAAAACAGAGTGCAAGTAGGCGTGGAGACCTCCACTGCAATTGCAAGAAAGTACGGCCTTTGCCAACGGACCGTTTCAGCTATGGCTCGCGCCGGGAAGCTGAACGCCATATCTCTCAGTGGATTCCGCGCGGCGCCATTGCTCATCGAGGAAAAGTCATTCCAACAGGTCGTGTTCGAAAGGCGGCTCAGATCGAATGCAACTCAGATTGCCAAGCCCTTGGGGATTCCAAAGGCGTCGGCGCTCCGCCTTGCGAAGTTCGTATTCTCGTCCAATTTGCTAAGTCCGGACACGCCGGATCTCATACAGAGTTGTGTCTCAGTGCTGGAGTCTATCGTACAGGCCGCAGCCGAGTTCGCCACGCCGTTCAGCGGCGGGATCCCTCTGAAGGATGCTCTGATTGCCGTCTGCTATCCCACGGGGGATCCGTGGTGCTCACTGTTTCAAGGGTTCGCCTTGAATAAGCTGCCAGTCGTATTGGTGGAAGGTGAAACGTCATGCACATCAAGGATCCGGGTGCGCTCGTTGAGAGATCTGACGGACTCCCTCAGCGCGCTTCAGCAAAAGGATGGTGAAGATGAATTTTCAAACATTGTGCAAGCTGCAATTGTGCTAAATACTCACTACAATAATGTTCTGGGTCTCCAAAGGCTCGGGATTCTTCCGAAGCAATTTAGAGAAAGCGATATCTATGCGGCCTGCCGCATGGTTGCGTTCAGTCCAGAGGTAATCTGGCGACTAAGTCGAATCGGCATTCATGTCGTGCCCACGACGCTGACACCTTTCATGGCCGGACAAGGGATCGAGCCTCTTGCCGTGTCTCCATTGGGAAACACGAAGATCTGGCGAAGGAGTGACATTGAGCGCCTTCTGGACGCCGCTCAGTAGGCGAACAAGATCTGCACACATCCGACTTCCTATCGTCCTTGCCCCGCAGTCCAATTCTGCAACCCCGTTTCACCGCCGCATGAGTCATGATGTCAGGGCTGAGGCCCGACGCGTCAACCGCGCGAAAGCCCATCCACCGAGAATCAACATTTTGCAGACCCCGAATCAGAAGTTTGCTTCCGATGTAGAAATATCAATGGCTTAGAAGATTCACCAATTTCGCGCGCCGACAGATTTCATTGATGAAAAGTGGCCTCGGCCCAAAACGTTTTGGGCCCGTTATGGGCCCAAGCATGCGACGGCGACCACCTTTTGTTCTGGTTCAGTTTGATCACTTGACGACTCGCAGGACTGCTCGACCCTTCATCGCATCGCGTTTGGCCTCGCGCTGATTGATGGCGCGAGCAATATCGACCGCGATCCGCTTCTTGTTTGCCTCGCGCACATAGTCGTCTGTCACGGTCATCGAGGAATGCCCCATTGCCTCCATGATGGCGCGCGCCTGAACATTGCATTCGGCGAGGTATGTGCCGAAGGTGCGACGCAATCCGTGAAGCGTGTAGCCGTCGGGAATTCCTGCCTGGCGCGTCCAGTGCTGCATCATGCCGCTCAGGCTCTTTTCCGAGAACGCCCGATTGTAACCACTCTTCAAGACCGTGCCGCCGTTTGAGCGGTCGAGCGGTTCCAAGGCCGCTGCCAACTTGTCGACGACGGGAATGAACATCTCCCTCCCGCCGTGGCGGTTGCGGTTTTTCTTCTGGCGGAAATCAAAGGCTTCGATCAATTCCAGCGAGCCGTCGAATAATTCAATCTCCTCCGTGACAAGGTTCTCCCACTCCAGGGCGGCGATATCGCCGCGCCGGTTTCCAAGCCAAAAGCCCAGCGCGTAACATGTGCGCGCTGCCGTGCCGATCGGATGTCGTGCCTCGAATTTCTCGCGGACCGCGATTGGCCAGGCAGGGTTCTTGGACGATTTGGGCACGCGTACGCGGATGGATAGCGACGGATCGTCTTGCGGCTTGATCCATTTCTCAATCTCGATCGCGACCCACACCAGTTTCTTGATGGCAACCAGCATGTGCTTGGCGACCGTGCGGTTTGTCCCAAATATGCCCTCGATGATGGCGCGAAGCCGATCTGCGTCGAGGTGTTCCACAGGAGTGTCGCGCCAGGTCAGCGGGTATTTCGGATCAACCGTCAGGTTGAGAAAGCGTTCGATCAGCCGCGCGTTCTTCCGCTGCGTCCCTTCATCAAAATCCAACCACTCCATGGTGGTCTCAAGCCGGCGCGCGGCATGACCGAACGTCCTTGGTAGCGCCCGACCAGGCAGATCGATGATCGCGGCCTTCTTGCCAAGACCCTGCGTTACTTTTTGATACTCAGCTTCGAATTCCGGATCACCGGGCTTACCGGGAAGTCGAATTTCGGGCATGCCCTTTGCCCGATAGCGATAAACGATCCTGCCATTCTTGATGCGCGAAGAGACGCCGGGATAGCGGGCATCCTTGAAGGGTCTGGCCATTAAACAGTCCTCCGGCACTGCTGCTGTAGCTAGTCCTTACGCGATGATTTCTCCTGCATTGCCTTGAGTGAAAGAGCATTGATTTCCATGGCAACGCGCAGGAGGAACGGGTAGGGGAAGCCTCTGCCTTGCTCGATACCTTCAAACGTGCGCTTCGGTATTCCGAGCAGCTTGGCCGAGGCTTCGGCAGTGAACCCTTCCTTGGCCCGCCAGGCTTTCACTTCTTGGGCAAGCTTCTCATTCTCGCTCATGTCACGCCTTCTCGATACTCTACTACGCCTTCAGCGTATGCGCAATCAGCGTATTCCTCATCGGTTTTGCCCGTTTCGCCTGCTTCGCTCCAACAACTTTTGGAGACCATTGTCTTTGTCCGGCAACGACGTGAAAGCGATGTCGAGAGCTACACGATCCCAGACGGCACGGCTGTTGACCTGCTTAGGTCTCGGCATGCGGCCATCAGCAACCATTTCGTCGAAGAGCGTTGACCCGACGCCGACATAACGTGCTGCTTCATCGCGGGAAAGGCCTCTCGGCGGATAGGAAATGGCATCACTCTTCATAGATGCCACTCGAAGCTGGAGATCGTAAGCCGTCGACGCAACAAAATCAGCATATAGATGTCCCCGTGATGGCGAGATAGGACTGTCCATCTAGGGAATATTGCGGTGTACGGAAGTCACCTCACACGCCCGTTCGCTAAAGGGAGGGCGGGGGCGTGCAAATCGGATAAACGATCGGCTGACAGAGCGCTCTCATCGCAGATGTTGGGGGTCCGAGTCGCCGGACCGCTAGATCATGTCCCGGGATGTGGTGTAGCTGGCGGCATTGGTCGCCGAGCTCTCCGGCATGGGCCGGGCTGATCAGCGCGCCACGGCTGGCAGGCTGATGAGGGGATCATCACTCATCTGGCTGATCGTCTCAAGGGTCATATAGCGGGCTCGCTGGACGGCCCACTCATCATTCTGTTCGAGCAGCAGCGCCCCGACGAGGCGCACGATCGCATCGTCGTTCGGGAAGATTCCGACGACCTCGGTGCGTCGCTTGATCTCGCCGTTGAGACGCTCGATCGGATTCGTCGAGTGGAGCTTGGCACGATGTTCCTTCGGGAAGGTCATATAGGCCAGCACGTCGGGCTCGGCGTCATCCATGATTGTCGCCAGCTTAG
>SAQE01000188.1 GCA_004020545.1 Mesorhizobium sp. | reverse complement strand
CATCGAGAAACCATCGGGCAGGCCGGAAGCGGTGAAGTTTCCCGCCTGATGGTTGCCGTCGGGACCGGTCAGCGAGAAAAGCTGATCCTTGTCAGGGTTGAGGTCGGCATTGTTATCAACCGCGGCGATAAGATCTTCCCTGTCAGTCAGGGCGACGACCGAATAGGTCTCTTTGATCGATTCGTCGAGCCGTCTCGCGAGGTCGG
>SAQE01000187.1 GCA_004020545.1 Mesorhizobium sp. | reverse complement strand
TGTATTCGGCGACCCCGCCCTTGGCGAGCGCCTTGGCCTGCTTGACCCAGTCCTCGCGCTCGATGCGGCCTTGGAAGCTGAGATAGCCGTCGACCCATTCGCGCTCGGCCTTCTTCCAGGACGCGACCTGCGCGTAAGTGAAGATGCCCAGCGAATGCAAGATACCCTCGATCTCCGGGCCGACCCCTGAGATCAGTTTGAGATCGTC
>SAQE01000186.1 GCA_004020545.1 Mesorhizobium sp. | reverse complement strand
TCTCCAGATAGCGTTCGGTGGTCAGCGTCACCTTGAAGCCCTTGCCGGCACCGGCCGCTTCCATCAGCTGCTTGGCCTGGGCGATGTCCTGCTCGCGCTGCGGCACGCTTGCGTCGGTCGACGGATAGGCGCTCGCAAACGGACTGTCGTTGCCTTCCTGAGCGCGGCCCTTCATCAGGCCGGCGACCAGCTTCTTGCGGTCGATGCTGAGCCTGT
>SAQE01000185.1 GCA_004020545.1 Mesorhizobium sp. | reverse complement strand
CCATCCTTGTCGGTGACGGTCGCGGTGAGTTGGACCAGATTGTCGGCGGCCAGCGTCTTGCTCTCGTCCGGGTCCGTGGTCGGATGGACGACCGCACGGATCTGATCCAGGGTGACGTTGCCAGTGCTGCTGACAGTGACGGTGAAGACAAGGTCGTTGCTGGTGGCTGTGCGGCCTTCGACGACGCCGCCATTGAGCGAGAGTACGACCGCCTGACCGGTTA
>SAQE01000184.1 GCA_004020545.1 Mesorhizobium sp. | reverse complement strand
CCATCCTTGTCGGTGACGGTCGCGGTGAGTTGGACCAGATTGTCGGCGGCCAGCGACTTGTTGTCGTCGTCGTCGGTGGTGACCGGATGGACCACCGCCCGCAGCTGGTCGAGGGTGACGTTGCCCGAGGCATCGACGGAGACCGTGAAGACAAGGTCGTTGCTGGTGGCGGTGCGGCCTTCGACGACGCCGCCATTGAGCGAGAGTACGACCGCCTGACCGGTTA
>SAQE01000183.1 GCA_004020545.1 Mesorhizobium sp. | reverse complement strand
CAAAAAACGCCCATGTGCCATGTGCGCCAAATATCGGCTCCCATGCAAAGACCTCCTTGTGGGAGAAGGTGGATCGACGCGCAGCGCCGAGACGGTTGAGGGGTGCTCCAGCGAAGTGAGACGTTAGCGTTCCCTGGAACACCCCTCATCCGGCCGCTTCGCGGCCACCTTCTCCCACAAAGGGCTAGCGTGCGCACACATTTGCTTCGGGTCATTTTTGCGAGGCCAGAACGAAG
>SAQE01000182.1 GCA_004020545.1 Mesorhizobium sp. | reverse complement strand
AGGCACATGCGGAGGTCACCCCGAACACCGGCCCGCGCAAGCCGAGGCGCAAGCTAAGATGGACGGAAGCGGCGCTGGGCATCACCTTTACTCCAGTGAAGAGTTCAGCACGGATTGCGCTACCCAAAAGCAGTGAGCGGTAAGTTTGTTCTGTTGCGTATGAACCGGTAAATCCAACGCCCACTGTCGCGCCGAAGCGATGGGCATTCCCTTCGTCGCAGGAAAGTCCGGCCTGCCGCATGG
>SAQE01000181.1 GCA_004020545.1 Mesorhizobium sp. | reverse complement strand
CGAAGCAAATGTGTGCGCACGCTAGCCCCTTGTGGGAGAAGGTGGATCGGCGCGCGGCGCCGAGACGGTTGAGGGGTGCTGGAAGAAATGAGGCGCTGGCGATCCGCGCCGCGTATCCTGGCTGGAAAGGGGGCGCCGCCAAGCTGGAGCACCCCTCATCCGGCCGCTTCGCGGCCACCTTCTCCCACAGGGGAGGGCTTTGCACAGAATCGGATCGGTGATTCCATGCGGATATCCGGCAAGGAGG
>SAQE01000180.1 GCA_004020545.1 Mesorhizobium sp. | reverse complement strand
CGTCGACGAAGAGAAGCGCAGGGTGGTTGGCGGCGTCGAGCACGGCGCGGCAGCCAGCGACATCGCTGGTGACGCCGGTCGCGGTCTCGTTCTGGGTGCAGAAGACCGCCTTGATGCGGTGCGCCTTGTCCGCATGAAGCCTCTCGGCATAGATATCCAGCGGCACGCCCGTTCCCCATTGGCAGTCGATGACATCGACCTCGAAGCCAAGGCGCTCGGCCATGTCGACCCACAGATGCGAGAACTGGCCGAAGCGCGACATCAGCA
>SAQE01000017.1 GCA_004020545.1 Mesorhizobium sp. | reverse complement strand
CTCAAGCGGCTTTCCGGCACCAACAGCGACTGCGGCACGCGTTTTCATGAGGCATCCTCCCAAAACAATTTCCAGAGTTTCAGTTTGCAACAGGCTGCCGAGCCTGCCCGGCGAGGCGAGCATCTGCCCGCCATTCGTCATGCGCCCGCCGTCACTCTACCGGGTTCAGGGGTGCCGGCCAACGTCTGTTGCGACGTTTTTCGGCGTGCTTTCCGCAATCGGCATCAGACGCCGAGGGCAGGAGGTCCAGACACTTGAGACGCGCCGGAATTGTCCATAGAACTGGAAGGCTTCGCCGGAGGGACGACATCCGAATGTTCAAGAAGATCCTGATCGCCAATCGTGGCGAGATCGCCTGTCGCGTGATCAAGACGGCGCGCAAGATGGGGATTGCCACGGTCGCGGTCTATTCGGACGCCGATCGCGACGCGATGCATGTCGAAATGGCCGACGAAGCGGTGCATATCGGCCCGCCGGCCGCCGCGCAGAGCTATCTCCTGCCTGAGAAGATCATCGCCGCCTGCAAGGAGACCGGCGCCGAGGCGGTGCATCCCGGCTACGGCTTCCTGTCGGAGCGCGCTTCCTTCTGCGAAGTGCTGGAAAAGGAAGGCATCGTCTTCATCGGGCCGAAGCCCAAGGCGATCCGCGCGATGGGCGACAAGATCGAATCGAAGAAATTCGCCAGCCAGGCCAAGGTCTCGACCGTTCCCGGCTGGCTGGGCGTCATCGAAAATGCCGACCATGCCGAAAGGATCGCCGGCGAGATTGGTTATCCGGTCATGATCAAGGCCTCGGCCGGTGGCGGCGGCAAGGGCATGCGCATCGCCTGGAGCGAGGCGGAAGTCCGCGACGGCTTCGAGCGCGCGCGCTCGGAAGCAAAAAGCTCCTTCGGCGACGACCGCGTCTTCATCGAGAAATTCGTCGTCGACCCGCGCCATATCGAGATTCAGGTGCTGGCCGACGCGCACGGCAACGCGCTCTATCTGGGTGAGCGCGAGTGTTCGGTCCAACGCCGCAACCAAAAGGTGGTCGAGGAGGCGCCGTCGCCGTTCCTCGACGCCAAGACGCGCAAGGCGATGGGAGAGCAGGCGGTGGCGCTGGCGAAGGCCGTCGACTACCAGAGCGCCGGCACGGTCGAGTTCATCGTCGACAAGGACAAGAACTTCTATTTCCTTGAAATGAATACGAGATTGCAGGTCGAGCATCCGGTGACCGAGCTCGTCACCGGCATCGACTTGGTCGAGCAGATGATCCGCATTGCCGCTGGAGAAAAGCTTGGCATCAGGCAAAGCGACGTGAAGCTCAACGGCTGGGCGGTGGAAAGCCGCCTCTATGCCGAGGATCCGTTCCGCAACTTCCTGCCGTCGATCGGCCGGCTGACGCGCTACCGGCCACCGCAAGAGGGCACGTCCGGCGATATCGTGATCCGCAACGACACGGGCGTCGCCGAAGGCTCCGAGATCTCGATGTTCTACGACCCGATGGTGGCAAAGCTCTGCACCTGGGCGCCGACGAGGTTGGCAGCCATCGACGCGATGTCCGAGGCGCTGGACAGCTTCGTCGTCGACGGCATCGAGCACAACATTCCGTTCCTGGCGGCGCTGATGCAGCACCCGCGCTGGCGCGAAGGACGGCTGTCGACCGGTTTCATCGCCGAGGAATATCCGAACGGCTTTTCGCCGGTCGAACCGGACAGCGAGGAAAAAGCGGTGTTTGCCGTAATCGCCACCGCGATCGAGCTGCTGCGCCGGGACCGGCTCGATCGCCTCGGCGGGCGGCTGGCACCGCATTCCGGCCATCTCAAGCGCGACTGGGTGGTGAAGATCGGCACGGGCTATCTTCCCGTCAGCATTGTCGACGGCATGGTCTCCATCCCGATGGAGGTCGATCTCTCGATCGATGGCGGCAAGCCCGTGACGGTCGTTTCCGACTGGCGGCCGGGCGACGCGATCTGGCATGGCTCGGTCAATGGCAAAGGAATTGCGGCGCAGATCCGGCCGGTGCTGAACGGTCTTCGCATCGCCTGGAAAGGCATGTCGGTGACGGCTCAAGCCATGCTGCCGCCTACGGCGGAGCTTGAAAGGCTGATGCCGGAGAAGTTGCCGCCGGACACGTCGAAAATGCTGCTCTGCCCGATGCCCGGCCTCGTCGTTTCGATCGCCGTCGCGGAAGGCCAGGAGGTCAAGGCCGGCGAGACGCTGGCTGTGGTTGAGGCGATGAAGATGGAAAACGTGCTGCGCGCCGAGCGCGACCTCACCGTGGCGAAGCTCAACGCCAAGCCTGGCGACAGCCTGGCGGTCGACGCGGTGATCATGGAGTTCGCCTGAGCTGTGCACAGGTGATCGCTGGACTCGCATCACGCGCTTGCGGACAATACATCTCACCCGAATGTTGAGTCCTTTCGAGCGACACGAGCCCCATGGCGGATGAACGACTTCCACGCGACCCGTTGCAGCGCGAAGCAGCGGTGAAGGCGGCGCAGCCGGAGGCGCCGGCGCGGACTTTCATCCATCTGCGCGTGCACTCGGCCTATTCGCTGCTGGAGGGCGCCCTGCAGCTCGGCGCCATCGTCGGCCACGCGGCCAAGGACCAGGCACCGGCCATCGCGGTCACCGACACCAACAACCTGTTCGGCGCGCTCGAATTCGCCCAGAAGGCGGTCAAGGACGGCATCCAGCCGATCATCGGCTGCCAGATCGATCTCGCCTTTGCCGGCGAGGCGGTCGAGGCCCAGCGCGACCGCCGCCGGCACGGGCCCGAGATGTCACCGGTTGTGCTGATCGCCGCGAGCGAGGGCGGCTATGCCAATCTGGTCCGGCTGATCAGCCGGGTCTATCTGGAGACGCCGCCCGGCGAGCCGGTGCATATGACCAGCACGATGCTGGAAGGCCATTGCGATGGCCTGATCTGCTTGACGGGCGGCCCGCGCGGCCCGATCGGCAGCGCGCTCAAGGCCGACCGCCGCGACCTTGCCGAACAGCGGCTGCTGACGTTGAAAGCGCTGTTCGGCGACAGGCTTTATGTCGAGCTGGAGCGGGTTCAGGGCTATGACCGCATGGTCGAGAAGTCGACGGTCGACCTCGCCTACATCCACGAACTGCCGCTGGTCGCCACCAACGAGGCCTTCTTCTCCAAGCGCGACGACTACGAGGCGCATGATGCGCTGATTGCGATTGCCGAGGGTTCGGTGGTCGCCGCCGATAACCGCCGCCGGCTCTCGCCGGACAATTTCCTGCGCAGCCAGGCCGAGATGGCGCGGCTGTTCTCGGACCTGCCGGAAGCGATCGACAATACGGTCGAGATCGCGATGCGCTGCGCTTACTATCCGAAGAACCGCAGCCCGATCCTGCCCCGCTTCACCGGCGCCGACGCCGCCGACAAGGACGCGGCCGAAAAGGCGGAGGCCGCCGAGCTTGCCCGCCAGGCGCGCGAGGGGCTGGCGGCGCGGCTTGCCAAGCACGGGCCGACGCCCGGCTACACGGTCGAGCAATATCGCGAGCGGCTCGAATTCGAGCTCGGCATCATAGAGAAGATGAAGTTCCCCGGCTACTTCCTGATCGTCGCCGACTTCATCAAATGGGCCAAATCGCAAGGCATCCCGGTCGGGCCGGGGCGCGGTTCGGGCGCCGGCTCGCTGGTCGCCTATTCGACGACCATCACCGACATCGACCCGCTGCGCTTCTCGCTGCTGTTCGAACGCTTCCTCAACCCCGACCGCGTCTCGATGCCCGACTTCGACATCGACTTCTGCCAGGACCGGCGAGAGGAGGTCATCCGCTACGTCCAGCAGAAATACGGCCGCGACCAGGTCGGCCAGATCATCACCTTCGGTACGCTGCAGGCGCGCGCGGTGCTGCGCGACGTCGGCCGTGTGCTGCAGATGCCCTACGGCCAGGTCGATAAGCTCTCCAAGATGGTGCCGCAGAACCCGGCCAATCCGGTCAAGCTGGCGGATGCCATCGCCAACGAGCCACGCTTCGCCGAGGAGGCGGAGAAGGAGCCGATCGTCCAGACGCTGCTCGACACGGCGCAGAAGCTCGAGGGCCTCTACCGCCACGCCTCGACGCATGCCGCGGGCATCGTCATCGGCGACCGGCCGCTGTCGGAACTGGTGCCGATGTACCGCGACCCGCGCTCGGACATGCCGGTCACCCAGTTCAACATGAAATATGTCGAGCAGGCGGGGCTGGTGAAGTTCGACTTCCTCGGCCTGAAGACGCTGACCGTGCTGGAAACGGCGGTGAAGCTCATCCGCCGGCGCGGCGTCGACATCGATCTTGCCCGCATTCCGCTCGACGACAAGGACACCTATTCGATGCTGTCGCGCGGAGAGGTGGTCGGCGTGTTCCAGGTTGAAAGTGCTGGCATGCGCAAGGCGCTGATCGGCATGCGGCCGGACTGCATCGAGGACATCATCGCGCTGGTCGCGCTCTACCGCCCAGGCCCGATGGAGAACATCCCGACCTACAATGCCAGAAAGCACGGCGAAGAGGAGATGGCCTCGATCCACCCCAAGATCGACCATCTGGTGAAGGAGACGCAAGGCGTCATCGTCTACCAGGAACAGGTGATGCAGATCGCGCAGGAGCTTTCCGGCTATTCGCTCGGCGAAGCGGACCTTCTGCGCCGCGCCATGGGCAAGAAGATCCGCGCCGAGATGGACAAGCAGCGCGAGCGCTTCGTCTCGGGCGCGGTCGAGCGCGGCGTTGCCAAGCCGCAGGCCGACTTCATCTTCGACCTCCTGGCTAAATTCGCCGACTACGGCTTCAACAAGTCGCACGCCGCCGCCTATGCAGTGGTGTCCTACCAGACTGCCTATCTCAAGGCGCATTATCCGGTCGAGTTCCTGGCCGCGTCGATGACGCTCGACATGGGCAACACCGACAAATTGGCCGATTTCCGGCAGGATGCGCTGCGCCTCGGCATCGAGGTGGTGGCGCCTTCGGTGATGACCAGCTTCCGACCGTTCGAGGTCGGCGAGAACAAGATCTTCTACTCGCTGGCGGCGCTCAAAGGCGTCGGCGACGCCGCGGTCGAGCATATCGTCGAGAAGCGTGGCGAGAGGCCGTTCAAGAGCCTTGCCGATTTCTGCGAGCGGGTCGATCCGAAGGTCGTCGGCAAGCGCGTCTTCGAAAGCCTGATCATGGCGGGAGCCTTGGACTGCTTCGGGCATGACCGCGCCCAGATGATGGCCGGTGTCGAGCGGATGATGGGGCTCGCCTCGCTGGCGCAGCAGAACGCAATCTCCGGCCAGGCCGATATTTTCGGCGCCTCGCTTGGCGCCCAGTCGCAGGCGCTCAACCTGCCTGCGACCGATCCCTGGCTTGCCGCCGACCGGCTGCATCGCGAATTCCAGGTGGTCGGCTTCTATCTCTCGGCGCATCCGCTCGACGAGTACAAGGCCGCGCTGCAGAAGATGCGGGTGCAGAACTGGGGAGAATTCTCGGCTGCGGTCAAACGCGGCGCCGCCGCCGGCCGGCTCGCCGGCACCGTCACCACCAAGCAGGAGCGCAAGACCCGCACCGGCAACAAGATGGGCGTCGTGCAGTTTTCCGACACCACGGGCCAGTATGAGGCGGTGCTTTTCTCCGAAGGCCTGGCGCAATATCGCGACATGCTCGAGCCCGGCCGTTCCGTGGTGATCACGGTTTCGGCGGAAGACCGGCCGGAGGGCATCAATCTGCGCATCCAGACGGTGCAGTCGCTGGAGGACGAGGCAAGCCGCATCCAGAAGGCGCTGCGCATCTTCGTGCGCGACGCCCAGCCGATCAACATCCTGGCCAACCAGCTTTCCGTGAAGGGCGAGGGGCAGGTTAGCTTCGTCCTTATCAAGGACGCGGGTCAGGGCGAGGTGGAGATCGAGCTCCCCAATCGCTACCGCATCTCGCCGCAAGTCGCGTCGGCGATGCGCGCGGTGCCGG
The DNA here is from genome assembly GCA_004020545.1 of Mesorhizobium sp. Lineage (GTDB taxonomy): Bacteria > Pseudomonadota > Alphaproteobacteria > Rhizobiales > Rhizobiaceae > Mesorhizobium. The sequence goes on along the minus strand of SAQE01000017.1, from coordinate 90,107 downwards.
GTGTGGTCGAAGTGGAATTGGTTTAGTTCAGGAAACCGCGGCTTCCGCCTCCGCCGTCGGTGGGGCTTTCCGCTGCAGGTTGAGCAGATTGCCGGCCAGGATCAGCAAGGCGCCGCCGGCGGTGAAGACGTCGATCTGCTCGCTGTAGAGCAGCCAGCCGATCAGTGCCGACAGCGGCACGCGCAGGAAGTCCATCGGCGAAATGACGGTCGCGTCGGCGTGGCTGAGCGCGCGGGCCATGCAGAAATGCGAAGACATGCCGGTAAAGGCGACCAGGAATATCGACGGCCAGAGTTCGACCGACGGGTAGCGCCAGACATAGAGCGCCGGGACGAGGCCGACCACGGACTGGATGATCAGCATCCAGAAGATGATGCGCACGACGCTGTCGGTTCGCGTCAGCGACTTGACCATGACCACCGAGACGCCGAAGCACATGGCGGCCCCCAGCACGACGAGATGACCGGGATCGACCGAGCCGACGCCAGGACGCACGATGATCACCACCCCGATCAATCCCAGCATGATCGCCGTCAGCCTTGGCCGCGACAGCCTTTCGCCGAGAAAGCTCACCGCCAGGATCGCGGTCCAGATCGGTGTCGTGAACTCGATCGAGATCAGCACGGCCAGCGGAATCAACGTCAGCGCATAGAGCCAGGCGGCCTGGCCGGCATAGTGGACGACGTTGCGCGCGACGTGGGCGAGCGGGCGCTCGGTGCGCATCGCCTTGAAGCCGCCGCCCGTCAGTACCAGCGGCAGCAGGATGAAAAAGCCGATCACCGAGCGCAGCTCCAGCACCTGGAAGACATTGAGCGAGGCCGTCGCGGTGCGGCCGGCAACCGACATCGCCAGGAACGAGGCGATCGACAGCGCCATCCAGAACGCGGCCTTGGTGATCGAGGGAGCGGGTGCCATGGGCGCTATTTCGCAAGCCAGGACCGTTGCCGCAACCGCTAGTCGATGCATTCGACTGGGCCAGCGCGATGAGGCGTAAAAAAACGGTCACGTTGAAGGCGGAACCTGCAGCGGCCGCACGCGTTCGAGTCGTTGTGTCCGTAAGCTTTGGCATGTCAGGGGGAGACTTCCAATGAAATCGATGATGCTGTTTGCGCTCGCCGGCTGTCTGACAGCGGCAGTGGCCGCCCGTGCCGACGATGCCGATTTCCTGCGCTCGTTCCAGGGCAGCTTCGCCGGCAACGGCACCCTCAAGGTGAGCGCCAGTGCGCCGACGGTGAACATCTCCTGCACCTTTAAATCCGGCGCCAGCTCGACCTCCCTGTCACTGGATGGCCAGTGCCGGGGCCTCATCCTGATGACGCGGGCGATCAGCGCCGACCTCAAGGCCAACGGCGCCGGCTACACCGGCGTCTATGTCGGCTCGCGCACAGGACCTGCGCAGTTGAACGGCAGCCGCGAGGGCAACGCGCTCAACCTCGGCATCCGTTGGGCAAAAGAGGTCAACGGCGACCGCAAGGCGCAATTGACCGTCGAAAAGACCGGCAGGGACGGCATGCGGCTAACGGTGACCGACACCGATCCGAAGACCGGCAAGACCATGGTGACGAGCCGGATCGATTTGCGGCGGACCTGATCGAGGTATGGCGCTATTCAGGGCCGGCCTGACGCGTCCGCAGCAGTTTCATTCCTCGATCGGCTCGGGCGGGCTGGCGCCGCGGCCCTTGCCGAACGTGTAGCCGGTCTCCACGGCCTTCCTGCCGAACTTGTCGCGCAGTTCGTCGATGGCGGTTTCGGCCAGCGCGCGCTTGCGGGACTGGACGTCGACCAGATCGGGCGGATCGGCCTTCCCGTCGTCGGAGAGATCGCTGACGCCGATGCCGAGCAGGCGGAACTTCGTGCCGTCGGCCTCGCGGCGCAACAGGTCGAGCCCGGTCTGGAAGATGCGGTCGGCCAGCCGTGTCGGATCGCCGAGCTGGCGGTTGCGGGTGCGGAGCTTGAAATCCTGCGTCTTCAGCTTCAGCACCACGGTGCGCCCGGCAATGCCGGATTTCTTCAGCCGCGCCGAGACCTTTTCCGACAGGCCGCGCAATACTGGTACAAGTTCCGCCAGGGAGGCGATATCCGTGTCGAAGGTGGTTTCGGCCGAAACGCTCTTGGCGTCGCCGTCGGGGTCGACGCGACGATCGTCCTCGCCGCGCGAAAGCCGGTAGAGCCGCTCGCCCATGACGCCGTAACGGCGCGTCAGCTCGCCGCGATCCATGCGCTGCAGTTGGGCGATGGTGCGGATGCCGTCGCGCTCGAGCGTTGCGGCCAGCGCCTTGCCGACGCCCCAGATCAACGTCACCGGCTGCCCGGCGAGGAAACTTGGCGCCTCAGCCTCGCCGATGACCGAAAAGCCGCGCGGCTTGCGGAAGTCGGACGCGATTTTGGCCAAAAATTTGCAGTAGGAGAGGCCGGCCGAAACGGTGATGCCGAGCTCCTTTTCGATGATCTGCGCGAAGCGCGCCAGCACAAGCGCCGGCGGCATGCCGTGCAGGCGCTCGGTGCCCGCCAGGTCGAGAAACGCCTCGTCGATCGAAAGCGGCTCGACGAGCGGCGTCAGCGCCTGCATCTGCGCGCGCACCTGGCGGCCGACGCTGACATATTTTTCCATGTTAGGGGGAATCACCACGGCGTCGGGGCAGGCTTCGAGCGCCTTGAACATCGGCATCGCCGAGCGCACGCCCTGGATGCGGGCGATGTAGCAAGCGGTCGAGACGACGCCGCGCCTGCCGCCGCCGACGATCACCGGCTTGTCCTTCAGCGCCGGATTGTCGCGTTTTTCGATCGCCGCGTAGAAGGCGTCGCAGTCGATATGGGCGATGTGCAGCCGGTAGAGCTCCGGATGGCGGGCAAGGCGCGGGCTGCCGCAACGCTCGCAACGGCGCGCCTCGCTGCGCTGCAGCGCCAGGCAGTCGCGGCAAAAACCGTGTTCGGGATTGTTGACAGGAGCCGCCATCGCTGCGAACATAAAGAGAACAAACGCAATGGTACGACAGTGCAGGGCCAGCAACAAGCTCGGCCTGGGGAGAACGCATGAGCACGACCATAGTACCGCTGACACCAGAGCGTTGGGTCGACTTCGAGGACCTGTTCGGCAAGCAAGGCGCCTGTTACGGCTGCTGGTGCACGCATTTCCGGCTGACGCCGGCGGAGCGCCGCGCCAGCGACCGTGAGCGCAACAAGGATCACATCAAGGCACGCATCGAAGCCGGCCCGCCGCCGGGGCTTCTGGCCTTCGAGGACGGCAAGGCGGTCGGCTGGATGCAGATCGGTCCGCGTGCCGACGTGCCCGAATGGAACAATCAGGGCAGAGGCTCGGCGCCGGTCGATCCTGCCGACGCCGGCGACGCGAGCGTCTGGGCGATCTCCTGCTTCTTCATCCGCGTCAAGGCGCGGGGCAGGGGCATCACCCATCGCCTCGTCGACGGCGGCATCGCCTTTGCCCGCGACAATGGCGCCAGGTTGCTGGAGGCCTGCCCGATCGACCTGTCGCGCGATTCGCGCTCGATCGGGCTGTTCGTCGGCTCGTCACGGGTGTTCGAGAAAGCCGGGTTCGAAAGGCTTGTGGAGCGCAAGCCCGGGAGGCCGCTGATGCGGCTTGTGCTTTAGCGGCATGGGGTTTTGGCTTACAGTCATCGTCTTGCGGCTGTAACGCTTCTTTCCTACCAGAAGCGTGAAATCGATTTGCCTTCCGAGACCAACGGAGAACTGACGTGAAGCGTGTTTTGCCACTTGTTTTCGTTCTTGCTTTCAGTGCACCGGCCCTTGCCCAGACCGTCGACAGCCAGGGCGCGAAGCAGCTTTCCGACAGTCTGGCGCGCTATTTCGGCAAACAGGCGTTTGACAGTGGCGTGCTCAAGGTCTCGGTGGAAGGCGATGCCTACAAAGTCGTTGTAGACATCAAGGCGCTGGTCAATGCCCTGCCGGACCAGAAGCCGCTGAAATTCGACCTGGCGCCCTATGCCTTGACGGTGAAGCCGCGCAGCGATGGTTCCTGGGACGTCGCCTCGGATTTCTCGCAAAGCATGTCTTTCGAATTCAACGGACCGGACGGTCCGCAAAGCATGCAACTCGCGGTCAAGGACGGCAAGGGCACCGCGATCTACGATCCGAATCTCGCCGCCTTCACCAGCGGCGCCAGCTCGATGGCCGGCATGACCATGACATCGCGGGAAGCCAAGCAGCAGGCGGACGTCACCGCCGGCGCCGGCACCGCGGCCATCGCCGCCACCAAGTCGGCCAATGGAGGTGTCGACTTCACCGCGACGCAAAAAGTCTCGAGCTTCGTCGAGACGATCAAGGTCGACGATCCCGACAGCGGAATGAATTTTCCGCTGACGCTGAGAGCACCGGAATTGTCGGTGGATGCGAAGGGCAAGGGCGTGCGGACCAAGCCGCTTCTCGACCTGCTTGCCTTTGCGGTGGCCAATGAGGACGAAGCCAAGCTCAAGGCCAACCAGGCGGAGCTCAAGACGCTTCTGCAGGCCGCGCTGCCCGTCTGGGAAAGGATCGACGGCAACTATGGCTTCAAGGATTTCGAGGTCGAGAGCCCTGTCGGCAAGTTCGGAGCGACGCAGTTCAGCGCCGCGTTCGGCATGGACGGCGTCTCCCAGAACGGCAAAGTCGACTACGCGATCAAGGCTTCCGGCCTGACGATCCCGCGGCAGACGCTGCCTGGCTGGAGCGTCGCGCTGCTGCCGACGGATGTCGAGCTGAACTTCGGCGGCGCCAACATTGATCTCGACACCATGGCGAAGAAGGCGATCGAAGCCTTTGATCTCAATAAGAATCCGCCGCTGTCGGATGAGTTCGGCGACGCTCTGGTCGCCGATTTCCTGGCCAAGACGCCCAAATTCGTCCTTGGGCACAGCACCGTGAAGAACGGCGATATCGAGGTCGCGATGGAAGGCGAGATGACGTTTCCGGGCAAGAAGCCGGATGCGACAATGACCGTCGATGTCGCGGGATACGACAAGATCGTAGCGGCCCTCCAAGAGGGGGCCAAGAGCGACGAGCAACTGGCACAGGCTTTCCCCTTCGCGCTCGCCGTCAAAGGTTTTGGCAAGACGCTGCCGGACGGCCGGCTGGAATGGATCATCAACGCCAAGGCCGACGGTTCTGTCACGGTCAATGGCGCCATACTGAAGCCGGCCGATGCCGTTCAAGACGACGGCGCCGGCCAGGATGGCGGCTCAGGCCAAGACGAAGGCTCGGACCAAGATGACGGCTCGGGCCAGGACGATAACGGTGGCGCCGGAGCGAAGCTGCAACCTTGAAGCGCGTCTAGAGGCCGAGCGTGGTCGCGATCTTCGGGGCCGCCTCTCGCCAGTTCTCGACCGAGACGATGCCGTCAGGCGTCGGCGGCAGGAAGGCGCGCAGTGTGTTGTCGGCCATCAGGTGGAAGAGGTGCGCATCGGCGACTGAGTTGCGCGCCGACATCAGATTGGAAGGCTGGTCGTCGACAAAGGCGACGGGCCTGCCTTTGGCGCCGCGCAGCTTGGCGATGGCCGGTCCTTTCGCCATTTCCGTGGTCAGCAGCGGGTAGTTCAGGCCGAGCGCGTCGAGGTGCGCCCGGCGCACGGCGCGATGCTTGTGCGGCATGGCGGTCAGCAGGACGATCTCGGCGCGGTAACCGAGCGTCGCCAGCGCCTCCGCGGCGCCGTCGGTGATGCTTTGCCAATCGGCCTGCGCGTCGAAGAAATCGCCGAGAAGGGCCGTGACCTCGGCCTGCTCGATCAGCCGGCCGGATGCCGTCTCGGCGATGTTGCCTGTGAGGCGGAAGGAGGCGAGTGTCAACTGGAAGCCGCGCGTTTTCAGGTAATGCGGAAAGGGCCGGACGAATTCGAGCACGACGTCGTCGACGTCCAGCACCAGAAGCGGCCGGTCGTCGGCGGCAAGCTCCTCGATCTGACGCGCGGTCTCGGGATCGTCGCTCATGTCGAGCGCTCGTGGTCATCATTGCCGAGCGGCAGCGCCCGCAAGGCCTTGCCGACGGCGGCCGGCGGCGTGCCGGTTTCCTCGGCAAAGCGCAAAAGCGTCGGCTCATGAGCGAGGATGAACTGCAGCACGCCGGCGAGGAAGCCCGGCTCCTGCGCCGCCTTGCGGATCGAGTGCGCCTCGATACCGGTTATCGCCAGGAAGCGGGGCAGAAGCTCCGGATCGCTGGCGACGAAGCCAAGCGCCCTGACAGCAAGGTTTTCCGCCTCCTCGTGCATTGACGCTGCGTTCGCCATCATTACTTTTGCCGGTGTGGATGTGAGTCTTTCCTCCGCAGTAATGGCAAGCGTCGCTTGCGGCAAGTCTCAGCCGCTTCAGCCCTGCACCTGCAGATGGAATCCTGGCGCTTTTCCAACGTCCGGTTTCCGTTTCGTCAATGATATTGGCGTAGAGTGAAAAAGGGTTGGGTGCGATCCGGAAGGGACGCATAACGGCGGTCTTCGGCTCCGGAGACAGTCGGGACGGGAAATTGATGGCTAAGAAGGTCATGATCGTCGAGGACAATGAGCTCAACATGAAGCTCTTTCGGGACCTCATCGAAGCCAGCGGTTACGAGACGGTTCGCACGCGCAACGGCCTGGAAGCACTGGACCTGGCGCGCCAGCACCGGCCGGACCTGATCCTGATGGACATCCAACTGCCCGAGGTTTCAGGCCTGGAAGTGACCAAATGGCTGAAGGAAGACGACGAATTGCATTCGATCCCGGTCATCGCCGTCACCGCCTTCGCGATGAAGGGCGATGAGGAGCGCATCCGCCAGGGCGGTTGCGAGGCCTATATTTCCAAGCCGATCTCGGTGCCGCGCTTCATCGAGACGATCAAATCCTATCTGGGCGATGCCTGATGCCGAGCCGGAGCCTTTGAGATGACCGCGCGGATCCTCGTCGTCGATGACATCCCCGCCAATGTGAGGCTGCTGGAGGTCCGGCTGCTCGCCGAATATTTCGAGGTGCTGACGGCCGGCAACGGCCCCGACGCGATCGAGACCTGCGAGAACGGCAAGGTCGACGTGGTGCTGCTCGACGTGATGATGCCGGGCATGGACGGGTTCGAGGTCTGCAAACGGCTGAAGAGCGACCCGGCGACCTCGCATATTCCGGTGGTCATGATCACCGCGCTCGACCAGGTGTCGGACCGGGTGCGCGGCCTCGAGGCCGGCGCCGACGATTTCCTCACCAAGCCGGTCAATGATCTGCAACTGATGACCCGGGTGAAGAGCCTTGTCCGGCTGAAGTCGCTGACCGACGAGTTGCGTCTGCGCGCCTCGACCACGCGCAATATCGGCATCGGGGAGCTTTTGAGCCGCAACTTCGCGACCGAAGACACCAAGCCCAAGGTGCTTCTGATCGACGAGCGCAAGTCGTCGATCGAGCGCATCCAGAAGATGCTGCGCGGCAGCGCCGAACTCGACGTCGCTACCGATCCGAATGCCGGCTTCTTCCAGGCCGCCGAGGCATCCTATGAGTGCGTGCTGATCTCGACGGCCTTCGCCGATTTCGATGCGCTCAGGCTCTGCTCGCAACTGCGCTCGCTCGACCGCACCCGCTTCCTGCCGATCATGCTCCTGGCCGATGAGGGCGAGGAGAGTCGCATCATCCGCGGCCTCGAACTCGGCATCAACGACTATCTGACGCGGCCGATCGATCAGCACGAATTGACGGCACGCCTGCGCACACAGGTGCGGCGCAAGCGCTACAACGATCAGTTGCGCGCCAGCGTCACCCAGACCATCGAAATGGCAGTGACCGACGGGTTGACCGGACTGCATAACCGCCGCTATCTCGACAGCCATCTCGAGACGCTGTTCGACCGCGCCGTGGCGCGTCGCCGGCCGCTGTCGGTGATGATCACCGATCTCGACCGCTTCAAGTCCATCAACGACGCCCATGGCCATGACGGGGGCGACGACGTGCTGCGCGAGTTCGCCAGGCGGCTGCGCAAGAACGTGCGCGGCATCGACCTTGCCTGCCGGTTTGGCGGCGAGGAGTTCGTCGTGGTCATGCCGGACACCGAAGGCGCTGTTGCCGAGAAGGTGGCCGAACGCATCCGCGCCGAGATCGCACAGGTGCCGTTTGCGATCGGGGCGGATGGGAAGACCATCGAAGTGACGGTCAGCGTCGGCGTGTCGTCGGTGCTGAAGGGAACGGATACGGTCGCGTCACTGATGAAGCGCGCCGACCTTGCGCTCTACGAGGCCAAGAGCGGCGGCCGCAACCGGGTTGTCGCCAAGGCTGCTTAAAGCGAGTCGCGCTGAAACGGATTTGGCGACGCGCTTTAAGTCTGTATTCGCGCATGTCGATTTCTCGAAACCGCCGCACACTTTTGAGCGACATGCATTGGTAGACGCCGCCAATATCCGGCCATCCGACAGGGTTACGAATTTACCTTAACCCAAGCGATTCGCGAGCCGTGGTTAAGAAATGGTTGATTTTCATACGTTCTTGAGCAAATCTGCTTCGCATAGACCGAAGACGAAGCCGGCACGAGGGTAGACTGCCCGGCTCGATCCGAAAAATACCCCATGATGCTCAGGTCCGCCGCATCTCCTGGGTCCGTGGGGTCGGCCGGCCGGCGCTGGCACATAGTGGCCTCCTCGTACCGCTGCCAACCGCCGACCGGCCCCCTTTTTCCAAGACATGATGTCAAGGCCCGCTCCAGACAGCGGTGCTCGTTCCTGCTTGCGGATCCGTCCGCCGAAAACAAAAACGCCGCCCGAGGGGGCGGCGTTTCGGCATTTCGGGATAACCAGATTACTTGATCTTGGTTTCCTTGAATTCGACGTGCTTCTTGGCGACCGGGTCGTACTTGCGGAACGACAGCTTGTCCGTCTTGGTGCGGCTGTTCTTGCTGGTCACGTAGAAGAAACCGGTGTCGGCGGTCGACAGAAGCTTGATCTTGATGTTTGCGGCTTTGGCCATGATGTTCGTCCGTTAATGTTCGTGGAGTTTTGGCCGCTGGAGCACGGGGAAAACACCCGGACGCGGGAAACTTGGCGCGACACATAAAGAACGCGCCCGGAAAGTCAAGCCCGAGCGGGCTTCGACGAGGCCCAATGCGCCTGCCGCCGGTAACGGCGGATGGGGCCGGCGGCAGGCTGGCGGTGCTTCAGGCGTTCTCCCGGACCGGCGAGGCAGACTGTTTCCAATCCCCCGTCGTGTTCCACCAGCGGTTGGGATTGGCGCGGTCGTTCAGCCCTTTCGAACGGCTGGCAAGCAGGGGCTGCAGGCGGATCACCGGTTCCTCATAGCTGTGCGCCTGGTAGATGGCCTCGACGACACGGGCGGCAAGCGCCTGGTCATCGGGCAGTTCGAACGACACCTCGACGGTGCCCGGCCGCCGGCGCAACTCGATCTCGGCGCCCGCGGCAGCCCCTTCGAGCGTCCGGTAGCGTTCGATGCCTTGCGCCGACTGATAGGCATTGCCGTCATATTTGCCCATGCGCAGCGGCGTTATCGTCACGACCGCCTCCATGATGCGTTCGACATCGGCCGCCGGCGCCTGGAAAGTGACGAGCAGAAGCAGTTCCATCCTGAGCGATTTGGTCTCAAAGCCGCTGTCAATCATCTGATCTCTCCTTGCTCTTCGTGCGTTGGAGCGAGGGTATAGCAGGGGTGCTGCTGACATGGTGATGTCAGGATTGCCCGCGCCTTGGCGACATTTCCGGCTACAGAATTTTCCGCACCAGCCTGACGCAGACCAGGAGCATGTAGGCGGCAAAGAACAGCGCGAGCGACCAGCCGAAGCCCGAAGGGCCGAAGGCGTCCATGCCGATGCCGATCGCTTGAGGGCCGAGCACCATGCCGACGCCGTAGCAGAGCACGAAGGCGGCATTGGCGGAGGCGAGCTCGTGACCGGAGAGCTGCGAGCCGAGATGGGCAAGCCCGATCGTGTACATGGCGGCGACCACGCCGCCCCAGACGAACAGCAGCGCCGCCATCAGGTGCCAGTTCTGGGCGAAGAGAGGCATGAAGGCGGTGCCGGCGAGCCCGACCGTGGCGCAGGCCAGAAGCAAGTGGCGGCGGTCGGAGACGCGGTCGCTGATCATGCCGATCGGAATCTGCAAGAGCACGTTGCCGAGGCCGATCATGGTCAGAAGCAGCGCCGCGTCGGCCTCCGAATAGCCGATACGGCTGCCATAAACCGGGAACAGCGAGAAGCCTCCGGTCTCGACGGCGCCGAACACCAGCACGGCGAAGGTCGCGGTCGGCACCATCCAGACATAGCGCAGGAAGTGGCTGGTTTCGCCGTCGGCGACGATCGCCGGGCTCTCGTTGCGGGCCGCAAGCACCGGAATGGCGGCGAGCGTCACCAGCGCTATGGTGACGCCGAAGGGCAGGAAGCCGCTACTTCCCAGATGGGCGAACAGCCAGGGACCGGCGGCGAAGCCCAGCGACAGCACCGTGGCGTAGATGCCGAGCACCAGGCCCCGGCGATGCGGCGGCGCCGAGGTGCTGATCCAGAATTCCGAAAGGATGAACAGCACCGTCAGCGAGATATGGAGCGCGACACGGAGCGGAAACCACATCCAGAAGTCCGGCGCGAAATGGAAGCCGACAAAGGCAAGCGCGCCGGCGGCAATCATCAAAAGCATCGTCCATGCGACGCCGAGCCGCACGGCAAGGGGCGTGGCGAGCGGGGCGCCGGCGATGGAGGCGAGGCCGGCGACCGCAGTGTTGAGGCCGATCATCGAGGCCGAGTGGCCGCGCGTTTCCAGGATGACGCTGAGCAGCGGCATGCCGAGGCCGATGGCGATGCCGACCACGCTGATCGAGGAGATCGCCGCGATCATCGGGAGCCAGTGTACGCGTTCGTCGCCCTGTTGCTGGGTATCGACCGTCATGGGATATGGATGCTCTGCTTCTAAAGGACTTCGCGGACGAAGCGGTTTCGGACGAGCCGGAAGAACGGCACGGCACCGCCCGGACGCAGCAAGGGATCGTGGGCGAGCCGCTCTTCCAGTTCTTCCAGGATCGTGCGGGTAATGTCGGGAATGTCGGCCTTGCGGGCCTCGGCAAGCGGCAGCCAGACGAGTTCTTCCAACTCGTTAGTCGGACCGCCGTCCGGCAATTCCACGGCGACGTCATCGCGCCAGGCGCTGAAGAAGCGCGTGTCGAAGCGGCGCACGCGGTTGGGTGGGGTGATGGCGCGGGCGATGAAGCGCAGGACGTCAAGCGATGGCGCCACGCCGTGTTCGACGAAACCCTGCCAATCGCGCTTGGCGGTCGCGAACGGGCCCTTGCGGCCGATCAGCAGGCCGGCTTCCTCGTAAGTCTCGCGGATTGCCGACAAGGCGATGGCGCGCGCCCGCACAGCGCTCGCGCGGCCAGGACCGCTGGCAAGCCTCGCTTCTTCCTTGGCGTGCAGCGGGGCAGCCACCGGAATGCGGCTGTCGGCAGGGTCGGTGCGGCCGCCGGGGAAGACGAACTTCCCGGGCATGAAGGCGTGCCGGGCATGGCGCCGGCCCATCAGCACCAGAACGTCGCCGCCGCTCCGGTTGAGCAGGATCAAGGTTGCGGCATCGCGCGGACGAAGCGGCCGGCCGCCGTGCACGGCCAAGCCTTTATCGAGTTTATCGACATCCGCCTTGGTCATTCCTTCCATGCGTTCGACCTAGCGGAAACTTCTCGAATGCGAAAGTGGCTTGCGGGCTCGGATCTTTGCACCAGCCCGGACGAAAAGTCGCTGCTGTGGCAATCCCTGGAAAAGAGCTCAGCGGTTTTCCGTCGGGAATTGCGTGGAAACAAACTTGCCGCTCTAAGCCTGGGAATGCGGCTCAAGCTCGTCCTTCTCGCCGCTGAAGCCGTGCATATAGAGCGCCCATTGCAGGCCGATGACGGCGCCCTTGACCGGCTGCAGCAGCGCGACGGCCAGACCAAAGGTCAGCGGCACCCAGATCAGCGCGTGCTGCCACAGCGTGAGCGTCGACGTCGCCTCCACACCCATGAAGGCGCCAACCACGATGTGGCCGACGATGACGATCACCAGATAGGCGGGAAGGTCGTCGGCGCGATGATGATGGAGCTCCTCGCCGCAGACGCTGCATTTGTCGACGGACTTGGTGAAGGCATAGAACAGCTTGCCTTCGCCGCAATGCGGGCAGCGGCCGAGCAGACCGCGCTTGATCGCCGTCCACAGCGGACGTGCGACGCGGCCTGAATGATGCTCACCGCCGAAAACCTGCTCTTCCACACCAAGTCCTTTTGGCATCATCTTCTCCTGCCGCGCGGCCCGAAGCGCGATTGTGACGCGCGGGCGCGGCCCTTGGCTTTGTGAAACGACCGTCGCGAGCCTGGCAGCGGCTTCGGGTCGGTCAGCATCTCGAAACGCATGGCGCCGGCCATCGGCGCGACTTCGAGCAGCCGAACCTCAACGCGGTCGGCAAGCTGGTAGCCCTTGCCGGTTCGCTCTCCGAACAGCGATCGAGCGGTTTCGTCGTAGATATAGTAGTCGCCGTTCAAACTTGACACCGGGATGAAACCATCCGCGCCGTACTGCGGCAATTGGACAAAGAGTCCCGCCTTGGTGACGCCCGAGATACGCGCGTCGAAGGTGTCGTTGATGCGCTCGGCGAGGTAGGCGGCGATCAGTCGGTCCACGGTATCGCGCTCGGCCGCCATGGCGCGGCGTTCCGTGGCCGAGATCAGCGCGGCCACCTCTTCCAGCCGGTCGGCTTCGGGCTGCGTCAGCCCACCGGGCCCAAGGCCAAGCGCTGCGATCAGGCCGCGATGCACGATCAGATCGGCATAGCGGCGGATCGGCGAGGTGAAATGCGCATATCGTTTCAGGTTGAGGCCGAAATGGCCGATATTCTTCGGCGAGTATTCGGCCTGACTCTGCGAGCGCAGCACCACCTCGTTGACCAGCGCCTCGTTGTCGGCGCCACGCACGCGCTCCAGAATGCCGTTGAACTGGCTTGGCCGCATCTGCGCGCCGCGCGCCAGCGACAGGCTAAGCGTCGCCAGGAATTCGCGCAGCGATTCCTGCTTGGCAAGCGAAGGCGCGTCGTGAATGCGGTAGACGAGAGACTCTTTCTTGCCTTCCAGCGTCTCGGCGGCCGCGACATTGGCCTGGATCATGAACTCCTCGATCAGCTTGTGGGCATCGAGGCGCTCCGGGACGATGACCCGGTCGACGGTGCCGTCCGGCTTGAGCAGGATCTTGCGCTCCGGCAGCTCGAGCTCCAGCGGCTGGCGCGCGTCGCGACCGCGCTTCAGCACGGCATAGGCATCCCACAGGGGCTTCAGAACGCTGTCGAGGATCGGCCGTGTCTTCTTGTCGGGCGCACCATCAATCGCTGCTTGCGCCTGCGGGTAGGCAAGCTTGGCCGCCGACTTCATCATGATGCGGTGGAAGGAGTGTTTGAGCTTACGGCCTTCCGCCGAGAAGGTCATGCGAACGGCAATCGCAGGGCGATCCTCGCCTTCGCGCAGCGAGCAGAGATCGTTGGAGATGCGCTCAGGCAGCATAGGCACGACGCGGTCCGGGAAATAGACCGAGTTGCCGCGCTTCAGCGCCTCGCGGTCGAGCGGCGTGCCGTAGCGGACATAGGCGGCGACATCGGCGATCGCCACGGTGACGACAACGCCGCCGGGATTCTTCCCGTCGGTGTCGGGCATGGCGAAAACTGCGTCGTCATGGTCCTTGGCGTCGGCTGGATCGATGGTGACCAGCGGCAGGTCGCGCCAATCCTCGCGGCCGGCAAGTGCCGCCGGCTTGGCGGCCCCGGCTTCAGCGATGACGTCGGCCGGAAAGACATGCGGAATGTCATGGGCGTGGATGGCGATCATCGAGACCGCCTTCTCGCTAGTCAGCGACCCAAGGACGGCCAGGACCTTGGCGCGCGGCAGGCCGTAGCGGGATGCCCGCGCGGGCTCGACCTCGACCAGATCGCCGTTTTTGGCGCCGTTCTGGAATTCCTTGTCGACGATCAGTTCTGGCTGCCGCCGCTCCACCGGCTCGATGCGGAAGCTGCCATCCTTCAGCACGCGGAAAATGCCGAGCACTGCTTCGCTGCGCTTCTCGAAGATCTTCATGACCCGCCCGGTATAGGCAGGGCCGGTAGGATCCTCGGTCGGGAAGGTCTTGGCGAGCACGCGGTCGCCGATGCCGGGGACAGGACCCGTGGTGCCGCGGGACATGCGGATGGCGATGACGGGCGGCGAGCCGGGGCCGGTGTATTCGCTCGGATTGGCCAGTAGGACGCCATCGGCGTCGCGGCCGACAATGTCGAGCACGGCGACATGGGGCAGGGCGCCCGCGCGGGTGAGGCGCTTGCGTTCCTTCGTCAGCAGGCCTTCATCCTGAAGGTCACGCAGCAGGTCCTTCAGCCAGATGCGGTCCTCGCCGCGCAACGCGAAAGCCTTGGCGATCTCGCGTTTTCCGGAACGGTCGGGATTCTCGGCGATGTAGCGCAGGACTTCGTCGCGCGAGGGCCGGTAGTCGTCCTTGACCCTGGCCCTGGTATCGGCGCCGCGCGGATCGCCGTGGCTTCTTCCGGAGATCCTGCGCGCCACGTTCCGCTACCCTTTCTTCGCCGCCCTGCGGAACGGCTTCTTGCCGCCTCCGCCCTTGGCTTCCTTCTCGGCGATCAAAGCGAGCGCCTCTTCCATCGTCACCGACTGCGGATCCTTGCCCTTCGGCAGCGTCGCATTGACCTTGCCGTAGTTGACATAGGGGCCGTATTTGCCGTCGCGCACGACGATCTTGCCGCCGCCGTCGGGATGGTCGCCAAGCTCCTTCAGCGCAGCGGGCGTGGCACCGTTGCGGCCGCCCTTGCCCTTCTGCTGCTTCTCGGCGATCACCGAGACGGCGCGGTTCAGACCGATCGAGAACACGTCCTCGATGCTTTCCAGGTTGGCGTAGGTCCCGTCATGCAGCACGAAGGGTCCGTAACGGCCAAGACCGGCCGAGATCATCTTGCCGGTTTCCGGGTGCTTGCCGACGTCGCGCGGCAATGCCAGCAGCGCGATCGCCTTTTCATGGTCGATCGAGTCGGCCGCCCAGCCCTTGGGCAGGCTGGAGCGCTTGGCTTCCTTGCCTTCGCCGCGCTGGATGTAGGGACCAAAACGGCCACTGCGCAGCGTGATCTCCTCGGCCGTGTACGGATCCTTGCCGAGCAGCCTGACGCCGTCCTCGCCGTTGCCGTTCTCGCCATTGGGATTGGCGGCATCGCCAAGCTGGCGGGTGTAGGAGCATTCCGGATAGTTCGAGCAGCCGACGAAGGCGCCGAATTTGCCGAGCTTCAGCGACAGGTTGCCTGAGCCGCATTTCGGGCAGATGCGCGGGTTCGAGCCATCCTCGCGCGGCGGGAAGACCAGCGGCGCCAGTTCGTCGTTCAGCGCGTCGAGCACGTCGGTGACGCGCAGTTCCTTGATGTCGTCCACCGCGCCGGAAAAATCCTTCCAGAAGTCGCGCAGCACGTCCTTCCAGGCGAGCTTGCCGTCGGAGATCTCGTCGAGCTTTTCCTCGAGCGAAGCGGTGAAGTCGTACTCGACATAGCGTTCGAAGAAGCTTTCGAGAAAGGCCGAGAGCAGCCGGCCCTTGGCCTGCGGCACCAGCTTGCGCCGGTCGATGGTGACGTAGTCGCGATCCTCCAGCGTCTTCAGGATCGCCGTGTAGGTCGACGGCCGGCCGATGCCGAGCTCTTCCAGCTTCTTGATCAGCGACGCCTCGGAATAACGCGGCGGCGGCTCGGTCGTGTGCTGGGTGGCGTTGATCGCCTGGCGGGCAAGCTGCTCCCCGGCGCGGATCTCGGGCAGGCGGCGGCTTTCCTCGTCCTCCGCATCCTCGTCCTTCTGGTCGGTATAGGCGGCGATGAAGCCATCGAAGCGCACGACCGAGCCGATCGCGCGAAGCTCGGCGGTGCGGGCGCCGTTGATCGCCTCGATTTCGACCGTGGTGCGCTCGATCTCGGCCGGCTGCATCTGGCTGGCGATGGCGCGCTTCCAGATCAGTTCGTAGAGCCGCGCCTGGTCGGCATCGAGATATTGCCGGACCGACGCCGGCGTGCGCTTGAAATCGGTCGGGCGGATCGCCTCGTGCGCTTCCTGGGCATTCTTGGCCTTGACCGAGTAGTAGCGCGGCTTCTCCGGCAGGTACTTCGCGCCGAACTCGCTCGCGATGGCGTCGCGCGCGGCCTCGATCGCCTCCGGCGCCATCTGCACGCCATCAGTTCGCATATAGGTGATGAGGCCCGCGGTCTCGCCGCCGACATCCATGCCTTCATAGAGCTTCTGCGCTACCTGCATGGTGCGGTTGGCCGAAAAGCCGAGCCGCGAGGAGGCGGCCTGCTGCAGCGTCGAGGTGGTGAAGGGCGGGCCTGGATTGCGCCTGGTGGGCTTGGCTTCCACCGACAGCGCCTTGAAGGCGGCGCCTTCCAGCATCGCCTTGATGTCGTCGGCCTGCGCCTTGTTGGCGATGTCGAGCTTCTGCAGCTTCTTGCCGGCATAGGCGGTCAGCCGCGCCTCGAAGCTGTCGTTGCGCGGCGTGTCGAGGATGGCGGCGATCTGCCAGTATTCCTCGCGGATGAAGCGCTCGATCTCGGATTCGCGGTCGCAGACGAGGCGCAGCGCCACCGACTGCACGCGTCCGGCGGAACGGGCGCCCGGCAGCTTGCGCCAAAGCACGGGGGACAGCGTGAAGCCGACGAGATAGTCGAGCGCGCGGCGAGCGAGATAGGCGTCGACCAGCGGCGCGTCGATCTGGCGCGGATTGGCCATGGCCTCGAGCACGGAAGACTTGGTGATGGCGTTGAAGACGACGCGGCTGACCGGCTTGTCCTTCAGCGCCCGCTTCTGCCTCAGCACTTCCAGCACATGCCAGGAAATCGCCTCGCCCTCGCGATCCGGGTCGGTGGCGAGGATGAGCCCGTCGGCGTCCTTGACCGCCTTGGCGATGTCGGCAAGCCGCTTGCCGGAGGCCGTGTCGACCGACCAGGACATGGCGAAGTCCTCGTCGGGACGCACCGAGCCGTCCTTGGCCGGCAGATCGCGGACATGGCCGAACGAGGCAAGGACCTTATAGTTCTTGCCCAGATATTTGTTGATTGTCTTCGCCTTGGCCGGCGATTCGACGACGACGACGTCCATAAGGTCTCTTATCAATTATGAGGCGGCGGAAGAACTCCGCGGCGCACGACGAAATCCCACTCTTTTCGTCGCTCACATGGCCGTGCTTTTGCGATCGGTCAAGGGGAAGGAGCCAATTTGCGGAGCCGGCGCAAGCGATACACTCTTAGAGTGTATGGCGAAGATCACATTTTTTCGGGAAGGAGAGGGTGATGCCTCGAATCCGGAAGACCCCGGTTCACTCCGAGCCGGGAGTCGATACAGCTCTGATATCGAATGCCATCGAAGGATCGATATGGCGGGCTGCCGGCAGAAAATATCCGGCAGCCTGCCGTTCTCCTTCGAACTCAGTCAGCCGCCACGACGTGCCAGGCGCCGGCAACGCCTTCGCCGGTCATGTCGCCGGCCTTCTTGTCCTTGACGAAAGTGTAGACCGGCTTGCCGTCATAGGCCCACATCTTGGTGCCGTCGGTGCGGTCGACGATCGTCCATTCGTCATCGGCCTTGGCGCCCGCCTCGGCCTTCAGCGGCGGCCAGTTGGCGGCGCATTTGTCGTAGCAATTGGATTTGCCCTTCTCGTCCTTGTCAAAGGTGTAAAGCGTCATGCCCATGGCATCGGTGTAGATCTTCTTGCCGCCGACTTCGGCTTCCTTCCATGCCTCGGCGGCGTGGGACGCGGTGGCGCCGAGCAAAAGGGCCGCGAATCCGAGTGCGATCGATTTCATGATACATCTCCCTGCGAACAAGCACGCGGCAACCGCGCGCTGTCCAGTCAACGCACAGGGAACGCCGTTTCTTCCTCGGCCGGGCGACTACGTGCCACACAATGGTGATTGGCGAAGAGGCGCTCGCGTCGCTATATCGGCGCCAGTACAATCAGGGCGGACGAAATGGCATTGGACATCGGCTATGTCAGCGCAGTCGGGGCAGGTGCGATCTCGTTCCTGTCGCCTTGCGTGCTGCCGCTGGTGCCGCCGTATCTTTGCTACATGGCCGGCGTCTCGGTCGACGATTTCCGCGGCAATCAGGGCGTGACGGCACGAGAAGGCGCACGCGGCGCCCTGCTCTATGCCTCTATAGCCTTCGTGCTCGGCTTTTCCACCGTCTTCGTCGCGCTCGGCGCCGGCGCCTCGACCATCGGCCGTCTGCTGCGCGTCTGGCAGGAACCACTGGCGATGGTGGCGGGCGCGCTGATCATCATCATGGGGCTGAATTTTCTCGGCATCCTGCGCATTCCGCTGCTCTCGCGCGAGGCGCGCTTCCAGTCGCAGGGCAAGCCGGCCAACATGGTTGCGGCCTATGTCATGGGGCTCGCCTTCGCTTTCGGCTGGACGCCCTGCATCGGTCCGGTGCTCGGGCCGATCCTGACTTTAGCCGGCGGCCGCGAAACCGTGGGCGAGGGCGCGATGCTGCTCGCCGCCTATTCGCTAGGCCTCGGCATTCCCTTCCTGATCGCGGCGCTGTTTTCCGGCGCCTTCATGCGCTTCCTCGGCAAATTCCGCGTCCATCTCGGTCGCGTCGAGAAAGCGATGGGCGCGCTGCTGGTCGTCGCCGGCGTGTTTTTCCTCACCGGCGGGGTGCAGAGCGCATCCTACTGGCTGCTGGAGAATTTTCCGGTGCTGGGGCGGCTGGGATAATTTGCCACAAGGGACGTCGCAGGACCGGACGTGACGCGCAGGAGGTACGTCTTTGCAACCGCGACGATCACTCCGGCACGCCGGAGATAGCCAGCGCCTCGACGTAACGCTCGGCAAAAACCTTGTCCAGCCATGGGTTGATCTGTCTCTGCAGGGTGAGCGTGTAGGTCGGGAACGCCTCCATCAGCCGCCGTGCCGCCGCCTGCGCCTCGTCCAGCCGGTTGAGTTTGACCAGCGCCATGATCACCACCCGGTGCGAGGAGCCGTAGTTCGGCATCTCGTGCAGCGCGCGTTCTCCCCATGCCAGCGCTTCCTCGTAGCGCTCGAGCATCAGGTAGCTCATCCCGATGCCAGAGAGCGCGATGCCCTTCTCGGGATCGATCGGGCTCAGTCGCATCGCCCTGTGAAAGTGCTCGATCGCGACGAGCGGGCGGCTGGAATGTGCGTTCACCCAGCCGCAGCCCGTATGGCCCTGCGCCGAATTGGGGTTGAGCAGCAGGGATCGCTCGATCGTGCCCAGCGCCATCTCGTACTCCTTCGCGCTGTAGGCGATCACCTGCGCGGCGAAGCGTAGGCTCGTGGGGTCGTCGCGCGCTTCCGCCAGGACCTCGCGCGCCATGCGCGCGGCGACTCTGGTATCGTCGGGCTCGTGCCAGCACTGGCTCACGGACAGGCTGCGGATATAGGCGCCGAGTGCCTTCGCCAAGCTGAAGCCAGGGTCGATGCTGAGCGCCTCGTTGGTGAGCCGGCGCACGTCGGCAAAGCCTTCGCGCGTCATGCTGTAGAAGCGCGGCAGCGCGCGAAGGTAGAGGTCGTAGGCGCTGATGTAGTCGGTCGGCTTCATGCGCGCCTGCTTGATCTCCTCCAGCCGGATGCTCGGCTCGACAGCGCCGACGACGCTCTCGGTCACCTTGTCCTGCAGGTCGAAGATGTCGCTCACGTCGCCCTCGAAGCGGTCGGTCCAGACATGGTGTCCGCTGATCGCGTCCACTAACTGCCCACTGATGCGCACCCGCGATCCAGCTCTGCGGATGCTGCCTTCGAGCACGTAGCGGACGCCCAGCTCGCGCCCGACCTGGCGCAGGTCCACCGCCCGGCCCTTGTAGGTGAAGGACGAGTTGCGGGCGATCACGAAGAAGGAGTCCACCCGGCTCAATCCCGTGATGATGTCCTCCACCAGCCCGTCGGCGAAGTATTCCTGGTCGGGGTCGCCGCTCATGTTGGTGAAAGGCAGAACCGCGATCGAGGGTTTCTCGGGCAGGGGAGGCGGCGCAGCCGCCGAGGCGCTGGCGTCAGTGTCGACGCGGTAGGCGCGCACAGGCCGCTCGATGTTCCTCAGGCGCAGGTTGCCGAGCGGCGTGAAGCCGCAGTCGAGCTTGCCCTGAAGGTGGTCGTAGGCGGTGCCCGAGACGACCACGGCGCCGGGATCGGCGACGCTTTCGAGGCGGGCGGCGATGTTGACCCCGTCGCCGTAGAGGTCGCCATCCTCCTCGCAGACCACGTCGCCGAGATTGACGCCTATGCGGAAGCGAATCCGCTGTTCCTCGGGCGTCTCCGCCTCGTGTTCTGTCACGGCCTGCTGGATCGCCATCGCCGAGGTCACCGCGTTAACGACGCTCGCGAATTCGCACAGCATGCCGTCGCCGGTGAGCTTGACGATCCGACCCCGGTGCTCGGAGACCAGCGGTTCGAGGAGGTCCTTGCGGTAGACCTTCAGCCGTTCGAGCGTGCCGCGCTCGTCGCGCTCCGTCAGGCGCGAATAGCCGACCACGTCGCAAGCCAGGATCGCTGCGAGGTGGCGCTGCGTGGTCAATGCACCGCTCGGCCAAGCGCCTGCACGCGGGCCGCCCCGCGTCCATGTCCTACCAACTTCCCGACGCGCCACGCGCATGGTATTCATCTCTCCCAGTCTCCGCCCGTCGCCGATGCGGAACGGAGAACGCGCCTTGACCTTGCCTTCACGAGATTTCGTTATCCCGCTTGCGAGCGTGGAGCGCTCCTGCCGCCATGCTGACAGCCAACCGACGACACGCCCACGCAGCCCCTGGGGACGCTGACACATCACTCCCAGAAGGCCGGAGATATCTCCTGTCTGTGTAACCGGTTGACGCCATCGCGGCGGTGCTTTTGTATCGGGCATCCCACCAGACGTCCGCGCTTGGAGACTTCGCTCCGTCTCACCGGAATTTAACCGCATTGGTGCTGCATGAGCAGCACTGCTAGCATGCTGATTCAAACGCTTTTCGTACGGTTGCCTTCATGAGCCAGAGATCCTGCCTGTCCGTCATCCTCGCCGCCGGCGAAGGCACGCGCATGAAAAGCGCGATGCCCAAGGTGCTGCACGCCGTTGCCGGCCTACCGATGGTGGCTCATGTGGTGAAGGCGGCGGAGGCCGCCGGAGCGACGGGTCTGGCGCTGGTGATCGGCCATGGCGCCGAGGAGATGCGCAAAGCCGCGCAGAAATTCGCGCCGAAGGCCGAGACCTTCGTACAGGAGACGCGGCTTGGCACCGCGCATGCCGTGCTCGCCGCTCGCGAAGCGATATCAAAGGGTTACGACGATATTCTCGTCATGTTCGGCGACACCCCGCTGATCGATGCGGGGGCGCTGGCGACCGCGCGGCAAAAGCTGGCGGCGGGCGCCGCCGTGGCGGTGGTCGGTTTCCGCCCGCCCAATCCGACCGGCTATGGCCGGCTGATCGAAGAGGGCGGCCGACTGGCCGCCATCCGTGAGGAGAAGGACTGCTCCGAGGCGGAAAAGAAGATCGGCTTCTGCAATGCCGGGATGATGGCGGTGGCCGGCAAGCATGCGCTTCGGCTGCTCGACAAGGTCGGCAATAGCAACGCCAAGGGTGAGTTCTACCTCACCGATATCGTCGAGATCGCCGGCGCGGAGGGTCTAGACGTGGTCGCCACGGAGGCAAGTTTCGAAAATGCGCTCGGCATCAACAACCGGGCCGAACTCGCCGAAGCGGAAGCCATCTGGCAGGCGCGCCGGCGACGCGAGGCGATGCTTGCGGGCGTGACGCTGATCGCGCCCGAAACCGTCTATTTCTCGCACGACACCGAAATCGGCGCCGATACGATTGTCGAGCCGAATGTCTGGTTCGGTCCGGGCGTCCAGATTTCCACCGGCGTCACGATCCATGCCTTCAGCCATCTCGCAGGCACCACCATTGCCGCGAACTGCGAGGTCGGACCGTTCGCCCGGTTGCGTCCCGGTGCCGATCTCAGAAAAAAGGCCAAGGTTGGCAATTTCTGCGAGGTCAAGCAGGCGACGGTCGAGGAGGGCGCCAAGGTCAACCACCTGACCTATATCGGCGATGCGCGCGTCGGAGCCGGGGCCAATATCGGCGCCGGCACCATCACCTGCAACTATGATGGCTTTTCGAAATTCTTCACCGACATCGGCGAGGGCGCCTTCATTGGCTCGAATTCCTCGCTGGTGGCGCCGGTCACGATCGGCAAGGGCGGCTACATAGCCTCTGGCAGCGTGATCACCGAAAGCGTGCCCGACGATGCGCTGGCCTTCGGCCGCGCCCGCCAGAAGACGATCCCCGGCAAGGGCAAGGAGTTGCGGGAACGCTTCGCCTCTGCTGCGGCGGCAAGGAAGAAAGCCGCGGAATGATCGCCACGGGGCGTTTGCCGCGCCGACGCAACTGCCGCCAACGATGAACAATCGGGAAGCGGTGTCGCGAAAAGCCGAGCAATTGCAGTAACAGGATTGCAAGAGCGGTCCGTCATGGTGCATGCAGCAAAAACCGTTCCGGTGACACGGAACGAAACGCAAAGTGACTTTCGCGGCAGGCCGGCAATCCCTAGATAACGCTGGGTTTCCGCAGGGAATCGGGGGCAGCGCATGTGCGGTATCGTTGGAATTGTCGGCCATTCGCAGGTCGCGCCGCTCATCGTCGACGCACTGAAGCGGCTTGAATATCGCGGCTATGACTCGGCCGGCGTCGCCACCATCGAGAATGGCGAACTCGGCCGCCGTCGTGCCGAAGGCAAGCTGATCAACCTCGAACGCCGGTTGAAGGAAGAACCGCTCGACGGCACCATCGGCATCGGCCACACCCGCTGGGCGACGCATGGCGTGCCGAACGAGACCAACGCGCATCCGCATTTTTCCGATGGCGTCGCCATCGTCCACAACGGCATCATCGAGAATTTCGCCGAGCTGCGCGATGAACTGGTCCGCGACGGCTACACATTCACCTCGCAGACCGACACCGAGGTCGTCGCGCATCTGGTGGCACGGGAACTCACCAAGGGGCGGAAGCCGGTGGAGGCAGCGCATCAGGCGCTGAAACGGCTCTCGGGCGCCTTCGCGCTGGCAATCATGTTCAAGGGCGACGAGGACCTGATCGTCGGCGCCCGCAACGGTCCGCCTTTAGCCGTCGGCCATGGCGAAGGCGAGATGTTTTTGGGCTCGGACGCCATCGCGCTGGCGCCCTTCACCAACGAGGTCACCTATCTGGAGGACGGCGATTGGGCGGTGGTGCGCCGCAACAGCGTCGAAATCTACGACATCGACGGCAACAAAGTCGACCGCAAGCGCCAGCAGTCGCTGTCGACCAGCTTCATGGTCGACAAGGGCAACCGCCGCCATTTCATGGAAAAGGAGATCCATGAGCAGCCGGAGGTGATCTCGCACACGCTGGCGCATTACGTCGATTTCGTCTCCGGTGTCTCGAGGCCGCTCGCGCTGCCGTTCGACTTCGCCAAGATCGGCCGGCTGGCGCTCTCGGCCTGCGGCACAGCCTATCTGGCCGGGTTGATCAGCAAATACTGGTTCGAGCGCTATGCGCGGCTGCCGGTCGACATCGATGTCGCCTCGGAATTCCGCTACCGCGAGATGCCGCTGTCGGCCAACGATGCGGCCTTCTTCATCTCGCAGTCGGGTGAGACCGCCGATACGCTGGCCTCGCTGCGCTATTGCCGCAAGGCCGGCATGAAGATCGGCGCGGTCGTCAATGTGCGGGAATCGACCATGGCGCGCGAATCCGACGTCGTGCTGCCGACGCTTGCCGGGCCCGAAATCGGCGTCGCCTCGACCAAGGCTTTCACCTGCCAACTGTCGGTGCTGGCTTCGCTCGCCGTGCGGGCAGGCGTCGCGCGCGGAACGATCTCGCGCGACCAGGAAAGGCAGCTCGTGCGCGAACTTTCCGAGGCGCCCCGCTACGCCACCCAAGTGCTCAAGCTCGACGAGCAGATCGAACGCATCTCGCGCGAGCTCTCGCGCTACAAGGACGTGCTCTATCTCGGCCGTGACACCAATTTCCCTTTAGCCATGGAAGGGGCGCTGAAGCTCAAGGAAATCTCCTACATCCATGCCGAAGGCTATGCAGGCGGCGAGCTGAAGCATGGACCGATCGCGCTGATCGACGAGAACATGCCGGTGATCGTGATCGCGCCGCATGACCGCATCTTCGAAAAGACGGTGTCGAACATGCAGGAAGTGGCGGCGCGCGGCGGCAAGATCATCCTCATCACCGATGCCAGGGGCGCCGCCCAGGCGGGCATCAAGACGATGGAGACGATCATCCTGCCCGATGTGCCGGAGATCATTGCGCCGATCATCTACGCGCTGCCGATCCAGATGCTCGCCTATTTCACGGCCGTGTTCATGGGCACGGACGTCGACCAGCCGCGCAATCTGGCGAAATCGGTGACGGTGGAATAAGCGCCGTAGCTACTTGCTTCGCACACAGTAGTCGTAGTCAGCGCCGATGATCCCTTCTTTCGTCATCCACGGGCGGAGCAGGGGCGAAGCTCCTGCGCAGACCCGAGGATCCATTCCGTGACGTTTGGGCGGATCAAAGCGGTGCAGAATTAAGCGCTACCACCCAGTGCCACAGAAAAGCTCGAACCACTCCGGATTGGCGTTCTCGATCAGTTCGATCTTCCATTGGCGCGGCCAGCGTTTCAGCGACTTCTCCCGCTGGATGGCTTCACGGATGTCGAAATGTTCTTCGTACCAGACCAGGCGTTGCACGCCGTAGCGCCCGGTGAAGCGCGAGCCTTCGCCGGACCTGTGCTCCGGCATCCGACGGCCGAGATCGTTCGTGACACCAATGTAGATCGTGCCGCGTTTCTTGCTCGCGGTCATATAGAC
Source organism: Mesorhizobium sp. (assembly GCA_004020545.1). Taxonomy (GTDB): domain Bacteria; phylum Pseudomonadota; class Alphaproteobacteria; order Rhizobiales; family Rhizobiaceae; genus Mesorhizobium. Next base: position 65,293 of record SAQE01000017.1, on the reverse strand, counting down.
ATGGCCCGTCATGCAGGAAGGATAACGGATGCACGATCAGGCGACTATTCTGTCGGGTGGCATTCTTTGGCTGGCGTCACGGAATGGATTCTCGGGTCTGCGCTGCGTCGCTTCGCTCCTTGCTCCGCCCGTGGATGACGAAGGGAAGGATGTTTCGGCTAGTCCCGAGCGGAAGCAGCTTCCATCTGGACCGCTGAAAGCCGCGCCTTAGCCAACCTCTTTAAAAACTTCGCAGTTCCAAACCGGCTCGCGGTTCACTAATCTCAGCGCTGCAACCTGCGCTGCGGTGATCCCATGTCCGACGCCCTGAAGACCTCTGGCATGACCCGGCTCAGGAATTATTTCCTGACCGGCTTCGTCGTCTGCGCGCCGCTGGCGATCACCGCCTATATCGCCTGGTCCCTCATCGGATGGGTCGATTCCTGGGTGAAGCCCTACATTCCGGCCCGCTACAATCCCGACACCTATCTGCCGTTTCCGGTTCCCGGCTTCGGGCTGATCGTCGCGCTGGTGCTCATCACGTTCATCGGCTTCATGACGGCAAACATCGTCGGCCGCGCCATCGTCAATTTCGGCGAGCGGCTGCTCGGCCGCATGCCGCTGGTGCGCGGCATCTATAGCTCGCTGAAGCAGATTTTCGAGACGGTGCTGTCGAACAAGGGCGACATGTTCCGCCAGGTCGGGCTGGTCGAATATCCGCGAAAAGGGGTCTGGTCGCTGGTCTTCGTGGCCAGCGAGAAGGAAACCGAGATCAACCAGAAGCTCGACCAGGAAGGCGATCCGCTGATCGCGGTGTTCATGCCCTGCACGCCGAACCCGACCACGGGGTTCCTGATGTATGTGCTGAAATCCGAGATCGTGCTGCTCGACATGAGCATCGAGGACGGCGCCAAGCTGATCGTTTCGGCCGGCCTTGTGGCGCCGGAGGTCAAGACCAAGCTGGTGACGCTGAACGGCGAAAGGGTCGAGGGTCCGCTTGCCAATCCGCCGCTCGGCGCCGGGCCTCAGCCGGCCCGCAGCAAGCGCACCGCCTCGTCGCGACCGAACAGGTAGAGCAGCAGCCGAAGCGCCTCGCCGCGCTCGGACTGCAGCTCCGGATCGCGCGACAGGATCAGCCGCGCGTCGTCGCGCGCGGCTTCGAGCAGGTCGGCATGGGATTCGATGCGCGCCACCTGGAAGCCGGGTGTGCCGGACTGGCGGGTGCCCAGCAACTCGCCTTCACCGCGCAGCTTCAGATCCTCCTCGGCGATGCGGAAGCCGTCTTCGGTTTCGCGCATCACGGAAAGCCGGCGCTTCGCCGTCTCGCCGAGCGGGTCCTTGTAGAGCAGCACGCAGGAGGAAGCCCGGTCGCCTCGCCCGACGCGGCCGCGCAACTGGTGCAGTTGCGCAAGGCCGAAGCGCTCGGCATGCTCGATGACGATGATGGTGGCGTCCGGCACGTCCACGCCGACCTCGATCACAGTGGTTGCGATCAGGATGCGCGTCTCGCCCTGCTTGAAAGCGCGCATCGCCTCGTCCTTCTCGGCACCCTTCATTCGGCCGTGCACCAGGCCGACCAGGTCGCCGAACAGCGGCTTCAGCGAAGCGAAACGGTCCTCAGCCGACATCAGCTTAATCTCTTCGGATTCCTCGACCAGCGGGCAGATCCAATAGATCTTCTGGCCTTCGGCAACGGCGTCGCGCATGCGCCCGACCAGTTCGTCCAGCCGCTCCAGCGGCAAGGTGACCGTGCGGATCGGCTGCCGGCCGGCGGGTTTTTCGGTCAGCTTCGAGACGTCCATGTCGCCGAAAGCGGTGAGCACCAGCGTGCGCGGAATGGGGGTCGCCGTCATCACCAGCATGTCGGGCGCGTCGCCCTTGGCGGTGATCGCCAGCCGCTGGTGGACGCCGAAGCGGTGCTGCTCGTCGACGACGGCAAGCACGAGGTCGTGGAACGCGACCGTTTCCTGGAACAGCGCGTGGGTGCCGACGACGATGTCGATCGTGCCGCCGGCAAGACCTTCCAGTGTCTCGGTGCGCTCGCGGCCTTTTTCGCGCCCGGTGAGGATGGCAACGCGCAGCCCGGCTTTTTCCGCCAGCGGCGCGATGGTCGCCAGATGCTGCCGCGCCAGGATCTCGGTCGGCGCCATCAGCGCGGCCTGGCCGCCTGCCTCGACCGCTCGCCCCATGGCGAGCAGGGCGACCACCGTCTTGCCGGAGCCGACATCGCCCTGCAGCAGGCGCAGCATGCGTTCGGGGTCGGCGAGGTCGGCATTGATCTCGCCGAGCGCGAATTCCTGGCTGGGCGTGAGCTTGTAAGGCAGGGCCGCGCGCAGCCGCTCGACGATGCGGCCGTCGCCGATGAGCGGCCGGCCCGAGAGGCGGCGGATTTTTGCCCGCACCAGCGCCAGCGACACTTGTCCGGCGAGAAATTCGTCATAAGCCAGACGCCGCCAGGCCGGCGCCTCGACCGCGACATCGATCGGGTCCTTCGGATTGTGAATGCGGGTGAGCGCGTCGCCGAAGGACGGAAAGGTGTGGCGGCGCATGAAGGCGTCGTCCTGCCACTCCGGCAGTTCGGGCAGGCGACCGAGCGCCTGCCCGATGGCGCGGCGCAGCACTTTTGCCGACAGGCCGGCGGTAAGCGGATAGACCGGCTCGACCAGCGGCAGGCCCTCGGCCTCGTCGATCGGCGCGATATGATCGGGATGGACCATGGTCGGGCGGCCGTTGAACCATTCCATGCGGCCGGAGATCACGACATGCTCGCCTTCCGGCAGCATTTTCTGCAGATAGGCGGCATGCGCATGGAAGAAGGTCAGCGCGATCTCGCCGGTGTCGTCATGGGCGTAGACCCGGTAGGGCACGGACCTGTTGCCGCGCGGCGGCGGCTGATGGCGGTCGACCCGCACCTCGAGCGTGACGATCTGGCCCTCGGCCGAAAGCGCGATGCCGGGCCGGTTGCGGCGGTCGATCACCGTGTTCGGCAGCACGAACAAGAGGTCGGCGGCACGCGCGGGACGATCGCTGAGATCAGCCGGCACGACCCGTTCGATCATGGTTCCGACTTTCGGACCAATGCCGGCAAGCGAGGTAATCGGGACGAACAGAGGATCGAGGATGGAAGGACGCATTAGCGCTGCGCCCGTTGAGAATCTGGATAGCCCGAGTTCCTTCGCGCCCCCCTCTGTCCTGGAGGACATCTCCCCCACAAGGGGGGAGATTGGCAGCTTCGGCGCCGCGTCCGTTCTGCAACCTTGAAGATTGGCGAAAGCGGAGGTGCCGTCCGATCTCCCCCCAAGTGGGGGAGATGTCCGGCAGGACAGAGAGGGGCGCGAAGGAATGCAATCATTTCAGGTTGATTGTCGGGTGTCTTACTTTGCCTTGCAAGGCTGACACCGGTCGCTATCCACGCTATATGCGCCGCTCGAACAGGGATGCTGCGCAGTGACCGGAACACAACGATCAAGCGAGGGGCTCGACGCCCGCCGGCGCAAGCTCCTGTTCCGCTCCTGGCACCGCGGCATGCGCGAGATGGACCTCATCCTCGGTTCCTTCGCCGATGCCGAGATCGGCGCCTTGACCGGCGACGAAATCGACCAATATGAAAAGCTCCTCGAAATCCCCGACACCGAATTCCTGCCGATGATCACCGGCGAACGCCCGGTTCCGCCCGATATCGATTGCGCGGTGCTGCACAAGATCCTGGCGTCGCGCCGGACCCTGACATTTTGAAAAACGCATAACCCATGAGCCTCATCCCTTCCATCGGCCTGCCCAAGGGCCGCGCCGGCCAGTTCGTCGTCGACGGCGTCGCCGACGGCTACGAAGCCTTCGCGCTGGTGCGGACGGCACAAGAGATCGCGCCCGACAAGCCGGTGCTGTTCGTCGCGCGTGACGGCCAGCGGCTGCCGGCGATCATCGATGCGCTGGCTTTCGCGGCGCCCGGCCTGCCGGTGCTGGAACTGCCCGCCTGGGACTGTCTGCCCTACGACCGTGTTTCGCCCGGCGCGGATGCCGCGGCGCGGCGGCTCGATGCGCTTTCCGCCATCATTGCGCTCGCCAGGAAGCCGCATCGCGCCGTGATCCTCACCACCGCCAATGCGCTGCTGCAGCGCATTCCGCCGGCCGGGCTGATCGAAGCGCAGACCTTCCATGCCAAGCCCGGCAACCAGATCGACATGAACGTGTTGATCGCGCGGCTGGAGACCTCTGGCTTCGAGCGCGTGCCGACCGTGCGCGACGTCGGCGAGTTCGCGGTGCGCGGCGGCATCCTCGACCTCTTCGCGCCCGGCTGGAGCGAGGCGCTGAGGCTCGACTTTTTCGGCGACACGCTGGAATCGATCCGCATTTTCGACGTGGCGACCCAGCGCACCACCGGACAGCGCAAGTCGATGGCGCTGCAGGCGATGAGCGAGGTGGCGCTGACGCCCGAGACGATCAGCCGCTTCCGCCGCTCCTATATCGAGGCCTTCGGCGCTCCCTCGCGCGACGACGCGCTCTATGCCGCGGTCAGTGAAGGGCGCCGCTTCGCCGGCATGGAGCACTGGCTGCCCTTCTTCTACGAACGGCTGGAGACGGTGTTCGACTATCTGCCGGATGCGCCGGTTGTCTTTGACCATCTGGCGCATGAGGCGCTGGCCGAGCGCCACACGCTGATCCTCGACCACTATGAGGCTCGCCGCAAGCAGGCCGACGGCGCGCTGAAGGATGCAGTACCCTATAAGCCAGTGGCGCCGGACCTGCTCTATCTCTCGCCGGAGAACCTCAAAGCTTCGCTCGGGCCGCGCGAGGACATCGACTTCACCGTCTTCGATGCGCCCGATGTCGGCGGCAGGAAAGTCTTCCATGCCGGCTCGCGGCATGGCCGCAGTTTCGCCGAGGAGCGCGCCGACCCCAACATCAATGTCTTCGACGTTGTCGTAAAGCATATTGCCGACGAGCGTGCGGCGCGCCGCCGCGTCATCGTCGCCGGCTGGACAGAGGGCTCGCTCGACCGTCTCAGCCAGATCCTCGCCGAACACCATCTCGGCAACCTGAAGCCCGTCGCCACGCTTGCCGAGGTTGAAAAGCTCGAGCCGGGGCAGGCGGGGCTCGCCGTGATGCCGCTCGAATCGGGCTTCGAGACCGACGACATGGTCGTCGTCGCCGAGCAGGACATTCTTGGCGACAGGCTGATCCGCCGCTCGAAGCGCAAGAAGCGCGCCTCCGACTTCATCGCGGAGGCCACGTCGCTGTCTTCCGGCGACATCGTCGTCCATGCCGATCATGGCATCGGCCGCTTCGTCGGCTTGCGCACCATCGAGGCGGTCGGCGCGCCGCATGATTGTCTCGAAATCCATTATGCCGGCGACGACCGCCTGTTTCTGCCGGTGGAAAACATCGAGCTTCTGTCACGCTACGGCTCGGATTCGGCCGAGGCCCCGCTCGACAAGCTCGGCGGCGGCGCCTGGCAGGCGCGCAAGGCGCGGCTGAAGCGGCGCCTGCTCGACATGGCCGGGCAGTTGATCCGCATCGCCGCGGAGCGGCAGATGCGCGCCGCGCCGGCCATGATCCCGGCTGAAGGCCTCTATGGCGAGTTCGCCGCCCGCTTTTCCTATGAGGAAACCGACGACCAGCAGACGGCGATCGATTCCGTCATGGACGATCTCGGCGCCGGCAAGCCGATGGATCGGCTGGTCTGCGGCGACGTCGGCTTCGGCAAGACGGAAGTGGCGCTGCGCGCCGCTTTCATCGCGGCGATGGAAGGATTCCAGGTCGCGGTGGTGGTGCCAACGACATTGCTGTCGCGCCAGCACTTCAAGACCTTCTCGCAGCGCTTCTCCGGCCTGCCGATCCGCATCGCGCAGGCGTCGCGCCTGGTCGGCTCAAAGGAACTGGCCGAGACCAAGAAAGGCATCGCCGAAGGCACGGTCGACATCGTCGTCGGCACCCATGCGCTGCTCGGCAGCTCGATCTCTTTCAAGAATCTCGGCCTGCTGATCATCGACGAGGAGCAGCATTTCGGCGTCAAGCACAAGGAGCGGCTGAAGGAGCTCAAGAACGACGTGCATGTGCTGACGCTGTCGGCGACGCCGATCCCGCGCACGCTGCAACTGGCGCTGACCGGTGTGCGCGAACTGTCGCTGATCGCCACACCTCCGGTCGACCGCATGGCGGTGCGCACCTTCATCTCGCCATTCGATCCGCTGGTCATCCGCGAGACGCTGCTGCGCGAGCGCTATCGCGGCGGCCATTCCTTCTATGTCGTGCCGCGCATCAGCGATCTTGCCGAAATCCATGATTTCCTGAAGGAATCCGTGCCGGAGCTGAAGGTGGCGGTCGCCCACGGGCAGATGCCGGCCGGCGAACTCGACGACATCATGAATGCCTTTTACGACGGCCAGTACGACGTGCTCCTGTCGACGACAATCGTCGAATCCGGCCTCGACATCCCGACCGCCAACACGCTGATCATCCATCGCGCCGACATGTTCGGCCTGGCCCAACTCTATCAGTTGCGCGGCCGCGTCGGCCGCTCGAAGGTGCGCGCCTACGCGCTGTTCACGCTGCCGGCGAACCGCAAGCTCACCGACACGGCCGAGCGCCGGCTGAAGGTGCTGCAGTCGCTCGACACGCTCGGCGCCGGCTTCCAGCTTGCCAGCCATGACCTCGACATCCGGGGCGCCGGCAATCTTCTCGGCGAAGAGCAGTCCGGCCACATCAAGGAGGTCGGTTTCGAGCTTTACCAGCAGATGCTGGAGGAGGCGGTGGCCGAGGTGAAGGATTCGGGCGAAGTGCAGGATGGCGGCTGGTCGCCGCAGATCGCGGTCGGCACGGCCGTGATGATCCCGGAAAGCTACGTGCCCGATTTGCAGCTCAGGATGGCGCTCTACCGCCGCCTCGGCGAACTCGAAACCACCGAGGAGATCGATGGCTTCGGCGCCGAGCTGATCGACCGTTTCGGGCCGCTGCCGGAGGAGGTGACGCACCTCTTGAAGATCGTCTTCATCAAGGCGCTCTGCCGCAAGGCCAATGTCGAGAAGCTCGACGCCGGACCCAAGGGCGTCGTCATCCATTTCCGCAAGCGCGAATTCCCCAATCCCGTCGGGCTGGTCAAGTTCATCGGCGAGCAGGGCTCTCTGGCCAAGATCAGGGCCGATCACAGCGTCGTCTTCATCCGCGACTGGCCGAACGCAGAGAAACGCTTGGCCGGATCGGCAGTGGTGATGACGCAATTGGCGCGGTTGGTCGACAAAGCCGCCTAACGGCTTCGCCGCGCGCCCTGGCAGGCGAAGGCATTCGCCACTGCTGAAATTCCCGTCTAGAATAGGAAATCGGCTTCGTGTAAGGAGCCGCGATCCTGGTGACAGGGTTTTGCGGGCGAGGGCGCCTGCTTGTTCGATTGACGCAATTCCGGACGATGGACACGGCGAAGTCGCCGAGCCTAAACGTTTCACACTTTTCCGGGAATTGCTCTGAAAGGGCGTTTGGGTGCAGCGATGACGAAATGGTCGCCGAATTCGTGGAGAGCAAAGCCGATCAAGCAGGTTCCGACCTATCCGGACCTTGCGGCGCTGGAGGTCACGGAAGCGCGGCTTGCCACCTACCCGCCGCTCGTTTTTGCCGGTGAGGCGCGCAAGCTGAAGAAGCAACTGGCGGCGGTCGCTGCCGGCGAAGCTTTCCTGCTCCAGGGTGGCGACTGCGCCGAGAGCTTTGCCGAGCATGGCGCGGACAACATCCGCGACTTCTTCCGCGTCTTCCTGCAGATGTCGGTGGTGCTCACCTTCGCCGGCGCGCAGCCGGTGGTGAAGGTCGGCCGCGTCGCCGGTCAGTTCGCCAAGCCGCGCTCCTCCGACAGCGAGACCAAGGCCGGCGTGACGCTGCCAAGCTATCGCGGCGACATCATCAATGGCATCGAGTTCGACGCCAAGTCGCGCATCCCCGATCCGGCCAGGCAGGAGATGGCCTACCGCCAGTCGGCGGCGACGCTCAATCTTCTGCGTGCCTTCGCGCAGGGCGGCTACGCCAGTCTCGAGAACGTGCACCGCTGGATGCTGGGCTTCGTGGCCGACAGCCCGCAAGGCGAGAAGTACGAGTCGCTCGCCAACCGCATCACCGAGACGATGGATTTCATGCGCGCGGTCGGTATCACCTCGGAGACCAATTTCGCGCTGCGCGAGACCGACTTCTACACCAGCCACGAGGCGCTGCTGCTGGGTTATGAAGAAGCGTTGACCCGCGTCGACTCGACCTCGGGCGACTGGTATGCGACCTCGGGCCACATGATCTGGATCGGCGACCGCACCCGCCAGCCCGACCATGCGCATGTCGAGTATTGCCGCGGCATCAAGAACCCGCTCGGCCTGAAATGCGGCCCGTCGCTGTCGCCGGACGGCCTCTTGGAACTGATCGACCTGCTCAACCCCGAGAACGAGCCGGGGCGGCTGACGCTGATCGCGCGCTTTGGATCCGACAAGGTCGCCGAGCATCTGCCGAAGCTGGTGCGGGCGGTCAAAAAGGAAGGCCGCAACGTGGTGTGGTCGTCCGACCCTATGCATGGCAACACCATCGAGGCGGCCGGCTACAAGACGCGGCCCTTCGACCGCATTCTCAAGGAAGTGCAGACCTTCTTCGAGGTGCATCGCGCGGAAGGCACGCATCCGGGCGGCATCCATGTCGAGATGACCGGCAAGAACGTCACCGAATGCACGGGCGGCGCCCGCGCCATCACCGCCGAGAATCTGCAGGATCGCTACCACACGCATTGCGATCCGCGCCTTAACGCCGACCAGGCGATCGAACTCGCCTTCCTGGTCTCGGACCTCTTGAAGAAGAGCCATCCGGTCCAGCACAAGCAGGCCGCCAGCGCCTGAGCCAACTGCTGGCGATCGAACCCTGCGCCGGAGCAAATCCGGCGCTCTTTTCGTGTGGGACCGGCGCGGCAAGGCGTCCGGTCAAACCTTACGAAAATTTATAGTTACGCGACCATCGCAAGACCAAGATTGAGGTGGAGGTGTCGCCGCCGCGGCCGAGAAACCGCGCACACGGCACAGGTTCCGCCATGCGTCACGAGCATGCCATCGTCCATCACCGCGCGATCGACTTCTGGTCGGCGCGCGCGGCGGTGCTTGTCGTCATCTGCCTGCAGCTTCTGGTCATCAACGACCTGTCGTTCGGTCCGCGCTGGCTCGCGCCCGCAATCGAGGCGGCGCTGCTGGTGCCGCTGTCGATCGCGACGGCCTGGACGCAAATGGCGACGCAGAAGGCCGTCGACCATGAACATTGGTACGCGATCGGCCGGTTCCGCGTCTTCATCCGCCGCACCGCCTTGGTCATGACCGGCGTCATCAGCATCATGAATTGCGGCTCGCTGGTCTTCCTGGTCAGGGCGCTGCTCGAAGGCCATGCCGGCGCCGGCACGACGCTGCTGGTCGACGCGCTCAACATCTGGGTCACCAACGTCATCGTCTTCGCGCTGTGGTTCTGGAGCACCGATCGCGGCGGCCCGCCGACCTGCGGCCTGGTCAAGCGCGCGCATGCCGATTTCCTGTTCCCGCAGATGACGCTGCCAGACCGCGAAACCCGCGACTGGGTGCCCGGCTTTGTCGATTACGTGTTTCTTGCGTTCACCAACGCGACGGCGTTTTCGCCGACCGACACCTTGCCGCTCACCCAACGCGCCAAGCTCCTGATGATGGCCGAGGCGATGATCTCGCTGTTGACGATCGCGCTGGTGGCCGCGCGTGCCGTGAACATCCTTGCTTAGGTCGAAACGTCAGCGGGAGCGCTCCCAGCGCATGTTCGCCAGTCTTGGATCGGCAAAGGCTGTGCGCGAGAATTCGAGCCGCTTGTCGGGGAATTCGCAGATCGCCTGGACGCCGAGCGAGCCGATGCGGATGCGCCACGTGTGAGGTTCGAGAGGCTTGGCCTTGGCAAAGCCCTTGCACGTCAGCAGCGCGATGTTGGCGCCCTTCGGATCGCGCGCCGAACGATAGCGGATCGCCTGCATCTCGGCCTCGCGCGCGACGTCGGCGATGGCCTGACAAGCGGCATAGTCGGTCGGATGCGTCCAGGCCTTCTCGTCGCGGTCGAGCGGCGGCCGGGTGAAGTCGATAGCCCGCTCGCATTTGATCGCCGCGGCAAAGGCGGTGTATTCGGCCGCGTCGTTCGGCCATTGCGTCTGCGGCGATTCAGCGAAGAACAGCAAGCGGTAGAAGGCCATTTCCGCCACGGCCGTCAGCATGGTTTCGGCGGCGTAGTAGACGCCTTTGGTCTTGCCCGCGCGGCGGAAGCGCGAGCCATACGGATAGATCGAACCGTAGCGGAAGGGTGTCGCCAGAAGATAATGAAGATGGCGGCATTCGAGCGGGATCCGCGGCTTGGTCTCCTCGATGAGATCCTCGAGCAGGCCCTGTTCGTCGAGCGTGTCGACGAGCTTGAGCGTCGAGACGCGGTGCTGCGCCTCGACCATCCGCCAATACTTGCCTTCGAGCCTGACGGCCTCAGACGAGAGCGCGTCGGGAGTCCAGGTAGGCGATGACATCGACAAGTCCGGCAATGGTGAGGATTTTTTCAATCGGCGTGCCGTCGAGCGCCGTGTTCGGGTTCTTCAGCCATGCCCGGGCGACGGTCTCGTCGCCGCCGACGATGGCGTCGAGCGAGCGGAACAGCCGGACGAACAGCACCGCAAGCTCGAACGGCTTGGTGCCGCGCTCGAGCAGGAATTCCTGCTTGCGCATGCGCGAGACCGTCGCTTCCGAGACGCCGATGACCAGCGCCAGCGTTCTCGCGGTGATATCGAGCAGGTCGGCCGCGCGCAGCGTGGCCTTGGTGATGACGGCATTCTCCGTCGCCGTAGCGGCAGCGACTGGACGTGGCATGAGCGCACCCATTCATTTCTGTGGAAAATATAATCCACAAAAATTCATTTGGAAAGGGGCTGCCTCGACGGAGAATGCGTTCGCTGAACTCAATCTTTCTTGTAGAGCAGCCAACCTTTGCCGGCACGGCCGGCCATGGTGGAATGCCTGGTCACGCGGTTGCGGCCGCTGACCTTGGAGCGGTAGAGCGCACGGTCGGCCTTGGTGTAGAGGTCTTCCGGGTTGTCGGCCTCCGAAGCCATGCAGATGCCCATGGACACGGTCACGGTGCCATAGTTCATGCCGGTCTGGCTGCTGGTGAACGGCGTCTGTTCGATCAGCACGCGGATGCGCTCGGCGATCTCGTAGGTGGTGTCCTCGCTGGCGCCTTCGACGATAAGCGCGAACTCCTCGCCGCCGGTGCGGGCCACGAACATGTCGGCGCGGACGCTGGATCGGAGAATCTCGGCGACGATCTGGATGATCTTGTCGCCGACCGGGTGGCCGTAACGGTCGTTGATGTCCTTGAAGCGATCGATATCGGCAAGGATCAGCGCATTGAACAGAATGCCGCGATTGCTGTTGTAGATGCGGGTGATTTCCTTGTCGAAGGCGCGGCGATTCCAGATATGCGTCAACGGATCGGTATCGGCGAGCCGCTTGTATTCCTCGAGCTTCGATTTGACGCTCTCGAGTTCGGCGGTCTTTTCGCTGAGCGTGCTCGAGATCTGGCGGTTGTGGTCCAGCGTCGAACTGGTGGCGGTCGACATGGCGCCGGCAATCTTCTGCAGCAGTTCCTGCGAGAGCAGGCTTCGATTGCTCAGGCCGCTCGACGTCTCGTCGAGGATGCGGCCGTATTTTTCGATATGCGTGCGCTCGCTCCGCAACAACGAGGCGATGTCCTCGAGCTCCTTGGCGACCATCTCGCGGGCGTGCTCGACAATGGCGGGGCCATGGTGCTGCGGGAAGAAGGAGCGCCCGATGCCGTCGAGATCCTCCTGCGTTGGCCGGCTGCTCAACGAGACGACGGCAAGGCTGAGCTCGTGATTGCTGCCGCTGAGCGCTTCGTAGAAGATCTCGTAGTTGCGCGGCAGGCCGAGCACGCCAAGCTGACGCATGGTCGCCACAACGGTGCTGGCGATGTCGCTATTCCTGTCGGTCGGGACCGCTGCCGGTTGCATATTCTGTTCATCACCCTTCAGTGCGACCGGAGACCTTGCCACCGCCGGGAGTCGCCCACACGGGGATTTGAATCAGAATTGCGATGCGATGGCGCGTCCCCAACACGACCATCGCTTGCAGGAATCATAAATGCAGCCGCGCTAAAGTTTCCTTAATTGCCTGCATTTCCTCATCATTGTCGCTGCCACAGGGTGCAATTCGGTGCAGAAACGGCTTTCGAATAGCGCCGCTTCGGTGTCGCATTTGTCCATGCCCAGCAACCATAAAGCTGAAATTCTGTCCGGCGACGATCGAGGCGAACGATATCGAAGGAGGCCGGGATGGACGACAATCACAGTGGATCGTGCCTGTGCGGGGCGGTGCGCTTCAGGACGAGGGGGCCGTTGCGCGGGGTGGTCTATTGCCATTGCTCGCAGTGCCGCAAGCAAACCGGCCATTTCGTTGCCGCGACCGCCTCGAAAGATGCCGATATCGACATAGAGGGCGCCGAGGCGCTCACATGGTACGGCGCTTCCGACGTCGCGAAACGCGGCTTCTGCCGCGGCTGCGGCTCGGTGCTGTTCTGGAAGCACAACGAACTGGACACCATCTCGATCATGGCCGGCTCGTTCGACAGGCCGACCGGCCTTTCGGCCGAAAGCCACATCTTCGTCGGCGACAAGGGAGACTATTACGCAATCGACGACGGGCTGCCGCAGTTCGAGAGGTCGACGCCGGCGATCAAGGTTGCGGACGAATGATTTTGGGCGGCTGCCTTATTCCCTTGATCCGGCCGTTGCGATAATCCCCTGCCTGTAACTCGAAACGAGGCTGGGCATGCAGCGGCTGATCGACGCTTTCATCAATTCGGTGCGGGCTTTCCGCAAGCTGGCTGCCCATGAAAAGGCATTCCAGCAGGAGTTGTTGCTGCTCGCCCTTGCCCTGCCGGCCGGCTGGTTCATCTCGGTATCCTGGCGCGGCTATGCCTTGCTGGTCGGCGCGGTCTTGCTTCTCATCATGGTCGAGGTGCTCAACACCGGCATCGAGGCGGCCTGCGATGCCTTCAGCCGCGAGTTCAACGTCGATATCCAACTCGCCAAGGATTGCGGCTCGCTGGCAGTGTTGATCTCCATCGTCATCGTCGCCGGGGTGTGGTGCATCGCCCTTATCGAGCGCATCGCCGGGGTGCCGATCTGAACCCTCCGGCACTGACCTTAGGGATCAACGATTTGCCCGGTCGTCCCGTGCGTCCTTGACGCGCTCCTTTCCGGCAAAATGGTGAGCGGCCAGCCAGGCAAGGATCGCCACCCCCAGACCGACCGCCAGCGCGATCAGCAGGCGCTCGTGACGGGCGAACCCCTGGCCGACCATGCGTTCCGCTCCCAATCCGAAGACGTAGCCGACAGTGCCGAACAGGGCAGCCCAGACCGCCGACGAGATGGCGTTCAGGATGACGAAGCGCGGCACCGACACGGTCGACAGCCCGGCGGCGATGCCGCCGACAAGGCGCATCCCGTAGACGTAGCGGTTGGTCAGCACGAAGATGTTGGGATGGGTGTTGAGCAGGCGGTAAGCGCGGCGGAACCCGGGCCGCCTGCGCAGCCTGACGACATAGGGATGATCGGCAAAGCTGCGGCCGAGGGTGAAGAAGAAGGTGTCGCCGGCAAAGGCGCCGAGAAATGCGGCCACGAAAGCCTGCCAGAGCACGAAAACCTGCTGATGCGCGAAGAAGCCGCCAAGGATCGCGGCGCTTTCGCCCTCGGCGACGCAACCCAGGAAGACCGCGACCAGCCCGTACTGCTCGATGAGACGGTGGATGGCCTCGGTCATCAGCTTGCCGACCGCGCCGACAGCTTCTCGTCGATCCGTCTGATCTGCTCGGCCATGCGCAGGATCTCGTCGCGCATGCCGATGATTTCGCTGTGGCGCAGCTCGTCGAGCTTTTCATGCAGCGCCATGATTTCGATCTCGGCCTTCAGGTTGACCTCATAGTCGTGGGCGGCGTCGATACGGTCGCGCTCGGTCTGGCGGTTCTGCGACATCATGATCACCGGCGCCTGGAGCGCGGCCACCATGGAGAGCACGAGGTTGAGGAAGATGAAGGGGTAGGGGTCGAAGGCATTGCGCGTCAGCAGCCAGACATTGCCGAAAGTCCAAAAGATGAGGAAGGCGATGAAGCCGAGGATGAAGGACCATGAGCCGCCGATCCGGGCGATGGTGTCGGCGACGCGATCGCCAAAGGTCTGGTGAAAGGCGACCGCCTTGTTGGTATCCTTGGTGATGGTGGTGCGTTCGAGCGTCGATCGCAACACGCGGCTCTCAAGCGGGCTCAAGCCATCCGGCCTTCGCTTCAGCCAGCGGTTCGCCAGATCCTCGACCGTCTTGTTCATCGTCCCTCTCCATCACCTGAGTCTCGATAGACGTAGAAGCTACCGGCGCCAACAGGAAGTGATAGATTGATCGACACAGGCGAGGACGCAGATGCTTGATTTCCAGAAGATTCGAGCCCGGGCGGCAAAGCGCAAGGGCGGAGAGGCCACATTGGCGTCGCTGCTCGGACCGATGCCCGACAACGCGGCAGTGGCGAAGATCCCCGACGATCGCATCCTCTCCACCATGGCCGAGCGCATCTTCGCCGCCGGCTTCGTCTGGCGTGTCATCGAGCAGAAATGGCCCGGTTTCGAGGAGGCCTTCCTTGGCTTCGAGCCGAAGCGGCTGCTGTTCCAGCCGGACGATTTCTGGCACGAGCTTGCATCCGACAAGCGCATCGTGCGCAACCCGCAGAAGATCAAATCCGTGCGCGACAACGCCGCCTTTGTCGACCGCGTCTCCAGGGAGCATGGCGGCTTCGGCAAATTCCTGGCCGAATGGCCGGCCGACGACCAGGTCGGGCTGACCGCCTATCTCGGCAAGCACGGCAGCCGGCTCGGCGGCAACACCGGCCAGTATTTCCTGCGCTGGCTGGAGTGGGACACCTTCATCGTTTCGTCCGATATGGCGGCGGCGCTCCGCGATGCCGGCCTCGACATCGCCGAAAACCCGACCTCGAAGCGGGACCTCGACAAGATCCAGGCCCAGCTCAACCAATGGTCGGCTGAGACCGGGCTGCCGCGGCGGCACATCTCGCGCATCCTGGCGATGTCGATCGGCGAGAACCATTCGCCGGAAGCATTGCGCGAATATATGGGCGAGTAGGCCTGAGAGCCGTTTGGAAACTCTCCTCCTGCGGCCATCTGAAGGCGTCACCTGCGCTTCCGGCCTTCGCCGGCCGAAGCACTCATGAGTCACCGCGCGCAGGAGCGAGTTTCGAAACGGACTCCGATCGCATCCCCCGGCACTGCGGATTTGGTACAAGCAATCGGCATTGCCCGGAGAATTCGGCCACGCTAAACCCACTTTATGACCCAGGCCGCTCCCGACATCCTGCGCATCGCCGTCGCCCAGCTCAATCCGACCGTCGGCGACGTCGCCGGCAACCTCGCCAAGGCGCGCGAGGCGAGGGCGGATGCCGCCCGCCAGGGCGCAGACCTCGTGCTCTACACCGAGCTCTTTCTCGCCGGCTACCCGCCGGAAGACCTGGTGCTGAAGCCGGCCTTCCTGAAAGCTTGCGAAAAGGCAGCGCAGGATTTCGCCAAGGACACCGCCGACGGTGGTCCGGGCGTCATCATCGGCACGCCGCTCAAGCGCAAGAGCGGCACGCACAATTCGATCGTCTTCGCCGACGGCGGAAGGATCATTGCCGAACGCTACAAGCTCGACCTGCCGAACTATGGCGAGTTCGACGAGAAGCGTGTCTTCCAGGCCGGGCCGGAACTGCAGGGGCCGGTCAATTTCCGCGGCGTGCGCATCGGCGTTCCGATCTGCGAGGACATCTGGGGCGATATCGCCGTCTGCGAGACGCTGGCCGAAAGCGGCGCCGAGATCCTTTTGGTGCCGAATGGCTCGCCCTACTACCGCGCCAAGATCGACGTCCGTCACCAGGTCGTCATCCGCCAGGTCATCGAAACCGGCCTACCGATGATCTATGCCAACCAGCTCGGCGGCCAGGACGAGCTGATCTTCGATGGCGCCTCGTTTGCCATCGGCGCCGACAAGACGCTCGCCTTCCAGATGAGCCAGTTCGAGGAAGCGGTCGCCGTCACCACCTGGAAGCGAAGCCGCGTCGCCGCAGGCGCGCAAAATGCAAATTATTCCGACCATTGGGTCTGCTCGGAAGGGCCGATGTCGAAGATTCCCGAGCGGGAAGAGGCCGACTACCGGGCGTGCATGCTCGGCCTGCGCGACTACGTCAACAAGAACGGCTTCAAGAATGTGGTGCTCGGCCTCTCCGGCGGCATCGACTCCGCGATCTGCGCCGCGCTGGCCGTCGACGCGCTCGGCGAGGAGCGGCTGCGCACCGTCATGATGCCCTATCGCTACACGTCCAAGGACTCGCTGAAGGACGCCGAGGATTGCGCTCGCGCGCTCGGCTGCCGCTACGACATCGTGCCGATCTTCGAGCCTGTCGAAGGTTTTCGCCATGCGCTCACCCAGCTTTTCGAAGGCACTCAGGAAGGCATCACCGAGGAGAACCTGCAAAGCCGGGCGCGCGGCACGATCCTGATGGCGATCTCGAACAAATTCGGTTCGATGGTCGTCACCACAGGCAACAAGAGCGAGATGTCGGTCGGTTACGCCACGCTCTATGGCGACATGAATGGCGGCTTCAACCCGATCAAGGACCTCTACAAGATGCAGGTCTATGCGCTGTCTCGCTGGCGTAACAGCCATGTGCCGCCGGGCGCGCTCGGCCCATCGGGCGAGGTGATTCCGAAGAACATCATCGATAAGGCGCCGTCGGCCGAGTTGCGCGAAAACCAGACCGACCAGGATTCGCTGCCGCCCTATCCGGTGCTGGACGATATCCTCGAATGCCTGGTCGAGAATGAGATGGGCGTGGACGACATCGTCGCGCGCGGCCATGACCGGGCGACTGTGACGCGCGTCGAGCACCTGCTCTACATCGCCGAATACAAGCGCCGGCAGGCAGCGCCGGGGGTGAAGATCACAAGGAAGAATTTCGGTCGCGACCGCCGCTACCCGATCACCAACCGGTTCCGCGATGGCGGCTAGCGTATCTCCCAGTATGTCGGCCCAGCCCATGCCTGACGTTGAAATCAGCTTCGACCCGTCGCGGATCGATTTCCGGGCGACCTCGGACCAGTTGATGGCGAGCTATTGGGGGAGCGCGCGCAGCGATGAGGCGCATCATCGGGCCTTCGCCAACTCGCTTTGCGTCGGCGCCTATATCGACGGCAAGCAGGTCGGCTTCGCCCGCGCGATTACCGACTATACGGTCTTTGCCTATCTGGCCGACGTCATCATCTGGCCAGAGCATCGCGGACAAGGCATAGGCAAGCGGCTCGTACGGGCGCTTATCGACCACTCCGACGTGAAGACCGTGTGTCACTGGAGCCTCACAACCACCGACGCCCAGAGCCTCTATCAGAAGTTCGGATTCGAGACCGATGGCCGCTATATGAGGCTGGAGCGCAAGCCCGCCGCCTGATCGCAGGGCCGCCACAACCCGTCGTTGTTGCAAAATGGTACCAGTGCTTGGACCAGATGCTGTTTTGGCGATCGCCTGCCTTGGCGGGGCGGGAAGGCGTCTCTATAAAAACCCTTCCGCGATTCCCTTCCGGGAGGACCGTATGGCAGGATTTGACATCGTTATGCGAGGCCGCGAGGCCTAGGTCCGCGCCGCTCCGAAGGGCTTTCGGAGCAAGGCAGGACTTGGGAGAGGCTTTTGCCGTTGCCGGTCGCCGCCCCAGGGCGAGCGGCCAGCCATATTGAACCTCCGCATTGCAGGCGCCCAGGCGCCGCCGCGGGTTTTCCAATTCGACTTTACCGGGACCGGGCACGTTTGCGCCCGGATAATATCATGGCTCGTTTCAAGATAGATCTGCGCGCCAGCGCCTTTCGCAGCGTGCTTGGCTTCACGTTCGGCCACTGGCGCCGCCAGCCGTGGCGGCTGTCGCTCATCATGGGCGCGTTCTTGCTCTCGACGCTCGCCGATGTGCTGACGCCGCTCTATTCCGGACGGCTGGTCGATGCGGTCGCCAGCAGCGCCGGCGCCGATGAGGTTGCGTGGCACGCCGCAATGACGGCGTTCTCGATCCTGATGGCGCTCGCGCTTGCCGGCGTCGTGCTGCGCAACGCCGCCTTCATGGGCATTGTCGAACTCACGCTCAAGATGATGTCGGATATTGCCGCCGACGCCTTCCACCGCGTGCAGCGCTTCTCGACCGATTGGCACGCCAACAGCTTCGCCGGATCGACTGTGCGCAAGATCACTCGCGGCATGTGGGCGCTCGACCTGCTCAACGACACGATCCTGATCGCGCTGCTGCCGTCGGTGGTCATGCTCGTCGGATCGACGCTGCTGCTCGGCTGGTTCTGGCCGATGATGGGATTGGTGGTCGCCATCGGCTCGGTGCTGTTCATTGCCGTCACCGCGATGCTGTCGCTCGGCTATGTCGCGCCGGCGGCACGCCTTGCCAACAGTTGGGACACGCGCGTCGGCGGTTCGCTGGCCGATGCGGTGAGCTGCAACGCGGTGGTCAAGGGCTTCGGCGCCGAGGCCCGCGAGGAGACGCGCCTTGCCAGGGTCGTGGCTAAATGGCGGCTGCGCACGGGCCGCACCTGGGTTCGCGGCACGCTCAACGGCACCACGCAAGGTACGATGCTGCTTCTGATGCGGGCCGCGGTGATCGGCCTTGCGCTGATGCTCTGGGCATGGGGGCAGGCGAGCGCCGGCGATGTCGCCTTCGTGCTGACGTCGTTCTTCGTCCTGCAAGGCTATCTGCGCGACATCGGCACGCATATCCGCAATCTGCAGCGCTCGATCAACGACATGGAGGAACTGGTCGACTTCCGGTCGGAGCCGCTCGGCATCGAGGACCGGCCCGGTGCGCCGCCGATCCGGATCACCGATGGCCGCATCACGTTCGACAAGGTGACGTTCCACTACGGCAATCATCGGCTGCCGCTCTATCGCGACTTTTCAGTCGAAGTCGCGGCGGGCGAACGCATCGGACTGGTCGGGCATTCGGGATCGGGCAAGACGACCTTCGTCAAGCTGATCCAGCGCCTCTATGACGTGAACGCGGGCAGGATCCGGATCGACGGCCAGGATATCTCGCAGGTGGCGCAGGCATCGCTGCGCAGCCAGATCGCCATCGTGCAGCAGGAGCCGATCCTGTTCCACCGCTCGCTGGCCGAAAACATCGCCTACGCAAGGCCGGGCGCCACACAGGTCGAGATCGAGCATGCGGCGAAGCTCGCGAGCGCTCATGATTTCATCGCCAATCTGCCCAAGGGCTACGGAACCCTGGTCGGCGAAAGGGGCGTGAAGCTGTCTGGCGGCGAGCGCCAGCGTGTGGCGATCGCGCGCGCCTTCCTGGCCGATGCGCGCATCCTGATCCTCGACGAGGCGACATCGAGCCTTGATTCCGAATCGGAGGTCCTCATCCAGAAGGCGATGGAGCGGCTGATGGTCGGGCGCACGACATTGGTCATCGCGCACCGGCTTTCGACCGTGCGGGCGCTCGACCGGCTGCTGGTTTTCGACCGCGGCCGCGTCGTGGAAGAAGGCTCGCATGACGAGCTGATCCGGCTCAATGGCGGCATCTACCGGCGGCTGTTCGAGCGCCAGGCGCTCGAACTGACCAAAGGGCTCGTCGCGTGAAACGGACGGCATCCGGGTTTAGAGCGGTTCAGCGTTTGGCGGAATCGCCGAACCGCTCTAACTATTTGTTTTTACGCAATTCCGGACGGTGGGCTACGGCGAAGTCGCCGAGCCTAAACGTTACACACTTTTCCTGGAGTTGCTCTAGCCGGGTGCCTTCCTGCCTTGCGGACCGTCAACCGTAATGCAGCCTGGGCTTGGGCTCAATACCGGTGAACTTGACACCGACGCGGTCGTTGCGGCGCCAGCGGACTTCCGCCCGATAGGCCACCCCATCGACCGGAACATAGAGCAGGAAATGATCGGGGACACGCGATTCCGGTGCGACTTTCAGCTCAGCGCCGCCGGGATTCTGATTGCGCAGCGTGCAACTGACCTCGGAATTCTGGATGCCGGTGATGATCGTCCCGCCCTTGAGCACGCGCTGGCGATGCTCGCGCCGGTGTTCGCCGGAGGTTTCTTCGAGTGGTTGCGCGGGGTTCATCATCGATCGACGCCGTTAGCCGAATCGGCTCTTGCAGCGGCAAACAAAGCACCGATGCCCGCGCGCCGCAATGCGCGGCATGCTCGCCGCACTGCATATGTGGTTATGTGATCGATGACTTGGCGAATCTATGCGGATCGGCGCAGAAATAGGTGATGATCTGGCAAAGATCGGGCTCATTGACCATGCTGACGGCCTCGGCGGAGCCGACCCATTTGCGGATGCGGGCGCGCTTTTCCTTCCAGCGGTCGGCAACGCGGTCGACCTTGAGCGGGAATACCAGGACCTCGCAAGGCGCTTCCTCGCCTGAAGCCAGGACCTTGGCGTAAAAGTAACGGCCGGCTTCGAGATGCGAGATGGTGCCGCGCAATCCGGCCTCTTCGCCCGCTTCCCGAGCGGCGGCCTCGCAAAGCGGCTCCCTGGCCTCCGGCCAGCCTTTGGGCAGAACCCAGCGTCCGGTGTCGCGGCTGGTGATCAGCATGATCTCGATGCCGTGTTCACCCTCGCGCCAGGGCAAGGCGGCAACCTGCAGGCGGCACGGCGCGGTGCCGAAGAGTCGCCTGACTCTTTCGGCCATCTGGTTGTGCGTCGTCGGCCTCGTCAACATTGGAGAAGCTGCCCCCAGCCTCCGGAATCGTTTGCCATCTTATGAATCTTACGGCGAATTATGAGCTTTAAAAGTAAAAAACTTCACTCGTTCGAGAAAATCCCACCAGAAAAAGTCAATGTCCCAAAAGCAATTGTGCTCATCCGGTAGGATTTGAGGGCACAAACGTGCCTCAAAGTCGGATTCTTTGAAAATTTCTCGGTGCTCAGCCGGCGTGATCGTCGGCGATCGGCTTCTGGTAGGTGAAGCCCATGTCCCATGGAAAGTAGATCCAGGTGTCCTGGCTGACCTCGGTGACGAATGTATCGACCAGAGGCCGGCCCTTCGGCTTGGCATAGACTGTCGCGAAATGCGCCTTCGGCATCATCGCGCGCACGATGCCCGCCGTCTTGCCGGTATCGGTGAGGTCATCGATGATCAACACGCCGACGCCGTCGTCGGCAAGCAGCGGAGGCGAGATCTCCTTCAGGACCTGCAACTGACCCTGGCTCGTGTAGTCATGGTAAGAGGCCACGCAGACGGTCTCGATGACCCGGATACCGAGCTCGCGCGCGATGATAGCCGCAGGCACCAGGCCGCCTCGGGTTATGCAGACAATCGCCTTCCACTGTCCCTTGTTGGCGCCGGAAAGCCGCCAGGAGAGCGCGCGGGCGTCACGGTGGAACTGGTCCCAGGAGACGGGAAAGGCTTTTTCGGGAAGGGACATGGTTCGCACACTCCGCAAGCGCGCCGCGGCGCGCAAATACTATGGAATGCAGGCGGAATTAGCCGGAAAGCGCCAGGCTTGGCAAGGTGGGAGTTCGCGATGGCTGTGGACTTACAGCGCGTCGCGCCGAAACGCGTTCAGCATGTCTTTGTCCCGAAACCGGTTACCACTTTCGGGAGACATGCTTATCTCGACAGGAAGGCCGCAACGTTTGCCGTGTGTAGCACGGTGCGGGTGACGCCGCCGAACAGAAGCTGGCGCAGCCAGGAGTGGCTGTAGGCGCCCAGCACCAGCAGGTCGGCGCCGGATTCGGCAATCCTCTCCTGGATGATATCGTCGACCGAAGCGCCGCTCGATTTCTGCACGCAAACGCTGACATTGGCGCCATGGCGCGATAACGCGGCCGCTATCTCGGCGCCCGCTGCCTCGGGAGCCTCATCCAGTGTCTCCGGCGGGTCGATGACGAGAATGTCGGTCTTGTCGGCCTCGCTGATGAAGGGCAGGGCATCGAATGCGGCGCGAGCCGCCTCCTTGCTGCCGTTCCAGGCGAGCAGCACGCGCCTGAAGGTGGTGACCAGCGGCCCGGCATGCGGCACGACCAGCACTGGCCGGCCAGCGTCATAGACCAGCGTGTCGACGTCGGCACCCGGATCGCCTCCCGTATCGCGCTGAGCGGCGATGATCAGATCCGCCGCCCGCACGCTCGATATGCCGGTCAGCGCGCTGTCGCCGGAGAAGCTTTCCAGGCTGCGCCACTCGAAGGAGAGACCAGAATCCTCAACGCGCCCGAGGAACACCGCCTGCAGCTTGTCGGCGCGCTCCTTGTTCATCTCGGCCGAAACCTGCAGAAATTCGGTATCGGGAAAACCGGTGGCCGACGTATAGGGCACCGGAAGCGCTTCCGCGTGGATGCCGACGAGGTGGCTTTCGAACCGCTCGGCGAGCGGAATGGCGCAGTCGAGCACGCGCTCCGCGTCCTGCTCGTTCTGCAGAATGGCGACGATTGTCTTGAAGCGCATGACATCCCCCAAAAAAAGAGTCGGCGCGAGATGTGCGTCCGGCCCTCAAATGCCGGCGCAAACGCGCCGGAAAACAAACGCCGTTACGGCGTCCTTGGTTCCGGTCCGACGATGGCGTCAGCTTGCAGCCGACAAGCCCGCCACCATGGCCTCGACGTCCCTGCGCGCGGCCTCCAGCGCCGGTTCATTGCGGGCGCGTACAACAAGCTCGGTCCAGAACTTGCCGTCGCCGTATTTCGGGTAGGAGCCGATGATGGTGTCGGGGTGCGCCTTCTGGATGTCGGCCAGCGGCCCGCCGATCAGGCCTTCGCCGAACGGGCAGGGCACCGTGGCCGACAGCATCTTGGTGCCCGTCTTCAGCGTCGGCACGACATTGTCGAGCATCGCCTGGAAGATCGACGGCACGCCGGCCATCACGTGAACGTTGCCGATGCGGAAGCCGGGCGCGATCGAGACCGGATTATCGATGTGGTCGGCGGCGCGCGGCATGCGCGCCATGCGCTTGCGCGCCTCGGTGAATTCGATGCCGCGTTGCGCATAGCTTGCTTCGAGCATGGCATAGGCCTTGACATCGTACTCGCAGGGCACGCCGAAGGCCTTGGCGACGGAGTCGGCGGTGATGTCGTCATGCGTGGGCCCGATGCCGCCGGTGGTGAAGACGTAGGTGTAGCGGGCGCGGAGCGCGTTTACGGCGGAGACGATCTCGTCCTCCTCGTCGGGAACAATCCGCACTTCCTTCAGGTCGATGCCGATCGCCGTCATGATGTCGGCGAGATGGCCGATGTTCTTGTCCTTGGTGCGGCCGGAGAGGATTTCGTCGCCGATGACAAGCATGGCGGCGGTGACGATTTCAGGCATGGCTCACTCCGGCAACAGGTTCGCCTGAGATAACGCGGCCGGCGGCCGGCCGCAATGCGCAGGCAAGGTAGTGCTCTTGTGGCAGAGCAGGTTGCGGGTAAGGTGCGCCGGTCCGGCTCGGGTGGAAGATGCTGATATCTATTTTGTCGTGGCTGATCGGCGGCGTGCTCGTTGCGGCGGCTGTCGTCGTGCTCGGCCTGATGCTTGCAACATGGCGGATCGCGGCCCGGGCCGAAAGGCTGGTGCCGGCTTGCGGGAAGTTCGTCGAGTTCGACGGCAACCGCATCCACTATGTCGAAGAAGGCGAGGGCAGGCCAATCGTCTTCCTGCACGGCCTCGGCGCGCAGCTTCACCATTTCCGCCATACCCTGTTCGGACATTTCGATGCCGGCTACCGGCTGATCGCGCTCGACCGGCCGGGTTCGGGATATTCGGTTCGGGCCGGTGGGGCGTCCGGCCGTCTGCCTGAGCAAGCCGAAATGGTGCGGCGCTTCATCGGAGAACTTGGGCTGGAACGGCCCCTGATCGTCGGCCACTCGCTTGGCGGCGCCATCGCGCTTGCACTTGCTGTCGGGCATCCGGCAGCGATTTCCGGTATCGCGCTGCTCGCACCGCTCACGCATCTGGAAGAACGGGTGCGCCAGAAATTCGACCTGCTCTATATTCCCTCACGCCTGTGGCGTCGGGTGATAGCCTATACGGTGGCGATACCAGCCAGTCTGAAATACGCCGAACCGACGATGAAATTCATCTTCGCGCCGCAAACCGTTCCCGAGGACTATATGATCGCCGGAGGTGGATGGCTTGGGCTGCGGCCTACTCATTTCCACGCGACTTCGACCGATGTGGTGGCGGTGGAAGAAGATCTCGGCCGCTTGGAGCGGCACTATGGCGAGATCGCCGTGCCGGCCGGCATACTGTTCGGCACGGAGGATCGCGTTTTCGGCATTGCCACTCATGGCGAGCCTATGCTGGACAAGATCAAGGGGCTCGACTTCGAACGGATCGACGGGCTTGGCCACATGCCGCAATTCGCGGAGCCCGAACGCGTGGTCGCCTTCATTCAGCGCATCGCTGCGCGTGCATTCGCGGGCGTCACCTGAAATTCAGCCAAGTCGAATGCTTCGGCGCTCACGGCCTCGTCACACAAACGTGTCGGGTGACTTTGCTTCAGCCGGGTTTTCTTTTGGAACCTTCACGTCCAACCCAGGGTTTCATTCGCGTCGCCGTCAACGTCGCGGCGGCCAACTGAATGGAGTATCCAATGCTTATAAAAGCTTTTGCAACCTCCGCGCTGGTGCTGGGCATGGCAACCTCGGCAATGGCGCAGTCCTCGGACATGTGGTCATGGTGGCATCATGATCGTCCGGTGTCGAGCGAGCGGGACGTGCCGATCGATCGCACAACCACAGGCAGCATCGGTGACGCCTCTGGGTTGAACACCCTGGGCAATCCCGGCCCCGCCGGACCATGCGCCTCGAATACGGCAGGACCCGATGCCAATGCCGGGCAGAACATCAACGACCAGTATTGCGGCAAGTGATTCATGCGCCAGCAAGGGGCCGACGTGACGGTTGGGGCCATGTCGGTCGCGCGGCAATGAAGCGGCAGAGTTAGTCCGAAACTTCGGTCTGCGGTCTGTCGCGACCGTCGGCCAGCTCGTCATGCCAGACGCCCTCGGAATCTTCATACTGGATTCCGTCCGTGTTGCCGGCGACCTGCTGCTCGGCCGAAGCAATCTCGGCGGCGCGCAGCGCGTCCTGGTGGGTGGGAAATGTTTCTGAATAAGTCGAGCCTACCTTGTAGGCCCAACCGCCGTCATGCTCGACGATCTTGTAAGTCAGTTTCGCCATGGAATCCTCCGGTCGAGAAACCCTTGCTTGCCAGAGCAGTTCGGCGTCTGTCGGAATCGCCGACCTGCTCTAATTGTTTTCACGCAATTCCGGACGGAGAACCGCTTCGCACTTCTCCTGGAATTGCTCAATGCAGCTTTTCGTCAGGCAACGTGTCTTCGGGGACCAGCACTTCGGATTCCTCGGCTGCCTCGATCAACGCGCGGCGTGCGTCCGCCGTCGAACGATAACCTTCCAGCGCCTTGAGGCAAGTGTCGAGAGCATCACGATGCCGCTGACCGCGATTGAGCGGCCAAACGGTCATCAGGCACTCGGCGGCTTCGCGCGTGCTGCTTATCTGGCGGTATTTGCCGACATGGCCGAGTTCGACCACCACCGGCTTTTCAAATGGCTTGTTGTCTGTCATGGCCGCCAACGCAAAGCGGCCAATTTGGTTGCAATCGTGACGGGACCCCTGCGCCCAATGGTCTCAGTTCCGCCGCGTCAACCGGCCGCCTTCATCCAGTGCTGCATGGTCGTCACCGAACGCGCCAACTGCGGCGCCGGGCGGATTTCCTCGCCGAACGTCGCCGCCGCGCGCCAGCCCCAGCGCGGGTCGGCGAGGAAGGCGCGCGCCAGCGCCACCATGTCGGCACGGCCATCGGCGACAATCGCTTCGGCCTGCTTCGGATCGTCGATCAGTCCCACCGCGCGCGTCGCGATGCCGGCGCCCTTGCGGATCGCTTCCGCCAGATGCACCTGGTAGCCGGGACCGCTGGGCAGCTTCTGCAGAGGCGAATTGCCGCCGCTGGAACAGCAGAGATAGGCAACGCCCTCCGCCTTCAGCGCCCTGGCCACTTCGATCGCCTCTTCGACATCGAAGCCGCCATCGACCCATTCCTTCACCGAAAGGCGCGCGCCGAGCATCAGGTCCGGTGCGACCTTCTTCACCGCCCTGGCGATCTCGATGGCGAAGCGCATGCGGTTTTCCAATGAGCCGCCCCAGCGGTCCGTGCGCTGGTTGGAGAGCGGCGACAGGAACTGGAAGATCAGATAGCCGTGAGCGGCGTGCAATTCGATGAAGTCGAAGCCGGCACGCTCTGCCCGCTTGGCCGCCTCGGCGAAACGCTGGATGACTTGCTGGATCTCTTCTTCGTCCAGTGCGTGGGGCACATTCCACCCTGTGTCGTAGGCGACGGCCGAAGCCGAAACGGTCTGCCAGGGATCCTCGCCTGGCTGCAGGGGGCCGCCGCCTTCCCAGGGCTTCCTGTTGGAGGCTTTGCGGCCGGCATGGGCGAGTTGGACGCCGAATTTGGTGCCGGGTGCTGCGACGCGCCTGGCGGCGTCGAGCGTGCGCTTGGCCGCCGCCTCGTTGTCGTCGGAGTAGAGGCCGAGGCAGCCATGCGAGATGCGGCCCCGCCGCTCGACGTCGGTCATCTCGACGGTCACCATGCCGGCGCCGGACATGGCGAGGTTCATCCAGTGGTGGAGGTGCCAGTCGCTGGCGGAGCCGTCCTCGGCCGAATACTGGCACATCGGCGCCACCGCGATGCGGTTGGGGAAGGTGAGGCCGCCGAGGGTGATCGGCTGGAAAAGCGATGATGTCATGAAACGGGCTCCTGGGAGAGATATCGCTATCTAGGCAGCGGCAGCACTTTGCGCCAGACACGAGCCGGTGAAAGTCCCGCTGGACCAGTCGGTTTCCAGGATTGCGCAGGCGCCGGTTCGCGGCTAGAGCGGTCCTCCGTTTCGTGGGAACAGAGGACCGCTCTATCTCTTTCGTTTTGACGCAATTCCGGACGGAGGCTACGGCGAAGGCGCCGAGCCTAACCGTTTCCACTTTTCCTGGAATTGCTCCAACCCTTGCCGCCGGCAGCACGGAGACCACCCATGGAAGATCGCGTCCGCATCCGCTCCGAAGAAGTCCTGTCCGACGACTGGGCGGTGCTGAAGAAGACGGTGCTCGACTACCGCCGCCGCGACGGGCGCTGGGAAACGCAGACGCGCCAGACCTACGACCGGGGCGACGGCGCGGTCATCCTGCCCTTCGACCCGGAGCGCTCCACGGTGCTCCTGGTGCGGCAGTTCCGCTATCCGGCCTATGTCACCGGCCATCGCGAGCCGCTGATCGAGGCCTGCGCCGGATTGCTTGATGAAAACGATCCGGAAACCTGCATCCGCAAGGAAGCGGAGGAAGAACTCGGCTATCGGCTGAAGGACGTGCAGCGGCTGTTCGCGCCCTATATGAGCCCCGGCAGCGTGACGGAAAGGCTCTGGTTCTTCATTGCGCGCTATTCGCCGGCCGACCGCATCTCCGACGGCGGCGGGGCGCCGGAAGAGGGCGAGGACATCGAGGTTCTGGAGATGCCGCTCGACGAGGCGCTGGCCGGCATTGCCGACGGCCGCATCGTCGACGCCAAGACCATCATCCTGATCCAGCATCTGAAGTTGAACCCGATCGCCCCTTGACGGACGTCACGGCGCCAGGGCTCCCTGGCCCGTGACAGGACACTGGCCGGAAGGACCGCCTGCCGCCGGATATCGATAGATGCGCAGCCGGCCCGCAACGGGACACTCCGTCAGCCAGTCCGGTGGCCTTCCCGTCGCCAAACGGCTGGCCAGCGGGAACTGGGCTTCGACCGGCTTGAGGGTCTCTTCCTCCACACGGCAGACCGCAACATGGGTGGCCTTGGTTTCATCAAGCAGCCGCGCCGGATCGGGCGTAGCCGGATCGAAAAATCGCAGGACGCGCTCAATGCCCTTGACCGATGTGTGGAATGGGACCGCCACGACTTCGAGATCGGCAGGCGACCCCAATGCGGCCACTTCGATCCCGGCAGGCGCGAATAGCCGAGCGCCTTCCGGCCAAACGAAATGCGGACCGGCATCGGCTTTCTCGCAAGCATCGGCGATGTCGATGCCTATCAGTTTCGTTAGCTGGGGCGGCCAAACCAGATGGCCCGCAAAAAGGGCAGCGACAATCGCCGCTCCAGGAGCGGCAAGAAGCCAAACGCCGGGCAACCCGTTGTCCGACCTTGTGCCGAAACAGCGCCTTAGCGGCAGCCAGGCAGGAAGGCCCTGGTGGATAAGCAGGGCTGTCCCGGGACCGACGAAAAGCGGGAAGAAACGGAGATATCGCAGATAGAGCAGTCCTAGCAGGAGGCCTGCTGTCGAGAAGACCGCAAGAACCACCCAGGCTCGCTTTCTTGTCGTGCCGGAGATGGCCAGGATGCTTGTCGCGGCAGTGCCCAGAATGGCGAGGAAGAACCGGGTGAAACGGTCGGAGCTTATAAAGTCCGCGCTGTAGAAGATGCTGCGTTCTTGGTCGATGCGCAAAAGCCAGTTGTCGCGCACGTAGTCGCTCATGCCGACAAGCGGTCCACCCGCGCACTGGGGAAAGAAGAAAACAAGCAACGCGGCGGTCGCACAGGCGGCGACCAAAAGACAGGCGGCCCTTATCCGCCAGCTTCCAACCGTCCCCGCGGTGGAGATTCCCGCAAGCGTGACACCGGTGACCGCAAGCGCGGTAAGGTGCAAAAGCGAATAGCGGTCGCAAGCGGCACTTGTATAAGTCCGAGGCCCTACGACCAGAAAGAACATTACAATACCGGCAGCCGCCAGTGCGAGACCGTAAGCCCTGAGATCTTTCCCTGCGTCGCTCTTCCCGGCGACGAACGCCAAGGCATAGAAGCCGACCGGCAGAACAAGGAACGGCGCCATTTCGGCGCTGATCGCCGTGGACAGCGCCATCAAGGCACCGTTCAGCCCGGCGGCAACCCGTCCGCCACGGATCGTCAGCAGCGCCGCGCCGAGAAGGATAAGCATCTGCAGATTGTGGTAGTCGATACGCCAGGGTTGAAATTCCGAAAATGCGGGCAGCCCGGCGAAGGCGGCGACAGCCAGCACCGCGCCGGGATGTTCGAACTCGAATTCCCTGATCAGCAGGAAAAGCAAGGTCATTGCGACCAGCAGCAGCAGCAACGGCACGGTGAATGCCGCGACTGCGACCGCAGCCTCCATCCCGACAAACGGCGCAATCGCGGCCGCCACCAGCGCATAGGGCGCGTCGACGATCCATGGCCAGTGCGAGACCATGGGTTCGGGCTGAGCAATGCCCGTCAGCGTCCTGTCGAACGGATTGCCTGTTTGCAGCAGATGCCTGATTTCATGCAGCTTCATCAGGTCGTCGACGTCGCCGTTGGGCATTTTGCCTTGCAACAGCAGCAGGCTCAGAACGGCGCTGAGCGCCAGCCAGACGATCGCGACCGAGGCAGGGGTGCGGCGGTAGATCGCCCCGATTGTCGACATCCCGAGCCCTTCCCATGCGCGTCAGCCATTGATGCACGGAAAAGCTTTCGATCGGGTAACCTTGCCTTCTCAGCAGTCGTTGCCGGTGGCCCGACGGCTTCGGCTTCCGGGGCTTTTTGTTCGCGCGGCCTCAATGGCTGCCTCGTCATTCCAATCGATGATGAAGCCCATCATTGCCCGATGCTACTTGAGGGGTGGCAACCCGGTTTTGCGGCCCAAGAGCCAGTTGGCTTCAGGGGTTAGATATGAGCAAGACCACTCTCATTGCTATCGCTATCCTCGCGATCAGCGTCGGCTATGCCGAAGCCAAGGGCCGGAACGTTCCGCCGGTTTGCACGGCGTCGAGTCGGCTCTTCGAGGTCCTGGATGGCAAGTGTTCCCTCGTCAAAGGTTCGATGATCTATGGCGATATCGCCGATCTTTCCCAGATAATTCACTTGGGGTGGTAGGCAGCCAATCACACAAGCCGGCTACCAAGTGACAAGTTGGCCCGGCTGCTTCGGTGGCAGGGCTGTCAGTGACGGATGGCGATCCAGACGAGAAATCCTGCCAAGATGACAGCGAACGCTGCAATGCAGCGCATGACCCCGCGTTGTAGCGAGGCTTCGAGCCCAAATTGCATTATCGCCCTTCGCGGATCGGAGCGGAAATCCTCTCGTAGCCGACCCCAAAGACAGAATTAGAGTAAGCAAGCAATTTCAATGTGGTGCGGACGACGGGAATCGAACCCGTACGATCAGAGATCGAGGGATTTTAAGTCCCTTTTTCTACGGTGCTTCCCGCTCAACAGCCTGGAAAACGGGGACTTCGAGCTGATGGTGAAGGCCGGTTTTCTCCCACATGCGTGGGAAATCCCCACGATATTTCCCACGCAATCAAGTGTGCGAGCCTAATCTCTTGCTCTTTGCAAAATCCCACACCACGCGTACATGTGCGGGCACTGCGGGCGTGGTGAAATTGGTATACACACCGGACTTAAAATCCGGAGGCTTCGGCCATGCGGGTTCAAGTCCCGCCGCCCGCACCATGCTTCCCATAGGATCGAACGCATCACGGCACGGAGGCAATTTAAGCATGGCTAGGCGACCAACGAAAAAACCTGCGAAAAAGATGTCGGCTGGACCGCACAGCTTGGCGCTGCGATTGGATGTCATGGGCGTAACCGCATACATGACCAAAGCTGCAATTGAGGAACTCATCAAAGAGCTAGCCAGGATCAGCGCGTCTGACCCAGAGGAACTCCAAGACGTGCATATTGCGATGCACTTCGGCGGCTGGACGCCCTCAGGCGAATACGTCGCGCCAAGTTTCGGCCATCACCATGGACTTGGATCAATCCTGACCAAACTGCGCAACGAGCAACTGAAGGACGGCATGACGAAGGCGGAAATCGAACGCGGCACTACGCCAGATGAGGCTTATCGGGCTTTCGATATTACCATCATGCATGTGTCCCCCGACGTGGTTCAGCGCGTGGCCATCGAAAATGAAGCGGCCGAGAGCGGCAGTACTGACTAAGCGTGTTCCCACAAGATTTCCCACATTTTCTCTTTTCGTGGGCATCGGTATCGGGAGTGGGAAGATCGCTTCAATGGAGGAAATATAGCGGCGCGATTTCAATAAGTTGGCATGGCAAAATCAGAGGTTGAAAACCGTCGCAACTCAGGAGCGTGCAGAGGCAGGGTGGGGTGCCGAGGTAAGCCATTGAAAACATTGCTGTAGACGCAAGGGATATTTTAAGTCCCTTGCGTCTACCAATTCCGCCACGTCCGCTGGCGAAGCCCTTTTCAGATGTCAGCCTGTAGCCGTCAAGGCTTGTTTGGGGCAAGCGCCGTTGCGGGAACCGCGACAGGCAAAACGGCACCACGGTGCGAATATATTAGCTATGTTTAAAATTCGAGATTGTCCTAGCCGATATCGTTAGCATTTCCTTGCCAACATCGAGCCTACGTTGATGGCAGAATGCGTGCAGCCATGCGCGGGGCCGGGTGGATCAAAGGACTGCGGGAAGCCGAGGCGCAGGAGTTGCGGCGCGAGATTGCCCAGCTTGAGCTCGACTTTATCGAGGCCGCCAACTCGGGGGGCAAGGGAAAGCTCCACGACATTGCGCACAGCTTGCGATGGCAAAAGGCGCGCCTGGAGCGGCTGGAGGAGTGCCTGGCCGCCATGCCGGCCGGGAAGACGACTTCGGCTTGATCCTGGATAGTGGCGTGATCGCGCAATTACGCCTCCGGAGGCGTTCGCTACGGTCGTCCTCGCGGTGGACTTGATCCGCTGCGGCCGGCGTCTTTCAGGCCCTACCCATTCCCCCCGCCCCCTGCGGGCGCCGGCCACCTTCGTTCCGTTGCTGCTCCGCAATTCAGAACTTGTAGCTGAAGTTCACGCCCAGCGTGTGCAGCTTCACGTCCTGGTCGCGATCGGAGAAGTCGTCGGGGACGTCGAAATGCTCCTTGCCGAAATCGTAGTAGCGGTACTGCGCGCCGACGACGATGTTGTTGCTCAACGCATAGTCGACGCCGGCGCCGATCGTCCAGCCCGTGCCGGTGCGTGTCTCGGCAAAGCCGGTGCCGGCATTTTGCGAGGTCTCGATGCCGGCGAAAGCGACGCCGCCGACGCCGTAGACCAGCCAGCGATCCGCCGCCAAGCCGGCCTCGGCATTGACCGATCCCAGCCACTTGATGTCGATGCCGACAGAATTTCCGGGACTTAGCTGAGCCGAACCGTCCACCGCGGAATAGTTGAGCTCGGCTCGGGCACCGATCACCGCCTGGTTGAACTGCCACAGGCCGGCGACATGGCCGCCGACAAAGCCGCCGTCGAGATCGAGTGAAGCGGCGAAAGGCTCGCCTTCCGTGCCGGCGATGTCGGAGCGGCCCCAACCGTAACCGGCCTGGAGGCCGGCATAGTAGCCCGTCCAGTCGAAGCCGGGCGCGGTCATGGGTAAATCGGCGCCTATGTCCGCGGCCAGGGCAGACCCGGACAGCAGGGCGAAAAAGCCGGCACTGGCGAGCGTCAGGCGACGCATCGAGCGCTCCGAAATGGCGGTTTCGAAAGACTCCTTAGCACAACCTAGCGTTATTCGCCGCAAAACGGAATTGTATTTCTGCAACAGTGGTTTACGTCGGCGGGTTGCGCACGCGGTCTTCCAGATCGCGCTGTTTCTCCTCGGGCGAGGCCAGCCGGCTGAAAGCGTATTCGGCAAACAACGAGCCGGCGATGAGGATGGCGATCGGCGCGGCCCATGCCCAGAACGAATGAAAGGTGAAGAAGGCCAGGCCGGCGCAACATGCCGACAACACGAAAATTGCGAACCGAAGCGTCTGTGCCATCTTTTATCCGGACGACAGAATGGGCCGTCAGTCTAAGCAATTTCGCCTTGCCGGAGGAGATATCCGCCAAAACTGCTGTTGCCTTAAAAACAAACCAGTTTTGCCAACTGGTCAAAACCGCGCCCGCTTGGCACAGTCGGGCAAACAGGAGTCCGTCATGGCGGGAAGCGCGAACAAGATGAAACCCAAGCCCTGGACCGAGGTGGCGACGCATCTGGTCGATGTTGCGATGGGCCGCAAGCCCGCCGATCTGGTCATCCGCAACGGCCGCTGGGTGAATGTCCATTCGGGCGAGATCATTGCCGGCACCGATATCGCGATCGCCGCCGGCCGTTTTGCTTATTGCGGGCCGAATGCCGGCCATGCGATCGGGCAGGGGACCAAGGTGGTCGACGCCGGCGGGCGTTACCTGGTGCCCGGTCTTTGCGACGCGCACATGCATGTCGAAAGCGGCATGGTGACGGTGACGGAATTCTGCCGCGCGGTGATCCCGCACGGCACCACCTCGATGTTCATCGATCCGCATGAGATCGCCAATGTGCTGGGCCTGCCGGGCGTCCGGCTGATGCATGACGAGGCCGTTGCAATGCCGATCAACGTGCATGTGCAGATGCCGTCCTGCGTGCCCTCGGCGCCCGGCCTGGAGCATGCCGGCGCCGAACTGACAGTCGCCGATGTGGCCGAGGCGATGACCTGGGAAAACATCATCGGCCTCGGCGAGGTGATGAATTTTCCCGGTGTCGCCGCCAACAATCCGGTGATGTCGGGTGAGATCGCCGAAACGGTCAAGGCCGGCAAGACGGTCGGCGGCCACTATGCCTCGCGCGATCTCGGCCTGCCTTTCCACGGCTATGTCGCCGGCGGCGCCGAGGACGATCATGAAGGCACGCGCGCCGAAGACGCGATCGCCCGGGTGCGCCAGGGCATGAAGGCGATGCTGAGACTGGGTTCCGCCTGGTATGACGTCGCGGCGCAGATCAAGGCAGTGACGGAAGGCGGTGTCGATCCGCGCAACTTCATCCTGTGCACGGACGACAGCCATTCCGGCACGCTGGTGCATGAAGGCCATATGGACCGGGTGGTGCGGCATGCGATTCAGCAGGGCTTGAAGCCGGTGACGGCGATCCAGATGGCGACGCTCAACACCGCCCAGCATTTCAGGCTGGAGCGGGAAGTCGGCTCGATCGCGCCGGGCAGGCTGGCCGATCTCCTGATCGTCTCCGATCTCGCCCAGATGGCCATCGATGAGGTCTATGGCCGCGGCGTCAGGCTGGCGAAGGCCGGCAGGCTCGAAATCGACATCCCGGCCTATGACTATCCGCCGACGGCGAAGAACACGGTCAAGCTCGGCAAGAGGCTCAAGGCCGCCGATTTCGACATCGCCGCGCCGCAGGGCGCCAACGAGGTTCGGGCGCGCGTGATCGGCGTGATCGAGAACCAGGCGCCGACCCGGGCGCTCGAAGCCGACCTGCCGGTCGAGGACGGGTTGGTCGCCATGGACCGCCGCAACGACATCTGCCAGATCGCCCTGGTGGAACGTCACAGGGGCACCGGCGGCGTCACCAACGCCTTCGTGTCCGGCTTCGGCTATGTCGAGGACTGCGCCATGGCCTCGAGCGTGGCGCATGACGCGCATCACATCATCGTCGTCGGCACCAACAAGAAGGATATGGCTTTGGCCGTCAACCGGCTCGGCGAAGTGGGCGGCGGCGTCGTGCTTTATTCCAAGGGCAAGGAACTGGCGCTGGTCGAAATGCCGATCGCCGGGCTGATGTCGGACGAGCGCGCCGAGATCGTCGCGGCCAAGGCCGAGCAACTGACGGGAGCGATGCGCAAGGTCGGCTGTTCGCTGAACAACGCCTACATGCAGCACTCGCTGCTGGCGCTGGTGGTCATTCCGGAACTCAGGATATCGGATGTCGGCCTGGTCGACGTGACGACGTTCCAGAAAGTCGATCTTTTTATCTGAGGCGGGAGCGGGCGCTCGCTCGCTATCCGCCGGTGGCGATGGTCAGCACCTTGAACGGCGTGGTGATGACCACCTCGGCCACCGAGCCGACCGCCTTGCCGAGGCCTTGGCCTATATTGTTGAGCTGCGCCGGATCCGGCTCGTCGGATGCCAGGCCGGCCGGCGTGCGCAGGCGGTTGCCGAGCAACTGCACCAGGATCGGATTGTCGGCGAACTTGGCGTGGTTCAGACCGTCGCCGCCCTTGGCCTGGGTCAAATCGACCACCGTAACGCCGTAATTGGCGAGATCGGACGCGTTGCCGTAGTCGCCGACGCGCGGCTTGTCGCCGGAAATGAGGCTGGACAGCTTGAGCGCCCGGTCGTCCCCGGAGAGCAGGATGGCGAACGGCTTGTCGGGCTTGCCGTAGCGGATCATCTGCTTCTTGAAGACGTCGACGTCGATGTCGGGCGAGGCGAGGATGACATAGCCGAGCTTGCCGTTGAGATCGCGGTCGCCGGTGATGGCAAGCTGGCGCAACGCTTCCATCGTCAGCCATGTGCCCATCGAATGGGCGATGATGTCGATGCTTTTGGCCCGCGTCTTGGCGAGCATCCTCAGCGTCGCCTCGAGGTCGTCGCGCGCGGCGGTGGAGCTGTCCTTGTCATAGATATAGCCGGTCGTCTTGCCGCTCGACGCCCAGGAGAACAGCACCGGCGTGCCCGGATATTTCGTGTCATGCGCGATCTGCGTCAGGCGATAGACACCGTCGTCGAAGCCGTTGTTGAAACCGTGCACGAACACCAGGGCGCGGTCGCCGCGCACCGAAATGTCGGCGCCGACCGCCTTGGCGAATTGCTGCGCGTCGCCATAGTGGACGACATCGGTCGCGGTGAACTGCTTGGCCGGGTTGCTGTCGGCCGAACCCTTGGCGCGCTCGATCGCGCCGACCTGATGCGCCTTGGGAACGGTCACATCGACGCGGGCGTAGCTGGTGGTCAGCGAGCGATCGCCGTCGAAAACCTGCCGCGGATCCTTGGCCGCTTGCTGGCGGGTCGTGGCGACGAAGATTTCATGCGTGGCCGCAATGTCGGAGGCCGGGACCGCGACCGTCTTCCTGTTGAGCAGATCGTGCGTATTTCCGCCGGCGCAGCCGGTCAGGGCGAGCGCCAGGGCAAAGCCGAGGACGATCTTCGAACGCACGATCACCCGGGATCCCCCAAGGGCGGCAAACCTCTCTGATTACTCCGATAAGGCCAGAGCCCGGCCGGGTCCAGTTCAAAGTCTATGCAGCACGGCAATCGCGACGCGATCCGGCGAGCCACGGTTACTGGGCCCCGAGCTGGCTGATGCGGTCGGTGACATCGCGGTCGCTGGCAAAACCATCGTCCTCGCGCAGCCGCTGGCCGATCATCTTCACCAGCACGGGGTTGTCGGCGAATTTGGTGTGGTTGAAGCTGTCGTTGCCCTTCTCCTTGGAAAGGTCGACCACCGTGACGCCATAGGAGGCGAGATCGGCGGCGTCCCTGTAGTCGCCGACGCGTGGCCGCGAGCCGGCAATCAGGCCGGAGAGCCGCAGCGCGCGGTCGTCGTCCGACAGAAGCAGGATGAAAGGCTTGTTGGGCTTGCCGTAGCGGCGCATCTGGCTCTTGAAGACGTCGACGTCGATATCGGGCGAGGCCAGCACCACGTCGCCGAGCTTGCCGCTGAGGTCTCGGTCGCCGGTGATGGCGAGTTGGCGCAGCGTCTCCATCGTCACCCAGGTCCCCATCGAATGGGCGACGATGTCGATGCGCCGCGCGCCCGTCTGCGCGAGCATTCTCAGCGTCACTTCCAACTGGTCGCGGGCGGCGGCGGCACTTTCCCTGTCATAGACATAGTCGGTGGTCTTGGCGCCCGAAGCCCAGGAGAACAGCACCGGCGTTCCGGGATAGCCGGAATCGTGGACGATCTGCGTCAGCCGGTAGACAGCGTCGTCAAAGCCGGTGTTGTAACCATGGACGAAGACCATGACCCGGCCGCCACGGGCATCGATGTCGGCGTTGAGCGCGCTCGCGAATTTCGGCTGCGTATCGTAACCGACGACCTCGGATGCCATGAAATATTTAGTCGGGTCGTTGGAGTTGCCGCGCGAGCGGCGCTCGATCTGGCCGGTCTGGTGGACCGGCGGCACCGTGACGCTGACGCGGGCATAGTTGAGCGTCGCCGAGCGCTCACCGTCGAAGACCTTGTTCGGGTCGTCGGAGCGCTTGCGCGTGGTGGCGATGAAGATCGAGTGGTTGCCGGCGATCTCGGTCGCCTGCGTCGGCACGACGACGCTGCCCAGAATTTCCTCTGTCTGCCGCCCCGCGCAGCCTGCCATCAACAGAGCCAGGGCAATGATCAAAAGCGTCTTCATATGCACGTCGAACACATCCACTCCGGCCGCAATTGGCCATCCACCTCCGCGAAATCTCCCGGACAGGCGAAGTGCGGCGGAAGTAAGTCGTGTCCAGCGGAAATTTGCTCGGCGGCCGACGAGGGCCGCGGCACTGTTGCGCGAAAGCCAAAACGGCGGCAGGAAGACTTGTTGGTCAGGGGAGCCGCGTGCTGGCGTGTGCTGCCAAAGCGAAAAGAGGTCCCGAAGTGAACAGTTTTTCCTCTCGCGTCGCCTCCGCCGCCGAGGCGATCCGCGGGATCTTTCCGGAAACGCCGCTGCAGGAGAACGACTACCTGTCGAAAAAGACAGGCGCCCGCATCCTTTTGAAGCGCGAGGACCTGACCCCGGTCCGCTCCTACAAGATCAGAGGCGCCTTCAATTTCTTCCGCAAGGCGCTCGCCGCCGGCAACAACGCGGAACTGTTCGTCTGCGCCTCGGCCGGCAACCATGCACAGGGCTTTGCCTTCGTCTGCCGGCATTTCGGCAAAAAGGGCGTCGTGTTCATGCCGGTGACGACGCCGCAGCAGAAGATCGACAAGACGCGGCTCTTCGGCGGCGATTTCGTCGAGATCAGGCTGGTCGGCGACTTCTTCGACGATTGCTACCGGGCCGCCTTCGAATTCACCGAGAGCGCCGGCGCGCATATGGTGCCGCCCTTCGACCACAAGGACATCATCGAAGGCCAGGCGACGGTTGCCTATGAGATCGCCGCGCAGATGCCAGGCGGGCGCATGCCCGACATCGTCATGCTGCCGGTCGGCGGCGGCGGCCTGGCC
Source organism: Mesorhizobium sp. (assembly GCA_004020545.1). Lineage (GTDB taxonomy): Bacteria > Pseudomonadota > Alphaproteobacteria > Rhizobiales > Rhizobiaceae > Mesorhizobium. Next base: position 27,302 of record SAQE01000017.1, on the reverse strand, counting down.
GCCGGTGTCACCCACTATTTCGCCGACCGGCATCGCGACACGCGCTTCGTGTTCTGCGAGCCGGCGGGCGCGCCGAGCCTCAGCGAGAGCCTTGCCAGCGGCAAGCGGGTCAGGCTCGCCAAGGTCGACAATTTCGTCGACGGCGCCGCGGTGGCGGAGATCGGTCGCGAGCCGCTGCGCCATCTCAAGGAGTTCACCGCCGATGCCGTGCGCCTCGTTCCGGAAAACCGGCTCTGCGCGACGATGATCGAGATGCTCAATGTCGAGGGCGTGGTGCTGGAGCCGGCCGGCGCATTGGCAATCGACGCGCTCAAGGATTTTTCGCGCAAGGAGATCAGGGGCAAGACCATCGTCGCGGTCGTCTCAGGCGGCAATTTCGATTTCGAGCGGCTGCCGGACGTCAAGGAGCGGGCGCTGCGCTTCGAGGGGCTGAAGAAGTATTTCGTCATCCGCTTCCCGCAGCGGCCCGGCGCGTTGCGCGATTTCCTTGAAATGCTCGGGCCGGACGACGATATCACGCGCTTCGAGTATCTGAAGAAGTCGGCGCGCAATTTCGGCTCGGTGCTGATCGGCATCGAGACCAAGGACCGGCGCAATTTCGATCTGCTGAAGGCCAATTTCGACGCCGAGGGCGTGCAGTATCAGGACATCACCGACAACGAGACGCTGGCGGGCTTCATCATATGAGCGGGAAGGGTACTGTCTTCGTGGCGCTATTTTCCGGCATCAATGTCGGCGGCAACCGCATCGTCAAGATGGCGGAACTGAGGTCGTTCTTCGAGGATTTAGGGTTCACCGACGTCGCGACCTATGTGCAGAGCGGCAACGTCGTGTTTAGCGCGAAAAAGGGCGATGCGGCGTCGCTGACGAAGCAACTGGAAGCGGCCTTCGAGAAGAAATGGGGGTTCAATTCGCGCATCATGGTGCGCGATGCCGGCTGGTTCGAGCGGCTGGTGAAGGACAATCCCTATCCGGAAGTTGCCGGCGAGCCGACCAAGCTGCACGCCTACGTGCTGGAACGCGAGCCGACTGCGGAAGAGACCAAGCGGCTCGCGGAAAAATGCACCGGCCCGGAGCGTTTCGAGATCAAGGGCGACGTGCTTTACCTGCACGCGCCGGACGGGCTCGGCAAATCCGTCTTCGCCAATCTTATCCCACGCACATTGAAGGTGCCCGGCACGGCGCGCAACTGGCGCAGCGTGCTTGCCTTGCTCGACATGGCCGGCGGCTGAAGCCGAATATGCTCAGGCGGCCTTTTGCCAGTCGAAGGTCAGCTCCTCGCGGAATGCGAAGCGCTTGATGTGGTCGGCGACGACGGTTTCCAGCCGCTCGAGCGCGGCAACGTCATCAGCGGCGACCGCGATATGAAGGGCCTTGTCGTCGGCATCCATCACGGTTCGGCCGAGCGAGAGCTGGATGGCGCCATGGTGCGGGTCGAATTCGACCGGGAACTTGTGCGACCAATGCTTGCAGAGTTGCTGCAGGTAGCGGCTGGCGTGCTCGGTGGCGACATCGGCGCGGCTGGTCGGCATAGAATTCTCCTGCTGGATCAAGAAAAACGCCGACCCTTCCAGGCCGGCGCCACAAGCGGATAGATAGGCACCGTCCGTCGAAACGCCATAGGCAGGCCTGCCGGTCAAATCATGGGCACGCTCCTGGGCATGACGCCTACCAGCTTCCCGTGTTCGTCATCGAGGCCCAGGGCTCGGCCTTCGCCTTCGCCGGGCCTTTCTGCAGGAGCTCGATCGAAATGCCATCCGGCGAGCGGATGAAGGCCATGTTGCCGTCGCGCGGCGGCCGGTTGATGGTCACGCCATTGTCCATCAGCTTCTGGCAGGTGGCATAGATGTCGTCGACCTCATAGGCGAGGTGGCCGAAATTGCGGCCGCCCTTGTACTCTTCGGGATCCCAATTGTAGGTCAGCTCGACCAGCGGCGCCTTCTCGGCGATGCCGCTCTGCTCATCCTCGGACGCGGCGAGGAAGATCAGCGTATAGCGTCCCTGCTCGTTTTCGTAGCGACGCACTTCCTTGAGGCCGAGCTTGTTGCAGTAGAAATCGAGCGATTGATCGATGTCGGCGATGCGGACCATTGTGTGGAGATAGCGCATATCGGTTTCCTCGCGTCGTTGCGTTGCGGCGCACCATAGGAGCCGCTCCGCCAAAGGGCAATCGTCCGACAAAACGGGTGGGAGGGCCTTTTTCAGGCCGGCCATTTGCCTGTCCCGAAGCGCCGGCAAACGAGAATTGCGGCTTTCCAGTGTTCAACGGTGAAAAAAGGCACGTCAGGTCTTGCACACCCCGGAAGCCGCAGTGTTAATCTCATGGCAAGAATCAGTGTCGGTTGCAGTAGGAAAAGGGGGCATTCTTATGGGGGAAAAAGCCTCTTTCACGAGGCGGGACGGAAGCCTTGACGACGCCTTGAAGCGGGACAGCGGCGGCGACACCGCCGAGTTTGTCGAAATCGCTGGCGCTATTAAATGGTTCGACGTGGCCAAGGGCTACGGCTTCATTCTTCCGGACGACGGCGTCTCGGGCGATGTTCTCCTCCATGTGACATGTCTTCGAAGGGACGGTTTCCAGACCGCGCTGGAAGGCGCGCGCGTCGTTTGCCTCGTCAAGCAGGGCGAGCGCGGCCTGCAGGCTTTCCGCGTTCTTTCCATGGATGCCTCCACGGCGGTCCATCCGGCGGAGCAGGAGCAGCGCACGCATGTCACCGTGACGGCCGAAAGCGGGCTCGAGCGGGCGCTCGTGAAGTGGTTCAACCGCACCAAGGGCTTCGGCTTCCTGACCCGGGGCGACGGCACCGAGGATATCTTCGTCCACATGGAGACGCTGCGCCGCTACGGCATCACCGAACTGAGGCCGGGTCAGGTCGTGCTGGTTCGCTTCGGGCGCGGCGACAAAGGCCTTATGGCCGCCGAAATCCATCCCGATATGGGCACCTTGCCGGTCTCGCATTAGGGGCTTTCCCGTCACGATCAGGATGGCCCCGCCTCGTGCAAGGCCAATCTTGTCCGAAAACCGGTTCCACTCGCCTGGATCATGGTCTAAAGCGCGTCGCGACGAAACGGATTCAGGCGACGCGCTTTGAGTTTTTGTTTTGATGCATGTCGTTTGCCTAAACCGCTGCGCACTTTGGGGCGACATGCATTAGAGCAATTCCAGGAAAAGTGCGTAGCGGTTTTCCGCCCGGAATTGCGTCAAAACAAAGAGATAGAGCGGTTCGCCGTTTCTGTGAAACGGTGAAACGCTCTAGGACGAGGTATCACATGTCTTACCGCAACTGGCTGACTGCAGGCGCGCTTTGCGCCGCCATCGTTTTGGCTGCCTATTTCGGCGTCTTGAAATCGAGCTCGGCGGACGGCCAGGCCATGATGCTGCCGGTCGATCCGACGCCGCTGGTCGCGGTGACCGGCTCCGGCGAGCATTCCTTCTCCGTCGAGATCGCCGATACGTCCGACGAGCGCGAGGCCGGGCTGATGTTCCGCAAGGATATGGCCGACGACCACGGCATGCTGTTCGTATTCGAGAAATCCGGCGAAGTGAATTTCTGGATGAAGAACACGCCGATGCCGCTCGACCTGGTCTTTGTCGGCCAGGACGGCAAGATCAAGGCCATCAAACGCGGCGAACCGGAATCGGAGGCGATCATCTCTCCGGGACATCCGGTGAGATTCGTGCTCGAGCTCAAGGCGGGAACGGCCGCCAAGGACGGTCTCAAGGACGGCGATCTGTTGCGCCACCCGGTGATCGCCAGGGCGTCGGGCGCCGGCTCCAACTGACCGCGACAGCGCCGATGCAATATTTTTCCCACGACGGCTTCGAACTCGCCTATCTCGACCGCCAGCCGGCGTCCGGGGAGGGCGACCCGGTGCTGATGATCCATGGCTTTGCCTCGAGCCATTACGTCAACTGGGTCTCGCCCGGCTGGTTCAAGACGCTGAACGATGCCGGGTACCGCGCCATTGCCTTCGACCATCGCGGCCATGGCTCCTCGTCGAAGAGTTATGACGAGGCCGACTACACGCCGGCCAAGATGGCGTCGGACGCTGCCGCGCTGCTCGATCACCTCGGTATCGAACGCGCCCATGTCATGGGCTATTCGATGGGCTCACGGGTATCCGCATTCATGGCGTTGTCCAATCCGGACAAGGTGGCGACGCTGGTGCTGGGCGGTCTCGGCATCGGTCTAGTCGACGGCGTCGGCGATTGGGATCCGATCGCCGATGCGCTTCTGGCCGAGGATCCCGGTACGATCAGCCATGCGCGCGGCCGCTCGTTTCGCGCTTTCGCCGACCAGACCCGCAGCGACCGCCGGGCGCTTGCCGTCTGCATCGTCGGCTCGCGCGCATCCATGAGCGAGGACGATGTCGCGCGCATTGCACAGCCGACCTTGATCGCCGTCGGTACGAAGGACGACATCGCCGGCTCGCCCGACGAACTCGCCGCCCTGATGCCGAACGCAAAAGCCTTTCACATCGAGGGCCGCGACCACATGCTTGCCGTCGGCGACAAGAGGTTCAAGCAGCGGCTGCTCGAGTTCTACGCCGAAAATCCGCTTTGAGCGAACAGTAGCGCGTTCGAGCTGAACATGGTCGATCTTCTCGTTACCTACATGGAGATGACCGCGCCGCCGTCCGGCGAGCCGCCAGCGGTTCCGCTGCCCGGCGCGGCCGTGAGGCGTGAGATGCCTGATTTTCCAAACTATCTCGACCTCTACCGCGCCGTCGGCGGACCGGTGCAATGGGACTAGCGGCTGCGCATGCCCAAGGCGGAGCTCGAAACGCTGCTCGCCAGCGCCTCGACGCATATCCATGTGCTGCGCGTCGACGGCGAAGCCGCAGGCTTCTGCGAGTTCAACGATGTCGGCCAGCAAGCCATCGAACTCGTTCATTTCGGGCTGGTTCCCGCATTTCAGGGGCGGCGGCTGGGACCGTTCCTGCTCGATCAGGCGCTGCGCGCGGCATGGTTGCACCAGCCGGAAAGGCTCTGGCTTCACACCGATACCTATGATCACCCGGCGGCGCAGTCGGTTTATGGGCGGGCGGGTTTCAAGGCCTATGAGCAGCGGATGGAAACCTTTCCCGACTAGGGCTGGTCAGCCCTCCAACGCCGCGAGCGATCGTTCTAGATTCTGCCTCGCCCTAGGTTCGAGATGCTGCCGGAACTCGGCCGTGTGGAAGATATGCGGGCGGGCGAGGAAGCTCCTCAGCACCGCCGCGCGGCCGGTGCGCCACATCGGCTCCTCGACCCAGCCATATTCGCGCCGGACGGCCTTTTCATAGGCATCGAAGGCGTCCGGCTCGGCGCCAAGGATTGCCAGGTCCATGTCGAGGAAAAGGGCTGCGTCGCTTGTCGCCTTCTCGTCGTCGAGCGGGGGCAGTTGGTGCGTGGCGGTGGCATTGATCATCACCGCGATGTGGGCGAGGCGCTCGGGGGTGGTGCGGCCGGAGAGCTTTTGCTCCGCCAAGGCCGCGCTTTTGGCCTCATTGTCCTTGGCACGGCTGTCATAGACGGCATCGTGGAACCAGATGGCCGCCTCGACGGCGCTCCGGTCATGGAGCAGGCGTCGATATTCTTCGGCCAGCGCCAGCATGGCCCCGATATGGGCGAGGCTATGGTAGTGCCGGTCCTCGGCCCGATAGAGCAGGGCAAGCTCGCTTTTCAGGGCTTCGTCGATCAAGGGTTCGTTTTCCATGGCCGCTTGAATTTCGGTGAACCAAGTCCATTTGACAAAGCACTAAGGAAAATTGAGTTCAACCGTGCTATGATTTGATCTATATGTGCCGCCGGAAAATGAGCAGGCCGGAGACCGTCGATGAATAGCGTTACGATAGCCCGCCCCAGCATGGTGCAGCCGGTCGATCCGATCTGGCGTTCGATCCGCGATGAGGCGATGGAAGCGGTGAACCGCGATCCGCTGCTTGCCGCCTTCCTCTATTCCACCATCCTCAACCAGGAAAGCCTGGAGGAAGCAGTCATCCACCGGCTGGCCGAGCGTCTGGCGCATCAGGATATCGGCTCCGATCTCATCCGTCAGACCTTCAAGGCGATGCTTGCCGACGATCCGGAGTGGAGCACGACGCTGCGCGTCGACATCCAGGCCTATTACGATCGCGACCCGGCCTGCGATCGCTTCATCATGCCGGTGCTCTATTTCAAGGGTTTCCATGCCATCCAGACGCACCGGCTGGCGCACTGGCTGTGGAACCAGGGCCGCAGGGACTTCGCGCTCTACCTGCAGAGCCGCTCGTCCTCGGTGTTCCAGACCGACATCAATCCTGCCGCCCGCATCGGCAAGGGCATCTTCCTCGACCACGCCACCGGCCTGGTCGTCGGCCAGACGGCCGTCATCGAGGACGATGTGTCGATCCTGCACGGGGTGACGCTTGGCGGCACCGGCAAGGCCAGCGGCGACCGTCATCCGAAGATACGCCGCGGCGTGCTGATCGGCGCCGGCGCCAAGATCCTCGGCAATATCGAGGTGGGCCACTGCTCGAAGATCGCGGCCGGCTCGGTGGTGCTGTCGCCGGTGCCGCACAACAAGACGGTCGCCGGCGTGCCGGCGCGGGTCGTCGGCGAGACCGGCTGCGACCAGCCTTCGCGACAGATGGACCAGCTCCTGCCTTCTCAGACGATGGACCACGTCGTCAGCTTCGACATCTGAATTCGGCCGTCATTGGCGGCGGCCGGATTCCGGTCGCCGTTTCAAATACCGGTCGTCCCTATTTATCCTGTCGGCTTGCCTTTACATCGCCATTGTCGGCGTGTCAGAAGCGCGTCCCAACGAACAAGGCCGACATTTCGGAGAAGACTTTGAAACCCGACGAGATCAGAAAGCTGGACGCCTATTTCAAGCGCGTCTTCCAGAATCCCAAGCTGCAGGTGAAGGCGCGTCCGCGAAAGGAAGACTCGGCCGAAGTCTATGTCGGCGACGAATTCCTCGGCATCGTCTTCAAGGACGAGGACGACGGCGACTACAATTTCTCGATGGCGATCCTCGATATCGATCTCGGCTAAGCCGACATTTTTCGACCGGGCAGGAAGAGGCCCGGTCGGACCAGCCCCCGGGCAAACGGTTCCTAGTCCGGGCAGTGCCGCGGGATATGCACCCGCCGCCAGCGGGTCGAGCCTTCCTGCACCACCACCCGACGCGCCACGGTCCGGTATGAGGGTGGAATTTCCGTGATGCGCCGCTGCTCGAGCCGCACCAGCACTTCGCGGGCAACGCCTTCATATTCCGCCGGAAGGACCACGCGACGGACGCGCTCCGGCTCGACGATCACGGTTTCGGCGACGCGCGCATAGCGCGCCTTGCGCCAGACCTTGCACAGCACCTTGCGGCCATGGATGACGCGCCATTCCCAGGCATAGCCGCCATCGTCGACCTTGACCGTGTGGTAGACGGTGCGCGTGACGGCGGGTACGACCTCATAGGTGACGCGGGGCGGGGCGATCTGCTCCAGGCCTTCGCTTGTGCCGTAGATCGGCGGGTCATAGTCGACGATCTGGCCGCCGGGGCTGACCATCACATCCTCGTAGACGGTGTCGTAAAGCGCCGGCCGATGCACCGGCTCGTAGCATTCGAGTGCCCGTCCGTCGGCGGCGGTTTGCGAGACGGTGGCAAACATTGCGAGGCTGGCCGCGGCCAAGGATACGGAACTCTTGCAAAAGGAACTCTGGCGAAGCATGACATTCCCCCGTCGAAAAAGGACGCCGGTTCAACGCAGGAGTGTATCGGAAGGCCGGTCCTCCGACAGGGATTTCAGGGCTTGTCGTTAAGCCATGCGGTTAAGAAATTGCTACCGTGGCGGCCGATCGGCGCTTGAGCACTTCGGCCAAGGTTGATCTGCCGCGCAACCATGGGCATTTGCTTCGCCGAGGCGCTTGATTCGACTTAACCAGATGGCTAGGAGGGGCGGCCTTGCGCTAGGGTGAGCCGGCATCCTATTTAGGTCTTAACAATCAAGAACCGATTCCGCCTGATGGGTCATATTTTCACGGCGCCGGAATCCATCCAATAAGGGTAATCCATGAAGAACCCCGTCGAAACCTACATGAACCTCGTTCCGATGGTGGTCGAGCAGACCAATCGCGGCGAGCGCGCCTACGACATTTTCTCCCGCCTCTTGAAGGAACGCATCATCTTCATCACCGGCCCGGTCGAGGACGGCATGGCGACGCTGGTTTGTGCACAGCTTTTGTTCCTCGAGGCGGAGAACCCCAAGAAGGAAATCAACCTCTACATCAACTCGCCGGGCGGCGTCGTCACCTCCGGGATGGCGATCTACGACACCATGCAGTTCATCAAGCCGGCGGTGTCGACGCTCTGCATCGGCCAGGCCGCCTCGATGGGTTCGCTGCTGCTTTGCGCCGGCCACAAGGACATGCGCTTCGCCACGCCGAACGCCCGCATCATGGTCCATCAGCCGTCCGGCGGCTTCCAGGGCCAGGCGTCGGACATCGAACGTCATGCGCAGGACATCATCAAGCTGAAGCGTCGCTTGAACGAGGTCTATGTCAAGCACACCGGCAAGAACTATGACGAGATCGAACGGACGCTCGACCGCGACCATTTCATGAGCGCCGACGAGGCCAAGGACTTTGGTCTGATCGACAAGGTCATCACGACGCGTGAGCTGGGCGAAACCACCGCCGCGTAGGCCCTGGTTGGCAGCTCGATGGTGCGATAACGTGCTTTTGGCGCGGCTTGCGGCATTTCGGCCACAATTGCCTGTTCCCTCGACGGTCGGGATTGCCTACGTTAAGGCTATGTTGATTTTCGACGGCTTAGCTTTGCATGGGGTTGCTGCGAATCATTGTCGCGTTTTCTGATTTGCGTTTCGTACGGAATGCGCTGTGTGAGCCGGGACACTGGCGGCCGCGAATTCCCGCGATAGATTGGTGAGACGCCCATGCGGCCAGACCATCGGCGGGCAGGCGGTGAAAGGACAGAAAAATGAGCAAGGTAAGCAACAACGGCGGTGATTCAAAGAACACGCTCTATTGCTCGTTTTGCGGCAAAAGCCAGCACGAAGTGCGCAAGCTGATCGCCGGTCCGACCGTCTTCATCTGCGACGAGTGCGTCGAGCTCTGCATGGATATCATCCGTGAGGAGAACAAGACCTCGATGGTGAAGTCGCGGGAGGGCGTGCCCACCCCGCAGGAGATCCTCAAGGTCCTCGACGACTACGTCATCGGCCAGCCCTACGCCAAGCGGGTGCTGTCGGTCGCCGTCCACAACCACTACAAGCGCCTCGCGCATGCCGGCAAGAACAACGACGTCGAGCTGGCGAAGTCCAATATCCTTCTGATCGGCCCGACCGGCTGTGGCAAGACGCTGCTGGCGCAGACGCTCGCCCGCATCATCGACGTGCCCTTCACCATGGCCGACGCCACGACGCTGACCGAAGCCGGTTATGTCGGCGAGGACGTCGAGAACATCATCCTGAAGCTGTTGCAGTCGGCCGACTACAATGTCGAGCGCGCGCAGCGCGGCATCGTCTATATCGACGAGATCGACAAGATCTCGCGCAAGTCGGACAACCCGTCGATAACCCGCGACGTGTCGGGCGAGGGCGTGCAGCAGGCGCTGCTCAAGATCATGGAAGGCACGGTCGCTTCCGTGCCGCCGCAGGGCGGCCGCAAGCACCCGCAGCAGGAATTCCTGCAGGTCGATACCGCCAATATCCTGTTCATCTGCGGCGGCGCCTTTGCCGGACTGGACAAGATCATCTCGGACCGCGGCCGCAAGACCTCGATCGGCTTCGGCGCCACCGTGGCGTCGCCCGAGGATCGGCGCACCGGCGACCTGTTCCGCCAGGTCGAGCCGGAGGATTTGTTGAAATTCGGCCTGATCCCGGAATTCGTCGGCCGCCTGCCGGTGCTGGCGACGCTCGAGGATCTCGACGAGCCGGCGCTGATCCAGATCCTGACCGAGCCCAAGAACGCGCTGGTCAAGCAGTATCAGCGGCTGTTCGAGATGGAGAATGTCGACCTGACCTTCCACGAGAACGCATTGTCGGCGATCGCCAAGCGCGCCATCGAGCGCAAGACCGGCGCCCGCGGCCTGCGTTCCATCATGGAAGCGATCCTGCTCGACACCATGTTCGAGCTGCCGGCGCTGGAAGGCGTGCGCGAAGTGGTGATCTCGGAAGAGGTGGTTTCCGGCAACGCCCGGCCGCTCTACATCTATTCTGAGCAGAAGGAAAAGAAGGGCAACGTCAGCGCCTGAGATGGCACCCGATCCGGCAATTTTTCATGGAACGGCGCCCGTGTGGCGCCGTTTTGCTGTGACGGAGGCACCGGCAAGCGATGGAGTGGATGAACGGACCGTGTTAACCCTTGATCTTTGCTCCGCCCGCATCCACCTAACAGCGGAAGGCCGTGGTGCCGAATTCTGTGCTGCAAAACTCCCGTCACAAACGGTGGTAGGCGGAACGACGCTCGGTCGTTAATATGAGATTCGCGGTTGGCTAAAATTAGCGGCCGCGACATGAAAGGTTGGACAATGGCCAAGATATCCAAGTCTTCCGGTGACGGCGTTTTCGCGGTCCTCCCGCTGCGCGATATCGTCGTGTTCCCGCATATGATCGTTCCGCTCTTCGTGGGCCGTGAAAAGTCGATCAAGGCGCTGGAAGAAGTGATGGGGCAGGAAAAGCAGATCCTGCTTGCCACCCAGATGAACGCAGCCGACGACGATCCTGAGCCCGATGCCATTTTCGACATCGGCACGCTCGCCAATGTGTTGCAGCTCTTGAAGCTTCCCGACGGCACGGTGAAGGTGCTGGTCGAGGGCGCCTCGCGCGCCAAGATCGTCTCGTTCACCGACCGTGCCGACTTCCACGAGGCCCGCGCCACGGCGCTGGTCGAGCCGGAGGAGGAAGAGGTCGAGATCGAGGCGCTTGCCCGCTCGGTCGTCACCGACTTCGAGAACTACGTCAAGCTGAACAAGAAGATCTCGCCAGAAGTGGTTGGCGCCGCCAGCCAGATCGACGACTATTCCAAGCTCGCCGACACGGTTGCCTCGCATCTCGCCATCAAGATCCCCGAGAAGCAGGAGATGCTCGCCACGCTCTCTATCAAGGAGCGTCTCGAGAAGGCGATGGGCTTCATGGAGGCCGAAATCTCGGTGCTCCAGGTGGAGAAGCGCATCCGCAGCAGGGTCAAGCGTCAGATGGAGAAGACGCAGCGCGAGTACTACCTCAACGAGCAGATGAAGGCGATCCAGAAGGAGCTCGGCGAGGGCGAGGACGGCCGCGACGAAGCCGCCGAGATCGAGGCGCGCATCAAGAAGACCAAGCTCTCCAAGGAGGCCCGCGAGAAAGCGGAGGCCGAATTGAAGAAGCTGCGGTCGATGTCGCCGATGTCGGCTGAATCGACGGTCGTGCGCAATTATCTCGACTGGCTGCTGTCGATCCCGTGGGGCAAGAACTCCAAGGTCAAGCAGAATCTCGCCTTCGCGCAGGACGTGCTCGATGCCGATCATTTCGGCCTCGACAAGGTCAAGGAGCGCATCGTCGAGTATCTCGCCGTGCAGAGCCGGCAGAAGAAGCTGAAGGGGCCGATCCTGTGCCTCGTCGGCCCGCCCGGCGTCGGCAAGACCTCGCTCGGCAAGTCGATCGCCAAGGCGACCGGCCGCGAGTTCATCCGCATGGCGCTCGGCGGCGTGCGCGACGAGGCCGAGATTCGTGGCCACAGGCGGACCTATATCGGCTCGATGCCCGGCAAGGTCATCCAGTCGATGAAGAAGGCCAAGAAGTCCAACCCGCTCTTCCTGCTCGACGAGATCGACAAGATGGGCCAGGACTTCCGCGGCGATCCGTCGTCGGCCCTGCTCGAGGTGCTCGATCCGGAGCAGAACTCGACGTTCATGGACCATTACCTCGAGGTCGAGTACGACCTGTCGAGCGTGATGTTCGTGACGACGGCGAACACGCTGAACATCCCTGCGCCCTTGATGGACCGCATGGAGATCATCCGTATCGCCGGCTACACCGAGGACGAGAAGATCGAGATCGCCAAGCGCCACCTGATGCCCAAGGTGATCCGCGATCACGCGCTGCAGCCGAACGAATTCTCGGTCGGCGAGGACGCGATCCGCGGCATCATCCAGACCTATACCCGTGAAGCGGGCGTCAGAAGCCTGGAGCGCGAGCTGATGAAGCTTGGGCGCAAGGCGGTGACCGAGATCCTGAAGACGAAGAAGAAGACGGTGAAGATCACGGCGGAAAACCTCGCCGATTATCTCGGCGTTCCGCGCTTCCGCTTCGGTCAGGTCGAGGCCGACGATCAGGTCGGCGTCGTCACCGGTCTTGCGTGGACGGAAGTCGGCGGCGAGCTGCTGACGGTCGAAGGCGTCATGATGCCCGGCAAGGGCCGCATGACGGTGACCGGCAATTTGCGCGACGTGATGAAGGAATCGATCTCGGCGGCGGCTTCTTACGTCCGCTCGCGCGCCATCGATTTCGGCATCGAGCCGCCGCTGTTCGACAAGCGCGACATCCACGTCCACGTGCCGGAGGGCGCGACGCCCAAGGACGGCCCGTCGGCGGGTGTGGCGATGGTGACGGCGATCGTCTCCGTGCTCACCGGCATTCCGGTCCGCGCCGATGTGGCGATGACCGGCGAGGTGACGCTGCGCGGCAGGGTGCTGCCGATCGGCGGCCTGAAGGAGAAGCTGCTTGCCGCCTTGCGCGGCGGCATCAAGAAGGTGCTGATCCCGGAAGACAACGCCAAGGATCTGGCGGAGATTCCGGACAATGTGAAGAACAACATGGAGATCATTCCGGTCTCGCGGGTCGGCGAGGTGCTGAAGCACGCGCTGGTCAGGATGCCGGAGCCGATCGAATGGGTTGAGCCGGTGAATCCGCCGGCCGGGGTGGATGCCGGCGACGATGCCGGCAAGTCGCTCGCTCATTAGAATCTTCTAACATTGCGACGCACAATGAGAGAGCCGGGCTTCAAGCCCGGCTTTTTCATGTGAAAAAAGCTCCGAAAAACGGAAAAAAGCCCGGAATTCCGCGGTTTTCGGCTTGGGTTCCGGAACGCTTCTTTCTAAAGTCCGTTTCCTGCCGGATGAGTCGTAAGTTCCGGTTTTCTCATGGAAGGGAATTTTGATGAACAAGAACGAACTGGTGTCCGCTGTCGCCGACTCCGCAAGCATCTCGAAGGCTGATGCGCAGTCCGCCGTCGATGCGGTGTTCTCCGTGATCACTGGCGAACTGAAGAAGGGCGGCGATGTGCGGCTTGTCGGCTTCGGAAATTTCACCGTGTCAAAACGCGCTGCTTCGACCGGCCGCAACCCGCAAACCGGCGCGGAAGTGAAGATTCCGGCGCGCACCGTGCCGAAGTTTTCGGCTGGCAAGGGCCTTAAGGACGCGGTCAACTAAGACCTTTTTCTTTAAGCTCAGAAGAGCCGGGCTTGTCCGGCTCTTCTTTTTGACCCGCCTGATTGCGGGTTCAGCCGGTTGGCGCGTCGGCGCGCATCAGGCCTTCCTGCTTTAGATCCGCCCAAAGGGCCGCAGGGATCTTCACGTCAAGCAGCGCGCGGTTATTTTCGACCTCGACCGGCCGTTGGCCGCCGGGGATCACCGATATCACGGAAGGATGCCGCAGCGGGAACTGGAGTGCGGCCTCGATCAGATGCACGCCATGGCGCTGGCAGACAGCCTCTATGCGCGCCACGCGCTCAAGCACATCCTTTGGCGCTTCGGTGTAGTTGTAGAAAGCGCCGGGCTTCGGCCCCGTCGCCAGGATGCCGGAATTGTAGGGGCCGCCAAGAATGATGCCGATGCCGCGCTTCTCGCAGAGCGGCAGGAAGGTAACCAGCGCTTCCTGCTCGAGCAGCGTATAGCGGCCGGCGAGCAGGAACAGATCGAAATCGCCGCGTTCGGCGAGCGTCTGGCAGACCTGCCATTCGTTGATGCCGCCGCCGAAGGCCTTGATCACGCCCTGGTCGCGCAGCGAAAGCAGCCCGTAGTAGCCGGACGACATGAATTCCTGGATGCGGCGGTCCGACGCCTCCTTGCTGCCGTGGGTGAAGATGTCGACGTCGTGCACATAGAGGATGTCGATGCGGTCGACGCCGAGACGCTCCAGCGAGGCCTCGAAGGAGCGCATCACGCCGTCATAGCTGTAGTCGTAGACTTCTTTGCGTGAGGGCGTGTCGAAGAACTTGCCGATACCGGTGCGCTGGTCGGGCGGGCAGACGCGCATGAGGCGGCCGACCTTGCTCGACAACACATAGTCGTCCCGCTTCTTGCCGCGCAGGAACGGGTTGAGCCGGGTTTCCGACAGGCCGAGGCCGTAGAGGGGAGCGGTATCGAAGTAGCGGCAGCCGGCCGCCCACGCCGCCTCCAGCGTGGCATTGGCATCTTCATCGGAGACGGCGCGGTATAGATTGCCGAGCGGCGCGGTGCCGAAACCGAGCTCGGTGAAGGTGAGGCCGCCATTGCCGATGCGGTCGAAGTGCCGTGTCTTCATATCCTCAAATGTCCCGGATCGATTTGTCTGACATGACACTATCACGCCGGTGGCACAGCAAAAGCACCGTGGCTCGTTGGACACCAATTTTCGCGGTGATAGCATGAACAAAAACAAGTGTTTCGCGGCAAACGAACCGCAACACCACATATCTATTCAGCTTCGGCGGACAGGACGAATTGCCATGACGCAAGCCGGATCCGAGATGTTCGCGACAGCGCTCGATGAGCTTGGCGCCGTGGTGGGGCGCATCGACGACAGCCGGGTTGATAGCGCCTGCGAGATGCTTGCCGGCGCCGGCAAGATCGTCGTCTATGGCTGCGGTCGCGAAGCGCTGCAGGTCAAAGGCTTCGCTGTGCGGCTCTTCCATCTCGGCCTGCCTGTCGCGGTGGTCGGCGACATGACCACACCGCCGCTGGGCAAGGACGATGTCTTCCTCGCAAGCTCAGGACCGGGCGAGACCAGCACGGTGCTGACCCTGATGCGTGTCGCGCGCGACGCCGGCGCCGAGGTGCTGCTGCTTACGGCCGAACCGGCGGGCAGCGCGGCCAAGCTTGCCGACTTCACGCTGCTCGTTCCGGCCCAGACCATGGCCAGCGACCAGGGCGCTGCCAGAACGTCCGTGCTGCCGATGGGCTCGCTGTTCGAAGGGGCGCTGTTCCTGCTGTTCGAAGTGATGGTGTTGAAGCTCAAGGTCCTGACCAATGCCACGCCGGAGGCGATGCGCGCCCGGCACACCAACATGGAGTAGGGGATATGCGCTACGAGTTGATGCTGCCGCACCAGATACGCAAGGCGATCAAGGAGAACTGGCCGGTCGCGCTGCCGCTTGGCGTGCTCGAATACCACGGCGAGCACATGGCGGTCGGCATGGACACGCTGGCCGTCATCAAGACGCTGGAACTCTTCGAGAAGGAGAGGGACATCGTCATCCTGCCGCCCTTCTACTATGGCGCGGCAAGCTATGCCGTGGCGTCGCCGGAAGGCAGCGGCTCGGTGCAGGTCGGCGGTCCGGTGCTGGCGCCTTTTGCCGAGGAGCTGTTCTACGGCCTGCTGCGCATCGGCTTCCGCAACATCCACGCCATCATCCATCACCAGACCGAGAATTTTGTCGCCGGCATGCCGACCGATCTCGCCTTCAAGACCGCCGGCCGGCAGGCGATCTTCCGCTTCCTGGAAAAGGAGCGCGGCGAAGGCTGGTGGGGCTCCGACAAGATGGCCGACTATTATGCCGGCCATGCCCAGGGCGAGAACGTCTTCAACTGGGTGCAGGTGCACCCGCTGATGCCGGCCGCCATGAACGGCAAATACCCGTTCGACCATGCCGGTATAGGCGAGACGTCGCTGATGCTGGCGCTATGCCCCGAAGCGGTGGATGCCTGCCATTTCGCCGACAATACGGGCTGGTATACGAAAAGCGCGCCAGAGGCCTCGGCCGAGCTGGGGCAACAGGGCGTCGCGATGATCCTCGAACATCTGCGGACGACGCTCAGGGGCTAGCTCGTCCCTGATGTTCCGGTCCGAAAGGAGGGGAATGCTTCCGTCTATATATTAGCAAATGCGAATAATATATAATGGCCCGACTATGCCGTTGGGCTCTTGAGACGTTCGGTGCACGCAGTCGGAAAACGACGCATGGCATGCTTGGCAGGCGTGATCGCCACGGCTGCAGGACTTCAGAATGTTTCTGCGTTTGCGCACAGCGCCAGTAGCGGCTGGGCCTATCCGCAAGCCTGCTGTCACGGCGATTCAATGACAGGCGAATGCAGCAGTATCCCCAGCACCACTGTCACGCCAAGCCCGGATGGCTACGTGATCATCCTGCGGCCGGGAGATCATCGGAAGGTCACTCACCAGAACCGCTATCTCGTTCCTTACGACAGTGTCATTCCGTCCGGTGATGACAACTTTCACATCTGCTTGCATCCGACCGAGGAGCACGAAAACTGCTTCTTTGCGCCAGCCGAAGCTATATAGCGGCGGACTAACCGGCCCGCTTTCGGCGACATGCGTGAGGCGTCGGTCGAGTCCCCGCTATTTCACCGAGCCCGCCGTCATGCCCATGATAAGGTAACGCTCGAGCGCGATGCCGATGGTCGCCAGCGGTGCAATCGCCGCGGTGGCAAGGGCTGCCATCGACCACCAGTTGATGCCTTGCGAGCCGGTCTGGCTCGCCACCATGACGGGGATGGTCTTGGCGTCGGTGGAGGTAAGCAGAGCGGCGAAGAAATACTCGTTCCAGCAGAGCACCATCGCCAGGATGAAGGCAGCGACCATGCCGGGAAGCGCGATCGGCATGACGATGCGGAAGAAGGCGCCCCAGATGGTCAGGCCGTCGACAAGGGCTGCCTCCTCGAGCTCGACGGGAATGGAATTGAACTGGTCGCGCATGATCCAGATGACGATCGGCAGCACCATCAGCGTGTAGAGCAGCACGAGCCCGATGCGCGTGTCGAGCAGCGCCACTTCGCGGTAGAGCACCAGGAAAGGCAGCGCCAGAACGACCGGCGGCAGGATGAGCTGCGACAGGAAGAAGAAGGAAATGTCCTCGTTCTTGAACCAGGCGAAGTGATAGCGGTAGCGGGTCAGGCCATAGGCGGCGAGACTGCCGATGATGATGGCAAGGCTCGACGCGCCGACCGAGGTGATGACCGAGTTCATGAAGCGCTTCAGGAACTCGTCGCGCACGGTCGATGTCTGGAAGATCGAATCCGGCGACAGGCCGAGCGAGCGCCAGCCCTTCCAGTCGGGCTGGAAGTCGACGAAGGGAATGAGGTGGCCTTGCGTGACGTCGACCGCGGATTTGAACGAGGTGGTTATCGTCCAGTAGATCGGGAACAGGCAGACGAAGGACCAGAAAACCAGCGCGCCGTAGATGAAGGCGCGGCTGGTTATGAAGGCCGCCGGCGAGCGGATCTCGGAAACGGTGTAGTCGGTGGTCTGGACGCTCATGATGCCGCTCAGTTGACGTTGCGCACGAAACGGCTGGCGAATTTCAGCAGCCAGGTGACGAACACGACGATGATGATCAGGTAGACCATGGCGAGCATGGTGCCGTAGCCGACATTCGAGCGGTCGCGGTATTCGCGATAGATGAAGCTCGACACCGAATCCGTGGCGCCGCCGGGGCCGCCGGACGTCACCGTGATGATGATGTCGGCAAGCTTCAGCTTGAAGATGATGCGCAGGATCGCCGCCGTCACCGATACCGGCAGCATCAGCGGGAAGGTCACCTGCCAGAAGGTTTGCCAAGCGTTCGCGCCGTCGACGCGCGCCGCCTCGATGACCTCGCGCGACATGGCCTGCAGGCCGGCGAGCAGCATGATCATCATGAACGGAATGAAGGTCCAGGCGTCGAGCACCATGATCGAGATGCGCGCGATGACAGGGTCGGAAAAGAAGGCGGGATTGTCCCAGCCGAGATGGCGCGCCAGCGTTGCGGCCGGGCCGAAGCGATACTCCATCAGCGACTTGCCGATCATCCATGATACCGCGACCGGCGACAGCATCAGGGGTAAGAGGAAAACGACGCGGAAGAATTTTCGGGCCCTTATTTGCGCGTTGAGCAGCAGCGCCAGTCCGAAGGCGATAGCATATTCGACCATCACCGCGAGCACATAGAAGACCATGTTGAACAGCGCGTTGCGGTAATAGGGGTCACGCAGCATCTGCCAGAAATTGTCGAGCCCGTTGAACCTGCGGCCGGAGAAGGAGCTGAGGTTCCAGTCGGTCAGCGCGATGTAGAAACCGAACAGCGTAGGGAAAATCACCATGGCGATGGTGAAGAGCAGCGCCGGCAGGAGGAACAGCGCGCGCTGGCCGTCTTCGCCTCGGGTGAGCACCTGCCAGGCGCCGAGCGCCACGCCCCACAGAAGATAGGCGTAGACGACGGGGCGCCATGTATAGAAGCCGATTGTGTCGACTTCGGTCTTGTAGAGGATTTGCACAACGATCGTTGCCAGAAGGCCAAGGGTGGCCACCGCTAACAACGCCCAGCCCAGGCGTTTGCGGCCTGGAGGGATCAGATCGGTGGGTGCCGAATTTGCCGGCCACGCATTCGCGGTCGAAGTCTGGTCAGCCACGCCTCTCGCCTTTTTGCACGAATGACCGCCGCAGGCCGGTCAAGGATGCGGCCCGGCGACGAGGTGTCGCCGGGCCGCGACTTCTCACGAGACAGCCTACATGCCGAGCGAGGCTTTGTAGAGCTTGATCTGGTTCTCGCGTCCGATCTGGTCGGTCAGCTTCTCCCAGGCGGCGGCGATCGCGTCGGCGCCTTCCTGCGCTTTCATCTTGCCGGCGAAGGTGTTGGCCAGGATGTCCTCGGCGGCGCTGTAATACTGGAAGATACCGGGAATGCGGGGCTCGATCGCCGCGTTCGGATGGTTGTAGGAGTCGCCCTCCGACTTCAGGTAGGAGCTGATGAACTTCTCATCATAACCGGCCGCCACCCATTCCGGAATGTTGAAGTGGCTGTTCCGGTAAGGCTGGAAGCCGGAAGGATAAGCCGCGCACCACAGCGACAGATCCTTGCCGCCGAGATGGGCAGCGGCGGACCATGCCGCCTTCTTCTTCTTCTCGTCGCTGTCGACGCGGGCCATGACATAGACGCCCCAGCCGAGATAGGCGCAGTTCGGCGCATAGTTCGGGCCGCTGGCGAGCTTGTCCCACTTGCCGGTCTTCGAATTGTAGACGTCGTCCGAGCCGGGCAGAATCGAGAAGCCGGTAACGTCGCCGACCACCGAGGAGTCGTTGGTCTTGACGTTGGAACCGACGTCGCCCCACCAGGCCACCATCGAGCCCGTGCCGCCGAGGAACTGGCTGAACGCTGTCTGGTTCGGGTCGGCGTTGATTTGGTCTTGCGGCTCGGAAGGCAGCGCGTCGATCACGTCTTGGATCGCCCGGACCCAAGCCGGATTGTTAATGCGCGGCTTCATCGTATCCGGATCGAACAGCCAAGCCTTGTCGTCCGGATGCTTGGCATAGGCGCTGGCGCGGCTGCCGAGGAAATAGAAGCCGAAACCGCCCCAAGGCTTGGGCGCGTCAAGATAGCCATAGACATCTTGGCCCTTCATCTGCTTGCCCTTGAGGAACTTGGTCACGGCCTGCACCTGCTGCCATGTCTTCGGCACACCCCATTCCGTCAGGCCCGCCTTGTCGCCGCTGTCGGCTTTCCATGCTGACGCCAAGTCAGGATCGGCGAACACATCGGTGCGGTAGTTGAAGTTATGCGTGTCGCCGTCGACGGTCACACGATACTGCTTGCCGTTCCAGGTGCCGACCGGAGGCTTCAGATACGCCACCAGATCATCCATATCGATCTGCTTCTTGACCCAGTCGGGCATCTCGGAGGTGAGGCCCTTGCCGCAGACATCGCCTTCGAAGGGCGCGCCCATCTCGACGATGTCAAAGTCGATCGTGTTGGTGGCTATCGCCTGCTGCAGGCGCGGATTGTAGTCGGCCTGCGCCAGGTCGATCCAATTGATCTTGGCGCCCGTATAGGCCTCCCATGGCTTCAGGAAGCCGCGGAACAGCACGTTGTGCAGGTTCTGGTTGTTGAGGCCCATGAAGGTGAGCTCGACGCCGGCGAACTCACCTTGCTTGACGTTAGCCTTGGTCGCCTCAAGGCAAAGCTCGCCGACCTTCTGGAAGTCGGCATCCGTCGGCTGGCCTTTGCCGACGCCGGGTATTTGCAGGATTTTCGCGCGCAGATCATCTGCGGCAGCAGCCGGCTTCGTCAGCGCGCCGAGTCCGGCGCCTGACGCCGCGGCGAGCGCTGCCATGCTGGCAGCACCTTTCAGCACATCGCGGCGGGTCGCCCCGGCGCGCACCAGTTTTTCGTAAAGATCGACTCTCATCGCAAGGTTCCTCCCAGAACTTCAGTCGTGAATTGATTTTGCCAATCTCTCGGACGCCGAAACGTCTGCGGTTCTCCTATACCATAGGTGGACGTGGGACCCCACCCTGCGTCGCCTGGAGCTCCGATTTCCGGGACAAGGACCGGCTGTCGGATTGGCACTCGCCACTATTCGCGTAATCGATTACCTTGTCAACAAGAATGGCTTTTTATCGATAAGATACCGACTTGCCCTTGCCGCTGGCAATGGCTAGCTTCACCGAAAAAGATAGGGGAGACGATGGCTCAAGTCGCAATCGCCAATGTGGCCAAGGCATTCGGAACCGTCAAGGTTCTGCATGAGGTCAGCGTGGATATCGCTGACGGCCAGTTCGTCGTGCTGGTCGGCCCCTCGGGGTGCGGCAAGTCCACGCTGCTCAGGATGGTGGCGGGACTGGAGACCGTTTCCGGCGGCACGATTTCGATCGGCGACCGCGTCGTCAACAATCTGCCGCCGGCAAAGCGCGACATCGCCATGGTGTTCCAGAACTACGCGCTCTATCCGCATAAGACGGTGGAGCAGAACATGGCCTTCGCGCTGAAGCTGCGCGGCACCGATCCGACCATCGTCGCCGAGCGGGTGAAGCGAGCGGCCGACATCCTCGACCTCAATCCCTATCTCAAGCGTTATCCGCGCCAGCTTTCCGGCGGCCAGCGCCAGCGCGTCGCCATGGGCCGCGCCATCGTGCGCAATCCGCAAGTGTTTCTGTTCGACGAACCGCTTTCCAACCTCGACGCCAAGCTGCGCGTGCAGATGCGCACCGAGATCAAGGAACTGCACCAGCGGCTGAAGACCACCACCATCTACGTCACCCACGACCAGATCGAGGCCATGACTATGGCCGACAAGATCGTGGTCATGCGCGACGGCCGCATCGAGCAGATCGGCGCGCCGCTGGAGCTGTTCGATCGGCCGGCCAACCTGTTCGTCGCCGGCTTCATCGGCTCGCCGGCGATGAACCTGCTCAAGGGCACGGTGAAGAAGGGCGAAAAGCCCGTGGTCGACATAGCGGGCTCGGCCTTTCCGATGCCCGCCGGCGCCCAGACCGAGGACGGACAAGCTGTCGTCTACGGCGTTCGCCCGGAGCACCTGGAAATTCATCCCGATGGCGTCGCATCCACGATTTCGGTGGTTGAACCGACGGGCTCGGAGACATTGGTGTTCGTGCGCTTCGGCGAGGGCGAGATGGTCGCGTTGTTCCGCGAGCGGCACGACTTCAAGCCGGGCGATACATTGAAACTGAGGCCGCGCCTCGACCACGTCCATCTCTTCGACGCAGGGACCGGCAAGCGTCTCTGACCGCAAACAGACTTCCAAGAGGAAACCATGCTCAAAGGGATCAATCCGCTGCTCAATGCCGACGTGCTCCAGGCGCTGCGGGCGATGGGCCACGGCGACGACCTGATCATCGCCGACACCAATTTCCCATCCGACTCCGTCGCAAAGCAGACCGTGCTCGGCAAGCTGCTGCGCATCGATGCACCGGCGGCCGAGGTGGCGAAGGCGGTGCTGTCGCTCTATCCGCTGGACAGCTTCGTCGACGACGCGGCGGCGCGCATGGAGATCGTCGGCAAGCCGAACGAGATCCCGCCGGTGCAGGAGGAGGTGCAGAACGAGATCGACGCGGCCGAGGGCAAGTCCTGGCCGATGATCTCGATCGAGCGCTACGCCTTCTACGAGCGCGCCAAGAAGGCATACTGCGTCATCCAGACCGGTGAGCGCCGCTTCTATGGCTGCTTCGCCTTCCGCAAGGGCGTCATTCCGCCAGATGCGGAGTAAGGAGATGGCAGCCGACAAGCCCGTCATCATGAAGCCTGTTGTGATCTTGGGTGTCTTCGTCGCCGACACCGCCTACCGCGCCGACCGCCAGCCGCGCATGGGCGAGACGATCCTGGGCAATTCGTTCAAGCTCGGACCGGGCGGCAAAGGCTCGAACCAGGCGGTGGCGGCCGGCAAGCTCGGCGCCGACATCACGTTTCTTACGAGGCTCGGCGTCGATGCCTTCGCCGACATGGCCAAGCAGACCTGGCGAGCGGCGAGCGTGAAAAGCGCCGTGATCGACACGCCGGACAGCTATACCGGTGCCGCCTACATCTTCGTGGAGGAAGGCAGCGGCAACAACGCCATCATCGTCAGCCCGGGTGCGGCGATGCTGATCTCGCCCGCTGACATCGAGGCGCATGCCGATCTGATCCGCTCGGCCGGCGTCTTCGTCACCCAACTCGAGCAGCCGATCGATGCCGCGCTCAAGGCGCTCGAGATCGCGCGCGGGGCAGGGGTGACGACCATCCTCAACCCGGCCCCTGCTGCCACTTTGCCGGACAGCATCTACGCGCTCTGCGACTATGTCACGCCCAATGAGTCCGAGGCCGAAGGGTTGACCGGCATCAAGGTTTCGTCGATCGAGGATGCCCGCCGCGCCGCCGACAGCCTGCTGGCGAAGGGCGTCGGCACCGTCATCGTGACGCTCGGCGAAAAGGGCGCGCTGCTGCACAGCAAGGATCGTTCCGAACATGTCGGCGCCGTCAATGCCGGCGCGGTGGTCGAAACCACGGGAGCGGGCGACGCCTTCAATGGCGGCCTGGCGGCAGCACTTGCCAAGGGTGTCGAGCCGCTGGAGGCAGTGCGCTTTGCCTGCGCCGTGGCCGGCATTTCGGTGACCCGGCCGGGGACCGCGCCGTCCATGCCGACACTGCGGGAGGTCGAGGCGCTGCTGGCCAGGGCTTGAGACCGGCTCCGACTGAAGCCTGCGAGATCTCACTGCCCGGAACGCAACCGATGCGAGCGCGTTCACTGTCTTGACCGAACACAAGGCAGCCCGGTTGCGGAACGGTGAGATGAAGAAGCCTTATCAAAAGCCCACGCTTGTAAAGCGCGAGAAGCTCATCAAGCAAACCGCCCAGATTGTCTCCTCCGGTGTCATATTGGGCGAGTGAAGCAGCCGCTAGAGAATCTTGCTGGTCAGTTCCAGCATCGTCGCTGCGCCCTGCTCGTTACCGGGCATATGCACGACGCGCAGAACGCGAAGGTCCATATTCGATCCTTCGACCGGCATGGACACGCTTTCACCCACCCGCGGCAGTTCCTGGAAAGCGAGCTCGTCCACATCCCTGGCGTCGTCAATCGAAACGCGACATCTCACAGTCATCTCAATCTCCCGATTTCGGCCCCTGGGGGAACGGCACAATAGGCGATTGGTTCCTGCTGAGGTGGACTCCTGCGGTGATGTGGGCAACGGGTCAGGGAGCGATCGACAAGCGAATCCGTTAGAGCGCAGGGCCCAACCGAATGGCGCTTCCGTCAGAAAAGCGTGACAGGCGAAAGCGGGTGAGGTCGTGACCGATCTCGTTTCCCTGGATCATGTCGGAGACGACCCGACCGATTCCCGGCCCGATGCCGAAGCCGTGACCGCTCATGCCCGTTGCGACGACAAGGCCGACGATCGCCTGCACGCGATCGACTATGGGGACGACGTCCGGCATTGCGTCTATCATGCCTGCCCAGCTTGCCTTCAGGCGGACCGACTCGAGCTGTGGGAACAGGCGCCTGAAATTGCGTTCGATCGAACGGAGACCGGAACGTTCCGGAGCCGGATTGAGCACCCGCATTCTTTCGAAAGGACTTTGAGAATCCGGCGTCCAGTGACGTGGCGTCGACCAGCCATCCGGGTAGCCATCCGGTGCGGCCGGCGAATAGCGTGACCCGAGAGGATTGGCCATGAGGGCGGGAAGGTATTTCGTCGCGTGCCGGAATGCGTCGGGTCCCAGGTGGAGCAAATGACTGCCTCCCGGGGCGAGCGTATATCCGCCATCCTGTCTGCGTCTGAAGGCGATATGTTCTCCTGACGCGGCGCCTGCATGGACTTCAGGCATTGGCTCCGTCGCAGCCGCGGTCGACCTTACACTGAGCTGGGGAATGGAGACCCCATGTCTTCTCAGGAAAAGGGAAGACCACGCACCACCCGCGACCAGAACGCTGGATGTCTCGATGTGACCCGCCTCGGTCCACACGCCGCTGACCCTGCCGGCCGAGATTTCCAGGGTTCGTGCCGCGCAATTCTCCACGATCTTGACGCCTTTGCGGGCCGCAAGCCGGGCGAGCGCGGGCACGGCCACCCAAGGCTCGGCCCGCATGTCGGAAGGTGTCGTCATCGCGCCTTTGAAACTGCGTGACATGCCCTTGATGAGACCCGCGGTTTCCCGTGCGTTCAGAAGTCGGGTATCGATCTGGTGGGCGGCGGCGATCTTCATGAATTCTTCGAAGCCGGCCATTTGGCGGTCCGAGCTGGCAAGATAAGTCACGCCTGTCTGGTTGAGACCGATGTCTTCGCCACATTCCTCGGCGAGTTGCCGCCAGTGGCGGGATGCCTCGATCACGATCGGCAGCTCGTCCGCATCGCGTCCCTGCTTGCGGATCCATCCCCAATTGCGGGAGGACTGCTCGGCCGCGATCCGCCCCTTTTCCACCAGCGTCACGGAGATGTTCCGCCGCGCAAGAAAAAGAGCTGTCGTCACGCCGATAATGCCGCCGCCGACAATCACCACGTCCGAACTTTTCGGAGGAGGGCCAGGATATTGAATGGGGTTCGCTTCGGAGAAGGGGAAGGTAAGCAAGGGCGCATCCTGAAAAAGACGACGACAGCTATGGCCCACCGGCAGCCATCTTTTCTTGAGGCAGTTCGAAGGAACGTGGAGCACAGGCCTAACGAGCGGCGCCGGTATTCGCCCGAAACAGACGGGTAGCCAGCATATGTGCAGCCACCATTCAACGCTCGATCACATCGGATAACGTTTGCGTTCCACCTCCGTTTCAACGCCGGGGTGGCCTCTATATCTCGTCCCCGGGCCGAGAACCGCCGGCGGTGAGTGGCTGCATCGCGACACGACGCGACCAGACGGCCCATTTCGGCGAAGCGGTAGAACCGCTTCCTCCATCATAGGGAGAAGGCATCATGCGCTCTTTCACGCCGAAAATCATTGTGGCCGCATCGATCTTCGCGGCCATACCGCTTTCGAGCGCCTATGCGGTGCACCGTCACCACAAGGCAGAGGTCGACACCATGGCCACGGCATCGGTGCCGGCGGATCCAAAGGCGAGAGCGGCGTTGGATCAGTTGCTGAACGTGAGGCAGGGTATCCGTCAGGCCAGGGAGGCTGGCAAAATCACGCAGGACCAGGCACGCGCCCTGATGCAGCAGGCCGATTCCATCCAGCATGCCGTGCTGACTTCCAGAGACCGTTCGGCGCTGGGGCAGATCAATGCGCTGGATCAGCGCCTTCAGAATGCCACCGGCCAAGGCACCTATATGGGTGACGGCGCCGACGGCGGCTATTATCCGAACGGCTGACGAATATACGCGCCTCACGAATGGCCGCCGGCGTGGGCCGGCGGCTCCTCTCAGGGGCGGCCGGCGGGAAGCGCTTGATGATCAAGCCTTTCTCAATCCCACGCCGGAAGCGCCGTTCTCACGGATGAACTCGACGCCCGCCATTTCAAGGGTCTACGTTGTTCGCTTGGCTCGTCCTGCTGCTATGGTATCGGCTGGAGAAATCGAATGATTTTCTCTGCCGGAGCAGCAGGACAATAAATACAGTGATTTCAGAGAGGAAATGGCGCGAGTGACGGGGCTCGAACCCGCGACCTCCGGCGTGACAGGCCGGCACTCTAACCGACTGAGCTACACCCGCGCACTGACGAGCACGTGTCAGGCGTGTTCGTCGTTGGGGCGCTGGATAAGGGGTTCGTTTGCGGGTGTCAAGCGCGGCATGTGAGCATAACAGCAATCAGCGGAAGGTTTTTTGACAAGTGAGCCGGCGTTGGGGAAATCCGCCTGGCAGCGGATACGCCGGCTGTTCATTGGGCCTTGCGAATAGAGCCCTAACTGCTTAAAGGTCCGGCCCGGAGCGGGCGATTAGCTCAGTCGGTAGAGCGCTTCGTTTACACCGAAGATGTCGGCGGTTCGAGTCCGTCATCGCCCACCACTAACCTCTTGCTTTTCTTATGCTTTTTCATCGATCTCCCTGTTTTACGAAGTGGTCTACCGGTTCACTGAACCGAAACGGGCCTAAATTTCGAGCGAAGCGGTCAATTTCCGCAGGTATTCCGGGCTGTAGCGAGCATAAACCCGGTACGTCATGGCGGTGTTGGAATGACCCAAGAACTGGGCGACAGCCTCCATCGAGTGGCCATCCTCGACCAGCCAGACGGCCGCCGAGTGGCGCAGCATGTGGGGTGAAGCATCGGCCCTGCCGATCTTCGTTCCCGCGGTCTTGATGCCTTTCTTGATCGACAGGATCTTGTCGCCCGACCACTCCAGAACATAGGGGGTCAGGGCGCCTTGCTTGGCCTCGTGGAGAGCGGCCAGCAGGCTGTCGTTGATCGGCACCGTGGCACGGCCCTTGCGGTGTGCCTTGTCGAATGGATTGCGCAGCTGGATCATCCGGCGATCGAAGTCGACGCGATCCCAGGTGAGCTGCAGGGCAGCACCGACTCGGGCGCCCGTGGCAATCAGCAACTGGATGGCGAGCTTGATGTGAGCCGAGTTCGCCGCGTCGACCAGTTTCTTGACCTCGTCTCTGGTCAGATATCCTTCCTTTGGATCCGGCTTCGAGGGACGCTCGATGTCCGGGGCGAATGCAATCAGGCGCTGCTTGCGCGCCCAGACCAGGACCGAGCGAAGGTGGCCCAACTCTGTGTGGATCGAGCCGTCCTTCTTGCCGGCGTCCCGCCGCGCCTTGGTATAGGTGCGGCAGTCGGCCAGTGTGATCTCGGTTCCTTCCTTGGCTCCAAAAAAAGGAGCCAGGGCCTTCCAGGTGTAGCCCATCGTCGTCACGACTGCCCGCCCAGCCTTGTCTAGGCAGTAAGGCGGGGTCGTGTCCCATCAGGTGGTGTAGCTGCGGGTTATGAAGCCGCTCGCGAGCGCG